>NZ_JBIRGO010000003.1:0-170029 GCF_044328065.1 Streptomyces sp. NPDC017993
CGCCCGGTTACATTTCGAACCCGGAAGCTAAGCCTTTCAGCGCCGATGGTACTGCAGGGGGGACCCTGTGGGAGAGTAGGACGCCGCCGAACAATCATTCAGCTCCGGTCCCTGAACCTCTTGGTTCAGGGACCGGAGCTTTTTTGTTCTGATTTTCAGGTGGTGCTCGTAACGTGACGTTCACTTGGCCTGACCAGGATCCGCAGACATGGGGACATTCGAAACGCTCAAGTCCGCCGGTGTGCGAGCCGGCGATGAGGTCGTGGTGCCCGCTTACGGCAACGCCGAAGTGGCCGAGGCGGTCGTGCAGTTGCGTGCCGTGCCGGTGTTCGCCGATGTGGACGCCGACAGCTACTGCGTCGACCCGGCGGCTGTGTCGGACGTCGTGACCAGCAGGACCGCGGCGGTTGTCGCCGTACACCGCTTCGGCCGGCGTGCGAACGAGGCATGGATACGTGAGATCGGCCAGCGCCATGGGTTGCTTGTGGTGGTCGAGGAAGAGCCCGGGGCGGACCCGGAAGGCGTCGAGCGGCGCCGGGAGCATGCGTCATACCTGGACGGCAGGCTCAGTGGGGTTCGGACGCCGGGGCCTGCCGTGGGGCACACGTACGAGCGGTATGTCGTGCGGGTGCCGGGGAACGGGCGGCCCGACCGGGACGCGTTCGTGCGCGCCGTGCGGGCCAAGGGCGTGATGTGCCGGGTTCCTGTGCAGGCGCCTGCGTATCGGATGCCGGGGCTGCGGCGGGATGTGTTTCTGCCGCACACCGAGCGGGCCGTTGACGAGACGCTGGCGCTGCCGGCGCATGCGGGGCTGTCGCGGCGGGAGTTGCACAAGGTCGTCGGTGCCTGCAATGCGCTGGGGGGATTGCTGCAGCCGGCCTTTTGATCCGATGGGTGGTTCGGAGGCGCCGCGGACTTCAGGTATGATCTATCCCGTTGACGCGCCCCAATAGCTCAGTCGGCAGAGCGTCTCCATGGTAAGGAGAAGGTCTACGGTTCGATTCCGTATTGGGGCTCAGAGAACAAAGGCCCCCGCCATTCGGCGGGGGCCTTTGTCGTGTCCGGAAGTTGACGGGACTTCAGCCGCAGGGCGCTTCCGCGAGGGTGAGGGGGAGAGTGAGGGCCGGATCGGGAGGATCCGGCCCTTGGACGGGTGTCAGTCGGCCGGGATCTCGGGGACTCGCATGGCGAGGATGGCCATGTCGTCGGAGGCCGGTTCCGCCGCGAAGCGTTCCACGGCGCGCAGGACGCGGGCGGCGACGGCGCCTGCGGTCAGGCCCGTGCAGGTGGTCAGGACGTCGGTGAGGCCGTCGTCGCCGAGCATGCGGGTGCCCTCGCGGCGCTCGGTGACGCCGTCGGTGACGCACAGGAGAACGTCGCCCGGGTCGAGGGTGACGTTCTGCTCGTAGAGTTCGAGGTCTTCCATGACGCCGAGGAGCGGTTGGGGTTCCGCGGCCGGCTCGACCGAGCCGTCCTGGCGCAGGCGCAGCGGCAGTGGGTGCCCGGCGCAGACGACCTTGAGGAGGGCGCTGCCGTCCTCCTGCGGCCACAGCTCGCCGTAAAGGAGCGTCAGGAAGCGGCTGCGGGCGCCCTCGTCGAGGATGGCGGCGTTGAGTCGCTCCAGGACGGCGGGGCCGCTGAAGCCCTCGCGGGCGAGCAGGCGCAGGGCGTGGCGGGCCAGGCCGGTGACGGCGGCAGCTTCTGGGCCCGTGCCGCAGACGTCGCCGATGGCGAAGCCGTACGCGCCGTCGCGGATCGGGAAGAGGTCGTAGAAGTCGCCGCCGACCTCGTTGCCCTCGCCTGCCGCGCGGTAGATGACCTCGACCTCGACGCCGCGGACGTCGGGCAGCTCCGGGGGCAGCAGGCTGCGCTGGAGGGACTGGCTGATGGCCGTGCGCTCGGAGTAGAGGCGGGCGTTGTCCAGGGCGAGGGCCGCCCGGCGGGAGAGGTCCTCGGCGAGTTCGAGGATCTCCTGGCGGAAGTGCTCCTCGGTGGGCTTGCCGAGCGTGAGCATGCCGATGACGCGGTTGCGCGCGACGAGGGGGAGCACGACGGTTTCGCCGCCGACGGCGGAGGCGGTGGCGAGCGTGGCTCCGGGGCCGGTCGAGGGGCGGGCGGAGTTGCCCAGGCCGAGGCTGCGCAGGGACGTGCGCAGGGCGGCGTCGTGCGCGGCGTCGGTGGGGGCGGTCCAGACGCGGGCGCCGGGGGTGGGGACCGGCTCGGGCGGATCGACCTTCATCAGGAGGGTCTTGAGGCCGTCGATGCGGTCCTCGTCCTCGTGCAGGACGTAGGAGAGCTCGGGTTCCGAGCTCTGGTCGGCGACGGTGTAGACAGCGCACCAGGTGGCGAGGGTGGGGACCGTCATCTGGGCCATCAGGGCCAGGGTCTGGTCGCGGTCGAGGGTGCCGGCCAGGAGGTCGGAAGCCTCGACGAGGAAGGAGAGCGAGCCGCGGCGGAGCCGTTCCAGTTCGGTCAGGCGGGCGCGCTCGACGGCGAGGGCGATGCGGTCGGCGGCGAACTGGAGGCGCAGCGCCTCTTCGTTGGTGTAGCGGCCGGCGGCCTCCGCCGCGACGCCGAGGGAGCCGGTCAGCCGGCCCTCGACCTTCAGCGGGACGGTGACCACCGAACGCATGCCCGTGCCGCTGAGCAGCGGGACGGCGCCGGGGACGGCGGTGAGGTCCTCGTGGACGGCGGGCATCCGGGCGGAGCCGTAGCGTCCGGAGCCGGCCTCGACCGGGACGCGGGCGAACCGCTGGCGGGCGGAGGGCAGGCCGGTGGAGGCGCGGACCTCCAGCTCGGTCTCGTCGTCGGTGGCCAGCAGGAGGTAGGCGGCGTCGCCGTCGAGCATGTCGCGGGCGCGTTCGACGGTGCGCTGGAGGAGGCCGTCGAGGTCGTCGGGGGCCGGCGAGCCGATGAAGACCTCGAAGGGATCGGACGGGCGGCCCTCCGACTGGGCGGCCTGGGAGGCGGCGTCCGGGGCGGGGGTGCGCTGCGGGCTCTGCAGGATCGCCCGTTCGTGGTCGCGGACCAGGAGACAGACGGTGGACGCCTCGCCGTCGGCGTCGCGGACGCGGAGGTGGGAGGCGTACACGGGGACGACCCGGCCGTCGGCGCCCCTTATGCCGTAGGAGCCCTCCCAGCGGGAGAGCTGGAGGGCCTCGGCGATGCCGGTGCCCGTGCCGGGGGTGTGCGGCCAGGCCGCGAAGTCGGTGAGCGGCTTGCCGATGACCTGCTCGGGGTCGTACGCGAAGAGGTCCTTGGCGTCGTCGTTCCAGAAGCCGATGCAGCCGCTGCGGTCGATCTGGACGACCGCGACCCGGACGCGGCTGTCGGTGACCGGGAGGGCGTCGACGGGGAGGGCGGGGCCGGCGGAGCGGGTGCCTGCGGGGCGCTCGGGGAGGTCGAGCTGGAACCAGACGTGCTTCTGGGCGGCGGTGTACTCCACGCCCCACCGGGAGGCGAGTGCGCCGCACAGGAGGAGGCCGCGGCCGCCCTCGCGGTCGGGGTGGACGATGGTTTGGCCGGAATTCTGGAGCGGAATCTCACGTTCGGGGTAGCGATCGGCGACGGAGATGCGTACGCCGCCGTCCGTCCGCAGGCACAGCACGTCCGCCGCGGTGCCCGCGTGCACCACGGCGTTGGTCACGAGCTCGCTCGTCAACACGACGGCGTCGTCGACGATGTCGCCGTAGCCCCAGCCCTGGAGGGTGTCACGGACGAACGCACGGGCAGTGGCGACAGAGCGCCCGACCGGCTCGAAAGTGGCGGCGGCCCGCGCGGTGATCACTGGTCTCCTCGTGCGTGTGTCGGTGATCTGCTCCCCCATGCTGCGGCGCCCCTCCGAATACCTGTTGTGCTCGCACCACCGCCCGTACTGGATGGCCGGGGCGGGGTGGACAGCCGTATGCCAGGTTACTTACCTTCGCCGCGCCTGCGGATGCCGGTCACGTGTGTTTCCGCCCCAATCGTGCACCGGGACGGGTGTGCGATGCTGCCGAACTGTTATGGCCTCGTTGGGCCATGGTGAAACACTGGGCAAGCATCACGAGAAAGCCTGGGTAGAACGGTCGACCCTGCGGGAGGGACACGGTGGAGTCAGGCGCAGCGGCGCGGGGCGCAAGCACACGCGCAAAAGGCGGACGATCCCGGAGTAATGGGACGACCGAGGTGGATACGGCTGCCCTGAATCGGCTGTTGGTCGCTCTTGTCGCCATGCGGGACGGGAACTTCCGCAAGCGGTTGACGGTTTCCGGCGACGGCGTCATGTCGGAGATCGCGGCGGTATTCAACGAGGTGGCGGACCGCAATCTGCACCTGACGGGTGAGCTCGCCCGGGTGCGCAGAGTGGTCGGGCGTGAGGGAAAACTCACGGAACGGCTGGAGGTCGGCGCCTGCGAGGGTTCCTGGGCCGCGGCCATCGACGCCTCGAACGCCTTGGTGGACGACCTCGTACGGCCCGTCTCCGAAGTGGGGCGCGTGCTGTCGGCGGTGTCCGAGGGCGATCTGGAACAGCGGATGGACCTGCGCTCGCGCAGTTCGGACAGCTCCTCGGAGCACCCGCTGCGGGGCGAGTTCCTCAAGGTCGGCCGTACGGTCAACGGTCTGGTCGACCAGCTCTCGGCGTTCACCGACGAGGTCACGAGGGTGGCCAGCGAGGTTGGTACGGAGGGCAAGCTCGGCGGCCAGGCGCGGGTGCGCGGAATGTCGGGTTCGTGGAAGGACCTCACGGAATCCGTCAACACGATGGCTTCCCGGCTCACCGCCCAGGTGCGTGACATTGCTCTCGTGACCACCGCGGTCGCGAAGGGTGATCTGTCCCGGAAGGTGACGGTTCACGTCGCCGGCGAGATGCTGGAGCTGAAGAACACCGTCAACACGATGGTGGATCAGCTCTCCTCGTTCGCCTCCGAGGTCACCAGAGTCGCCCGCGAGGTCGGCACGGAAGGGGAGCTCGGCGGTCAGGCGCAGGTCCCCGGTGTGGCCGGCGTGTGGAAGGACCTCACCGATTCGGTCAATCTCATGGCCGGAAACCTCACCGCCCAGGTCCGGGGCATCGCCCAGGTCACGACCGCGGTCGCGAACGGCGATCTGTCGCAGAAGGTCACGGTCAGCGCGCGCGGCGAGGTCGCGCAGCTCGCCGACACCATCAACACCATGACCGAGACGCTGCGCACCTTCGCGGACGAAGTGACGCGGGTGGCGAGCGAAGTCGGAGCCGAGGGACAGCTCGGTGGTCAGGCACAGGTGCCGGGCGCGGCGGGGACGTGGAAGGACCTCACCGACTCGGTGAACACCGCCTTCCGCAACCTCACGGCCCAGGTGCGGGACATCGCGCAGGTGACGACGGCGGTCGCCAACGGTGACCTGTCGCAGACGATCACCGTCGACGTGGCCGGCGAGATGCTGGAGCTGAAGAACACCGTCAATACGATGGTGGGTCAGCTGTCGTCGTTCGGTGCCGAAGTGACGCGCGTGGCGCGGGAGATCGGCGTCGAGGGTGAGCTGGGCGGCCAGGCGGCCGTGCCGGGCGCGGCGGGGACGTGGAAGGACCTCACGGACTCTGTGAACACCGCCTTCCGGAACCTGACCGGGCAGGTCCGCAACATCGCGCAGGTGACGACGGCGGTCGCCAACGGCGATCTGTCCCAGAAGGTCACCGTCGATGTCTCCGGCGAGATGCTCCAGCTGAAGAACACCGTGAACACCATGGTGGACCAGCTGTCGTCGTTCGCCGATCAGGTCACCCGGATGGCCAGGGACGTGGGCACGGAGGGCCGGCTGGGCGGCCAGGCCCGCGTGGACGGTGTCAGCGGCACCTGGAAGGAACTCACCGACTCCGTCAACTTCATGGCGGGGAACCTGACCTCGCAGGTGCGGCAGATCGCCCAGGTGACCACGGCGGTCGCGCGGGGCGACCTGTCGCAGAAGATCGACGTCGACGCGCGCGGCGAGATCCTGGAGCTGAAGAACACCATCAACACGATGGTCGATCAGCTCTCCGCCTTCGCCGAGCAGGTCACCCGGGTCGCCCGGGAGGTCGGTACGGACGGCAGGCTGGGCGGCCAGGCACAGGTGCCGGGCGTCGCGGGCGTCTGGCGGGACCTGACCGACTCGGTGAACGGCATGGCCGGGAACCTGACCGCTCAGGTCCGCAACATCGCGCAGGTCGCCACGGCGGTCGCGCGCGGTGACCTGTCGCAGAAGATCGACGTGGACGCCCGGGGCGAGATCCTGGAGCTGAAGAACACCCTCAACACGATGGTCGACCAGCTGTCGTCCTTCGCGGAGCAGGTCACCCGGGTCGCCCGTGAGGTGGGCACCGAGGGCATCCTGGGCGGCCAGGCCGAGGTGCAGGGCGTCAGCGGGACCTGGAAGGACCTCACCCAGTCCGTCAACTTCATGGCGAACAACCTGACCTCGCAGGTGCGCAACATCGCCGAGGTGACGACCGCGGTGGCCCGCGGTGATCTGTCGAAGAAGATCACCGTCGACGCCAAGGGCGAGATCCTCGAACTGGTCACGACCGTCAACACCATGGTCGACCAGCTGTCCTCGTTCGCCGAGCAGGTGACGCGGGTGGCCCGTGAGGTGGGCACCGAGGGGCAGCTGGGCGGTCAGGCGCGGGTGCCGGGTGCCACCGGTATCTGGCTGGATCTCAGCGACAACGTGAACCTGATGGCGAACAACCTGACCATCCAGGTGCGCAACATCTCGCAGGTCTCGGCGGCGGTCGCCAACGGCGACCTGACGAAGAAGGTGACGGTCGAGGCGCGCGGCGAGGTCGCGCAGCTCGCCGACACGGTCAACACCATGGTCACGACGCTGTCGTCGTTCGCCGACGAGGTCACGCGAGTGGCCCGTGAGGTGGGCACCGACGGCATCCTGGGCGGCCAGGCCCGCGTCCCCGGCGTCGCCGGTACGTGGAAGGACCTCACCGAGTCGGTGAACTCCATGGCCAACAACCTCACCGGCCAGGTCCGCAACATCGCCATGGTCACCACCGCCATCGCCAAGGGTGATCTGACCAAGAAGATCGACATTGACGCGCGCGGCGAGATCCTCGCGCTGAAGACCACCATCAACACCATGGTCGACCAGCTGTCGTCCTTCGCCGAGCAGGTCACCAGGGTGGCCCGCGAGGTGGGCACGGAAGGCCAGCTGGGCGGTCAGGCGCAGGTGCGGGGAGTGGCCGGCACCTGGAAGGACCTGACCGAATCGGTGAACGAGATGGCGGGCAACCTGACCCGCCAGGTGCGGGCCATCGCCGCGGTCGCCGCGGCGGTCACCCTCGGCGACCACAACGTCCGCATCGACGTGGACGCGGCCGGCGAGATCCTGGAGCTCCAGGACAACGTCAACACCATGATCTCCACGCTCCGCGAGACCACCCTCGCCAATGAGGAACAGGACTGGCTCAAGGGCAACCTCGCCCGCATCTCGGGCCTGATGCAGGGCCGGCGCGACCTCAAGGACGTCGCCACGCTCATCATGAGCGAGCTCTCGCCCGCGGTCTCGGCCCAGCACGGCGCCTTCTTCCTCGCCGCGCAGCCCGACAGCCAGGAGATCGGCGCGGACGGCGGCGAGGCGGGCGCGTACGAGCTGCGGCTGATGGGTTCGTACGGCTACGCCATGGGCGGGATGCCGACGACCTTCCGGCCGGGCGAGACGCTGATCGGCACGGCCGCGGAGGAGGGGCGCACCATCCTGGTGGAGAACGTTCCGTCGGGCTACCTCAAGATCGCCTCCGGGCTCGGGGAGGCCCCGCCGGCCAACGTGATCGTGCTGCCGGTGCTCTTCGAGGACAAGGTGCTGGGCGTGATCGAGCTTGCCTCGTTCCAGCCGTTCACCCAGATCCAGAAGGACTTCCTCAGCCAGATCGCGGAGATGATCGCCACCAGCGTCAACACCATCTCGGTCAACACCAAGACCGAGGTCCTGCTCAAGCAGTCGCAGGAGCTGACCGAGCAGCTCAAGGAGCGGTCCGGTGAGCTGGAGAGCCGGCAGAAGGCGCTGGAGCTGTCCAACTCCGAGTTGGAGGAGAAGGCCGAGCAGCTGCGTGCGCAGAACCGCGACATCGAGGTGAAGAACACCGAGATCGAGGAGGCGCGGCAGGTCCTGGAGGAGCGTGCCGAGCAGCTCGCGGTCTCCATGCGCTACAAGTCGGAGTTCCTGGCGAACATGTCGCACGAGCTGCGCACACCGCTCAACTCGCTGCTCATCCTCGCCAAGCTGCTGGCCGACAACGCCGAGGGGAACCTCTCCCCGAAGCAGGTGGAGTTCGCCGAGACGATCCACGGGGCGGGCAGCGACCTGCTCCAGCTGATCAACGACATCCTCGACCTGTCGAAGGTCGAGGCGGGCAAGATGGACGTCAGCCCGACACGGATCGCGCTGGTCCAGCTCGTCGACTACGTCGAGGCGACGTTCCGGCCGTTGACCGCGGAGAAGGGACTCGACTTCTCCGTACGGGTCTCCCCGGAGCTGCCCGCGACGCTGCACACCGACGAGCAGCGGCTGCTCCAGGTGCTGCGCAACCTGTTGTCCAACGCGGTGAAGTTCACCGACAGCGGCGCTGTGGAGCTGGTCATCCGGCCGGCCCGCACGGATGTGCCGGTGGCGATCCGGGAGCAGCTGCTGGAACACGGTTCGCTGCGCGACCCGGACGCCGACATGATCGCCTTCTCGGTGACCGACACCGGTATCGGTATCGCGTCCAGCAAGATGCGGGTCATCTTCGAGGCCTTCAAGCAGGCGGACGGCACCACCAGCCGCAAGTACGGCGGTACGGGTCTTGGCCTGTCCATCAGCCGGGAGATCGCCCGGCTGCTGGGCGGTGAGATCCATGCGGCCAGTGAGCCCGGCCGCGGCTCCACCTTCACGCTGTACCTGCCGCACAACCCCGGTGGGCTGCCTCCGCAGGGCTACCCGCAACTGGTGGCCGGCGGGCTGGCGATGGACGCGGAGGCACGCGAGACGGAGGTCGTGCGGCAGGCCGAGGCCGAGGAGTTGCAGGGCGACGAGCCGAACGACGTCGGCACCCTCAACCGGCGGCGCCGGCGCGCCGTTTCGGGCGGTGCCCGGCGGTTCGCGCTGCCGCCGTCGTCCCTCCCGCCGAAGCATCCGGCGCAGGCGCCTTCGCAGCCGTCCCAGCCCGCGCAGCCGACCACGCAAGCGCCCGCGGACGAGCAATGGCTCGGCAACGGACAGGATCTGGTGGCCCCGGGGCCCGAGGGCGGGTTCCACGGTGAGAAGGTATTGATCGTCGACGACGACATCCGCAACGTCTTCGCGCTCACCAGCGTCCTGGAGCAGCACGGGCTCTCGGTGCTGTACGCGGAGAACGGCCGGGAAGGCATCGAGGTGCTCGAACAGCACGACGATGTGGTCCTGGTGCTGATGGACATCATGATGCCGGAGATGGACGGTTACGCGACCACGTCCGCGATCCGTCGGATGCCGCAGTTCGCCGGGCTGCCCATCATCGCGCTGACCGCGAAGGCGATGAAGGGCGACCGGGAGAAGAGCATCGACTCCGGAGCCTCCGACTACGTGACCAAGCCGGTGGATACCGATCATCTGTTGTCGGTCATGGAGCAATGGATGCGCGCGGAGTGACGGGGCGTCCACTATGGAGCCGAAAGAGGATCACCGCGTGCTGACTCAGGGTCGCCGTGGACGTGTGGAAGCGTGGGATTCGGGGAACCTTCTGGTCCCCCGCCGCGTTTCTGCTACGTGCACAGTGACATCGCGGTGACAGGGTGTGGCGACAAGCGGGGTGCAGCTACCATGACCGGCACAAGGACGGGCGGCGTGACGGAGTCGTCCCCTGGGGCGGCGTCCGGTTCCATGCCGGGGCGAGGAGGGCGGGCCATGGTGCAGAAGGCCAAAATCCTCCTGGTTGATGACCGGCCGGAGAATCTGCTGGCGCTGGAGGCGATCCTCTCTGCGCTCGATCAGACGCTGGTGCGGGCATCGTCCGGGGAGGAAGCGCTCAAAGCACTGCTCACGGACGACTTCGCGGTGATTCTGCTCGATGTGCAGATGCCGGGAATGGATGGATTCGAGACTGCCGCGCACATCAAGCGGCGGGAGCGGACCCGCGACATCCCGATCATCTTCCTCACGGCCATCAACCACGGGCCGCACCACACCTTCCGCGGCTACGCGGCCGGTGCGGTCGACTACATCTCCAAGCCGTTCGACCCGTGGGTGCTGCGGGCGAAGGTCTCGGTCTTCGTCGAGCTGTACATGAAGAACTGCCAACTGCGTGAGCAGGCCTCTCTGCTGAGGTTGCAGCTGGAGGGCGGGCGGCCGAGCCCCGACGAGGCGAAGGAGTCCGCGGGGCTGCTCGCCGAGCTGTCGGCGCGACTTGCCGCGGTCGAGGAGCAGGCGGAGGCGCTGTCCAAGCAGTTGGACGAGTCGGCGGACGCCGCGGCGGTGGCCACCGCCGCGCATCTGGAGCGGAAGCTGACCGGACTGCGCAGAGCGCTGGACGCACTCGAGCCGGGGTCGGGAAACGGCGCGGGGTAACTGACGCCCCCTCATGAGGTGCGCGTGCGACACGAATGGGTGAAACGCCGTGCGCTCGTGTCACGCGCGTCGTCCGCTGTAATCTCGACACCATGGCCTCACGTACGTCCGGCAAGGGAACCCAGAGCACGGCGGGCCCCTCGAAGCAGCGCGCCGGACAGCCCGGAGGCGCCGCCAAGAAGGCCGCCGCGAAGAAGGCTTCGCCCGCCAAGAAGCCACCGGTGAAGAAGACCGCGGCCGCGAAGCGGGCGCCGGCCAAGCGGGCGCCCACGAAGAAGGCGGCCCCGAAACCGGCGCCGTCGCCCACCGGTGGCATCTACCGCCTCGTCCGTGCCTGCTGGCTGGGAGTGGCGCACGCCGTGGGGGCGCTGTTCCGCGGCGTGGGCCGCGGTGCGAGGAACCTCGACCCGGCACACCGCAAGGACGGGCTGGCGCTGTTGCTGCTCGGCCTGGCGCTGGTCATAGCGGCCGGCACCTGGTCCAACCTCAGCGGCCCGGTGGGTGATCTCGTCGCGCTGCTGGTGACGGGTGCCTTCGGCCGGCTCGACCTGGTCGTACCGATACTGCTGGGCGGCATCGCCGTACGGCTCATCCGGCACCCCGAGCAGCCCGAGGCCAACGGCCGGATCATCATCGGGCTGTCCGCGCTGGTCGTGGGGGTCCTCGGTCAGGTCGCGATGGCCTGCGGGTCGCCAGGCCGGGACGAGGGCGTGGCGGCGATGCAGGACGCCGGCGGGTATGTCGGCTGGGTCGCCTCCAAACCGTTGATCTTCGCTGTGGGGCAGACCCTCGCCGTGGCGCTGCTGGTGCTGCTGACCGTCTTCGGACTGCTGGTGGTGACCGCGACGCCGGTGAACGCCATCCCGCAGCGGCTGCGGGCGCTCTGCGTGAAGCTGGGCGTGCTGGAGCCCGCGGAGCCCGTGGCGGCCGCCGGGGAGTGGGACGAGTACGACGACGAATGGCGCGAGCAGCCCGCCCGCCGGCCGCGGCGCGGCGCCGCGGGGGATGCGAACGACCCGGACGCGCGGGAGGAAGAGGCGCTGGCCAAGCGCCGTCGTCGGCGCCGGGGGTCCGTGCAGCCCGATGGCGACCAGACGATGGACGCGGTGGACGTGGCCGCCGCGGCCGCCGCCTCCCTGGACGGCGCGGTACTGCACGGCGTCCAGCCCTCCCCGCTCGTCGCGGGGCTGAGCAGCAGCATCTCCGGGGAGCGGCGGGAGCGGCGGGAGCGCGGCGGCGAGAGCGGCACGGGGGAGAGCGGCTCGGTGCCGCCGGCCCGGGGCCCGGAGCCGTCGGCCGCCGTCGAGCAGACCCCCGCGGTGCCGGACTACACCAAGGCCGCGCCGGAGCCGTCCGGAGAGCTGCCGGCGCGCGCCGAGCAGCTCCAGCTGTCCGGCGACATCACCTACTCGCTGCCCTCGCTCGACCTGCTCGCCCGGGGCGGCCCCGGCAAGACCCGCAGCGCCGCCAACGACGCCATAGTGGCGTCACTGACCACGGTCTTCCAGGAGTTCAAGGTCGACGCCGCGGTCACCGGCTTCACCCGGGGGCCGACGGTCACCCGCTACGAGGTCGAGCTGGGCCCGGCGGTGAAGGTCGAGAAGATCACCGCGCTGGCCAAGAACATCGCGTATGCCGTCGCCAGCCCGGACGTCCGCATCATCAGCCCGATCCCCGGCAAGTCCGCGGTGGGCATCGAGATCCCCAACACCGACCGCGAGATGGTCAACCTCGGTGACGTTCTGCGGCTGGCCGACGCGGCGGGTGACGAGCACCCGATGCTGGTGGCGCTGGGCAAGGACGTCGAGGGCGGCTACGTCATGGCGAACATGACGAAGATGCCGCACGTCCTCGTGGCCGGTGCCACCGGCTCCGGCAAGTCCTCCTGCATCAACTGCTTGATCACCTCCGTCATGCTCCGCGCCACTCCGGAGGACGTGCGGATGGTGCTGGTCGACCCCAAGAGGGTCGAGCTGACCGCCTACGAAGGCATCCCGCACCTCATCACGCCCATCATCACCAACCCCAAGCGTGCCGCCGAGGCGCTGCAGTGGGTGGTCCGCGAGATGGACCTGCGCTACGACGACCTCGCGGCGTACGGCTTCCGGCACATCGACGACTTCAACGAAGCGGTCCGCAGCGGCAAGGTCACCTCGCCCGCGGGCAGTGAGCGCGAGCTGGCGCCCTACCCGTATCTGCTGGTCATCGTGGATGAGCTGGCGGACCTGATGATGGTGGCGCCGCGGGACGTGGAGGACTCGATCGTCCGAATCACGCAGCTCGCCCGCGCGGCCGGTATCCACCTGGTGCTCGCCACCCAGCGGCCGTCCGTCGACGTGGTCACCGGCCTGATCAAGGCCAATGTGCCCTCCCGCCTCGCCTTCGCCACCTCCTCGCTCGCCGACAGCCGGGTCATCCTCGACCAGCCGGGCGCCGAGAAGCTGATCGGCAAGGGCGACGGGCTGTTCCTGCCGATGGGCGCCAACAAGCCGGTCCGTATGCAGGGCGCCTTCGTGACCGAGTCCGAAGTCGCGGCAGTCGTCCAGCACTGCAAGGATCAGATGGCGCCGGTCTTCCGTGACGACGTCACCGTGGGCACAGCGAAGAAGAAGGAGATCGACGAGGACATCGGCGATGACCTCGATCTGCTGTGTCAGGCCGCTGAGCTGGTCGTTTCCACCCAGTTCGGGTCGACTTCCATGCTTCAGCGCAAGCTGCGGGTGGGCTTCGCCAAGGCCGGACGGCTGATGGACCTCATGGAATCGCGCAACATCGTCGGGCCGAGCGAGGGATCCAAGGCACGCGATGTCATGGTGAAGCCGGATGAATTGGACGGAGTGCTCGCGGTGATCCGGGGAAAGGCTACCGAGTAGCACACACGTCCGGCCCACCCGTACGAGACGGGACGCAACCGTTTCTCCTGCCGATACGTCAAGTTGAGGGAGGTGAGGGAACGATGCTGCAACATCAGGCCCGCCGGCTCCGACTTCGGGCGTTCTGATGGCGTACAAACTCTGCTCTCCCGCTTGCCCGACCCTTTCGCTCCACCCCTAGACTGAACCTCCAGCAGGTGGCTACACGCTCGAAAGGCGCCCCCGTGTCCATCGGCAACTCCCCCGAAGACGACCGGCCTTCCGTCGGTCGCGCCCTCCAGCAGGCCCGTATCGACGCACAGCTGACCGTCGAAGAGGTCAGTACGACGACACGGGTGCGCATCCCCATCGTGCACGCGATCGAGCAGGACGATTTCTCGCGCTGTGGCGGCGACGTCTACGCCCGGGGACACATCCGTACGCTCGCCCGCGCCGTCGCCCTCGACCCCGAACCGCTCATCAACCACTTCGACGCCGAGCACGGCGGACGGCCCGCACCGACCCCCGCCGCGCCGCTCTTCGAAGCCGAGCGCATGCGCGCGGAGCCCCGGCGACCCAATTGGACCGCCGCGATGGTCGCGGCGATCGTGGCCGTCGTCGGCTTCGTCGGCTTCACGATGTTCAACGGCGGGGAGAAGGACAGCGGCGGCCCGATCGCGTCCGACGACACCGCGGGTGCCCGCAAGCCGGCGCCCGCCCCCAGCACCACCAGGCCCACCCTCAAACCCGACACCCCCCAGCCCTCCGACAGTGCCATTGCCGGTCTGCCCAAGGACAAGGTCACGATCAAGGTGACCGCCCGGGACGGCCAGAGCTGGGTGTCCGCCAAGGACGCCAACGGCAAGCTCCTCCAGGACGGTCTGCTCAAGCAAGGCGAGTCCAAGACCTTCACCGACAAGAAGCGGATCGACCTGGTCCTCGGTAACGCCGGAGCCGTACAGCTGTACGTCAACGGCAAGGAGGTCAAGCAGGTCGGCGACGAGGGATCCGTGGAGCGGCTCAGCTACACCCCCGGAGACCCGCAGGCGGGCTGAGACCCGGCACGACCCCCCTCCGCCGCCAGGCCCCGGATGCCCGGGACCGGCGGCGGAGACCTGGGCGCAATGGGTACGGCCGGGACGAAGTAGGCTGAGCCTCATGCCCGAACGCCGTACCGTCGCCCTCGTCACCCTTGGCTGCGCCCGTAACGAGGTGGACTCGGAGGAGCTCGCAGGCCGCTTGGCAGCGGACGGCTGGGAGCTTGTCGAGGAAGCCGCCGATGCCGATGTCGCCGTCGTCAACACCTGTGGCTTCGTCGAAGCCGCCAAGAAGGACTCCGTCGACGCCCTGCTCGAAGCCAATGATCTGAAGGATCACGGCAAGACCCAGGCCGTGGTGGCCGTCGGCTGCATGGCCGAGCGCTACGGCAGCGAGCTCGCCCAGGCGCTGCCCGAGGCCGACGGCGTGCTCGGCTTCGACGACTACAGCGACATCTCCGACCGCCTGCAGACCATCCTCAACGGCGGCATCCACGCCTCGCACACCCCGCGCGACCGCCGCAAGCTGCTGCCCATCAGCCCCGCCGAGCGGCAGGGCGCCGCCGAGGTCGCGCTGCCCGGCCACGCCCAGGACACGCCCCCGGAGGACCTCCCGGAGGGCGTGGCACCCGCCTCGGGGCCGCGCGCGCCACTGCGCCGCAGGCTCGGCAGCAATCCCGTGGCCTCCGTCAAGCTCGCCTCCGGCTGCGACCGGCGCTGCTCGTTCTGCGCGATCCCGTCCTTCCGGGGCTCCTTCATCTCGCGCCGGCCCTCCGACGTGCTCGGCGAGACCCGCTGGCTGGCCGAGCAGGGCGTCAAGGAGGTCATGCTGGTCTCCGAGAACAACACCTCCTACGGCAAGGACCTCGGCGACATCCGGCTGCTGGAGACGCTGCTGCCGGAGCTGGCCGCGGTGGACGGCATCGAGCGGATCCGCGTCAGCTATCTGCAGCCCGCCGAGATGCGGCCCGGGCTGATCGACGTGCTGACCGGCACCGACAAGGTGGCGCCCTACTTCGATCTGTCCTTCCAGCATTCGGCGCCAGGGGTGCTGCGCGCCATGCGCCGCTTCGGGGACACCGAGCGCTTCCTGGAGCTGCTGGAGCAGATCCGGGCGAAGGCGCCGCAGGCCGGCGCGCGCTCCAACTTCATCGTCGGTTTCCCGGGCGAGAGCGAGAGCGACCTCGCGGAACTGGAGCGCTTCATCACCGAGGCCCGCCTCGATGCGATCGGCGTCTTCGGCTACTCCGACGAGGACGGCACGGAAGCGGCCTCCTACGAAGCCAAGGTCGATCCTGACGTGGTCGCCGAGCGGCTGGCGCGGGTCTCGCGGCTGGCCGAGGAGCTGACCGCGCAGCGCGCCGAGGAGCGGGTCGGTGAGCACGTCCGGGTGCTGGTCGACCGGATCGACGAGGAGGACGGCGTCGTCGGGCGGGCCGCGCACCAGGCACCGGAAACCGACGGGGTCACGCTGCTCTCGTCCGACCTGGAGCTTGCTCCCGGCCGTATGGTCGAAGCAAAGGTGGTGGCGAGCGAGGGCGTGGACCTCGTGGCCGAGGTGCTGTCGGTGGACGGCGCGGCATGTACCGAGGAGGCGGGCAGATGACCGGAGTCCCGGCTTCCGCAGCGGGGGGCCCGCGCACGGCGCCGGTCGTCCGGCAGGCCGGGCTGTGGAACATCGCCAACCTCCTCACCATGATGCGGCTGGTGCTCGTCCCGGCCTTCGTGGTGCTGCTCATGCACGAGGACGGCTCGGATCCGGCCTGGCGCGCCTTCGCCTGGGCCGCCTTCGCCGTCGCCATGATCACCGACATCTTCGACGGGCATCTGGCGCGCACGTACAACCTGGTCACGGACTTCGGGAAGATCGCCGACCCGATAGCCGACAAGGCGATCATGGGCGCGGCGCTGGTCTGTCTGTCGGTGCTGGGCGATCTGCCGTGGTGGGTGACCGGCGTGATCCTCTTCCGCGAGCTGGGCATCACCCTGATGCGCTTCTGGGTGATCAAGCACGGTGTGATTCCGGCCAGTCGTGGCGGCAAGATCAAGACATTGGCGCAGGGCACCGCGGTCGGGATGTACGTCCTGGTGCTGACCGGGCCGCTGGCGACACTGCGCTGGTGGGTGATGGCGGTGGCCGTGGTGCTGACCGTCGCCACCGGGCTGGACTATGTGCGCCAGGCCGTGACCATGCGCCGGGCCGGGCTGGCCAAGGAGCGGGCCGAGCGGGCGGATCGGGAAGCCGTACGGTGACCGGGCCGGGTTCTGCGGCGGCCGGGGCGTTGGAGCTGCTCGCGGGGCGCGGGCAGAGCCTGGCGGTGGCCGAATCGCTGACCGGGGGCCTGGTCGCGGGCGCGCTGACCGCCGTCCCCGGGGCCTCGCGAGTCGTGCGGGGTTCCGTGACCGCCTACGCCACCGACCTCAAGCGTGCCGTGCTGGGCGTGGACGGCGCGCTGCTGGCCGAGCGCGGAGCCGTGGACGGCGAGGTCGCCCGCCAGATGGCGAGCGGTGTGCGGCGGGCTCTGGGCGCCGACTGGGGCATCGCCACGACCGGGGTCGCGGGCCCCGATCCCCAGGACGGGCAGCCCGTGGGGACCGTGTTCGTGGCGGTCCAAGGCCCCGATGGCGCGGGCGAGGTACGCAGGCTGGCACTGGAGGGCGATCGTGACCGAATCCGCCTGGACACCGTGGAAGCCGTGATCATCCTGTTGTTGAGCGAACTGACAGAAAATGCGCGGGCACAGGATACGGAACAACACAGGGGGAATTGATGTTTGCAGCCCTGAGAGAACACGAACTTGCGCCCGGCACGGCTGCGGCCCGAGGCGGTACGGTGGGGCGAGAAGGATCCGGATCCGAGGTCCGAGGAGGGAGCCAGCGATGATTCTGCTTCGTCGCCTGCTGGGTGACGTGCTGCGCCGACAGCGTCAGCGCCAGGGCCGAACCCTGCGCGAGGTCTCTTCCTCCGCTCGGGTATCGCTCGGCTATTTGTCCGAGGTCGAAAGGGGGCAGAAGGAGGCATCCTCCGAACTGCTCTCGTCGATCTGTGACGCGTTGGACGTGCGCATGTCAGAGCTCATGCGAGAGGTCAGCGATGAGCTGGCGCTCGCCGAGCTGGCACAGTCCGCGGCCGCGAGTGACCCGGTGCCGGCACCGGTGCGGCCGAAGCTCAACTCGGTGTCCGTCACGTCCCTGGCCGGCGTGCCGGAGGACCGCGTGACCATCAAGTCCCCGGCAGACGTCGTGGATGTCGTCGCGGCCTGACGCCCCCGTTCATCCCACACAGAGCCCCGACCGGTTGAAGCCGGTCGGGGCTCTGCGGCGTGTGGGCCCGGCGGGCGCCGGGTGCCCGCTTGGTCGGACCGCCCGATCTGCTCGAACGAATTAATTGTTTGTACGATGAGTAAATCGGAACATTCACCTGAAAAGGAGCATTTGGATGCCTGTGGTCAAGAGCACGCTGTCCAATGACGACCTCGCCCTCGTCGGTAATGCCCTGCAGGGTGCCCTCGTCGATCTGGTCGACCTCTCCCTTGTCGCCAAGCAGGTGCACTGGAATGTCGTGGGGCCGCGCTTCCGTTCCGTACATCTCCAGCTCGACGAGGTCGTGGACACCGCACGGCAGCATGCCGACACCGTTGCCGAGCGGGCTTCCGCGATCGGTGTGGCGCCGGACGGCCGGGCCGTGACGATCACCAAGACGAGCGGCATCGGCGAGGTGTCGGACGGCTGGATCAAGGACGGTGACGCGGTGCAGACCCTGGTGGCGGGGCTTGCCGCGGTCATCCGGCGGATGCGGGAGCGGATCAATGCCACCGGTGAGCCGGATCCGGTCACCCAGGACATCCTCATCGGCCTGACGGCGGACCTGGAGAAGCACCACTGGATGTTCCAGGCCGAGTCGTACTGACCGGGTGGTGGCCGCCTCGTCGAGGGTCGCGGTCTCTGGTGGCCCACCGCGTGTCCCGTCGCGGGACGCGTCGCCCACGGATGGGCGCGCCGCCACCCGGTGCGCGCCGGGACTGCCCCGGTGCGCCCTCGCGCCGGGTGGCGGGTCCGCCTAGCGTCGGCCGGAGGAGGCAGCCATGGCGTGGCACGATTTCGTGGCCCGCGGCGTGACCGGGAGGCTTCCGGCCCGCGGGCCGGACGAACGGCCTACCCGGGCCATACCGGGGCGCTGGATAGCCGTGACCGTCGTCGGTGGGCTGTGGTGGTGGGCCGTGCTCCGGCTCACGCTGTGGCCCCAGATGGCGGGCATCGTCGAGGGGGCGGTGGCGGCAGGCGGGTGGGGGCTCAGCCTGCTTCCGGTGCACTGCGTGCCCTGGGCGGGGCGCCGTGGCCGTGGGCGCGCCAGGCCGGGGGAGGAGGTCTGGAGGGCGCTCACCACGGCATGGCGACGCCGCCGTTGGGGCGGAGAATCTGGCCGGTCATGAAGGACGAGGCATCGGACGCCAGATGGAGTACGGCGTGCGCGATGTCCTCGGGCTCACCCACCCGGCCCAGGGGCGACATCCGGATCATTGGGCCTTCCGCCTGTTGTCGGGCCTCGGCGGAGTGGCGGTCGGTCATCGCGGTCCGTACCCAGCCCGGAGCGACGGCATTGACACGGACGCCGTGCCGGCCGACCTCGGAGGCCAGGGTCTTCGTGAGCTGCACGACCGCAGCCTTGGTCACGCCGTAGCAGAGCAGCCCGGGAGCGCCGGTGTCGATGGCGCCGGACGCCATGGTCACGATGCTGCCCCGGGTGCCGGCGGCGAGCATCGCGCGAGCGGCCTCCTGGCAGCCGTGCAGCACGCCCTTGAAATTGGTGTTCCAGACCCGGTCGAGATCAGCGTCCTCGGTCTCCAGGACCGTCGAGGTGTGCATGATCCCGGCGATATTGGCCATGACGTCGAGATGCCCGGTGCTGCGACGGGCCTCCTCGACGACGGCGGCGACCTGGTCGCGCCGGGTGACATCCAGGGCATGAGGGTGGGCGGAACCCCCTGATCGGTTGATGGTCGCGGCGGTCGCGTCGGCGCCGCTGCCGTCGAGGTCCGCGCAGTGAACCGTCGCGCCGGCCTCGGCGAGCAGGAGGGCGGTGGCGCGCCCGATACCGCTCGCCGCGCCGGTGACGATCGCGGTGCGGCCCGTGAGGTCGTACGCCGTGAGAGGCATGGCGCGAGGGTAGAGAGAGGTCTGACGGTGCGTCAATTGGTGGGACCGGCGGGATCTGCGCGGCCGGGTGCCGTGGGTGTCAAGGGGCAGCGGGTCCGCGAGGTGGCTCGGCTGCTTCCGGTTGGCAGGCCGGGCACCAGTACGTGACGCGTTCCTCGGAGGCGGGCCCCTGGTCGGCGGAGAGGATCGGGGTGCCGCAGCGCCGGCAGGGCTGCCCTGCCCTGCCGTAGACCCACAGTCGGCGGTCGGTGCGGGCGCTGGGGGTGGTGACGCGTGCCGGGCGCTGCTTGTTGGCCTCGAGGAGCTTCTTGGCGAGCGTGATGGCGCGCTCGGGGTCGGGGAGCTCGCCGACGGGGAGCCATGGCGAGGCGCGCAGGAGGAAGCACAGCTCGCATTTGTAGACGTTGCCGATACCGGCGAGATTGCGCTGGTCGAGCAGGGCTTCGCCCAGTGGGCGTGCGGGGGTGGCGAGCAGTCTGCGCAGGGCTTCGGCCGGGTCCCAGTCGGGGCCGAGGAGGTCGGGCCCGAGGTGGCCGACGACCCGGGACTCGTCGGCGGTGCGCAGCAGTTCCAGGACGGGGAGGCGGTAGCCGACGGCGGTGTGCTCCGCGGTGCCGAGGATCGCCCTGATCTGGTGGGCCGGGCCGCCCCGCCAGCGCTCGGCCGGTCGGTAGATCTTCCAGGCGCCGTCCATCCGCAGATGGGAGTGCAGGGTGAGGCCGCCCTCGACTCGGGTGAGGAGGTGCTTGCCGCGGGGGAGCACGCCGAGGACCGTGCGGCCGGTCAGATCCACCGTCGCGAGTTGGGGGACGCGCAGGTCGGAGCGGGTCAGCGGGTGATCGGCCAGCGCGTCGTGCAAGCGCTGGGCCAGACGCCAGACGGTGTCGCCTTCGGGCATGGATCCATCATGCCGGGGAGCGGGGCCCCGAGGGCGGATCGGGCATCGGGCGGACGAACGGGCGGTGGTCTTCGTGCCCGGGGTCCGGCTGCTGGTGCGCGGGCGGACGGGTGGGGCGGCTGGGGGCGTGTTGCTGGCGGGGGGGGGGGGGGGTGTCGCCGGCTGGACTGGCCGTGGCCGTGCCGTAGTGCCGTAGCGCCGTAGGGGTCGTGGCGATCGGGGGTCGGGGGCTCGGGTGGCTCGTCAGCCGCGCAGCCGCATTCCCCGGGGGGTGGGGTGGAAGCCGGCGGCCTCCAGGACGGGGGCGTAGGGCGAGGTGAGGGCCGCGGTGCCGTTGATGCGCTCGGTGGTGATGGTGCCGAGCGCGCCGGCGCGGGCGGCCTCGGTGAGCGCCGCGACGGCGGGTTGGACGCGGGCGTCGGTCCCGGCGCCGGCCGGATCGTCGCCGAGCGGCCAGATCAGCAGGGTCTTGCCGCCGCGCTCCATGTAGAGCGTCAGTTCGCCGTCGACGAGGACGACGAGGGAGCCCGCCTTGCGGCCGGGCTTGTGCGTCGAGCCCTCGGGCGGGTCGGGCCACGGGAGGGCGGCGCCGTAGGCGTTGGCCGGATCGGCGGCGGCCAGGACCACGGCGCGCTGCGGCCCGCCGCGGCGGGACTGCCCCGCACTCCCGTCCGGCAGGGCATCGTCCGCCGTGCGCTCCCGCTGGGTGTTGACCGCGCGCAACCGGTCGACCGCGCCGTCCATCGCGAACTGTGCGGCGCCCAGCCCCTCCACGACGTACCCGCGGCGGGCCTGCCCGGACTCCTCGAACACGGCCAGTACCCGATACGCGGCGGAGAAACCGCCCTCGACGCCCTCCGCGGCGACCGCCCCGCGGGTGACGATGCCGTGCCGGTCCAGGAGCGTACGCGCCAGCGCATGGGCACGGTGGGTGGCGTCCGGTTCGAGGGCGGGGAGCAGGGACCAGCGACCGCCGACGGTGGGCGGCCCGGAGCGCGATGCGGTGGGGCGCCCCGTACGGCCGGTCGCCGCGGTCAGGGAGCCGTACCGGCCGCGGGGGACGGCGCGCCGGGCGCGGTGGGCGGTCGAGCCGGCCGTGCGGCCCGAGCCGAGGAGGGCGCGCAGCGGGGCGAGCGTGTCGTTGGTCAGCCGCCCGGACCAGGCCAGATCCCAGAGCGCATTGGCGAGTTGCGGGTCGGTGGCCTCGGGGTGGGTGGTCGCGCGGATCTGGTCGGCGATCTGCCGGAAGAACAGGCCGTACCCGGGAGCGAGGGCGGTCAGGACCGATTCGTGCAGCGCGGTGAGTTCCAGGGGGAGCGGGGCAGGGAGCAGCAGCGGGGCGGAGTCCGTGAGATGCAGGGAGAGCCAGCCGTCCTTGCCCGGCAGCGCGCCGGCGCCGGACCACAACACCTCGCCGGTGGCGGTGAGTTCGTCCAGCATGGCGGGGGTGTAGTCGCCGACGCGGGACGGCAGCACCAGCTTTTCCAGGGCGGACGCGGGGACCGGGGCGCCCTGGAGCTGCTCGATGGCGCGGACCAGGCCGTCGATACCGCGCAGGCCGTGCGAGCCGCCACCGGAACTCCGGCCGGGGCCGCCCGGCGCGGTGACGTGCTGCCACTGGGGGAGGAAGGCGGCGAGCGCGGCCGGCGGCACCGGCTCCAGCTCCTCGCGGAGCGCGGCCAGCGAGCGGCGGCGCAGCCTGCGCAGCACCTGCGCGTCGCACCACTCCTGACCGATGCCGGCCGGGTGGAATTCACCCTGGACGACACGGCCCGCGGCGGCCAGGCGGTGCAGCGCGCCGTCGGTCACGGCCGTGCCCAGGCCGAAGCGGGCGGCCGCCTGCTCCGAGGTGAAGGGGCCGTGGGTGCGGGCGTAGCGGGAGAGGAGGTCGCCCAGCGGGTCCTTGACCGGCTCGGTGAACGATTCCGGCACACCGACCGGCAGGGCCGTCCCCAGGGCGTCGCGCAGGCGTCCGGCGTCCTCGACCGCGGCCCAGTGGTCGGCGCCGGCGATCCGCACCGTGATGGCCCGGCGGGCCGAGGCCAGCTCCCTGGGCCACGCCGGATCCGCACCGCGCTCGACCAGGTCGGTGTCGGTCAGCGGCCCGAGCAGCCGCAACAGGTCGGCGACGCCCTCCGCGTCCTTGACGCGGCGGTCCTCCGTCAGCCACTGCAGCTCGCGCTCCAGCTCGGCCAGCACCTCGGCGTCCAGCAGCTCGCGCAGCTCGGCCTGCCCCAGCAGCTCGGCCAGCAGCCGGGAGTCCAGGGACAGTGCGGCGGCGCGCCGCTCGGCCAGCGGGGAGTCGCCCTCGTACAGGAACTGGGCGACATAGCCGAAGAGCAGTGAGCGGGCGAACGGCGACGGCTCGGGGGTGGTGACCTCCACCAGGCGCACCCGGCGCGCCTCGACATCACCCATCAGCTCCGTCAGACCCGGTACGTCGAAGACGTCCTGCAGGCATTCGCGGACGGCTTCCAGCACGATCGGGAAGGACCCGAACTCGCTCGCCACCTGGAGGAGTTGCGCCGCACGCTGGCGTTGCTGCCACAGCGGGGTGCGCTTGCCGGGGCTGCGGCGCGGCAGCAACAGGGCGCGGGCGGCGCATTCGCGGAACCGGGAGGCGAACAGCGCGGAGCCACCGACCTGGTCGGTGACGAGTTGGTCGACCTCTCCGTGGTCGAAGACCACGTCCGAGGCGCCCACGGGCGACTGCTCCGGGTCGAATTCCGTGCCCCGGGCGGCGAGGCCGGGGTCGGCGCCCGCGTCGAAGCCGCCGTCGAGGAGGTCCAGGCCCATCAGGTCGGCGTCCGGCAGCCGCAGCACGATGCCGTCGTCGGCATGCATCACCTGGGCGTCCATGCCGTAGCGCTCGGAGAGGCGAGCGCCGAGCGCCAGCGCCCACGGGGCGTGCACCTGCGCGCCGAAGGGGGAGTGGATGACGACCCGCCAGTCGCCCAGTTCGTCACGGAACCGTTCGACGACGATGGTGCGGTCGTCCGGGACGTGACCGCATGCCTGCTTCTGCTCGGCGAGATAGCTCAGCACATTGGCGGTCGCCCAGTCGTCGAGGCCCGCCGCCGCGAGCCGGGTGCGGGCCTCCTCCGGGGCGAGCGAGCCGACCTCACGCAGGAACGCGCCGAGCGCACGGCCCAGCTCCAGGGGACGGCCGAGCTGGTCGCCCTTCCAGAAGGGCAGCCGGCCGGGGACGCCGGGTGCGGGCGTGACGAGGACGCGGTCGCGGGTGATGTCCTCGATGCGCCAGGACGTCGTACCGAGCGTGAAGACGTCGCCCACGCGGGATTCGTAGACCATCTCCTCGTCCAGCTCACCGACCCGGCGCCCGCCACCGCCCTTGCCGGAGTCGCCGCCCGCCAGGAAGACGCCGAACAGACCGCGGTCGGGGATCGTGCCACCGGAGGTGACGGCCAGCCGCTGCGCCCCGGGGCGGCCCGTCACCGTCCGGGCGACGCGGTCCCACACCAGACGTGGGCGCAGTTCCGCGAAGGCGTCGGACGGATAGCGCCCGGCGAGCATGTCCAGCACCGCCGTGAACGCCGACTCGGGGAGCGCGGCGAACGGCGCCGCCCGGCGGACGACGGCCAGCAGCTCCTCCACGTCCCAGGTGTCCATCGCGGTCATCGCCACGATCTGTTGGGCGAGGACGTCCAGTGGATTGGCGGGCACCCGCAGGGCCTCGATGGCGCCCGTACGCATCCGCTCCGTGACCACGGCGGCCTGCACCAGGTCGCCGCGGTACTTGGGGAACACGATGCCCGTCGACACCGCGCCGACCTGGTGGCCGGCGCGGCCCACCCGCTGCAGACCGGAGGCGACCGACGGGGGCGACTCGACCTGGACCACCAGATCCACCGCGCCCATGTCGATGCCCAGCTCCAGGCTGGAGGTCGCCACCACGGCCGGCAGCCGGCCGGCCTTGAGGTCCTCCTCCACCTGGGCGCGCTGCTCCTTGGAGACCGAGCCGTGGTGGGCGCGGGCGAGCACCGGGGGCGCGCCCTTGGCGGCACCGGCCTCGGCCATGATCTCCGCGGGGGAGTGCGCCTCGGGCATGGCCTCGCCGGTGGCCCGCTCGTAGGCGATCTCGTTGAGGCGGTTGCACAGCCGCTCCGCCAGCCGGCGGGAGTTGGCGAAGACGATCGTGGAGCGGTGGGCCTGGACGAGGTCGGCGATCTTCTCCTCGACCTGCGGCCAGATGGACGGCTTCTCCCCGGTCTCGCCCTCCTGGACGGGGGAGCCGCCCAGCTCGCCCATGTCCTCCACCGGGACGACCACCGAGAGGTCGAAACGCTTGCCGGACGGCGGCTGGACGATCTCCACCCGCCGCTGCGGCGACAGATAGCGGGCGACCTCCTCCACCGGCCGGACCGTCGCCGACAGGCCGATCCGGCGGGCCGGGCGGTCCAGCAACTCGTCCAGCCGCTCCAGGGAGAGCGCCAGATGCGCGCCGCGCTTGGTGCCGGCGACGGCGTGCACCTCGTCCAGGATCACCGTCTCGACGCCCGCGAGCGCCTCCCGGGCCGAGGACGTCAGCATCAGGAACAGCGACTCGGGGGTCGTGATGAGGATGTCCGGCGGGCGGTTGGCGATCGAGCGGCGCTCGGCGGGCGGGGTGTCGCCCGAGCGGATGCCCACCGTGATGTCCGGCTCGGGCAGCCCGAGACGCACCGACTCCTGGCGGATGCCCGTCAGCGGACTGCGCAGATTGCGCTCGACATCGACGGCGAGCGCCTTCAGCGGCGAGACGTACAACACCCGGCAGCGCTTCTTCGGCTCGGCCGGCGGGGGCGTGCTCGCCAGGGCGTCCAGCGAGGCCAGGAAGGCGGCGAGGGTCTTGCCGGAGCCCGTGGGCGCCACCACGAGGACGTCGGAGCCCTCCCCGATGGCCCGCCACGCGCCCTCCTGCGCCGCGGTGGGCGCGCTGAAGGCCCCGGAGAACCAGCCGCGGGTCGCGGGGGAGAAGGAGTCGAGCGCTGCCTTGGCCATGTTCTCCATCGTGCACCGCACCACTGACAATGCGGCCGGACGCGGCGGGCGGGCGCCGCGCCGCTGTGCTCCGCAGGGGGCGTATCGCCCGCGGACCCGCTCTCCCCGACGAACCCGTGCGAGTCCGTCCATGCTGCGGACCACCAGGTCGGACGCGGCACCGCAGGCGCAGAATGGAGCCATGGCCATGGGCAGCGAAGGCGGCACCGCCTCGGAGTACGGCCGGTCCGGCGCGGCGGCCACGCCCCGCTCGCACGGCGAATGGGCACGCCACTGGGCCTATCCGGAGCTGCCCGGTCTGGAGCTGCTGCGCGCCCGCTACGTCCGGCACTCCTTCCCCCGGCACGCCCACGACGGCTATGTCGTCTGCGCGGTCACCGACGGGGTCGAGGAGGTCGGGCTCCCGTCCGGCGTGATCCGGGCCGGCCACGGCGGCGTCATCATGATCAATCCGGAGGTCGCGCACACCGCACGCGCCGGCGTCCCCGAAGGCTGGGCCTACTCCACGCTCTACCCGTCGGCCGGGCTCGTCTCCGAGATCGCCGAGGAGACCACCGCCCTGCGCGGCACGGCCGGGTTCACCGAGACCGTCGCCGTGGACCCGCACCTCGGCGGCATGATCACCGGGATCCACCGGGCCGCGGAAGCCGGCAACGCCCTGGCCGCCGACAGCCTGTTGCGGATCGCCGTCGCCCGGCTGCTGCGCAGCTACGGCGGCCCCCTCCCGACGCGCACACCCCGCACGGCGGGCGCCCGCGCCGCCGTCCGGGCCAAGACCGTCCTGGAGGAGCGGATGGCCGATCCGCCCTCCCTGGAGAAGCTGGCGACGGAGCTGGGGACCAGCCCGTTCGCGCTGCTGCGGGCCTTCAAGCACGTCTACGGCATGCCGCCGCACACCTGGCTCACCGACGCCCGGGTGCGCAGGGCCCGCCGTCTCCTGGAGGCGGGCAGCGCGCCCGCCGAGACGGCCCTGACCGTCGGCTTCACCGACCAGCCACACCTCAACCGCCACTTCACCCGGATCGTCGGCGTACCGCCCGGCGCGTACCGCAGAGAACGCGCGGGGCGGGCCGTCGGCGCAAGAACGTACAAGACCCCGGGCCGCGCATTCACCTAACGTCCCGGGTGTGCCAGAACAGACAGACATACGCACCCCGGACCGGGCGGAGCCGCGGCCTGCCACACCGGACTCCGCCGTCATCAGGGACGCTCTCGGCGTCGGCGTCGCCGTGGGCCTCTCCGGCTTCGCCTTCGGGGTGACCGCGGCCGGGGCCCACCTCAGCATCCTCCAGACCTGCGCGCTCAGCCTGCTGGTCTTCACCGGGGCCTCGCAGTTCGCCCTCGTCGGCGCGCTGGCCGCGGGCGGCAACCCGCTCACCGCAGCCGCCGGCGCGTTCTTCCTGGGCGCCCGCAACGCCTTCTACGGGCTGCGGTTGTCCGCGGTGCTCGGCTACCGGGCGTCCGTCCGGCCACTCGCCGCCCACTGGGTCATCGACGAGACCTCGGCCGTCGCCCTGGCCCAGCCCGATCGGCGCAGCGCCCGGCTCGGGTTCACCGTCACCGGGCTGACCCTGTACGTCCTGTGGAACCTCACCACCCTGGGCGGCGCCCTCGGCGCCGAGGCGCTCGGGGACACCGCCGCCTGGGGCTTGGACGCGGCCGGCCCCGCGGTCTTCCTGGCGCTGCTCGCCCCGATGCTCAAGACCACCGTCGAACGCGCGTCGGCCGGCCTCGCCGTCGTGCTGGTCATGGTGACGACGCCCGTCCTGCCCACGGGCGTGCCGGTCCTCCTCGCGGCGCTCGCCGCACCCGTCGTCCTCTTCCTGGAGGGGCGCCGGGCACAGACGAAGTCCGCGCACACCGAAGCCCCCGCCGCGCCGCACGCACCTCAGGGGCGCGGCAGCGACAGCCGTGCCGACACGGAGGAGGACCCGAAATGAGCGTCTGGATCGCCATCGGCGCCACCGCCGTCGGCTGCTACCTGGTCAAGTTCCTCGGCCTCGCGGCGCCTCGGGGCCTTCTGGAACGCCCGCTCGTCAAGCGGCTCGCCGCCCTCCTGCCGGTCACCCTGCTGGCCGCGCTCACCGCGCAGCAGACCTTCAGCGACGGGCAGCATCTGCTGCTCGACGCCAAGGTGGCAGGTGTCGCCGCCGCGGCCCTCGCGCTCGTCCTGCGGGCGCCGTTCCTCCTCGTCATCGGCGTCGCGGTGGTCGTCACCGCGGGCGTGCGGGCCCTGGGAGGGTGACCGCGGCGGAGGCGGGACAGGCAGTCCGTCCGCGCGTCAGCCGAGGGGCCGGCCGTACGCCCGCAGTGTGAGCAGGGCATTGAGGGTCACCATCGGGCGGCTCTCCAGGGCCGTGCCCGGAGCCCAGGTCCGCCAGTTCAGCGGCCAGCCACCGTCCTCCTCCTGGAGCGAGCCCAGATGGTCCAGTGCCCGGTCCATCTCCGCGTCGCTGAACCACCGGCGCGCCACCGAGTCGGGCCTGCGGGCGAAGTCGTACGCCAGGTGGTGCTCCCCGGGGCCGTACCCCTCCGCCACGGGGACGTCCTCGGCACGGGCGGGGTCCAACAGGACCAGCCCCTGCTCCCGTGCGAGCCTGCCGAGGCGCTGTGCCGCGGCCGCCGCCCGCGGGCGGTCCGGGGCGCCGTCCAGGAAGGCCACCGCGGCCTCCAGCTCGTACGGGTGGGTCTTGTCCAGCGACTCCACGGCGGCCCAGCAGTAGTCCGTGGCCCGGAACAGCCAGGCGTGCCACACCTCGTTACGGTGCAGCACACCCACCACCGGCCCGGTCGCCAGCAGGGCGCTCGGCGGATCGTCGACCACCGGGATCCACGGCGCGGCCGGATATCCGCGGATGGACGGGTGCAGCGCCGGCAGGGCGCCCTCCGGGGTCGAGATGCGCGTCAGATAGCGGCAGATGTGCTCCACCTGGCGGCCGTCGCAACGCCCGATGCGGTCCAGGACAGCCAGGGCGTGCGCGGTGTGCAGGGGCTGGCTGACCGGGCCGCGCAGATCCGGCTCCAGGGCGTGGCCGTAGCCGTCGTCGCCATTGCGGTACGCGGCGAGCGCGGTCTCCACCGCGTCCGCACCGCCGCCCAGGAAGTGGTACTCGAAGAGCCGCTGTTCGAGCACCCGGGCGGTCAGCCAGATGAAGCGCTCGGCATGCGCCACAGGGGTCGAGGAGGGGCTTGAGTTTTCGGCCATGGCCCGACCGTAGAGCCCACACCGCCCGGTGACAGCGGCTCGTGCACGGCTGCACTCCCAGGGCGGGATACTGGGAGCATGCGGTTGACGGTCTTCTGGCAGCGGATGGCGGATCACTTCGGTGCGGCGTACGCCGACTCCTTCGCGCGCGATCACGTGATGTCCGACCTCGGCGGCCGGACGGTCCACGAGGCGCTCGACGCGGGCTGGAGCGCCAAAGAGGTGTGGCGGGCGGTCTGCTCGACGATGGATGTGCCCTACGACAAACGGTGAACCGGGCCGCTGCGGCCGTGGCCCACTCGCGTCAGCCCCGGGCCGGCTGAAGCGCGCCCAGGGGGCGGGCATCTCGGACGAATGCGCGGGGCAGCCCCTGCAGTGTCGTACCCGTGCGCGACACTTGGGCCGTGCCCGCGACAGATGAGATCACCAGCAACGATGACCCACGGCCCGAGGGCCGGTATGGCGCCCGGATGCCGCGCTGGCTGCCGCGCGCCATGCTGCTCGCTCTCGCTCTCGTGGCCTGCTTCCAGCTCGCCAGCTGGGCCTTCCACCAGCTGATCACCCTTCTGCTGAACGTGCTGATCGCGTTCTTCCTCGCGCTGGCCATCGAACCCGCCGTCGACTGGATGGCGGCCCGCGGCGTGCGGCGCGGGCTCGCCACGGGATCGGTGTTCATCGGGGTTCTCGTCATCACCGCCGGCTTCTTCACCCTGCTCGGCTCCATGCTCGCCGGTCAGATCGCCACGATGGTCGAGGAGTTCCCGCACTATCTGGACTCCGTCATCAAGTGGATGAACGCCACCTTCCACACCCACCTCTCGCGGGTCGAGGTGCAGAACAACCTCCTCAGGTCCGACTGGCTGCAGAAGTACGTCCAGGACAGCGCCAACAACGTCCTCGCTGTCTCCGCGACGGTGCTCGGCAGTCTGTTCAACCTGCTGACGGTCGCTCTGTTCTCGTTCTACTTCGCCGCCGACGGCCCGCGGCTGCGCCGAGCGCTGTGCTCCGTCCTCCCGCCCAGCCGGCAGGCGGAGGTGCTGCGCGCCTGGGAGATCGCGGTCGCCAAGACCGGCGGATATCTCTACTCCCGCGGCCTGATGGCACTGATCTCGGGCGTCGCGCACTACGTCCTACTGGAGATCCTCGGCGTGCCGTACGCCCCGGCGCTGGGCATGTGGGTGGGCCTGGTCTCGCAGTTCATCCCGACCATCGGCACGTATCTGGCGGGCGCGCTGCCGATACTGATCGCGTTCAGCGTCAACCCTTGGTACGCCCTGTGGGTGTTCGGGTTCGTGGTCGTCTACCAGCAGTTCGAGAACTACCTCCTCCAGCCCCGGATCACCGCGAAGACCGTCGATATCCACCCCGCCGTCGCCTTCGGCTCGGTCGTCGCGGGCACGGCGCTGATGGGAGTGGTCGGCGCGCTGATCGCCATCCCGGCCACCGCGACGCTGCAGGCGTTCCTGAGCGCGTACGTCAAGCGGTACGAGGTCACCAACGATCCGCGGGTCCGAGGAGGCGGGGGCCGCAGGCGGGGCGCGCGGGTGCTCGCGCGGGCCCGGCGCACCCTGCACGCCAAGCAGCCGGCCGCCCCCTTGGAGGACTGGCGCAAGGGCCCGGGCGGGGCGCACCTGGACCAGGGGGACAGGGAAGTGAAGGGGCGTGCCGCGGAGGAGCCGACCCCGGACGAGGGCGGTCAGGACGCCCGCGGCGAAGAGACGGACGGCGAAGGGCCGGGCGGTGAACAGGGGCGCGGTGAGGGCGGCCCCGAGAACGATCGCTGAGGGCGGTCGTCGGGGCGGCCGTGGCTCCCGAGGAGGGGGCCTCCCCGGCGCCGGGGGCACGAGTGGTGCGCTTGACACCAAAATCGAACATCCATTCTCATGGGAGATCCGACCTGTGTCCGGAGCTTTCCGGGAGTTATCCACAGGCTGGGGCCGGGTCCGGGCGCATTGTCAGTGGCAGGCGTTAGCGTCATGGACGTGAAGCGATCGACTCAAGCAAATCGGGTGGAACCCATGGCAGGCACTGACCGCGAGAAGGCGCTCGACGCCGCTCTCGCACAGATTGAACGGCAATTCGGCAAGGGCGCCGTGATGCGCATGGGGGAGCGGCCCAACGAACCCATCGAGGTCATCCCCACCGGCTCGACCGCGCTCGACGTGGCGCTGGGCGTCGGCGGTATCCCGCGCGGCCGCGTGGTGGAGGTCTACGGCCCGGAGTCCTCCGGTAAGACGACCCTGACGCTGCACGCCGTGGCGAACGCCCAGAAGGCCGGCGGCTCCGTGGCGTTCATCGACGCCGAGCACGCACTCGACCCCGAGTACGCCAAGAAGCTCGGCGTGGACACGGACGCCCTGATCCTGTCCCAGCCGGACAACGGCGAGCAGGCCCTGGAGATCACGGACATGCTGGTCCGCTCCGGAGCGCTCGACCTCATCGTCATCGACTCCGTCGCCGCCCTGGTGCCGCGGGCCGAGATCGAGGGCGAGATGGGCGACTCCCACGTCGGCCTCCAGGCCCGGCTCATGAGCCAGGCCCTGCGCAAGATCACCAGCGCGCTCAACCAGTCCAAGACCACCGCCATCTTCATCAACCAGCTCCGCGAGAAGATCGGCGTGATGTTCGGCTCGCCGGAGACCACGACCGGTGGCCGTGCGCTGAAGTTCTACGCCTCCGTGCGCCTCGACATCCGCCGCATCGAGACCCTCAAGGACGGCACCGACGCGGTCGGCAACCGCACCCGCGTCAAGGTCGTCAAGAACAAGGTCGCTCCGCCCTTCAAGCAGGCGGAGTTCGACATCCTCTACGGCCAGGGCATCAGCCGCGAGGGCGGCCTGATCGACATGGGCGTGGACCACGGCTTCATCCGCAAGTCCGGCGCTTGGTACACCTACGAAGGCGACCAGCTCGGCCAGGGCAAGGAGAACGCCCGCAACTTCCTCAAGGACAACCCGGACCTCGCCAACGAGGTCGAGAAGAAGATCAAGGAGAAGCTCGGCATCGGTGTGAAGCCGCAGGACCCGGCCGCGGAGCCCGGCGCGGATGCCGCGGGGGTGGTGGCCGACCCGGCCGCCGCGGTTCCGGCACCGGCGGCCAAGGCCGCCAAGGGTTCCAAGGCCACCGCGGCCAAAAGCTAGTCCGCCATGACGCGGCGAACGGAATGGCCGGGCAGCGAGGACGACACCAGCAGCGCTGCGGGCGACGCCGAGAACCGTAACGGCCGCAGGGGCCGTAAGAAGGGCGGTGGTTCCGCCCTTGCCTTCGGTGGGGGAGACCCGGGCTCGCCGAGGGCCGGGACGGAACCGCCGCGTACGCCCGAGGAGCAGGCACGGGCCATATGTCTGCGCCTGCTCACCGGAAGCCCGCGTACGCGCAAGCAACTCGGGGACGCCCTGCATGAGCGGGGCATCCCCGAGGAGGCCGCGGAGGAGGTGCTGTCCCGTTTCGAGGATGTCGGGCTCATCGATGACGCGGCCTTCGCCGACGCCTGGGTGGAATCGCGCCACCACGGCCGAGGGCTGGCCCGACGCGCCCTCGCGCGCGAACTGCGCACCAAGGGCGTGGACTCCGCCCTGATCGACGAGGCCGTCGGCCGCCTCGACTCCGAACAGGAGGCGTCCACCGCCCGCGCCCTGGTCGACCGCAAGCTCCGCACGACGCGAGGGCTGGACCGGGAAAAGCGCCTCCGCCGACTGGCCGCGATGCTGGCCCGCAAGGGCTACTCGGAAGGTCTCGCCCTCCGCGTCGTCCGCCAGGCCCTGGAAGAGGAAGGCGAAGACCCGGAACTCCTGGACCAGCATCTGCCGGACATCTGAGCCCCGGCCCGTGGGACACTTGATCCCGGTCGACGGATACCTCAGTCCGGCCGGAGACCGACCCCCGGCCAGTTCGCCGGAGACGAGCGAGCAGGCGAGCAGGGGGCCGGGGCCGCAGCGGCGGGGCGCCGCCCAGGGCGCCCCGAGCACCCGTCATCGTCCGCGATCGTCCGGTGTCCCGAACGCGTCAGACTCCCGCCCGGCGTGACCCTGCCCGCAGCTCGCCGCCGGATCTCAGGTCGTCACCGGCAGGCCCGCTGCCCGCCATGCCTGGAAGCCGCCGGTCAGGTCGGTTGCGCGGTGCAGGCCCAACTGGCGCAGGGAGACGGCCGCGAGGCTCGACGCGTAGCCCTCGTTGCAGATCACCACGACGGGCAGGGCGTGATGGGTCGCCTCCGGGGCGCGGTGGTCGCCCGTCGGGTCGAGCCGCCACTCCAGCTCGTTGCGCTCGACGATGAGCGCTCCGGGAATGGTGCCGTCGCGCTCCCGCAGAGCCGCGTAGCGGATGTCCACCAAGAGCCCGCCGGCTTCCTGCACCGCGGCGGCCTCCCCGGGGCTGACGCGCTCCAGCTCTTCCCGTGCCTTGTCCAGCAGCTCGTCGATGGCGCTCATCCCGCCCACACTCCTCTCATGCCTCCGGTGCCTCGCGCCCGACCAACCCCCGGTCCGGCCGGCGAAAACCGGTCGGCCGGACGTGCCAGGCCGGTCACCGGCAACGGCTCCCGCACCCTCGGGCCACTCGCGATCCGCAGCCGCAGGCCCCTCGTCAGCCGGGCGTTCACTCCCACTCCTCGGGGCTCTCGACCTCTTCGAGGCGCAGCACCGGCCCCGTCCGGCTGTAACGGCGCATCAGCGGCAGCGGCGGGTAGTAGGCGTGCACCGACACCGCATGGGTGTCGTGGGAGAGGTTGAGCACCTGGTGGACATGGTGCGGGCCGAAGGCACGGCCCCCTCCGTCGCTGAGCGTGCGCTCCCGGTCCACGCCGTCGGCGAGTTCCAGGGTCTTCCAGCCCTCGGTGGGCAGCTGGACCGCGAGCGACTGCTCGGTCAGTTCACCGCCGGCCGCCGCGAAGGCGCCGCGCGAGCCGCCGTGGTCGTGCCAGCCGGTGCCCGTGCCGGGCGGCCAGCCGATCAGCCACGCCTCGCTGCCGCGGGGCCCGTCCAGCCGGATCCAGGTGCGGCCTTCGGGGTCGAGGGGGAGCGAGGAGACGAGTGCGCTGTCCGTGGCGGTGCGGCGGGCGAAGTCGAGGAGCTCGGATGCGCTGGGGCCACTGTCACTGCCGGCGGCATGCGGGCGCGCAGGGGTACGTACGTCGGGCACGGAAACCGTCCTGGGTGATCGCGAAGAGGCGCGGCCGCCAGGAGCTGACGAGGGGCCGCGCGGGAAGGAAAGGCGAATCAGAAGGACGGACTACACATGCAGCCCGCATAGCGGACCAGGTCCAGATGGACCCTCCGCCAGAATCGCGAGCCGTGATCAGTCACCCTCGGAGTGAAGCATGTGTGTTCCCGCACGGTCAACAGCCGGAAGCGCGTCGTGCGCGGAGCCGGACCCGGGCGCCGTGCCCTCGTCGGCACCGTCCGGGCCCGCGGCGGCGCCGCTCTCCCCGCCCGCCTCGGTCCCCTCGGGCGCACCGGACGGCCGTGGCAGCTGCCGCATCCCCTCCCGGCCGTCGGCCCCGCCCCGCACGGCGTCCGCGCAGGCGTACAGCTCCTCCGGCCGGACGCCGGACAGGGCGGTGACGAGGTGGCCGTCGGGCCGTACGAGCAGAACGGTGTGTGCCGGAGCACCCGGGTAGGACTCGGTGACCAGGACCTCGGCCGGCATCGGCAGCCCGGAGACGGTGCCGGTCAGCCGCGGCATCAGGCCCGCGGACTTCCAGTGCCGCCGGTCCCAGACGCCGGTACCGGGCGCCACCAGGACCGCCAGCAGCCCGTGGCCCAGGCGGTCACGCAGCTGGACGACCGAGCCGTCCGACGCGGTCACCGGGACGTCGGTGACCGGCGCTCCCGGCAGGGTGCCGACGGGCGTGCCCGCGGCCTGCTCGGCGGTCGGCGCGAGAGGGGAACGGGCGTACGCCGGGGGTGCGCCCAGTGGGCCGCGGCCCAGATGCCCGTCCGTCAGCATCGCGCCGCGCCCGCGCGCGCCGCCCGGCAGCATGCTCCGCCAGCGGGCTCCGCCGCCTTCCCGAAGGAGCGGCAGCACCTGGTCGGCTGCGCGCAGCCGCGCCGCGACCGATCCCCGCCGCTCCGCCTGGTAGCTGTCCAGCAGCGTCTCGGAAGCGCCCTGGTGCCAGGCCAGGCCCAGCTTCCAGGCAAGGTTCTCGGCGTCCCGCAGCCCTTCGTCCAGCCCTTGGGTCCCGAGCGCGCCCAGCAGATGCGCAGCGTCACCGGCGAGGAAGGCACGGCCCAGCCGCCAGCGCCGCGCCAGGCGGTGGTGGACGGTGTGGACGCCGGTGTCGAGCAGCTCGTACGGGGGGACGATCCGACCGTGGCCGCGCCCTCGGGAGTGCGGGGTGGCGTGCGCGGCCGCGGTGACGCCGTCAGGACCGGTCACCGGTTCGTTGGCCCACCCGGCCAGGGAGTCGCGGATCCTGGCGACCAGCGCGTCCGGGGTGACCAGCTCACGCCCGGGCGGCAGCAGCCAGTCCAGCCGCCACACGCCGTCGGCCAGCGGGCGGGCGGAGACCTCACCACGGGGCCCGCCGTGCCGGGTCGGCGAGCGGTGCAGCAGGGCCTCGCCCGGCCAGGGCAGGTCGGTGCGCAGCGCGGCGACGGCGTGCCGTTCGACGGCCGTGCGGCCCGGGAAGCGGATGTCGAGCAGCTTGCGGACCGTCGAGCGCGGGCCGTCGCAGCCGATGAGGTAACTGCCGCGCCACCACGTCCCGTTGGGCCCGCGGGTGTGGGCGCTGATACCGCGCTCGTCCTGCTCCAGCTCGGCCAGTCGGCTGCCGGTGACGATCTCGGCGAGCTTCTCGCGGGCGAGGGCGGCGCGCAGCGCGCGGGTCAGGGAGTGCTGGGGGAGGTGGACGGGGGAGGGCGCGTCGCCGGGGGCCCGGTGGTCGAAGGCGACACGCTCCAGCAGCCGGCGGCGGTGCATCGTGCGCCAGGCGGTCCAGCGGGTGCCCGCCGTCTCCAGAGTGTCGGCGCAGCCGAGGCGCGCGACGAATTCCGCGGTCTCCTGGCGGAGCACGGCGGTGCGGGCGGGCCGGGTGTCCTCCTGGCCGGTGGTCTCGTCGAGGACGACGGAGGGGACGCCGAGGCGGGCGAGGGAAAGGGCGAGCGAGAGGCCGACCGGGCCTGCCCCGACGACGATCACCGGGTCCACGGCGTGGCTCCCTGAGTCCGTCGGTGCTTACGGGGCGTGCGGGAACTGGCAGTTGGAGCCCGGTGCGTGATCACACAGCGTATGCAACCCATTGCGGCCGTCCCCGTCAAGTGACCAAAGGCGGCGGCACGTGCGCCGCCGCCTTCGAGCAGTCCGGGGACAGTCTGTCGTACCGTCAGTCCTTCTTGTCGACCGGCCCGCCGGGGATCGCGTCATGGACTTCCATGGCGTCGGAGGCCGTCACCGGCTCACCGGCCTCGGTCACCCCGATGCCGGTCTTGGCCCGGCGGCCGCGCCGCTCGATCCAGTTCGCCAGGGCGGACAGCGCCAGGCACATCGCGACGTAGATGCTGCCGATGACGATGATGACCGGCACGTAGGTGTCGTTGCCGTTGACGATGATGTTGGTGCTCATCAGGCGGGCCGTGTAGAGCAGCTCCTCGAACGTGATGATGTATCCGAGGGAGGTGTCCTTCAGGGTCACCACGAGCTGGCTGATGATCGTCGGCAGCATCGCGCGGACGGCCTGCGGGATCAGCACGGTCGTCATGACCTGCGTCTTGCTCATGCCCAGTGCGTAGGCGGCCTCGCTCTGCCCCTTGGGCACGGAGTTGATGCCGGCCCGCAGCACCTCGGCCTGCACCGAGCCGTTGTAGATCGTCAGGCCGATGACCAGTGCCCAGAACTGCGGCTCGCTGCCGGACAGGCCCAGGCTCTCGCGGTTGCTGAGGAGGATGACCCACAGCGCGTAGATCGTGATCAGCAGCGGGACGGCGCGGAAAAGCTCGATGAAGCCGGTCGCCAGCCAGCGGACCGGCTTGTGGTCGGACAGCCGCGCCACCGCGAGCAGCACGCCCAGGACCAGCGACAGGACCGCCGCGACCGCGAAGACGGACAGTGTCGTCACCACGCCGTCGCGGATGTTGGCCCGCACGCCGGCGTTGTTGAAGATGTTCCACACCTCGGGCTCGAGCTGGCCCTTGGCGCTCAGCCGCATGAACGCGAACGCGATCAGCGAGAGCACCGCGAGGGAGCCGAGGACGGTGTAGAAGCGGTTGCGTACCTTCGCCTTCGGTCCCGGTACGTCGTAGAGAACGCTGGCGCCGCTCATGCCCTTACCTCGCTCTGTTCCGCCCCGCCTGCGCGTGGCATCCACGTCATGCTGTTCCGCCTGTCACGTCCGCTCATCGGGCGACCCCCATCCGGCGCTCCGCCAGCCGGAAGAGACCGCTGATGGCGAAGGTGATGACGAGGTAGGCGAGCGCGGTCCACAGGAAGATCCAGGCGATCTCGTACCCCTTGTCGTTCAGCAGCTTGGAGACGTTGAACAGCTCGCTGTAGCCGAACGCTCCGGCGATCGCGGAGTTCTTCGTCAGCGCGATGAAAATGCTGCTCAGCGGCGGCAGAACGGTGCGCGTGGCCTGCGGGAGCACGATCTCGCGCAGCGTCTGGGTGAACGTCATGCCGATGCTGCGGGCGGCCTCGGCCTGGCCGAGCGGCACGGTGTTGATACCGGACCGGACCGCCTCGCACACGAAGGAGGAGGTGTAGAAGCCGAGGGCCAGAGTGGCGAGGATGTACGGGCTCGCCCCCTGGAAGAGGATCTGGGGAACGACGAAGAACGCGACGAGGAAGAGCAGCGTCAGCGGCGTGTTGCGCAGCACCGTGACCCAGGCCGTCCCGAAAGCGCGCAGCGGCGGGATCGGAGAGACCCGGAAACCGGCTATGAGAACGCCGAGTACCAGGGCGAGCAGCGCGCTGGACGCGGTGATCGCCAGGGTTCCGAGGAATCCGTCGCGGAACTCGGGCAGATAATCGAGGAGTACGTTCATGGGGTCTCCGCGGTAGCGGTCAGGTCGACGGCGGGAAGAGGGCGGTGCGTGCGTCGGCGCGGGGCCGTCGGTGCGGGCCGGAAGACAGCGCGCCCCGTACGCCCGCCGCGGCGGGCGTACGGGGCGGCGCAGTCGGAGATGTGCGCGGGCGCCTCAGTAGCGCGGCAGCGGCGTCTCCGGGGCGACGTAGGACGAGCCCGACTTGCCGAGCGTGCCTTCGTACGCCTTCTCGTAGTCCTTGTTCTTGATGTGGTTCTCCAGCGCGTCGGTGATCGCGTCGCGCAGGGCCTTGTCGTCCTTGTCCATGCCGACGCCGTAGGGCTCCTTGGTGAACGGCTTGCCGACCACCTTGAGCTTCTCGGGCCGCTGGGCGGCGTAGCCCTTGAGGATCGCGTCGTCGGTGGTGACCGCGTCCACAGCGCCGTCCAGCAGGAGCTTGACGCAGTCGGAGTACTTCGACTGCTCGTTGGTGTCGGCGCCGTACTTCAGCTTCTTGATCTCCTGGAGCGGAGTGGAGCCGACGATCGAGCAGACCTTCTTGCCCTTGAGGGAGTCCGGGCCCTTGATGGCCTTGTCGTCCTTGCGCACCAGGAGGTCCGCGCCGGCCGTGTAGTACGGGCCCGCGAAGCCGACCTGCTTCTTGCGCTCGTCGTTGATCGTGTACGTACCGACGTAGAAGTCCACCGAGCCGTTGGAGATGGTGGTCTCACGGACGTTGGAGTCGATCGTCTTGAAGGTGATCTGCTTCTCGGAGAAACCGAGGTCGGCCGCGACCATCTTGGCGATCTCGATGTCGAAACCGGAGTACTTCCCGGTCGCCGGGTCCTTGAAGCCGAGGAACGGCTGGTCGGCCTTGACGCCAATGGTGATCTTCTTGGCCTTCTGGGCCTTCTTCAGCACCGCCGAGTCGATCTTCGGCGCCGAGGCGGCCTTGTACGTGCCGCTGAAGAGATCGCCACCGGCGGGCTTGTCGCCGGCCGTACCCGACTCGCCGCCACACGCGGTCGCCGTCGCCGCCAGAGCGAGCACCACCGCACCCGCAGCGGCCGTCTTACGAATCCTCATGGTGAACATCCTTTGGTTCAACAAGTGTTGGCAATCATCGTGGCCCAACTACGGCCTCAGTGGTGAAGGATCTTCGACAGGAAGTCCTTCGCCCGGTCGCTGCGCGGGTTGTTGAAGAACTGGTTCGGCTCGGCCTCCTCGACGATGCGACCGTCCGCCATGAAGACGACGCGGTTTGCCGCGGAGCGGGCGAAGCCCATCTCGTGGGTGACGACGACCATCGTCATGCCGTCCCGGGCGAGCTGCTGCATGACCTCCAGCACCTCGTTGATCATCTCCGGGTCCAGCGCGGAGGTCGGCTCGTCGAAGAGCATGACCTTCGGGTCCATCGCCAGCGCGCGGGCGATCGCCACGCGCTGCTGCTGGCCACCGGACAGCTGGGCGGGGTACTTGTCCGCCTGCGTGCCGACGCCCACCCGGTCCAGGAGAGCGCGGGCCTTCTGCTCCGCGGCCGCCTTGTCCGTCTTGCGGACCTTGGTCTGCCCCAGCATCACGTTCTCGAGCACCGTCTTGTGCGCGAAGAGGTTGAAGGACTGGAAGACCATGCCCACGTCGGCGCGCAGCCGCGCCAGCTCACGCCCCTCCTGCGGCAGTGCCTTGCCGTCGATGCTGATGCTGCCGGTGTCGATGGTCTCCAGGCGGTTGATCGTGCGGCAGAGCGTCGACTTGCCGGACCCCGAGGGTCCGATCACGACGACGACCTCGCCGCGGCGGATCGTCAGGTCGATGTCCTGGAGCACGTGCAGCGCGCCGAAGTGCTTGTTCACGTTGTCCAGCACGACCAGCTGATCCCCGGCCGGCGTGGGACCCTCGGCGTTCTTGGTCACCGATACTTCGCTCATCGGCGTGTAGCTCCGTCCTCCTCGGTTGTGGAGGACCCTAGTAACGGCCTGCGACCAGCGTCATTACATCTGAGGGGAAATTGAGCATAACGATCCGGCCGCAAAGGGACACACTGGGTGAAAGACCCACGACGGTGCGTGTCCGGTGCCGGTTTGCCCCCGGCGTACCGGCTGGGTAACGGATGGCGTCGCGGGGGTGGCCTCCTCTTGACGCGCACACCACCTATCGCCGTAGATGCCCTGTGGCCTGTACGCACGAAAACCGAGGAGGAGGCCGATGAGACTGCTGCTCGTCGAGGATGACGATCATGTCGCCGCGGCCCTGTCCGCGGTGCTCGCCAAGCACGGCGTCGCGGTCGTGCACGCGCGCAGCGGCGAGGAGGCCCTGCAGGCGTTGCTCCCCCAGGACGCGGAGCCGTTCGCCGTGGTGCTCCTCGACCTCGGCCTGCCCGACCAGGACGGCTTCGAGGTGTGCGGCCGCATCCGCAAGCTCTGTGCCATCCCGGTCATCATGGTCACCGCGCGGTCGGATGTCCGCTCGCGCATCCACGGCCTCAATCTCGGTGCCGACGACTATGTCGTCAAGCCCTATGACACCGGCGAACTGCTGGCCCGTATCCACGCGGTGAGCCGGCGCAACGCCTCCGGCGGCGCCGACCAGCAGGCCGAGGAGAGCGCCGACGGCGACGGGCTGCGGCTCGGCCCGGTCAACGTCGAACTCGCCACCCGCCAGGTGTCCGTGGACGGCACCACGGTCCCGCTCACCCGTAAGGAGTTCGACCTGCTCGCACTCCTCGCCCAGCGCCCGGGCGTGGTCTTCCGCCGGGAGCAGATCATCAGCGAGGTGTGGCGCACGAGTTGGGAGGGCACCGGCCGGACCCTGGAGGTGCACGTCGCCTCGCTCCGCGCGAAACTGCGGCTGCCCGCGCTGATCGAGACCGTCCGCGGCGTCGGCTACCGCCTGGTCGTCCCCGCCCCCGCCGCTCCGGGCCCGCCGCCCGCCTCGCCGGCGTCCTGAAGGCCGCCGCGAGCACGTGCGCACCCGACTCCTTCCGCTCCTCATCGTCCTCATGGCCGGTGTGCTGCTCGCGCTCGGCATCCCGCTGGGCGTCATCACGGCCCGGGTGGAGCAGCAGCGGGTGGTCGTCGACCGGATCGACGACGCCGCGCGGTTCGCCTCCCTGGCCCAGTTCGTCACCGCCCGCCCCGAATCCGACACCGCGGTCAAGAGCCCCGACGCGGACGAGCGGCGCAACACCCTGCGCTCCGAGCTGGCCCGCTACCACGATCTCTACGGCATCCGCGCCGGCGTCTTCTACCGCGATCACACCCCGATGGCCGCGGCCCCCGGTGACCTGCCGGTGCCCCGCGACCGCGAAGGCGCCCAGGCGTTCCGCGAGGCGCTGGCCGGCCGCCGCAGCCACGACCCGCGCCAGATCTGGCCCTGGGACCGCGACGGCCGCATCCCCGTCGCCTCGCCCGTCATCCGGGACGGCGACGTGGTCGCGGTCGTCGTCACCGACTCGCCCACCGCGCAGATGCGTTCGCACATCGTGGACGGCTGGTTGACCATCGCGGCGGGTGTGTGCGCGGCCATGCTCCTCGCCGTCGCCGCGGCCTTCCGCCTCACCGGCTGGGTGCTGCGGCCGGTGCGGGTGCTGGACGCGGCCAGCCACGACATCGCCACCGGCCGGATGAAGTCCCGGGTCGCCGCCACCGCGGGCCCACCCGAACTGCGCCGCCTGGCCCGCTCGTTCAACGAGATGGCGGACAACGTCGAAGACGTCCTGGAACAGCAGCGCGCCTTCGTCGCCGACGCCTCCCACCAGCTGCGCAACCCGCTCTCCGCGCTCCTGCTCCGCATCGAACTGCTGGCCCTGGAACTCCCCGAAGGCAACGAGGAGATCGCCTCGGTCCGCACCGAGGGCAAGCGCCTGGCGCACGTCCTCGACGACCTCCTCGACCTGGCCCTCGCCGAACACACCCCCGCCGACCTCCAGCTCACCGACGTCGCCGCGCTGACCGTCGAACGCGTCGGCTCCTGGCGCCCGCTGGCCGACGACAAGGGCGTCCGGCTGACGTACGAGGGGCACAGCGCGGTCACCGGCTGGGCCGACCCGGTCGCCCTCTCCAGCGCGCTCGACGCCGTCGTCGACAACGCCCTGAAGTTCACCCCGCCCGGCGAGCCGGTCACCGTGGCGGTCGCCGCGGACGGCGAGAGCGTCCGTGTCACCGTCGCCGACCGCGGTCCCGGACTGACCGACGACGAGCTGGCACGGGTCGGCGACCGCTTCTGGCGCAGTGGCCGCCACCAGAACGTCTCCGGGTCCGGGCTGGGTCTGTCGATCACCCGCGCGCTTCTCGCCGCGGGCGGCGCCACCCTCGCCTTCGCTCCGCACCCGCCGCACGGTCTCCGGGTCACCGTCACCGTGCCGCGCAACGCACCGTGAACCCTTGTCCCGCCCGGCCACCAGGGCATTCGCGGCATCACCGGCGGAATCTGTGCTAACGTGAACAGCGTTGCAGTTGTGGTACCCATGAACTTTGTGTGCGCCCGGAGGCTTGTAGCCCCGGGCGTTCATTGTTTTCCGGACCTTTCCGGTGTTGGGCCATCATCTCGGCGACATGGAGTCCGCGAAGTGCGGTCTCCGGTTTGCCCCATGAAGGAGAAAAACATGGCTACTGGCACCGTGAAGTGGTTCAACTCGGAAAAGGGCTTCGGCTTCCTCGAGCAGGACGGCGGCGGCCCGGACGTCTTCGCCCACTACTCGAACATCCAGGCTCAGGGCTTCCGTGAGCTGCTGGAGGGCCAGAAGGTCTCGTTCGACGTGACCCAGGGCCCGAAGGGCCCGCAGGCGGAGAACATCGTCCCCGCCTGACGCACCCCGCGTCTCGCGGACGGGGCCCGCACCGCCAGCCGGTGCGGGCCCCGTTCCGTGTGTACGGACGCCGGAGCGTGACGTACGGATCACGACGGGTCCGCGGTGCCCGAGGCCGCGCGGTCCGTCCGCCGATGCGCGACGCCACGCCCCGGCCGTCCGGCGAGGACCACCGCATCCCCCCGTCCCCTCGGCCGCCGAGTGTCAGCCCGCGGGAGAGTGCGAGATCGTGACGACCCACCACTGCCTCTCCTGAAGGGCATTCAGTGACACGAGCGACCGCACCGCGACAGAGCGCCGCCCCGCAGACGCCCCAACCGACGTCTCCCCCCACGCCCGCCGGCTCCTTCGACGAGCTGCCGCTGGCACCGGCCCTCCTCTCCGCGCTGCGCGCGCAGGGTGTCACCGAGCCGTTCCCCATCCAGGCCGCCACCCTCCCCGCGACCCTCGCGGGCCGGGACGTGCTCGGCCGCGGCCGCACCGGCTCCGGCAAGACCCTCGCCTTCGGGCTCGCGATGCTCCACCGCACCGCCGGCAAGCGCGCCGTGAGCAAGCGCCCGCTGGCCCTGGTGCTCGTGCCCACCCGCGAACTGGCCGGCCAGGTCTCCGACGCGCTCGCGCCGTACGCGGCCGCGCTGGACCTGCGTACCGCCACCGTCGTCGGCGGTACCTCGATCACCCGTCAGGTCGAGGCCCTGCGCAAGGGCACCGAGGTGCTGGTCGCCACCCCCGGCCGGCTCGCCGATCTGCTGGACCGCCGCGCCTGCAAGCTCGACCAGGTCACCGTCACGGTCCTCGACGAGGCCGACCAGATGACCGACATGGGATTCCTGCCGCAGGTGACCCGGCTGATGGAGAAGGTCGACCCGAACGGTCAGCGCATGCTGTTCTCCGCCACTCTCGACCGCAATGTCGACAAGCTGGTGCGCCGCTTCCTGACCGACCCGGTGACCCACTCCGTCGACCCGTCGGCCGCGACGATCACGACCATGGACCATCACGTCCTGTACGTGAACGACGTCGACAAGCGCGCCACCGCCACCGAGATCGCCGCGCGCGAGGGCCGCGTGATCATGTTCGTCGACACCAAGCGCGGCGCCGACCGGCTCACCAAGCACCTGCTCGCCCAAGGCGTACGCGCCGCCGCGCTGCACGGCGGCAAGTCCCAGCCGCAGCGCACCCGCACGCTGGAGCAGTTCCGCACCGGCCACGCCTCGGCACTGATCGCCACCAACGTCGCCGCCCGCGGCATCCACATCGACGGCCTCGACCTGGTCGTCAACGTCGATCCGCCGACCGAGGCCAAGGACTACCTGCACCGCGGCGGCCGCACCGCACGGGCCGGCGAGTCCGGCACCGTCGTCACCCTCGTCACGCCCGGCCAGCGCCGGGACATGACCCGGCTGATGCGGCAGGCGCGGATCACCCCCGGCACCGCCGAGGTCGCTCCCGGAGACACCGAGCTGATACGGATCACCGGCGCCCGGACGCCCAACGGCGTTCCGATCGTGGCCGCCGCGCCCGCCCCGTCGGGGCCCGGCGCCACGGACAACGGCGGCCGGCGCCGTCCCCGCCGCGGCAGGCCCGCCCGCCGCTCCGCCGGGACGCCGCGGAGCTGACCCCGCAGCGCCTCGTCAGGGCTTGACCGACACGTAATAGCGCCGGGCGCCCTGATGCAGCGCGAGCGGATCGGTGAACACCGCCGTCCGCAGGTCCACCTTCTGCGCGGCGTGCACCTCCCGCCCGATCCGGTCGCGGCTGTCGATGACGGTCCGGGTGATGCCCTCGGTCAGCGCGGCATCCGCCCGGTCCGTCGTCACCAGGAGATTGGCCACCGCGATGGTCTTCACCGCCTGCCCGTCCTGCACCCGCGGATAGGCGTCCGCGGGCATCACCGCCGCCCGGTAGTAGCGGGTGCGCTCGCCCTGCCGGTGCAGCGCCCGGCTCAGGTCCCCGAGCTGCACCAGGCGCACCGGGAACCGCTGCGCAAGGCGCTGTACCGCCGTGGTCGGCAGCCCGCCCGACCAGAAGAAGGCGTCCAGCTCGCCGCGCTCCAGCAGCCCCGGCATCCGGTCGATGCCGACCCGCACCGGCTCGATGTCCTTGTCGAAGTCCAGCCCGGCCGCCTCCAGCAGCCGCCGGGTGATCAGCTGTACGCCCGAGCTGTCCGCCCCGACGCCGACCCGCAGCCGGCGCAGGTCCTTGGTCGAACGGACCTTGGAGTCCTTCGGCACGACCAGCTGCATGTAGTCGTCGTACAGCCGCGCGCAGGCCCGTAGCCGTTCGGCGCCCGGCTCGCCCCTGCTGCGGTACGTAGACACCGCGTCCGCCGTCGCGATCGCGAACTTCGCGCGCCCGGCGACCAACTGCCGCAGGTTGTCGATCGACCCCTCGCTGCGCGCCGGCCGCAGGTCGACCTCCGGCATGTCGCGGGCCAGGTCCTGCTTCAGCAGCTCCCCATAGCGTGCGTACACCCCCGTCGGCACCCCGGTCGCCAGCGTCACCTTCCCGCCGGGGGAGGGCTCCGCTCCCGTCGACAGCAGCCACCACAGCAGCATGCCGAGCGCGACCAGTGCCGCGAGTATCAGCTGGAGCGCCCGGCGGCCGGCGGCGCGGGGGAGTGCGGAGACCATGGGCGGGATCCTGCCAGCAGTGGAGCCCGAAAGGGAGGGGGTGCCGCTGCCGCATGCCTCCCGGCCGCCCGTAGCGCCTTCTCCGCCGCCCCTGACCCCGGTCCGCCGGGGCGCTATCCGGAGTCGGGAGGTACTCCGGATACCGCCTACCCTTGTCGCATGAGCAGCAGTGACCGGAGCCAGGCAGTGGGCGTCAAGCGCAGTTATGAGATTCGCACCTACGGGTGCCAGATGAACGTCCACGACTCCGAGCGGCTGTCGGGATTGCTGGAGGACGCCGGATACGTCCCCGCGCCCAAGGACGCCGAAGGCGCCGACGTGGTCGTCTTCAACACCTGCGCGGTGCGGGAGAACGCCGACAACCGGCTCTACGGCAACCTCGGCCAGCTCGCCCCGAAGAAGGCCGCCCGGCCGGGCATGCAGATCGCCGTCGGCGGCTGCCTCGCCCAGAAGGACCGCGACACCATCGTCAAGAAGGCCCCCTGGGTCGACGTGGTCTTCGGGACGCACAACATCGGCAAGCTGCCGGTGTTGCTGGAGCGTGCGCGCGTCCAGGAAGAGGCGCAGGTCGAGATCGCCGAATCGCTGGAGGCGTTCCCCTCCACCCTGCCCACCCGCCGTGAGAGCGCCTACGCGGCCTGGGTCTCCATCTCGGTCGGCTGCAACAACACCTGCACCTTCTGCATCGTTCCGGCGCTGCGCGGCAAGGAGAAGGACCGACGGCCCGGCGACATCCTCGCCGAGGTCGAGGCGCTGGTCGCCGAGGGCGTCAGCGAGATCACTCTGCTCGGCCAGAACGTCAACGCCTACGGCTCCGACATCGGTGACCGCGAGGCATTCAGCAAGCTGCTGCGCGCCTGCGGCACCATCGAGGGCCTGGAGCGCGTCCGCTTCACCTCCCCGCACCCGCGCGACTTCACCGACGACGTCATCGCCGCCATGGCCGAGACGCCCAACGTCATGCCGCAGCTCCACATGCCGCTGCAGTCCGGCTCCGACACGGTCCTCAAGGCCATGCGCCGCTCCTACCGCCAGGAGCGCTTCCTCGGCATCATCGAGAAGGTGCGGGCGGCGATGCCGGACGCCGCCATCTCCACCGACATCATCGTCGGCTTCCCGGGAGAGACCGAGGAGGACTTCGCGCAGACGCTGCACACCGTCCGCGAGTCCCGCTTCGCGCAGGCGTTCACCTTCCAGTACTCCAAGCGCCCGGGGACGCCCGCCGCCGACATGGACGGCCAGATCCCCAAGGCCGTCGTCCAGGAGCGCTACGAGCGCCTGGTCGCCCTCCAGGAGGAGATCTCCTGGTCGGAGAACAAGAAGCAGGTCGGCCGCACCCTCGAGGTCATGGTCGCCGAGGGCGAGGGCCGTAAGGACGACGCCACCCACCGGCTGTCCGGCCGGGCACCCGACAACCGCCTCGTCCACTTCACCCGCCCCGAGGAGCCGGTGCGCCCCGGCGACATGGTGACCGTCGACATCACCTACGCCGCCCCGCACCACCTCCTCGCCGAGGGTGCGACCCGGACGGTGCGCCGCACCCGCGCCGGTGACGCCTGGGAGAAGCGCAACGCCGCCCCGGCCGAGAAGCCCCAGGGCGTGCTGCTCGGCCTGCCCACCGTCGGCGCCCCGGCCCCTGCCCCGGCGCCCACGTCGGGCTGCGGCTGCGACTGACCCGCCCATCAGCAGGCGGGCGGCCCGGCCCTCGGGGCAGACCGCCCGCCGTGCTGCGCGGGTGCGGGTGACGGCCCGCGCCTGTCCGGAGTCCTCGCGCCACCGCGCCGGAGGGCGGAGCCGCAGGCGGGGCGAGCGGCTCGCATCCCGGGCGTTACGCTGCGTGGCATGCTCGTAGCCGCCGCCATCTGCCCCTGCCCGCCGCTGCTCGTCCCGGAGGTCGCCACCGGCGCCGCGCCCGAGCTGGAGGCGCTGCGCGCCGCCTCCCTCGACGCGGTCGGCGTGCTCGCCGCGGCCCGGCCGGACCGGCTGATCGTCCTCGGCCCGGCCGAACAGGCGGGCCGAGGACCTCATCCGCAGGGGTCCGTCGGCTCCTTCCGCGGCTTCGGGGTGGACCTGGAGGTGCCGCTGGGAGCCGCGCCTTCCGGGGCCGAGCGGGAACTCCCGCCGTCGCTGGCCGTCGGGGCCTGGCTGGTGTCGCGTACGGACTGGGCGGACGCCCCCGTCGAGGGGCTCGGTGTCGGCGAGCCGCTGACCCGGGACCGGTGCCTGCCGGTCGGCCGCGAGATCGCCGCATCCGCGGCGCGGGTCGCGCTCCTGGTGATGGGGGACGGCAGCGCCTGCCGGTCGGTGAAGGCACCGGGATATTTCGACGAGCGGGCCGAGGCCTTCGACGCGGAGGCCGCCCGCGCTCTGGGAGCCGCCGACGTCGCCGCGCTGACCGCGCTCGACGAAGAGCTCGCCTTCGACCTCCGGGCGTCCGGCAGGGCCTGCTGGCAGGTGCTGGCCGGTGCGGCCCAGGGCGCGGGACTCCAGGGGCAACTGCTGCGCGAGGAGGCGCCGTACGGCGTCGGCTACTTCGTCGCGACGTGGTCCTAGCCGCCCGGGGCTCCCGCGAGAGTGGATCCAGTCGTCCGCAGGGAAGACGGCGACGGCCGCGAGGTGAGTCACCTCGCGGCCGTCGCCGTCCTCGCGTGCCGTGCACCAGCGCTTGGCGCGGCTGCCCGTGCCCAGAGCTCTCACTGCCTCATGAAGGCCCGCTGTCGGGCCACTGGGTGCGTTTCGCGGGCCCCGGGCCGTGCGAGTGCTCGGCCTGCTCCGAAAGCCGCTCCAGGGCGTGTTTGGCCTTGCCCGTGCCGGAACGGATCCGGCTGCTGTACTTGCCCTTGGTCTTGTCGTCGACCGTCTTGGCGGCCTTCTCCAGACCGGACTCGATCTTGTCGTGGTGCTGCTGCGCGAAGTCGCCGGCCCGGCCCTTCAGGTGGTCGGCACCGGTCTTGAGATGCTCTTTCAGGCCCATGACGGCGCCCCCTTCTGCCTGCTGCCGAACCTTGTGAACCGACCTGTCGCCAGGGGTTACTTCCGGGCGCCCTTGTCGGCCTCGCTGTCCGCCGCCGTCTGCTGGCGGGGGATCTCCGCGTTCGCGGTCGCCTCGGGCGGCCCGTCCGTACCCGGCTCGTCCGCCGTGGCGGTCTCACCGGACGCCGGCGCGGCGGTCGGCTCCTCCGGGGCGGTGACGCCCTCCGAGGGCTCCTCGGCGGCCTGTACGGCCCCGCTGCCCTCGGCGTCGTTCGCCGGGCCGGCGGAGTCGGCGGACGACGCGCTTTCCGCCCTCACCTCCACTGCGGCACTCTCCTCCGTCGCCACGTCGGACCGGCGACGAAACCAGGAAAATACACCCATAACTGCTCCTACCATACGCATCCAGGTGAAATCCCGCGTCACCCGGAGCGTCCCATTGCGCCGCCCGCGGGCGCCGGTCGTGCACCGGCTCTCGGGACCTCGAACAGGCAACGACCCCATCGGTGGCCCGTCACGTCGCTCGTTCGAGAGGGCGGCGTGATGTTTGCGAGACTGACGGGGTGAACACCGCCGTTCCCGCTCCGCGGGTCATCGCCGTCGTCGGCCCCACTGCCGCCGGAAAGTCCGATCTGGGCGTCGCACTCGCCCGGCACCTGGGCGGCGAGGTCATCAACGCCGACTCCATGCAGCTCTACCGGGGCATGGACATCGGCACCGCCAAACTCACCCCGGACGAGCAGCAGGGCATCCCGCACCGCCTCCTCGACATCTGGGACGTGACCCGCGCGGCGAGCGTCGCCGAGTACCAGCAGCTGGCCCGCGCCGAGATCGACCGGCTGCTCGCGGAGGGCCGCACCCCGGTCCTCGTCGGCGGCTCCGGTCTGTACGTCCGCGGCGCCATCGACGCCCTCGACTTCCCCGGCACCGACCCGGAGGTGCGCGCCCGGCTGGAGGCCGAGCTGGCGGAGCTGGGCAGTGGCGCCCTGCACGCCCGTCTCACCGCCGCCGACCCCGAGGCGGGCCGGGCGATCCTGGCCGGGAACGGCCGCCGCATCGTGCGCGCCCTGGAGGTCATCGAGATCACCGGCCGGCCCTTCACCGCGAACCTCCCGCGCCACGAAGCGGTCTACGACACCCTGCAGATCGGCGTCGACGTCGAGCGCCCGGAACTGGACGAGCGGATCGCCCTGCGGGTGGACCGCATGTGGGAGGCCGGCCTGGTCGACGAGGTGCGCCGCCTGGAGGGCGAGGGGCTGCGCGAGGGCCGTACGGCCTCCCGCGCACTCGGCTACCAGCAGGTACTGGCCCAGCTGGCGGGGGAGTGCACCGAGCAGGCCGCGCGCGAGGAGACGGTGCGCGCCACCAAGCGCTTCGCGCGCCGTCAGGACTCGTGGTTCCGCCGGGACCCGCGCGTCCACTGGCTGAGCGGCGCCGCGGACCGCAGGGCGGAACTTCCCGGGCAGGCGCTGGCGTTGCTCGAACGACCGGTCACAGCCTGATCACGTCATGGCATCGGGACGCTCCGGCCGTCATCCGGCCCCCTGAGGGCGTGTCATCATCGACCTTCGATCGAGGCGTGCAATCTGCAGTGGGGAGGGCGCGTGGCAATGAAGGCCGGCCCTCGTAACGGAGCGCAGCAGCCGGACCGCGACGGCGCCGAAGCGGCACCGCTGACCGCGGACGGTCCCGACGGCATGACCGAGCAGGCCGCGCTGGACGACTCCGACGGCCCCGACGCGGACGACGGTCCCGCCGAGGACGGCGCGTCCTTCCGGGAGCTGCGCCCGCCGCGCAGACTGCGACTGTGGCAGCTCGCGCCGATCGTGGTGCTGGCGGCCGTCGGCTCGCTGATGTTCGCCTTCCCCCTGGCCTTCGAGCTCGGTGGCGACGGCGGCGCGGTGATCGCGATGCTCGGTCTGCTGCTGTGCTGCTGCGCCGCCGGCTGGGGCATGATGGCCGCCCGCCGGGTGGGCCACACCTGGCCAGGGCTGTCGGCCCGCGCCTCGGGACAGCGCACCGACTGGCGCGTCGTCCTCCTCTACACCGCGGTGGTGACCGTCCTGGCGGCCCTCGCCATCTGGCGCGTGGCCCGCCTGCGCTGACGCGTCCCGCACCGTGCCGGGGCGGACCCGGCCGCCCCTCGCGGAGCCCCTGGCCCCGCCCGCGCCGATCGCCCCGCGGCCCCCGTACGATTCAAGGGTGACCACCGCACAGCGCATCACCTTCCTCAAGGGCCACGGCACCGAGAACGACTTCGTGATCGTTCCCGACCCGGACGGCCGGCTCGATCTGTCCGCGGCCGCGGTCGCCCGGATCTGCGACCGCCGGGCGGGACTCGGCGGCGACGGCGTGCTCCGCGTCGTACGGTCCGCCGCACACCCCGAGGCGCGCGCGCTGGCCGATGAGGCCGAGTGGTTCATGGACTACCGCAACGGCGACGGCTCCATCGCCGAGATGTGCGGCAACGGCGTCCGCGTCTTCGCGCGCTACCTGCTGCACGCCGGACTGGTCGAGGCGGGCGACATCGCGATCGCCACCCGCGCCGGCGTCCGCCGCGTGCACCTCGCCAAGACCGGCGACGTCACCGTCTCCATGGGCCGCGCCGAGCTGCCCGCCGAGAGCGTCGTGGTCACCCTGGACGGCCGCAGCTGGCCGGCCCACAACGTGAACATGGGCAATCCGCACGCCGTCGCGTTCGTCGCGGACCTGGCCCACGCCGGTGACCTGCTGAGCGTTCCGCCGTTCAGCCCAGCGGCGGTTTATCCCGACGGCGTGAACATCGAGTTCGTCGCCGACCGCGGCCCGCGGCACGTGGCGATGCGCGTGCACGAGCGCGGCTCCGGCGAGACCCGCTCCTGCGGCACCGGCGCCTGCGCGGTCGCCGTGGCCACCGCGCGCCGGGACGGCGTGGACCCCTCAGAGACCGGGACTCCCGTCACGTACACCGTCGATGTGCTCGGCGGCAGCCTCTCGATCACCGAGCTGCCGGACGGCACCGTCGAGATGACCGGCCCGGCCGTGATCGTCGCCGAGGGCACCTTCGACCCCGACTGGCTGACCGCCGCCGTCGTCTGACGCGACTCACCGCGAGCCCCGCCCAGACGCCCCGGAGCGACGCCCGGGGGGCCTCCGTGGGACACGGTTCCGGTGGCCTTCTTCGCTCGAATGGGTGATCCGTTTCACGCTGAGCGAGAGGTGGGCAGCGGTGCGTGATGGGCTCGGTAGCATCAAGCACCGGCCCGGACGTCCGAACTGACGGCGCCCAACCGCCGGTCGACGCTGCCGGAGGTGCCCATGAGCGCAGAGGCCACTAACCCTGGTATTCCTGAAGCAGCGGGCCGCAAGCGCGGCCGCCCCCGACTCGATGTGCGGGGGCTGCGCCGGATCGGGCGCGCCGCGCTCCTCGGCCCGACCCCCCGTGACGGCCTCCCGCACGCCCTGGAACACGTCGCCAAGGTGCACCGCGGACACCATCCGGACGCCGACCTGGACATCCTGAGCAAGGCGTATGTGCTGGCCGAGTCCTCGCACCGCGGCCAGATGCGCAAGAGCGGCGAGCCGTACATCACCCACCCTCTCGCCGTGACGCTGATCCTCGCCGAACTGGGCGCGGAGACCACGACGTTGACCGCTTCGCTGCTCCACGACACCGTCGAGGACACCGAGGTGACGCTCGATCAGGTGCGAGCGGAGTTCGGCTCCGAGGTGTGTTATCTCGTCGACGGCGTGACGAAGCTGGAGAAGGTCGACTACGGCGCGGCGGCGGAGCCGGAGACCTTCCGCAAGATGCTCGTCGCCACCGGCAGCGACGTCCGGGTGATGTCCATCAAGCTCGCCGACCGGCTGCACAACATGCGCACCCTCGGCGTGATGCGCCCCGAGAAGCAGGCGCGGATCGCCAAAGTGACCCGCGATGTGCTGATCCCGCTCGCCGAACGCCTCGGCGTCCAGGCGCTCAAGAGCGAGCTGGAGGACCTGGTCTTCGCGATCCTGCACCCCGAGGAATACGCCACCACCCGCCGGATGGTGCTGGAGCACGCGGGCCGTCCCGACCCGCTCTCCGCCATCGCGGACCGGTTGCGGAGCACCCTGCACGACGCGGGCATCGAGGCCGAAGTCCACGTCTTCCCACGGCACTTGGTCTCCGTGCACCGTGTCCTGCTGGGGCGCGGCGAAGTCACCGGCGCGGACCTGGGGCGGCTGCTGGTGCTCGTCACGGAGGACGCCGACTGCTACGCCGTGCTCGGTGAGCTGCACACCTGCTTCACCCCGGTCGTCTCGGAGTTCAAGGATTTCATCGCGGCCCCCAAGTTCAACCTCTACCAATCGCTGCACACCGCCGTCACCGGCGAGGCCGGGGAGATCGCCGAAACGCTGATCCGTACGCACCAGATGCACCGGGTCGCCGAGGCGGGCGTGATCGCACTGGGCAATCCGTACACGCCCATGGACGGCGCGGACGCACCCGACGGGGAGCGGGCCGACCCGACCCGCCCCGGCTGGCTCTCCCGGCTGCTGGAATGGCAGCGCACGACCCCCGACCCGGACACCTTCTGGACCTCCCTGCGCGATGACCTCGCACAGGACCGGGAGATCACGGTCTTCTGCGCGGACGGCCTGTCGGACGGACTCTCGGCCGGTGCGGCGGACAGGAAGCCGGGCGGCCCGGGAGGCGCCATCGGCCTGCCCGCCGGAGCGAGTTGCGTGGACGCCGCCTACGCCCGGCACGGCGAGGCCGCGCACTGCTGTATCGGCGCCCGGGTCAACGGCCGCCTCGCCACGCTCTCCACCGTCCTGCACGACGGCGACAGCCTGCATCTGCTGATGGCACCGGACTCCGCGACCGGCCCCTCGCCCGAGTGGCTCGACCACGCCCGTACGCCCGCCGCCCGGCTCGCCATCGCCCGGTGGCTGGCGGAGCCGCTGCCGACGGGCGCCCGGCCCGGCGTGCAGCCCCTCGGCCCCGGCCGGTCCGCACGTGAGGGCCTGAGCCTTGAGGGACCGGACCGCTCTGCCGCCTTGTACGAGGCACTTGGCGACTCCGTCGCGGGCTGCGCCCACGCTCACGAAGAGGCCGCCGGCACCGAAGCAGGACAGGGCGCCGGAGCAGGGGACGGCACCGAAGCAGGAGACGGCGCCGTTCTCCAGAGCCCTGTGAGCCCCGTGAGCCCCGTGAGCCCCGGGGACGACGGTCCCTCCTGGCGGGCCCCCTCCACTCCGGCCTCCGTGCTCGCCGTGGCGGATCTGCCCGGTGCGGCCCTGCGGCTGGCGGGCTGCTGTACCCCGGTGCCGCCGGACACCGTCACCGGCTTCGCCGTCCGGGGCGGCACGGTCACCGTGCACCGCGCGCTGTGCCCCGTCGTGGCGCGGATGGCGGCGACCGGCCGGCAGCCGGTCGGTGTGCGATGGCGCGGCGCGGGCAAGACCGGCCACGGCTGCCGGGTGACGCTTCTCGCCGAGGCCTTCAGCCGGCCGCACCTGCTGGCCGACCTCACCGAAGTGATCGCCTCGGAGGGCGCCGCCGTGGTCTCGGCCGCCGTCGAGCCGCCGCACGAGCAGCGCGTGCGCCACACCTACACGCTCCAACTCCCCAACGCCGCCGGACTGCCGTCCCTGATGCGCGCGATGCGTCAAGTACCTGGCGTCTTCGACGTGTTGCGGGCGGGCCGCGCCAGACAGGCCGCCGCGATGCGCCGCTGAGCGGCCGCGGGCTCCGCAGGCGTAAGCCGGACGGCACCAACCACCGCCCGTTCGGGTGCCGTGGTGCCGCGCCGTCCACCGGCGGGGCGGTCGCGCTGATAGCGGTAGCCCATGTCCCTTCCCTCGCGCCGCCCGTCCCGAGACCCCGACCGCCCCGCTCGCGCCCTGGCCCGTGGCCCGCGCGCCCGGATCGCGCCACGGGCCGCCCGCCGCGCCGCCGCCCTCGGGCTGGCGGCCGTCGCCACACTCGGTGCGGCCGTGCCTCCCGGCGCGGGGCCACTCGGCATCGGCGACCGCCTCTTCCCCCTGCTCGGCAACCCCGGCTACGACGTCACCTCCTACGACATCTCCCTGGACTACTCCGGCCACAACGACCGGCCTCTGAACGTCGTCACCGACATCACCGCACGGGCCACCGGCGACCTCGACCGGATCAACCTCGACTTCGCCCGCGGGAGCGTCTCCTCGGTCGTGATCGACGGCCTCCCCGCGCAGCACGAGCAGCACGGCGAGGACCTCGTGGTCACCCCGGTCGTGCCCGTCCTTCGGGGGGAGGACCTGCGCATCGTCATCCGGCACACCAGCGACCCGGGCGACAAGAGCGACGGCGGCTGGATCCGCACCACGGACGGGCTGGCGATGGCCAACCAGGCCGACGCCGGGCACCGCGTCTTCCCCTGCAACGACCACCCCTCCGACAAGGCGTTCTTCACCTTCCGCATCTCGGCGCCCGAGGCCGTGACGGCCGTCGCCAACGGAAAACCGGTGGGGAAGCCGGTGGGAGAGCGGGCCGAAAAGGGGGACCCCGGCCCACGCCGCACCTGGACGTACCGCACGGCGCACCCCATGGCCACCGAGTTGGCGCAGGTGTCCCTCGGCACGTCCACCGTGCTGCGGCGCCGCGGACCGCACGGCCTGCCGGTACGCGACGTCGTACCGACCGCCGACCGCGCCGCCCTCGCGCCTTGGCTCGCCAAGACCCCCGGCCAGCTGGCCTGGATGGAGCGCAGGATCGGCCGCTACCCGTTCGAGACGTACGGGGTGCTGGTCGCGGACGCCAAGACCGGTTTCGAGCTGGAGACCCAGACCCTCTCGCTCTTCGAGAAGGGCCTGTTCACCACCAACCGGCTGCCCGCCTGGTACGTCGAGTCGGTGATGGTGCACGAGCTGGCCCATCAGTGGTTCGGTGACAGCGTCAGCCCGCACCGGTGGTCCGACGTCTGGCTCAACGAGTCCCATGCCACCTGGTACGAGGCGCTCTACGCGCAGGAGAACGGCGGCAAGGCGGCGTCCCTGGAGACGCGGATGCGCCGGGCGTACGAGTTGTCGGACCGCTGGCGCGCCGCCGGCGGACCGCCCGCGTCACCCAAGCCGCCGGACCCCGGCAAGAAGATCAGCATCTTCCGCCCGGTCATCTACGACGGCAGCGCGCTGGTGCTGTACGCCCTGCGGGAGAAGATCGGACCCACCGCCTTCGACCGCCTGGAGCGCACCTGGGTGGCGCGGCACCGTGACGGTGTCGCCGGGACCGCCGACTTCATCGCCCTCGCCTCCGACATCGCCGGTCAGAACCTCGGGGGCTTCTTCCGGCAGTGGCTGTACGCGGCGAAGACGCCGCCGATGCCGGGCCATCCGAGCTGGCAGAGTCATTCGCCCGCCGCGGCCGTGGCACCGGAGACGCAGGCCGAGGCCCCGAAGCCGGTCGCCGACCGGGCGGAGGCCCCGAAGCCGGTTGCGGACCGGCCGGAGGCTCAGAAGACCGCCGGCCCGGCCGAGGCCGGGAAGCCGTCGCTCCCGGACGCGGGGAAGACGTCCTGAGGCGACCCGCGCGGTGCCGGGCGGGGAGAGCCGGGAGCGGCCGCCGGGCCACTCCACACGTCCGCTCACCCGCTGTGACCGGGGCGACTGACTGCCCCGGGCCGGGGGCCGTCCCCCGGAGGGCGGTCTTCCGGGGACCGCGGGCCGCGTTGTGCCCGGAAATCGCCGGAAAACCCGCGTGACGGGCTTCACCGGGCGTGCGACCATCATCGGGTCGACGCCGACGGGCCCGGGGAATCTCCCGGGCGGCTCGGACGTTGTCATCACCGACAGTCCCAGTGGGACCGGCAGGCCCCCTTCGAGGACTCCCAACGACACAAAGGATCAAATGACCTCCTCTTCTTCCCTTCCGCAGGACCGACAGCGCCTCCCCGAGAGCCTTCGGGCCGACGCCCTGATGGAAGAGGACGTCGCCTGGAGCCACAAGATCGACGGGGAGCGTGACGGCGACCAGTACGACCGCTCGGCGCGTGCGGCGCTGCGCCGCGTCGCGGGCCTTTCCACCGAACTCGAAGACGTCACCGAGGTCGAGTACCGGCAGCTCCGTCTGGAGCGGGTCGTGCTCGTCGGCGTCTGGACCTCGGGGACGGTGCACGACGCGGAGAACTCGCTCGCCGAGCTCGCCGCCCTGGCGGAGACCGCGGGCGCGCTGGTGCTCGACGGCGTCATCCAGCGTCGCGACAAGCCGGACCCGGCCACCTACATCGGCTCCGGCAAGGCGCTGGAGCTGCGCGACGTCGTGCTCGAATCCGGGGCGGACACCGTGGTGTGCGACGGTGAGCTCTCCCCGGGCCAGCTCATCCACCTGGAGGACGTCGTCAAGGTCAAGGTGGTCGACCGGACCGCCCTGATCCTCGACATCTTCGCCCAGCACGCCAAGTCCCGTGAGGGCAAGGCGCAGGTGTCCCTGGCGCAGATGCAGTACATGCTGCCCAGGCTCCGCGGCTGGGGTCAGTCGCTGTCCCGGCAGATGGGCGGCGGTGGATCCAGCAGCGGCGGCGGAGGCATGGCCACCCGTGGCCCCGGTGAGACCAAGATCGAGACGGACCGGCGCCGCATTCGCGAGAAGATGGCGAAGATGCGCCGGGAAATCGCGGAGATGAAGACCGGCCGGGACATCAAACGCCAGGAACGCCGGCGCAACAAGGTCCCCTCGGTCGCCATCGCCGGCTACACCAACGCCGGCAAGTCCTCGCTGCTCAACCGCCTCACCGGCGCCGGCGTGCTGGTGGAGAACTCCCTGTTCGCCACCCTGGACCCGACCGTCCGGCGGGCCGAGACGCCCAGTGGGCGCCTCTACACCCTCGCCGACACCGTCGGCTTCGTACGGCACCTGCCGCACCACCTCGTCGAGGCGTTCCGCTCGACGATGGAGGAGGTCGGGGACTCCGATCTCATCCTGCACGTCGTCGACGGCTCGCATCCGGTGCCGGAGGAGCAACTGGCCGCGGTGCGCGAGGTGATCCGGGACGTCGGCGCGACGGACGTGCCCGAGATCGTCGTCGTCAACAAGGCGGACGCCGCGGATCCGCTGGTGCTCCAGCGTCTGCTGCGCCAGGAGAAGCACGCTCTCGTCGTCTCGGCCCGCACCGGCCAGGGCATGGCGGAGCTGCTCGAACTCCTCGACGAGGAACTGCCGCGCCCGGAGGTCGAGATCGAGGCGCTGGTGCCCTACACCCAGGGGGCCCTGGTCTCGCGGGCACACGCCGAGGGCGAGGTTCTCTCCGAAGAGCACACCGCGGAGGGCACGGTTCTCAAGGCGCGCGTCCACCAGGAGCTGGCCGCCGAATTCCGGCCGTTCGTACCGGCGGCGTAGTGATGCGATAGGAGCGGTGTCCCCCCGGGACACGAAGCAGAACGCGCATGATCAAGGCCCGCCCCCGGGAGACCGGGAGCGGGCCTTGATCATGGGCCGGTGGTGGTGCCGGGACCCGGCACCACCACCGTCAGGCATCAGCCCTTGGCGGCCCACCGCTTGCTCATCGCGTCGAAGATGGCCTTGGCCTCGGGACCCAGGTGCGGGCCGGCCGACCAGCGGGCCGGACGCGGCCCCATCGACATGTTGGAGACCAGCACCGGGTTGCCGTCCTGGCCCTTGATGAACCAGGGGCCACCGGAGGAGCCACCGGTCATGGTGCAGCCGATGCGGTACATGGTCGGCTTCTGCGCGTCCATCGACAGGCGGGTCGGCTTGTCGGTGCACTGCTGCTGAACGGCACCGTCGAACGGCGCCTCGGCCGGGTAGCCCTGAGCGGTCAGGCTCGGGATCTTGTTCATCGCCGGAGCGTTGAACTCGACGTCGTACGCGCCGCCGGCGACCTCCTCCAGCGACTTGCCGCCGGTGCCGGTCTCCGGCTTCACGTGCATCAGGGCGAAGTCGTACGGAGCCATCGGCACACCGGGAACGGCGCCGCCGGCCTTGATCCACTGGTTGGACGTCGCCATGTCATCGGCCCACCACTTGCCCGACGGGACGCGGTCCTCGAAGGGCGTGGTCTTCATCTTGTCGGCGGTCTGACCGGTCCGGTTGAAGTTCGGCACGAACATCATGTTGCGGTACCAGCCGCCGCTCTTGCCGGCGTGCACACAGTGCGCGGCGGTCCACACCAGGTTGGACTTGCCGGGGTGCGCCGGGTCCTTGACGACCGTGGCGGAGCAACGCGACTCGCCCTCGGGGGTGCTGAAGAGCAGCAGGCCGACGCCGGGAGCGGTGGAGGTGTACGGGGTCTTGACGGGCTGAGCGGGGACCGCGGCCGGCTCAGGGTCGGTCTTGCCCTGGTCCTCGGAGATGTCCTCCGGCTTGCTCGGGTCCTTGGGCGGCTTGACCTTCTCGATCTTGTCCGGGTTCCAGAAGTCCTTGATGATCGGGTTGATGAACTCCCCGGCCTCGCGGAGCCACTTGTCGCGGTCCCAGTTCTTCCACTCGCCGTTCTTCCACTTGTCCAGGTCGAACCCGTGCTCCTTGAGCTTGTCCTGAATCTCCTGGGGGATCTTGATCTCACCTCCGCCCGTGGTGTCCGCAGCCGCGGACTCGGTGGCCTTGGCGTCCGCCTGGCCACCTTCCGGCCCGCAGGCGGTTGCGGTCATCGCCAGTACGGCGGTGAGGGCGGCCGCGGCCAGGACTGGCCGACGTATGGATCGCATGGGTGAGCTCCCCCTGATGATTCGAACTGCGCTTCGGCGAAACGGGATGAGTGCGCCGTTTTGTCTTGTCATGAACCTTAAAGATCCCGGCGCAGCACCCCACTATGCCGGTGCCGAAGGGGACGGCGGCACCCGGGTCCCCGGTTCCCGAGGCACGGATCTTGCGCTCGACCGTGATCCTCCGGTCGTGGCGTCGTTGGTACGTACGGGGGAGGGCCGGGCTGCCCGAAACGGGCCCGCGGCATCCAGGAGCAGATCAGCAGGAGGTCACAACTGCCGTGGCGTTGACCGAAACACCACCGGCGGCCACGCCGTCGGCCCACGAGGGGATCCTGCGCCGGCAGTCCCTGCGTGAGTCCGCTGCCCGCACGTACGCGCGCTCGCTGCCCATCGTCCCGGTACGGGCCCGGGGACTGACCATCGAGGGCGCCGACGGCCGGCGCTACCTCGACTGCCTCTCCGGCGCCGGCACCTTGGCACTCGGGCACAACCACCCCGTGGTGCTCGAAGCCATCCGCGCCGTCCTCGACTCCGGCGCGCCGCTGCACACCCTCGACCTGGCCACCCCCGTCAAGGACGCCTTCACCACCGAGCTTTTCGCCACCCTGCCACGGGAATTGGCGGAAAACGGTCGCATCCAGTTCTGCGGACCGGCCGGCACGGACGCGGTCGAGGCCGCCTTCACCCTCGTCCGCACCGCGACCGGCAGGGACGGCCTGATGGCCTTCTCCGGCGCCTACCACGGCATGACCGAGGGCGCGCTCGCCGCCTCCGGGGGCGCACGGAACACCGCGGTGACCCGGCTGCCCTACCCCTCCGACTACCGCTGCCCCTTCCGGACCGGCGGCGAGCGCGGCGCCGAACTCGCCGCGCGCTGGACGGAGAGCCTGCTCGACGACCAGAAGAGCGGGGTGCCGCGCCCGGCCGGGATGATCCTCGAACCGGTCCAGGGGGAGGGCGGCGTGATCCCCGCACCGGACAGCTGGCTGCGCCGGATGCGGGACGTCACCGCCGCGCGGCGGATTCCGCTGATCGTCGACGAGGTGCAGACCGGCGTCGGCAGAACCGGCACGTTCTGGGCGATCGAGCACAGCGGGATCGTGCCCGATGTGCTCGTCCTGTCGAAGGCGATCGGCGGCAGCCTGCCGCTCGCGGTCATCGTCTACCGCGCGGAACTGGACACCTGGCAGCCCGGCGCCCACGCCGGCACCTTCCGCGGCAACCAGCTCGCCATGGCCGCCGGCCGGGCCACCCTCGCCCACGTCCGCGAGAACGGACTGGACCGGCGCGCAGGGGAGCTGGGCGCCCGGATGCTCGCCCGGCTCGGTCAACTCGCCGCGGCCCACGACTGCATCGGCGATGTCCGCGGCCGCGGCCTGATGCTCGGCGTCGAACTCGTCGACCGGGACGCCGATGCCGACGCCACCGGCGCACGGCCCGCGGACCCCGCGCTCGCGGCCGCCGTCCAGCACGCCTGCCTCGACCGCGGCCTGATCGTCGAACTGGGCGGCCGGCAGTCCACCGTCGTCCGGCTGCTGCCGCCCCTGACCATCACCGACGAGCAGGCGGACGCGATCCTCGACCGCCTCACCGACGCCATCGCGGCGGCGGTCCGCACCACTCCCGTGCCGACGGGCTCCTCCCCCACGACAATGCGAGGCACCTCCCGATGAACGAACGCCCCGGCTCCGACGGCATCCAGGCCGCCGAGCGGCTCCCCGCCCACCCCCAGGGCGCGGGCACGATCGAGTCGGTCCCGCGCCAGCAACGGCGCCCCGCGGACACCTCATGCCCCCTGCCGGCCGAAGAGGGCCTCTACCGGGCCCCCGGCACTGCCCCCGGCGACGGCTTCCTCCCCGGCGACCCCTTGGACCACCCGGACCCGGCCGTCGCCGCCGACGCCGCGGGCATCGAGAACCTCCTGCGCTGCTGGATCCGCGAGAGCGGCACCCACCGCCCGGCCGGCGGCCGGCTGCGCCTCCCGCTGCACGCCAGCGCGAGCGCCCTGCACGTCCCCGTCCGCTACTGGTCACCCACCGGCTGGCACCGCCTCGGCGCACCCACCCTCGAATGCGCCCCCGAGGACGCCGCACCCCTCGACGCCGTCACCCTCGCCGCACTGCTGCGCCGCGAAGCCGCGTACGGCGGCGAATGCGGGACCGCACACGGCGGCGCCCCCGGGGCGGACGGCGAGCAGGCCGCCTCGGACGGCGCCGCCCGGCCGGACGCGGCCGGCGGCCGGCGGCAGGTGCCCGACGGCGACGGCGCCGAGCTGATCGGCCGGGTCGCCAACTCCGTCCGAAGCACCGCCGTCTTCATCACCGACCGGCGTGCCCACCCCGCCGACGACCACGGCTCGCTCTTCCTCGAAGCGGAACAATCCCTCCTCTTCGGCCACCCGCTGCACCCCACGCCCAAGAGCCGCGAGGGCCTCACCGACGCCGAGACCGGCGCCTACTCGCCCGAACTGCGCGGCGCCTTCCCGCTCCACTGGATGGCCGTGCACCGCTCCGTCCTCGCCACCGACTCCGCCTGGACCGAACGCGGCAAGCCCGTCACCGCCGAGCAGCTCACCACCCGCCTCGCCGGCGACGTCCTCCCGCTCCCCGACGGCACCGTCCCCCTGCCCGTGCACCCCTGGCAGGCACGGGAACTCGCCGACCGCCCGGACGTCGCCGCGCTCCGCGACGCCGGCCTGCTGCACGACCTGGGCCCCCGCGGCCCCCTCTGGCACCCCACCTCCTCGGTCCGCACGGTCTACCGCCCGGACGTGGACGCCATGCTCAAGCTCTCCCTCGGCCTGCGCATCACCAACTCCCGCCGGGAGAACCTCCGCAAGGAACTGGAGCGCGGCGTCGAGGTCCACCGGCTGCTGCGCACCGGCCTCGCCGAGCAGTGGCAGACAGTCCACCCCGGCTTCGACATCGTCCGCGACCCCGCCTATGTCGCCGTCGACGGCGCCGACGGCACCCCCGTCCAAGGGCTCGATGCCGTCATCCGCCACAACCCGTTCACCACCACCGACGACGCCGTCTGCATCGCCGGGCTCACCTCGCCGAGGCCCTGGCCCGGTCACCCCGGGATGCGCTCCCGGCTCGCCGGTCTCGTCAGCGCACTCGGTGTCCGCACCGGCCGTACCATCGGCGCGGTCGCCACCGAGTGGTTCCTGCGCTACCTCGAAACCGTCGTACGGCCCGTGCTGTGGCTCGACGGCACGGCCGGCGTCGCCCTGGAAGCCCACCAGCAGAACACCCTGGTGCTGCTCGACCCCGACGGCTGGCCCGTCGGCGGCCGCTACCGCGACAACCAGGGCTACTACTTCCGCGAGTCCCGTCGCGCGGACCTCCAGCGGCGGCTGCCCGGCATCGGCGCGACCAGCGACTCCTTCGTCGCCGACGACGTCACCGACGAACGGTTCGCCTACTACCTCGGGATCAACAACGTCCTCGGCCTCATCGGCGCGTTCGGCGCGCACCGCATGGTCCGCGAGGAAATCCTGCTCGCCGCCTTCCGCCGCTTCCTCGCCGACGCCGCCGCGGCCCCCCGCGCGCACCGCTCCACCCTGCCCGAGCACCTGCTGACCGCCCGCACCCTGCGCTGCAAGGCCAACCTCGCGACCCGGCTGCACGGCCTCGATGAACTCGTCGGCCCCGTCGACACCCAGTCTGTCTACGTCACGCTGCCCAACCCCCTGGCCCCCTAGACGAGTGAGTCCGAGCCGTGCGCACCGCAGCCCGGCACCGACCCCCGGACCCCGCCCCGGCCTCCGCCGCACCGCGACCCACAAGGCCACGCGGCCCGGCCACGAGAGGAGAGCGACGCCGTGCCACCCACCGATTCCGGCCTCAGCTCAAGCTCCGACGACACCCTCGACCTGCACATCCCGCCCGAATGGGGCGCGTTGTTCGCCGCGGGAGTCCGGCCGCCGGCACCACCCGGCGTCCCGGCCGCCGGACCGCTGCTCGACAACCTGGCGGGCTGGGGCCCGGCTGACACCTCGGCCGGGCCGTTCGCACTGCTCCCCGTCCAGCTGGACCGCGATCTGGACCGGATCGCCGGCTGGATGAACGATCCTGCGGTCGCGGCCTTCTGGGAGCTGGCCGGGCCGCCGGAGACCACTGCGGCCCACCTTCGCACCCAGCTCCGCGGTGACGGACGGAGCGTGCCCTGCCTCGGTGTCCTCGACGGCGTGCCGATGAGCTACTGGGAGATCTACCGCGCCGACCTGGACCCGGTCGCCCGCTACTACCCGGCCCGGCCCCAGGACACCGGCATCCACCTGCTCATCGGCGGCGACGGCGACCGCGGGCGCGGCCTCGGCACGACACTGCTGCGCGCCACCGCCGACCTCGTCCTCGACCACCGGCCGCACTGCGGACGCGTCATCGCCGAACCCGATCTGCGCAACACCCCGTCCGTGGCGGCATTCCTCGGCGCGGGATTCCGCTACGCCGACGAGATCGAGCTGCCCGACAAACGTGCGGCCCTGATGATCCGCGACCGCGCTCACCGCCACCAGCTCTGAGACCGGGGCCGTCCACGGACGGCCCCGGTCCTCGTTCCCGACCCCGCCGCTTCTCGCGGCCCTCCGCAACCCGCCGCAAACCGTCTACCTATCCGCCGGATCTCACCGCCACCCGTTGTTGTCCACCGTGCCGCCCCGGTTGCTGTCCCCGCACGAGCCGGGCCGGTCCCGCTCAGAGGAGTCCCGCCTTGTCTCCTGCGCACCAGCCACCGCACAGCGCCTGGCAGCACGCCGCTCGCCGCCTCTTCGCCAAGACCCTGGCGGAGTTCGCGTACGAGGAAGTCCTCACCCCCGAGCCCGACGGCACCGCCCCGGACGGCACTCCCCGGTACCGGCTGCCGGTCACCGACGACCTGGTCTACCGCTTCAGCGCCCGGCGCGGCGCCTACGGACACTGGCGCGTCGACCCCGACTCCATCACGCCCCACGCCGACCCCCTGCACTTCCTCGCCCAGGCCCACAACACCGTCCTGAACCTGACCGGCGACACCACCGGCCATCTCATCCGCGAACTCACCGCGACCCTCGCCGCCGACACCCGCCTGGACGCCACCGCCGTCGACGCCGGCGCCCTCGCCGACCTGGATTACGCCACCCTCGAAGGCCACCAGACAGGGCACCCCTGGCTCGTCGCGAACAAGGGCCGGCTCGGCTTCTCCGCGGCCGACGCCGAACGCTGGGCACCGGAGGCCCGCACCCCGCAGCGGCTGCCCTGGCTCGCCGCGCACCACAGCCTCGCCCACTACCGGGGCGTCCCCGCCCTCGCCACCCCCGACCGCCTCTACGCCGAGGAACTCACCCCCGCGACCCGCGCCGCCTTCGCCCGCGCCGTCACCGACCAGGGCGGCGACCCCGACGACTACCTCTATCTCCCGGTGCACCCCTGGCAGTGGGACGAGACCATCGCCCCGCTCTTCGCCCCGCAGCTCGCCGACCGATCCCTCATCGAGCTCCCCAGCGACGAGGACCTGCGGATCCCGCAACAGTCGATCCGCACCTTCCTCAACTTCAGCCGCCCGCAGGCCCGCACGGTCAAGCTGCCGCTGTCCATCCTCAACACCCTCGTCTGGCGCGGCCTGCCCACCGAACGCACCCTCGCCGCACCCGCCGTCACCCGCTGGGTCCACGGCCTGCGCGACGAAGACCCCTACCTGCGCGACGAGACCCGGGTGATCCTGCTCGGCGAGACCGCCTCCGTCACCGTCGAGCACCCCCTCTACGACCGGCTGCCCGGCGTCCCGTACCAGTTCAAGGAGCTCCTCGGCTGTATCTGGCGCGAGCCCGTCAGCCGCCACCTCGACCCCGGTGAGCGCGCCCGCACCCTCGCCTCACTGCTGCAGACCGACCCCCGCGGCCGCGCCCTGACCGCGGAGCTGGTGCACCGCTCGGGGCTGGCGCCGCGGGCCTGGCTCCGTCGTCTCTTCGCCGCGCTGCTGCCCCCGCTGCTGCACTTCCTCTACCAGTACGGCACGGTCTTCTCCCCGCACGGCGAGAACGCCATCGTCGTCTTCGACGCGCACGACGTTCCCACCCGGCTCGCCGTCAAGGACTTCGTGGACGACGTGAACACCACCTCGCAACCACTGCCCGAGCACCAGTCCATGCCGGACGATGTGCGCACGGTGCTGCTGACCGAGCCGCCCGCCTTCCTGACCCAGTTCATCCACTCCGGCCTCTTCGTCGGCGTCTTCCGCTACCTCGCACCGCTGTGCGAGGACCAACTGGGCGTCCCCGAGGCCGAGTTCTGGTCACTCGTACGGGCGGAGATCCTGCGCCACCACGAGCGCTTCCCCCGGCTCAAGGAGCGGCACGAGACCTTCGACCTACTCACTCCTCGGATCGAGCGGCTGTGCCTGAACCGCAACCGGCTGCACGTCGACGGCTACCGGGACCGCAGCGACCGCCCCCACGCCGCTGTGCACGGCACCGTCCCCAACCCCCTGCACGCCCCGTGACCGGACCGGCTGTCAGTGGTCCCGCGTAGGCTTGCAGCGCTATGACGAAGCCCTCCCTCCCCGATCTGCTCCATGCCGCCGTCACCGCCGTGGGCGGCACCGAGCGCCCCGGCCAGGTGGCGATGGCCGAGGCCGTCGCCGAGGCCGTGGACGACAATGCCCATCTGCTGGTCCAGGCCGGCACCGGCACCGGCAAGTCCCTCGGCTACTTGGTGCCGGCGCTGGCCCACGGCGAGCGCGTGGTCGTCGCCACGGCCACCCTCGCGCTGCAGCGCCAGCTAGTCGAGCGTGACCTGCCGCGTACGGTCGACGCCCTGCATCCGCAGCTGCGCCGCCGGCCCGAGTTCGCCATGCTCAAGGGTCGCTCGAACTACCTCTGCCTGCACCGCCTGAACGAAGGCGTCCCGCAGGAAGAGGAGGACGGCCTCTTCGACCCGTTCGAGCAGGCGACGCCCACCAGCAAGCTCGGCAAGGACCTGCTGCGGCTGCGGGACTGGGCGGACGAGACCGAGACCGGCGACCGCGACGCCCTCACGCCCGGCGTCTCCGACCGCGCCTGGGGCCAGGTCTCGGTCTCCTCCCGGGAGTGCCTGGGCGCCTCGAAGTGCGCGTACGGCGCGGAGTGCTTCGCCGAGGCCGCACGGGAGCGGGCCAAGCTCGCCGATGTCGTCGTCACCAACCACGCGCTGCTCGCGATCGACGCGATCGAGGGCGCCCCGATCCTCCCGCAGCACGAAGTGCTGATCATCGACGAGGCCCATGAGCTGGTCTCCCGGGTCACCGGCGTCGCCACCGGCGAGCTCACCCCGGGGCAGGTCAACCGCGCCGTGCGCCGGGCCGCCAAGCTCGTCAACGAAAAGGCCGCCGACCAGCTCCAGACCGCCTCGGAGACCTTCGAGCGGCTGATGGAGCTGGCACTGCCCGGCCGCCTGGAGGAGGTCCCCGAGGACCTCGGCTACTGCCTGATGGCACTGCGCGACGCCGCCCGTACGGTCATCTCCGCGCTCGGCTCGACCCGCGACAAATCCGTCCAGGACGAGGACGCCGTCCGCAAACAGGCCCTCGCCGCGGTGGAGAACGTGCACGCCGTCGCCGAGCGCATCGCGAACGGCTCCGAATACGACGTGGTCTGGTACGAGCGCCATGACCGTTTCGGCGCGGCCCTGCGCGTGGCGCCGCTCTCGGTCTCCGGCCTGCTGCGGGAGAAGCTCTTCGCGGACCGCTCCGTCGTGCTGACCTCCGCCACCCTCAAGCTCGGCGGCGACTTCAATGGCGTCGGTGCTTCTCTCGGTCTGTCCCCCGAAGGCGTCCAGGGCGAGGACATCCCGGTCTGGAAGGGGCTCGATGTCGGCTCGCCCTTCGACTACTCCCGGCAGGGGATCCTCTACGTCGCCAAGCATCTGTCGCAGCCGGGCCGGGAGGGCAACCGCGAGGACATGCTCGATGAGCTGACTGAGCTCGTCGAGGCCGCGGGTGGCCGTACGCTCGGGCTCTTCTCGTCGATGCGCGGTGCGCAGGCCGCGGCCGAGGCGCTGCGCGGCCGCCTCGACGTGCCGATCCTGCTGCAGGGCGAGGAGACGCTCGGCGAGCTGATCCGTCACTTCGCCGCGGATGCCCGTACGTGTCTGTTCGGCACCCTGTCGCTGTGGCAGGGCGTCGACGTTCCGGGGGCGAACTGCCAGTTGGTGGTGATGGACCGGGTGCCGTTCCCCCGCCCGGACGACCCGCTGATGAGCGCGCGGCAGAAGGCGGTGGAGGAGGCCGGCGGCAATGGCTTCATGGCCGTCGCGGCGACCCATGCGGCGCTGCTGATGGCGCAGGGCGCCGGGCGGCTGGTCCGTGCCACCGGTGACCGCGGTGTGGTCGCGGTTCTGGACCCGCGGGTGGAGCGCGCGCGGTATGGCTCGTTCCTGCGGAAGTCGATGCCGGACTTCTGGTACACCACTGACCGCAATCAGGTCCGCCGCTCCCTCTCCGCCATCGACGCGGCCGCAAAGGCAGCCGAGACGGCCGAGACGGCCTCAACCACCGAGGCAGGCGAGACGGCGGTCGTGGCAGAGGCGGGGGAGTAGCGGTCGCGGGCGGGAGCAGCGGTCACCAGCGGGGAATTGCGGGCACGAAGGGGCTGGTGCGGAGCGCAGCCCGAGCGCGAAGCAGCAGCCCCGGCGGCAGAGCCCCGGCCCCAGGACAGCAGCGAGCCCCGGGACAGAACTGAGCCCCGGAACCGGCGCAGTGGTTCCGGGGCTCGGTATGAGGGCTGGGTCAGACCCGGCGCAGTACCGCCACGACCTTGCCGAGGATGGTCGCCTCGTCACCCGGGATCGGCTGGTACGCGGAGTTGTGCGGCAGCAGCCACACATGGCCGTCCTCGCGCTTGAAGCGCTTGACGGTGGCCTCGCCGTCGAGCATCGCGGCGACGATGTCGCCGTTCTCGGCGACGGGCTGGCGGCGGACGGTGACCCAGTCGCCGTCGCAGATCGCGGCCTCGATCATGGAGTCACCGACGACCTTCAGCACGAAGAGTTCGCCGTCACCGACCAGCTGGCGGGGGAGCGGGAAGACATCCTCGACCGACTCCTCGGCGAGGATCGGGCCGCCGGCCGCGATCCGGCCGACCAGCGGCACATAGGAAGCCGCGGGCTTGCCGGCGGTATCGGTGGCCGCGCTGGTGGTCTGGTCGGAGCCGCGGACCTCGTACGCCCGGGGGCGGTGCGGGTCGCGCCGCAGGAAGCCCTTGCGCTCCAGCGCCATCAGCTGATGGGCGACGGACGAGGTGCTGGACAGCCCGACCGCCTGGCCGATCTCCCGCATGGACGGCGGGTAGCCACGGCGCTGCACCGAATCCCGGATCACTTCGATCACCCGGCGCTGGCGGTCGGTGAGCCCCGAGCTGTCGGCGCGAATTCCGGGCGGGCGGCCCGGTAGCGAGCGGGCGGGCTTCGGCTCTTCGGAGTCCAACGTGGCGTCGTCCATCGGCGTGTTCCGTGCCGATTGAGGAGGCTCGAATCGGCTCTGGGAGTGGCTTTGTGCGGTGATGGTCGCGCTGTCTGCGGTGGTGGTCACGTCGGCCCCTCTCGAAATGTTCTCCCTAGTTAGCCAACGGTAGTTGCTTTCGAAAGGTTGCGCCAAACACACGTTCGAGTGAAATATTCGCTGATTGGCTGACCCGGTCAAGAGGCTGGGTGTATAGCCGAAAGGCAATTCGGGCCTCTGTTGTGCGTTTTCGCCCGAGTTCTCCGGTCGCTTCTTCCGTGGACGGGACGGCGCGGCGACCGCCCGCCGTGCCGCCGCCGATTCTGTCATCACGGCCCCTGGGGCCCGCCGACCGGGTGGCTTCCCGTACCCTCGTGGGCGACCCCCGGGCCCGCCTCCGCCGCGACACGCGGTAGGCAGTTATAAGCGGCCCGACACCACATCTAGTGCTTGAATGCGATTCACCGCCTACAAGTTGTGGTGCCTGGTCCTCCGAGGCTCCGGGGATCGCCTATGCTGGAGGCTGCTCCGAAGGGCCCGAACGGGCTGGTCGGAGGTCATTCAGTCGTACGCCGGATTCGGTGGCGTACGTCCGTTTTCGAGGGTGAGGAGGGTGGAGCCGTGCACTGCCCCTTCTGTAGGCACCCAGACAGCCGGGTCGTCGACAGCCGCACCACGGACGACGGCACGTCGATCCGCAGGCGCCGCCAGTGCCCCGACTGCTCGCGCCGCTTCACGACCGTCGAGACCGCGTCACTGATGGTGATCAAGCGCAGCGGCGTGACCGAGCCCTTCAGCCGGAACAAGGTCATCGCGGGAGTGCGCAAGGCATGTCAGGGCCGCCCGGTCACCGAGGACGCCCTCGCCAAGCTCGGCCAGCAGGTCGAGGAGGCGGTGCGCGCCACCGGCAGCGCCGAACTGTCCACCCATGACGTCGGGCTCGCCATACTGGGCCCGCTTCAGGAGCTGGACCTCGTCGCCTACCTGCGCTTCGCGTCGGTCTACCGCGCCTTCGATTCGCTCGACGACTTCGAGGCGGCCATCGCCGAGCTGCGGGAGCAGCGCGAGCTGGGACCGCCCGGTCAGCACCGCGGGAGCGACGGGGAGGCGGACGGCCCGACCGGCGCCCTCGCCGTCGGCACCGCCACCGCCGCCGACTGAGTTCGGCGCGCAACCAAGAACCTGGTCGGGGCTAGAGCAGGCGCCCCGGCATATGCAAGACATACACCGTGCCACGGAATGAGTGTGCACATATGGGCGTTTGCCCGTATAGGGAGGCGGAATGACAGAGACGACGAGCGGCCCGGCACGAGGCTCCCGCGCCAAGGGCAGCAAGGCGAGCAAGGGTCTGCGCATCGAGCGCATCCACACCACCCCCGGCGTGCATCCGTACGACGAGGTGGAGTGGGCGCGTCGTGACGTCGTCATGACCAACTGGCGCGACGGCTCGGTCAACTTCGAGCAGCGTGGCGTCGAGTTCCCCGACTTCTGGTCGGTGAACGCGGTCAACATCGTCACTAGCAAGTACTTCCGCGGCGCGGTGGGTTCGCCGACGCGGGAATCCAGCCTCAAGCAGCTCATCGACCGTGTGGTCAAGACGTACCGCAAGGGCGGCGAGGACCACGGCTACTTCGCCTCCCCGGCGGACGCGGAGATCTTCGAGCACGAGCTGGCGTACGCACTGCTGCACCAGGTCTTCAGCTTCAACTCGCCGGTGTGGTTCAACGTCGGGACCAAGCAGCCGCAGCAGGTCAGCGCCTGCTTCATCCTCTCCGTGGACGACTCCATGGAGTCGATCCTGGACTGGTACAAGGAAGAGGGGATGATCTTCAAGGGCGGCTCCGGCGCCGGCCTGAACCTCTCCCGTATCCGCTCCTCCAAGGAACTGCTCTCCTCCGGCGGCAACGCCTCCGGCCCGGTCTCCTTCATGCGCGGCGCCGACGCCTCCGCGGGCACCATCAAGTCGGGCGGCGCCACCCGCCGCGCGGCGAAGATGGTCGTCCTCGACGTCGACCACCCCGACGTCGAGGCCTTCATCGAGACCAAGGTGAAGGAGGAGGAGAAGGTCCGCGCGCTGCGCGACGCCGGCTTCGACATGGACCTGGGCGGCGACGACATCACGTCCGTCCAGTACCAGAACGCCAACAACTCGGTCCGTGTGAACGACGAGTTCATGAAGGCCGTCGAGAACGGCTCGAAGTTCGGCCTGCGCGGCCGGATGACCGGTGAAGTCATCGAGGAGGTCGACGCCAAGGGTCTCTTCCGCAAGATGGCGGAGGCGGCCTGGGCGTGTGCCGACCCCGGTATCCAGTACGACGACACCATCAACCACTGGCACACCTCGCCGGAGTCGGGCCGCATCACCGCGTCCAACCCCTGCAGCGAGTACATGCACCTGGACAACTCCTCGTGCAACCTCGCCTCGCTCAACCTCCTGAAGTTCCTTCGCGACGACGACCTGGGCAACCAGACCTTCGAGGCGGACCGCTTCGCCAAGGTCGTCGAGCTGGTCATCACCGCGATGGACATCTCCATCTGCTTCGCGGACTTCCCCACCGAGAAGATCGGTGAGACCACCCGCGCCTACCGCCAGCTGGGCATCGGATACGCCAACCTCGGCGCCCTGCTGATGGCCACCGGCCACGCCTACGACTCCGACGGCGGCCGCGCGCTGGCCGGTGCCATCACCTCCCTGATGACCGGCACCTCCTACAAGCGCTCCGCCGAACTGGCCGCGGTCGTCGGCCCGTACGACGGCTACGCCCGCAACGCCGACGCCCACAAGCGCGTCATGAAGCAGCACTCCGACGCCAACGCCACCGCGGTGCGCATGGACGACCTGGACAACCCGGTCTGGGCGGCGGCCACCGAGGCATGGCAGGACGTGCTGCGCATCGGCGAGAAGAACGGTTTCCGTAACGCGCAGGCGTCGGTGCTCGCACCGACCGGCACCATCGGCCTGATGATGGACTGCGACACCACGGGCGTCGAGCCGGACCTGGCCCTGGTCAAGTTCAAGAAGCTCGTCGGCGGCGGCTCCATGCAGATCGTGAACAACACGGTCCCCAAGGCGCTCAAGCGGCTCGGCTACCAGCCCGAGCAGGTCGAGGCGATCGTCGCCCACATCGCCGACCACGGCAATGTCGTCGACGCCCCTGCCCTGAAGACCGAGCACTACGAGGTCTTCGACTGCGCCATGGGTGTCCGCTCGATCTCCGCCATGGGCCACGTCCGGATGATGGCGGCCGCGCAGCCGTTCCTCTCCGGCGCGATCTCCAAGACGGTCAACGTCCCGGAGACCGCCACCGTCGAGGAGATCGAGGAGGTCTACTTCGAGGGCTGGAAGCTCGGCCTGAAGGCCCTCGCGATCTACCGCGACAACTGCAAGGTCGGCCAGCCGCTCTCGGCCAAGAAGAAGGAGCCGGAGGCCGTCAAGGCCGAGGCCCCGGCCGAGAAGAAGGTCGTCGAGTACCGCCCGGTGCGCATGCGCCTGCCGAAGGGTCGTCCCGGCATCACCACCTCCTTCACCGTGGGTGGCGCCGAGGGCTACATGACCGCCAACTCCTACCCGGACGACGGTCTGGGCGAGGTGTTCCTGAAGATGTCCAAGCAGGGCTCGACCCTCGCGGGCATGATGGACGCCTTCTCCATCGCGGTCTCGGTGGGCCTCCAGTACGGCGTGCCGCTGGAGACCTACGTCTCGAAGTTCACCAACATGCGCTTCGAGCCGGCCGGCATGACGGACGACCCGGACGTGCGGATGGCGCAGTCGATCGTCGACTACATCTTCCGCCGCCTGGCGCTGGACTTCCTGCCCTTCGAGACCCGTTCCGCGCTCGGTATCCACTCCGTCGAGGAGCGCCAGCGTCACCTGGACACCGGTTCGTACGAGCCGAACGACGAGGTCGACGTGGAGGGGCTGGCCCAGTCCGCGCACCTGCAGGCCGAGGCGCCGCAGCAGGACACCCCTGCGGCGAAGATCGTCGAGGACGCCGCCGCGCCGGCACCCAAGCAGGCGCACACCAACGCGGAACTGGTCGAGATGCAGCTGGGCATCAACGCCGACGCACCGCTCTGCTTCTCCTGCGGCACGAAGATGCAGCGGGCCGGCAGCTGCTACCTGTGCGAGGGCTGCGGCTCGACGAGCGGCTGCAGCTGAGCGCGATTCCCTGTGAGCGCCGTACCGGTCTGAGATGACCGGGGAGCGGGGACCGACCTACTGTCGGTCCCCGCTTCGGCGTTCGGGGTCCGGGCCTGCGCCGGGGCGGGGGAGCGGCGGGGGTTGCAGGGCGGCCGGATGACGCCCGTGCCGCCCTGCCGTTGCGCTGAGGCCGGGGGCACTACCGTCCGTACGCCCCCGGATGGCGACGTAGAGCAACCCCGCACAAATCTGCAGCGCGGCGATGCCGAGCAGCAGCACCGGAGGGGGCAGTGCGGCGGCCAGTCCGGCGAGTGCCGCTCCGCAGGCGGCCGCGGTGATCTTCAGGCCGGCACCGAGAGTGAAGACCTGGGCGCGCACGGCCGGTGGGGCGTGGGCTGCCCGGATGCGCAGTGTCGCGGTCAGCAGGGGGCCGTCGCAGAGTCCTGCGACGGCGAACAGTGCCGCGCAGGCGGTCAGGGACGGGACGAGCGCTGCTCCGGCCAGCGCGAATCCGGTGCCGAACAGGGCGGCGGTGGCGAGGTGCGGCACCGGGAGGGCCGGCGGCCATGTGGCGAGAACCAGGGCTCCTGCGAGCGCCCCGCAGGCGAAGGCGGTCATCAGGACGCCGCCGCTGCCCGGTTGGCCTCGGTGGTCGCCGAGCAGGACGGTCGTCGTGGTCAGGCCGCCGATGCCTACGAACGCCAGGCAGGTGCCGGCGGTGATCGCGCGCAGCTCACGGACGCGGCCGACAGCCGCCAGGCCCGCTGCCACATCTGACCGCAGTGTGCTGCGGGGTACTGCGCCGTCCTCCGCGCCGGGCAGGGCCGGTCCGAAGGGCAGCGTTGCGGCCAGCGCCGCGGCGCAGGCCGCCGCCCCGGCGAGCAGGCCCATCGCGGGGCCGAGCGCCATCGTGCCGGCCAGGACGCTGACGGCGGCGGGCCCGGCCACCGAGGCGGCGTTGTAGACCGCGGCGTCCAGTGCGTAGGCACGGTTTCGCGGTGGGCCGTCCGGAGCCAGCGTGGCGATCAGGCTGGACAGGCCCCCCGAGACCGCGGGGCCGCAGGTGCCCCCTAGGACGGCGACGGTCAGTGTCACCGGCGTGGGAGCGCGCCCGACGAGCGTCGCCAGAGCCCCGACGGCTGCCGCGAAGCCACCCAGAGCGCCGCAGTAGAAGAGCCGGGGGCGCCGCAACCGGCCCGCCGTGGCGCCGACGAGGGGTGCGGCGAGCACATGGGGCGCCATCCACGCGGTGAGGACGAACGCGCCTTGGGCCGCGCTGCCGGTGCGTTGCAGCGTCAGCAGTACCAACGCCAGGGGCACGCCTTCATCTGCCAGCCTGGCCGAGAAGGCTGTGGCCAGATAGCGCCGTAAGCCGGTGGAGCGGGCGGAAGCGGTGGGGCGGGTGGAAGGGGTGGGGCCGGTGGGACAGGCGGAAGGGGTGGTTTGTCTCGGCATGAGTCGTCCACCCCTCTAGCCTGTAACGGCTTCAAACAATAAGGCGTTACGGACGGTACAGTAGAGGGCGCGGGGTGAGGAGGGGATGTGCTGAAAGTTGTGGAGGGCGTGGGGTGAGGGCGACGTGCGCACGGCTGGTGGCTGACGGCACGCACGACCGTGGCGCGACAGAGGCGTGGGCCTCTGAGGGGACGAAGGGGCGGGCGGCGCATGAGTGGTGACAGGGAAAAGAAGACCGGCGAGGGGCAGGGGTTTCGGCCCGCCCAGCGGCTGATCGACCTGGCGAACGCGGTCCGCGCGGACCCCGAGCTGCCCCGGGAGGCGATGGCCGAGCTGCTCGCCCGGCACGGAGAAAGCCCGGACGACCTCACCGAACGGTCGTTCTCGCGCAAGGACGCCGACGGCCTGCGGAGTGCCGTCATCCGCATCACCGGTGTGCTGACCGAGACCGACACGGACCGGGCGGCGCAGGCCCTCAATGACCTGCTCGCCGAATGCGGTGCCCGTCCGCGCCTTTCCCGTCACGACGGCCACGCCTGGCACCTGCATGTCGACCGGGGCGACGACGCGAGCTGGGCCGACTGGTTCCTCGCAGCCGGAGCGCTGGCGCTGGCCCAGATCCTCACCGAGTACGGTCACGTCCCCTGGGGCGCATGTGGTTCCTCCCGCTGCTCCACCCTCTACCTGGGCACCGGCCCGGGGAGCGCCCGCCGTTACTGCTCGACGGCCTGCGCCTCACGGGAGCGCGTCGCGGCACATCGCCGGCGTCAGCGGGAGGGCTGAGGGGCGAGAGGAGTGTGAGGGCTCCCTGGGCTCCCAGGCTCTCAGGGTTCCCAGGGGTTCGAGGGTGAGGCAAGCGCTCGGGCCTGAGCGGCGGAGGAGAGCCCTGAAGCTTCCTCCCCCGCCGTCGCGGTGCCTGCCGACCTAAGCCAAAGTGTGTGGCCCGGCCGGAAATTGACGGTCGGCGAGGCGCTGCTCCTGCCGGATCCGCGTGCCCTCTGCCGTCGATCGACGGCGCGCTGCCACTCCGCGGCCGTCTCCCCGCGTGGGCCAGGGGACCGTCGGCCGGGTGAGTTTGCTCCGGGTCAGCTGCCCATCAGCCCGGCGAACTCGTCGGGGTCGGTGTCGAAGCCCCGGAGTTCCGCGTGGAATCGCCATTCGCCGTGCTCGTCCCGCGCGAAGACGGCGACCCTCGCGGCGGTCGCGTCCGCGACATCGGCGAAGTCGTTCTCTGCCAGGTCGGTGTGCCCTTCGCGGACCAGGACGCGGGTGTTCGTTATGGCGCCGAAGGTCTTCCGGCCCTCGCGCTGCTGGATGGCTACTCCCACCACCACACGCGTGTACGTGTCGGCCAGCCGACCGAGTTCAAGGGTCATGACCTCGTCGAAGCCGAATCCTTGGCCCGTCCGGCTGTCCCGGTTCAGCGCGATGGTGCCGTCGGGCGACCGGCTGTCGAAGTGCACCAGGTAGGACGGGTCGCCGTGCGGGGCGTCCGTCGTGTACGTCGCGGCGACGAGATCGAGGTCATTATCCGGCGCGCCGAGGGGGCTGGGGTCCCACTTGAGCGTGACCTCGACCTTCTCGATCCCTTTGTTGAGCGTGCTCACCGGGCTTCCCTTCCTTTGTGTGTTCGAACATGCGTCGAACCGGTCGGCCGGTTGCGTGGAATCGGCTCCTCGCACGGCCCGGCGGCCGGTCCTGCCTGGCGCCGAGGGGGCTGTACGGCCCGATCGTCGGCAGGCTGCCGGAGGGATCCTGGAAATGCGGGGTCCCGCCCGCGCGGTGGCGCGGGCAACTCCCCAAGACTCCCCGTTGATTGACCATCGTGCCACGCCGGACGGCTCGTCGGGTGGGCTGAAGTGCGCCGATCCGCATGGGGGTTGCGTGGAGAGGGTAGGGCGGGGTGGCTTGATTGCGCCTGTCCGGCTGGCCGGCCGGTCAACTGTCCGGCTGTCCCCAGGCGGGCACGCAACGCCGGCCGCGTGGCTGAGGGTCTCCATGCGTGAAGTCCTGGTGTGGCGTCAGTTGCCCGGTATGCCTAGAGGCGGCCGATAGATCATCGAGGACGTCGGTGGCCGGCGCAGCGGGCTGGGAGGGGCCATCAGGACGTGGAGGCCGGACCCTCGGAGAGGGCGAGGAGCCTGGGCGCCGCGCGATCGAGTTCCGGGGCGTTCCGGCCTCGGCGACGAGGTGGGTGAAAACCTGACCGCAGAGCGGCATGGTTGGGGCGCAGAATTCCGGCCAGGGCGGGCTGACCACCCGGTTGCCGCCGCCTTTCGGGAGGACCCGTACCTGGGGGCGTCGGCGTAGTGCGAACGTCGGCTGGGGTTGCTTACGCCCATCGGCCCGGCACCGTACGGCAGTTCAGGGTTGTCGGCGTGTGACGCGCAGTGATGCCGTGCGGCCTCAGGGCCTTACGATGGCGCGGTGCTGGTCAAGTGGATTCGCCTCACCGTTGTGGACCGTCGAGGGTTCGAGCGGGGGCAGCGGAAATGGGCGGGGCTGCTGGGTGAGCCGGGGTTTCGAGGGCAGGGCGGAGGGTGGAGCCGCAGTCGGCCCGGGGTCGCGCACCTGGTCGCCTTCTGGGAGAGCCGGGCGTTCTACGACTCCTTCATGGCGCGCTCCCACGACCGGCTGGCCGCCGCCCAGGTCGGCACTCACAAGGACGCCCAAGTGCGTCTCTTTGAGCACGAATTCGATGTGAAGGTCGGATTCCGGCCGGCGTTCGGCGATGCCGATGTGTTGCGCCTGGCGCACTGCCAGGTACGCCAGGACCGGGTGGATCACTTCATGCTGATGCAGGAGAAGGTCTGGAACCCGGCGATGGCGGGGTCGCCGGGAATGCTCCGGGGGATGCTGGGGCGGGCGCCGGGGGAGGAGTTCTTGGTGTTGTCCCTGTGGCAGTCCGCCGCCGAGCGCGGGAAGTACCGGCCCGAGCGGGTGGAACGACTGGCGCTGCGGGCACAGATAGCCGCGGACGTGCAGGCGATCGCGGGCGACGTGGTGCAGCTCGAACCGTCGTGGACGGTGTGACGGCCCTGGTCAGGAGCCGTCTCCGAGAGCGGGCGCGCCGCCGGCGCTGAACACCCCGGCGCGGGCGGCGGCCAGCGCTGTTGCCGCTGACTGGTCGGCGAGCGCCGCGTCGACCGGCTCCCGGGTGATGAACAGGCGGAAGAAGAGAGGTGCGGAGACGGACCGGACGAGGCCGCCGGCGTCGGTCGCCGGCCCGGGGGCGGAATCCGCTCGATCCGGCAACTCCCCACGGGCTACGGCGCGTTCCACGATGGTCTCGCAGCGCGCGAACCGCTCGGTGTAATACGCGCGCAGGGCGATGGCGGCCCGCTCCGACTGGAAGGCGGCCGCGATCATCGCGGAGACGGAAGCGGACACCGCCGGATCGTTGAAGGACTCGACCACCTCGCGGGCCAGGGCGCGCAGATCGCCGTCGAGCGAGCCGGTGTCGGGCGGGACCCAGCTGTCCTCGCCCGCCAGGTCAAGGGCATCAGCCACCATGCCCTCAATGTCCCCCCAGCGGCGGTAGAGCGTCGTCTTGTGCACGCCCGAGTGCTCGGCGACGTACTCGACAGTGAGGCCCGGATAGCCGTGCTCGGTGAGGCCGGCCAGGACGGCGTCGCGGACAGCGGCCCGGGTGCGGGCGGTACGGCCGCCGGGGCGCCGGGTGCCGGGGGAGGGGGCGGGCGCGGGGGCAGTGGTTGCTTCGGTCGCTCGGGTCGCGGGTGTGGCTTCGTCAGACAATTGCAACTCCCGTTGCGTTAGACGGGTGGCGTGTGCCATCATCAGGGTAACGCAACTTTGGTTGCGTTTGCCGTTCCGCTCCTTATGGGCGCGCCGTGAGCGCGTGAACTCCCTTCCTGCTTATTCCCCTCGACGCCCTCAACCTCTTCGGCCCCCTTCTCTTCAAGCCCCTGGGCCCGCCGGATGCGTGCGCCGCACCGGCGGACCGCCGCGGGGCCCCACCGGCCGCGCCTGCCACACCTATCCGTACCTGTACGTGCGTACTTGCCCGAGCGATCTCCACGGAGGATTGATTGCCCACTCAGATCTCGCTGCACGACATCACCAAGTCCTACGCCGACCACCTGCTGTTCGGCGGGGTTTCCCTCTCCGTACGACCCGGCGACCGCATCGGGATCGTGGGCGAGAACGGCGCCGGGAAGTCGACGCTGCTCCGCATCATCGCGGGCGTCGAGCAGCCCGACGAAGGCCATGTCGTCTGCCGGGCGGACGGCGGCGCCGGCTACCTCGGGCAGACTCCCGACCTTCCGCCGGACCACACCGTGCAGGACGCGATCGACTCCTCCCTGGCGGACCTCAGGGAGATGGAGAGCAGGCTGCGCGCACTGGAGGCCGGGCTCGGCGGCGCGACGGCCGAGGAACTGGCGGAGTACGGCGATCTGCTCACCCTCTTCGAGCTGCGTGGCGGCTATGAAGCCGATGCCCGCGTCGACAAGGCGCTGCACGGCCTGGGGCTGGGAAACGTCGCTCATGACCGCTCACTCGGCAGTCTGTCCGGAGGGGAGCAGGCCCGGCTGGGGCTCGCCTGCCTGATCGCCGCGTCGCCCGAGGTCCTGCTCCTCGACGAACCGACCAACCATCTCGACACGGCCGCCCTCCGCTGGCTCGAAGACGCCCTGCTCGCCCACCCGGGCACCGTCCTCGCCGTCTCCCACGACCGCCTCTTCCTCCAACGCATCGCCACCGCGATCGTCGAGGTCGACGCGGACCGTGGCGAGATCGTTCGCTACGGCGACGGATACGGCACCTTCGTCGCGGCCAAAGCAGCCGCCCGCCGGCGCTGGGAAGAAGACCACGTCCGCTGGCAGGAGCAGATCGCACAGCTCACGGCCTTCGCGACCGGCACTGCACACAGCGTCGCCCAGGGCCGGCTCATCAAAGACGGCAACAAGATGGCCTACGACCGGCACAAGGGCCGCGTCCAGGCGTCCGTCTCCAGCAGGGTGCGCAATGCCCAGGAGCGGCTGCGCAGGCTGCGCGAGGAACCCGTCCCGCGCCCACCGGATCCACTCCGCTTCCAGGCGGCAGGGCTCGCTGGTGAGAGTGACGCGCCCAAGGGGACGCTCGTCCACCTCGACGGCGTGCGGGTCGGGAACCGGCTGGCGGTGGACGCCCTTTCCGTGGCCGCCGGGGAACGGATACTGATCCACGGCGCCAACGGCGCGGGTAAGAGCACGTTGCTCCGCGTCATGACGGGCCTCACCGCACCGGACAGCGGCACAGTCACACGCCGAGGACAGATCGGCTACCTCGCCCAGGAGATACCGGTCTCCCGACCTGCAGAGTTGCTGCTGGCCGCGTTCGGCCGGGGGCTCACCGGTGACAGGGAAGAGGTCGCCGCCCTGCTGATGTCGTTCGGGCTGTTCCGTGATCGTGAGCTGCACGTGCCCGTCGGGGCGCTCTCGGCAGGCCAGCGACGCCGGCTCGCGCTGGCCCGGCTGCTGGCCCGTCCGGCAGATCTGCTGCTCCTCGACGAACCGACCAACCACCTGGCCCTCGCCTTGGTCGAAGAGTTGGAAGAGGCCCTGGCCGCATGGCCCGGCGCCGTGGTCCTCGTCTCGCACGACCGCCTGCTGCGGCAACGCTTCGGCGGCCGCCGGTACGAGATTCGCGACGGACGGCCGGCCGACATCGCGGGCTGACCGCCGCGTCGGGCGCGCAGCCTCGACGATGACCCACGGAATGGAGGAGGCGGGAGGAAGGGAGGTATCGCCGGGAGGGGAGATCGCTGCCGCGGCCGGGTGCGGCATGTACAGGGCAGGCGATTTAGGGTGGCTTCATGGCCCGGCCCCGACGCATCGTTCTCATCCGCCACGGCGAGTCGGAAGGGAATCTCGACGACACCGTGTACGAGCGGGAACCCGATCACGCGCTCAGCCTCACCGAGAAGGGGATGCGCCAGGCGGCAGAGGCGGGTGGTCCGCTCCGGGAGATGTTCGGCGACGAACGGATCTCCGCCTACGTCTCGCCCTACCGCCGCACCCACCAGACCTTTCAGCAGCTCGGGCTGAATCCGGACAAGGTCCGGGTCCGGGAGGAGCCGCGGCTGCGCGAGCAGGACTGGGGAAACTGGCAGGACCGTGACGACGTACGGCGTCAGAAGGCGTACCGCGACGCCTACGGCCACTTCTTCTACCGCTTCGCCCAGGGTGAGTCCGGCGCGGACGTCTACGACCGGGTCGGGGCGTTCCTGGAGAGCCTGTGGCGCAGCTTCGAGGATCCCGATCACCCGCCGAACGTCTTGATCGTCACGCACGGCCTCACCATGCGCCTGTTCTGCATGCGGTGGTTCCACTGGACGGTGGCGGAGTTCGAATCGCTGTCCAATCCGGGCAACGCGGAGTGGCGGACCCTGCTGCTCGGGCCCGACGGCCGCTATGCGCTCGATCGGCCATTTGAGCGCTGGTGTAAACCCGAGCCTTATGGCGTCACCGGTTAGAGTGCACAGCGATGACCGCCGACCACCGTGACGCAGACCGCTGTGCGCGGGCCCTAGCGAGCCTGCGCGGACTGTCCGTGGGCGATGCCCTCGGATCCCAGTTCTTCGTCCCCGCCCATTACCCCGCCCTCAAGCGCCGCGAACTGCCGCCCGCCCCGTGGCAGTGGACCGACGACACCGAAATGGCCTGTTCCGTCCTTGCCGTGCTCACCAGCCACGGCCGGATCGACCAGGACGCGCTGGCCCGCTCGTTCGCCGACCGCCACGACTTCGACCGTGGCTACGGTCCCGCAGTCAACCGCATGCTCCGGCTGATCCGCGAGGGTGGCGACTGGCGTGAGCTGGCGTCCGAGCTCTTCAACGGCCAGGGCTCATGGGGCAACGGTGCCGCCATGCGCATCGCCCCGCTCGGCGCCTGGTACGCCGACGACCCCGAGCAGGCCACCCACCAGGCCGAGATCTCCGCGTACACCACACACCAGCACCGCGAGGCCGTCGTCGGCGCGATGGCCGTCGCAGCCGCAGCCGCCCTGGCGGCCGACCCGTCCCGCGGCCTCGGCCCCGAGGAACTGCTCGCCGGTGTGATGGAGCTGATTCCGCGCAGCGCCGTACAGGCCGGGCTGCGCCGGGCCCGCGACATGCTCGACTACGCGGACTCCGGCACCGTCGCGGCCGTCCTGGGCTGCGGTCGGCGCACAAGCGCCCACGACACCGTGCCCTTCACCCTCTGGGCCGCCGCACGCCACCTCGGCAACTACGAGGAGGCGTTCTGGGCCACCGCACAGGCCGGCGGTGACGTGGACACCACCTGTGCCATCGTCGGCGGCATCGTCGCGGCGAGCAGCGGTGGCGCCCCGCCACAGGCATGGTTGGAGGGCACGGAGCCGCTCCCGGCGTGGACCCCACCCCTCGCCGTCTGAACACACCGCCGTCTGATCCCACTGTCGGTTGACCACGCTGCCGACTGACCACGCACCGCCGGGCGACCGCCGTTGGTCGGACCGGCCGGACCGGCGACCAGCCGCCGGGGTACCGGTCTCGACTGAGTCGGGCCCGGGAGTCGTGGACCTGATCCACAAGAGCCACACACCCGAGTCACCCAGGTCGCGCGAGCCACGCGAGTCACAGCCGGGCCTACCGCAACGGCCCTGGGCGTCTGTCGCCGGTTCAGCGCGTCCACCCAACGGGCGTCGCGGGACGGCGACTTCATGTCCGCGCGCTGGAGTCGCTTCCGAGCGCGCCGCCCCTCGGCCGTTCCTCCGCCCGGTGGCCCCGGTGCAGGCCCTGGAGCCAGGCCATAGGTCGCGCCCCGCGCCATCCCGGCTCCCGCCCCGCTCTCCCTCTCGTTCTCGCTCCGGAAGTACCTGCTGGTAGCTTCCGTTTCCGTCCCGCCGGAAGCCGTCGCACGAACGGTTTGGTGCCAGGTGCGGATCCGATGCGGACGGCTGCGCCGAATAGGCGTAACCTTGCTGGCGCCATGCCGTACGAGCCTCCCACCCACACCGTCGAGCGATCATTGCGCGCCACGACCGGTGCCAAGATCGTTGCAGGTATCGACGAGGTCGGGCGGGGAGCCTGGGCCGGTCCGGTCAGCGTCTGCGCAGCCATCACCGGTCTGCGTCGCCCGCCCGCCGGACTCACCGATTCCAAGCTGCTGACACCCAAGCGCCGCAATGAACTCTGCGGTGTTCTCGGCGACTGGGTCACGTCCTACGGCCTGGGGCACTCCTCCCCGGAGGAGATCGACGCCCTGGGAATGACCGCGGCGCTGAGGCTCGCGGCCGTACGCGCCCTGGAGGCGCTGCCGGTCCGTCCGGACGCGGTCATCCTCGACGGCAAGCACGACTATCTGGGCACGCCCTGGCGGGTCCGAACGGTCATCAAGGGTGACCAGTCCTGCGTCGCGGTCGCCGCCGCGTCGGTGATCGCCAAGGTGCGACGCGACGCGATGATGGCCGAACTCGGCCTCCAATACGGCTCCTTCGACTTCGAGGCCAACGCCGGATACCCCTCGCCGACCCATCGCATCGCCCTGGAGGAGTACGGTCCTACGCCGCACCACCGAGTGTCGTGGTCCTACATGGATGCCCTGCCCCGGTGGCGGCACCTGAAGAAGGTGCGCGTCACCCCCGAAGCAGCCGCTCTGGAGGCCGGTGGCCAACTCGGCTTCGACTTCTGAGCGGTGCGGGCCATGAATGCGGTACCCGCTGTCATGTCCCGCACCTACGTTTGATAGACATCCCTTCATGCCTCTCATCCCCGAGGAGCCTCAGATTCACGAGAGTGTCCCGGGTCCCCGCGCTACTCCGGCCGCCGGCCGTACCGCGCCGACCCCCCGTCCCGTTCCCGGTCCAGGTCCCCGCCCCGCACCTCCGCGTGGCGCCCCCGCGGCCGGCGTCCGTCCGGGCAAGCCCGGACCCGCAGCCCCGCCGCGTGGGCCCGTCGCCGCTCCGCCGGCGCAGCGCACCGGCTCCCAGCTACCCGCCGCGAGTGCCGCAGGCCCCGCCGCAGGAGCCCAGCTCCAGCTGATTCCGGCCCCCGCCGGTGGCGCGGTCGACGCCGCCGATGAGGCCGTCGATCTGCTGCTGGATTCCGGGCGGGCGCCGGGCGAGATCCTGGTGCTGACCACCGGTGACCCCCACCCGTGGGCGGCGCACGAGCTGTCCTTCGGTGAGGCGGCCTACTGGGCCCAACACGACGCCGCGGACGACGTGTTCTACGCGGACGCCGCGGCCGGACGTGCCACCGGGCGGCCCGTCGTGATCGTCGCCGTCAACGGCGGCACGGACGATGTCACCGCCACGGCCCTGCCCGCGGCGCTGACCCGCGCGGGCGTCCTGTTGATCGTCTGCGGTGACCCGCAGCGGATCAACGCCGTCCTCGGTGCGAACGCCTGACAGTCCACAACTCCCAGCAGCCCGCCGGCCCTTGAGGCCGGCCGGGCTCGCTGGCATGTCCGCAGACGTGTGCGCCGGTGTGCGTGGGGGGGGGCCGTAGATCTGCAGGTCCACGCGCCGGTGCGCATGTGTGGCGGATGTCCGCGGGCTCTGAGATCCAGTCGTCACGGCATCCGGGTGCGCGGATATCCGGATGCCGCCTGGCCGGTGCAACACGACGCAAGATCGCTTGGGCGTGGGGCGTTGACGGGCCTCCTGCGTGCTCCCCGGTCCTGAGTTTCGAGCCGCTGACTGCCGGAGGCCGCGCTCGGCTACCTGGCCCCGCCGCAGCCGGCCGCCGTGTGCCGACGCGCCTCCGGTGCGCCGCTGCCCGTCCGCCGTGACGTGGTCCGACTGTCGGTCCCCCGTGGCTCGGCCGGCAACGGCGGAGAGGCGTCCCCTTCCGCATTCCGCCCCGTGTCCTCCGCTCCATCCGGGGTTCCGCTGTGCCCCGACGCACCGCTGCGAGCAGCGGGAATGCGCTGCTCCCCTGCAGCAGGCGGCGCCACCGGGCGGGGTGGCGCGTCCGCCGGCTTCGCCGCAGAGCGCGGCGAGACCACCCTCGGCGCGCCCGGGCGGCCTGAGGCGGCGTGAACCGCCTGGCCTTGTTCCGTGCGTTCCGTGCGTTCCGTGCGTTCCGTGAGATCCGCATGACCTGCCGGCGTGCGATCTGATTCCGTGCGGCCTGTTTCGGTGCCGCCACCTTCCGTGCGCGGTGCCTCGCTTCGCCGTGACCCCACGCCCTGCGGCTCACCGCGTCGCGACACCGCACGCCGCGCTTCACCGCGGCGCGTCTCCGCCCGCCTTTCCGCGCGTCGCTGGGCACGTGGCTCGTTCCGTGACGCAGCCCCGGGTGCTGTCAGGGACGGAAGCGGAGCGGGAGACAGCTTGGGGCGGCGGCCGCCCCGGTCCTCCCCGAGCACCTGCCAGCGGTCCCGCGTCAGCGTGATGTACGCCCCGCACCGAAGCCCGTGCAGCGTGCAGGCGTCGCGCAGGCCCCACATCCACGCGCCGTCCGCCTCAGTCCAACGCAGCTCGCCCTCACGGCAGTAGAGCAGCACGGCCGTACGGACCGGGGCGCGCAACCGCAGGTCGTGCGGGATGACCCGGCGCAGATGGGCCAGCAGCGCATTGCGGAACTGCCAGCCGTCCGGAGCGACCGAGGGCTCGGTGAACGAGGCGCTCGCCGTCAACCGCTCCTGAGGATCAAGGACGGCCACCACTGCCGTCGACGGCTCCGGAAGGTGCCGCTCGTGCAGGGCGGCGACGACCTCACGGGGATTGCGGAGCAGGGGGATGCCTGCCGAGGCCCACTCGGCGGGCTCCAGCATCCGGCTGAGTCGGGCGGCAGAATCGGTGGATGCGGGCGGGGACACATTCGTGGACGGGGCGAAGCCGAAGGCCACGGTCCTCCCTTCGTCTACGCATCCACGCATCGGGCGGTTGCCGGGCACGAAGGCGCACCGCGACACAGCCCTGCCTGACCGCGAACGGCAGGTACGGGGAAGCGACTTCAATTCTTGCGGTCGCACACGCTTGCGGCAACGAGCAATTCGCTTGCGCGACCCGAAATCGCCCGGTGCGCCGTCTATATTCCTTCCCGTCCAATGGGCCTCCGAAGCCCACGGCCGCCCACCATCTCGCCGTGGCCGACTATCCCTGAACGGTGAGGACCAGCGGAAACACCCCTTCGGCCCCTGCCTTGCGCAACAGCCGCGCGGCCACGGCCAACGTCCATCCGGTGTCGGCGTAGTCGTCCACAAGAAGCACGGGTCCGCCGGCCGATGCCAGAGCCTGGGCAAGCTCCGGGGGCACGCTCAGCGCACCGTGCAGGGCGCGCAGCCGTTGCGCGCTGTTGCTGCGGGGGATCCTGCTGTCGGTGCCGTCCTCCCTCGACGTCACCGTCCCCAGGAACGGCATCCTGCCGATGGTGGAGATCCGCTCGGCGAGCGAACGGATCAGCTGTGGGCGGGTGCGGGAGTCGAGGCAGACGACGCCCACCGGGCGGGCCGGTGCGTCCGCCGCCCCCGAGGCCCACCCGCCCGCGGCCTTGGCCCAGTCGGCGAGCACGGTGACCACAGCGGCTGACACATCGTCGGGGACCGGGCCGTCCGGAGCCTGCGGCGCGAGCATCGGCCGCAGGCGGTTGCCCCATCCGATGTCGGAGAGCCGCCCCAGGGCCCGGCCGGTCGAGGCCAGTTCCCCCGCCGGAATACGACCCTTGAGGTCGACTCCGATGGCCGGCAGCCCTGTCGGCCACATCCGCCGCGGCTCCACCTCCACACCCGGGCGCCCCAGCTCACCGCGCGCCGCGTCCAGCGAAGCGGCGGACACCTCGAGGGTGAACCGTGCGCCCGCGCAGTTGTCGCAACGGCCGCACGCCACCGCTGCCTCGTCGTCCAGCTGGCGTCGCAGAAACTCCATCCGGCAGCCCGTGGTCGTGGCGTAGTCCCGCATCGCCTGCTGCTCGGTCTCCCGCTGGCGGGCCACCCAGGCATAGCGCTCCGCGTCGTACGACCACGGACGGCCGGTGGCAGTCCAGCCGCCCTTGACGCGGTGCACGGCGCCGTCGACGTCGAGCACCTTGAGCATGATCTCCAGGCGTGAGCGGCGCAGTTCGACCTGCGGCTCAAGGGCTGGCAGCGACACGGGCCGGTCAGCGGCCGCCAGGACGTCCAGGGTCCGGCGCACTTGCTCCTCCGGCGGAAACGCCAGCGACGCGAAGTACTTCCAGATCGCCTCGTCCTCGCGACCGGGCAGCAGCAGCACCTCGGCATGCTTGACCCCGCGTCCCGCACGTCCCACCTGCTGGTAGTAGGCGATGGGGGACGACGGGGAACCCAGGTGCACCACGAATCCAAGATCGGGCTTGTCGAAGCCCATGCCCAGCGCGGAGGTCGCCACCAGCGCCTTGACCCGGTTGGCGAGCAGATCGTCCTCGGCCTGTTGTCGGTCGGCGTTCTCCGTCTTGCCGGTGTACGAGGACACGGTGTGACCGCGGTGCCGCAGGAACGCCGTGACCTCCTCGGCGGCCGCGACGGTGAGGGTGTAGATGATCCCCGAGCCCGGCAGATCGTGGAGATGGTCCGCCAGCCAGGCGAGTCGGTGCGCGGCGTCCGGGAGCGGCAGCACGCCCAGGCTCAGGCTCTCCCGGTCCAGGGGCCCGCGCAGAACCAGAGCCTCGGCGCCCTCGCCCGTCCCCAGCTGCTCGGCGACGTCGGCCGTCACCCGGGCGTTGGCGGTGGCGGTCGTGGCGAGCACCGGAACCCCCGGTGGGAGGTCGGCCAGCATCGTGCGCAGCCGCCGGTAGTCCGGCCGGAAGTCATGGCCCCAGTCGGAGATGCAGTGCGCCTCGTCGACGACCAGGAGGCCCGTGGCCGCGGCCAGCTTGGGCAGGACCTGATCACGGAAATCCGGGTTGTTCAACCGCTCGGGGCTCACCAGCAGGACGTCCACCTCGCCGGCCGCCACTTCGGCTTGGACGGTGTCCCACTCCTCGGTGTTCGAGGAGTTGATCGTGCGTGCGCGGATACCGGCACGCGCGGCCGCCTCGACCTGGTTGCGCATGAGGGCGAGCAGCGGCGAGACGATCACGGTCGGGCCGCTGCCGCGCTCTCGCAGCAGCGCCGTCGCGACGAAATACACGGCGGACTTTCCCCAGCCCGTGCGCTGCACGACCAGAGCACGGCGGTGGTCGGCGACAAGCGCCTCGATCGCCCGCCATTGATCCTCGCGCAGCCGGGCCTCGCCGCTGGGATCCCCGACGAGTCGGGTCAGGACGGCATCGGCCGAGGCACGCAGGTCTTCGTTGCTCATGCCCCCATGCAACCTGATGCCACTGACAACGCGCGAACTCCGACCCGAACCTGTGGAAAACGGCGTCACCCGTGAGTTATCCACAGGGGTCGCGGCGGAGTGGCAGACCGCGGGATCTTCGAGCCATGAATCCGCACAACGAACCGCCGAAGCCCACGAACACCGACCCGGCCACCGATTCGATCAGCAGCCCGACCACCGGCGCGGCCGGCGACAAATTCCCAGGCACCGGCCGGACCGCCGACACGTCCCCCGACAGCGCCTCGGGCGCCACAGAATCCTCCGTCGCCAACGAAGGCGCAGATTCCTCACCCCCGGCCGGCCCCATTCGCCCTCCTCACCCCTCGGACACCCCTCACCCCTCGGACACCCCTCACCCGCCTCGCCCCATCAGCCCGACCCGCCCGCTCGACCCGACGCACCGGCCCCACGCCACTACCTCCGCCGACCCGATCAGTCCTCCCGCCGCTCTCCCGCCGCCCAGCACTCCCGACGCTCCTTGCAGCCCTCCGGGCTTCTCTCTCCACCCCTCCGACGCCCCGAAAGCGGAGCACGCGTCCGACCCCGTCGACGCGTCCCAGGGCCCCACGGCCGAAGCCCAGGTCACCTTGCGCGGCCCCGCCGAACTGGCCGACGCGCTGCCCTATCTCATGGGCTTCTACCCGGACGACAGCGTGATCCTGGTGGCTCTCCACGGCGAGCGAGGACGCTTCGGCGGGCGCGTCAGGCTCGGCATCCCCACCGACACCACGCAGTGGCCCGACATCGCCGCCCAGCTCGCCGACTGCCTGATTCCGGCAGGTCAGGACCCGGAACACCGGCCCGCGGGCATCCTCGTCTTCCTCTGCCAGGAGCCCAGGCCCGGCGAGAGCGGCCAGGACGTGAAGAACCGGCTCCGCCCCCTCGCCCAGCGGCTGCGCACCGCATGCGGAGCCCTGGAGGTACCTGTCCTCGAAGCCCTGTGCCTCTCCAACGGCCGCTACTGGTCCTACTGCTGCCCGGACTTCCGCTGCTGCCCCGCCGACGGCACCCCCCTGGTCATGCCCGGCACGTCCGTGATGGCAGCGGCCGCCGCGTACGCGGGCATGCAGGTACGCGGATCCCTCAAGGAGATGGAGGCCCGGCTGACACCGCGGACCGGACGCCGGGCAGCCCAACAGGAGAAGGCCCTGGACGCCGCCGCAGCCGCCCTCGTTCCCCGCATGCTCCGCCGCGACGGCGCCGCGGTCGTCCGACGGGACACCCTCGACCTGGCCGGCGCGATGATCCACCGGTTCCGCCAGGACACGCCGTCGGGCAGCAACCGCGCCAGGGACGCCTGCGACGACGCTCTGATCACCGACGGGGAGTCCGCCGACCTCATCCTCGGCCTCCAGGACCGAACGACCCGCGACCGCGCAGCGGAGTGGATGGACGGCCCGGCCGCCGCGGCCGCTCTCCGCCTCTGGCGCGCACTCGCCCGCCGCTGCGCCGGTGGCTACGTCGAACACGCGGTGCCTCCCCTCACCCTCGCCGGATGGGTCTCCTGGGCCACCGAGGACGCCCCCTCGGCGCGTGTTGCCCTCGGCCGCGCCCTGAGCATCGACCCTGACTACCTCTTCGCCCAGTTGTTGCACCGTGCCATCAACGACGGCCTCGATCCGGAGCCACTGCGCCGCTGTCTGCGCGAACAGCGCGAGGAGGAGACCGACGGCCCCGGCGCGGGGCCGGAGGCGGCGGCCCAGGAGGCTCCCCGGCCCGGCGCACGGCACGGGTCCGTGCGCACCGGTGCCGCCGACCGCCCCCGAGGGGCCCGCGGCGCCACGGGCCCCGGCACCCGTACGACAGACGGACGCGGCAGGCGCCGGGCAGGCCGGGACGGAGACCGGAGCAGGTGGTGAACGAGCGGTCTCCCACGGGGTCGGCGTGACCTGGGCGCCGATTGAGCCGTTCAGGTGAGTAAGCAGGAAGTACGCAGGCAGACGCAGTCTCGTCGTCACCAGGGAGCGCAGAGCGTGCCAGGCATGGTCCCCACCACTCAGCCGGCCCTTCGGCCGCCCGGCGTACGGCGTCCGGCGCCGTCCCGGGCCCTCCAGCCACAGCCCGTCCACTCCGCACTCATCTGTGTGGCGTTACCGGCCGTCGCCGTCTCACCTGCCTCCGGGCAGCTGACCGGAGAAGGTCTGGAAGGCTGTTACCGCGACGGCAGGCGGATCCTCTCCCACTGTGAAGTGCGCGTCGCGGGCGGTGAACCGCTCGTCGTCCAGGGGCGATTGATCGGCGCGGACCGCGCACGGTTCGTCGGGACGATCCGCAGAACCGGCGAGCGCGGCCCGGACCCGGAGATCCGGATGGAGCGGGTGCGGTCGGCCGACGGCATCGAGCGCATCACCTTCCACAGCAGTTCCGTACAGCGGGTCCGTCTGCCCGTCGAGATTCGGCTCGGTACGGACCTCGCCGAACTCGGTGCCGTCGCCGCGGGCCTCCCCGGGCCGGAGCTGCGGCCCGCGGTGCACGGCTCGGGCCTGCGCTGGTCCGGGGCGGGGGCGCACGCGGTGGTCAGCGCCGTGCCCTCGCCCCAGGCCGCCCTGGCATCGGCGGGACTGCTGTGCTGGGAACTCGATCTGCCGCCAGGCGGCCAATGTTCCATCGAGTTGCGCGCCGTCCTGCAGCACGACCCCGCTCGACCACCCGCCGACCCCTGCCCGGGCCGCCCCCGGCGGCTCGTCCCGTCCATCCCGAGTCCGCGAACCAGCCCGGCCGTCCTGCGTCCGCGCGGCGACCGACCGCCGTGTCCCTGGTCACCCGCCCAGCTGGAGTGTGAGGACCAGCGGGCCGACGCACTGTTGGCAGGCAGCCTCGACGACCTTCGCGGCTTGCTGCTGCGAGACCCTGACACCCCCACCGATGTCTATGTCGCCGGTGGATTCCCGTGGCGGTGCGGTCTCGCACCGGCCGAGGCGCTGTGGACGGCCCGCATGCTGCTGCCGCTGGGCACCCGGCTGGCAGCTGGCACGCTGCGCGTGCTCGCCCGCACTCAACAGGCCATGCCAGGGCGCGATTTCGGCCGAATTCCCGGCACCCTCCGGGACGCGGGCCCGCACGCACCCGCAAGCTGCACGGGCGTCGAAGCCACCCTGCTGTTCCCCGCCGTTCTCGCGGAGGCCCGGTGCTGGGGCCTGCCCGAGCGGGAGACCGAGCGGCTGCTGCCGGCAGCAGAGCGCTGTCTGACCTGGCTGCGCTCCGCGACCACGGCCCCCACAACGGGCCGCTGCGGATACGTCCCCGACCCGGCACCCGACGGCCCGTACCGCTGTGAGACCCAGGCCCACGCCCACCGTGCAGCCCTGCTGGGCGCCGATCTCCTTGAAGACTTCGGACGACCCGGTGGGGCAGAGCTGCGCGAATATGCCGCAGCCCTCCGCGCCCGCTTTCGCAGCGACTTCTGGCTGGAGGACCGCTCCGGTGGCCGTCCCGCCGCCCAGCTCACCCGCGACGGCCGCCCGCTGCCGCACCTCGGCTCCACCGCGGCCCATCTCCTCGACACCGGCCTGCTCGGCGGCGGCAGCCTCGCTCCCGGCCTGCTGGACGCGGCACAGACCGGCCAACTGGCCAGGCTGCTCGGCGGCCCGGCGCTGGACTCCGGCTGGGGCTTGCGTGGACTCGGCGCGAAGGAGAGCGGCTACAACCCCTTCGGCCACCGCAGCGGCGCGGTACGCGTTCATGAGACGGCGGTCGCCGCCGCAGGGCTGGCCGCGGCCGGCCACGAGAAGGAAGCGGGCGCCCTGACCCGCGGCATCCTCGACGCGGCAGCGGCGTTCGGCCACCGACTCCCGGAGATGTACGCAGGAGAGCAGCGCACCGCGGACGGCGCCCCGATCCCGCATCCCGCGGCCTGCCGTCCCGCTGCGGTCGCAGCAGCCGGCGCCGTACAGATCCTGATCGCCCAGGCCGGGCTGCGCCCGGATGTCCCCGCCGGAACGGTGGCCGTCCGCCCGCTCGCCGGCGCTCCGCTCGGCGCGATGCAGTTCACCGGCCTTCGCATCGCCGAGGAGCCGTTCGCCGTGCGGATCAGCAGGCTGGGAATGGGGGTGGTGGAGGCGGCAGCGGATGGCCTGCAACTGGGGTCGTAAGACCCTCAGGACCTGTTTATCGTCAGGCGGACGACTATGATCACGCCATGCCTCCCTACGACCCGTCGGCCTTCCCGCCGTTCGCCGTCACTGTCGACCTGGTCGTGCTCACCGTGCGGCGCCACGCTCTGTGCGCGTTGGCCGTGCGCCGTGGTGAGCCGCCGTTTCAGGGCCGTTGGGCTCTGCCCGGAGGATTCGTCCGGGCAGACGAGGACCTGGAGGAGGCCGCAGCCCGGGAACTCTCGGAGGAGACCGGTCTGCACGCCCACGACCCTACGGCGCCACCGCCCGCGTACGGCGCCCACCTCGAACAGCTCGCCACCTACGGCGACCCCAAGCGCGACCCCCGGATGAGGGTCGTCAGTGTCGCGCACCTCGTCCTCGCGCCCGACCTACCGGCACCGCGGGCCGGTGGGGACGCCCACAGCGCGCGCTGGGCGCCGGTGGAGACCCTCCTGGACCAGGAGGGTGCACTCGCCCGCGAGAGCGATCAGGCGGCCCCGCTCGCCTTTGACCACGCGCAGATCCTCGACGACGGTGTCGAGCGGGCGCGCTCCAAGATCGAATACTCCTCACTGGCCACCGCCTTCTGCCCTCAGGAGTTCACCGTCGGTGAGCTGCGCCGGGTGTACGAAGCGGTCTGGGGCGTCGCACTCGACCCCCGTAACTTCCACCGCAAGGTGACCGGCACTCCCGGCTTCCTGGTGCCCACGGGCGGCACGACGACCCGTCAGGGAGGGCGCCCTGCCCAGCTCTTCAGGGCCGGCGGCGCCACGCTGCTCAACCCGCCGATGTTGCGCCCGGAGGTCTGAGCCGACCGTCGAGCGGCTCACCGCGCGGCATGCCGTGCTGGGCAAGGGTGCTGCCGCACCGGGACACGACGACCCATCAAAAGCCGGTAGATACGGGCAAATAGGGCATATAGGTTACCTTGGGTGGGTGAGCCCACTCGTACCCCCCGCTGCTTCTGAACGGTCTCACGCACCGCGAGGAACGCGATGATCCAGGCCATCGGGCTGACCGGCGAACCCCGTGGCGAACTGCCGCCCGCCGTCGACGACCTCACCTTCGAAGCGCGCCCGGGCCGGGTCACCGTGCTGCACGGCGCCGCGGCCGCCGGTAAGACCACCGCCCTGCGCCTGATGCTGCAGCTCGAATACGGCCGAGGCGTCGCCCTCTTCCGCGGCCGCCCGCTGCACCGCGTCCCCAACCCCGCCCGCGAACTCGGTTTCGTCCTCGGTGACGTCCCCGGGCACCCCTCCCGCACCGCCCGCGGGCACCTGCGGATGCTCAGCGCCGCCGCCGGCGTACCCGCCGACCGCGCCGACGACGTGCTCGACCTCGTCGGCCTCAGCGGCCTCGCCGACCAGCGCCTGGGGGAGCTCTCCCGCGGCATGGACCGCCGACTGGCGCTGGCCGCGGCCCTCATCGGCGACCCTCACACGCTCCTCCTCGACGAACCGGCCGAAGGAGTCTCACCACGCGAGCGCGCCTGGCTGCACGGCCTGCTGCGCGGCTACGCCGCCCAGGGTGGCGCCGTGCTCCTCACCTCCCGCAGCGCCAAGGAAGCCGCCCGGATCGCCGACCGCGTCGTCACCATCGAGGACGGCCGGCTCGTCGCCGACCAGGAAGCCGCCGAATTCGCGCGCACCCGCCTGCGCCCCCGGGTCGTCGTCCGCTCCCCGCAGGCCGACCGCCTCGCCTCCCTCCTCGTCGATGAATCCCAACGGGCCCACCCCGCCACGGATCCCGCAGTCGGCCGCGCCATCGAGGTCGTACGGGAGAGCGGCAGCCGCATCGCCGTCTACGGCAGTAGCTGCGCCGCGGTGGGGGAGGCCGCCTTCCGGCACGGAATCCTCGTGCACCAGCTCGCAGACGAGGTCGGTGACACGGCGCCGGTCACCACCCTCCACCGTGCCGACGGCCGCCGCCCGCGCCCTGTCGACGAGCTCCCGCCGGCGCCTGACATCAGCCCCACAACCCCGGAGCCGCCCCGGGACGCGCCTGCCGAAACGTCGCTGGCGCCCCCTGGGGCCGCCTCCTCCGCCACCCCTACCGGCACCGGCACCGGCACCCACTCCGAGACCCACACCCTCCCGCTCGTCGAGTCCCCGGCAGCTGCGCCCCGTCCGGTGCGGACCTCGACGCCGTTCGTCGAGCGCCTCGCGATCCCCCGCCTGCCCGCCCCGGGCCCGGCCTGGCCCCTGCGCTACGAACTGCGCCGCACGGCGACCGACCGCACCGGCCTTGCGGCCGTCGTCGTCTCCCTGCTCGTGTCGCTCGTTCTGGCCCTCCTGCTGGCCCGCCACGGCGATGCCCCGATGTCCCGAGTGCTGACGGGCTGGCCCCGTCAACTGCCCTTCCCTCCGGCCGCCCTCGGGGCGGGGCTGCTCGGAGCGCTCGCCTTCGGCCAGGAGTTCCGGTACCCGGCGCTGGCTCCGGAGATCGGCACCGTTCCCCGGCGCCTGGGGCTGCTCGTCGCCAAACTCCTCGTCAGCGGCGGCTGCGCGCTGACGCTCGGGCTCGGCGTGCTCGCCGCTGACGAGGTGTCGGCCCGCTTCGTGTTCGGGCCCGACTCCCTCAACAGCGTCGCCGAGTGGCCGGTGCTCGCCGCGGGGTGGATCGGCCTCCTGGTCGGCTGTGCCTGGGCGGGCGTGCTGGCGGCCTGCGTCTTCCGGTCCACCTCCATGGGATTGGCGGCGGTCCTCGCCGTCCCCGTCCTGGTCGTCCCGCTGGTGCAGCGCGTGGCGGCCGAGCCTGCGGCCCGCTCCCTTGTCGGACTGCCCGGCCGCATGCGGGTGTCGGCTCCCGTTCAGTGGCCTTCCGGAATCGATCACGGAGTATCGGTTCTGCTCCGCCTTGCGACTCAACCCGTCGGCAGCGCAATGGCGTTGTCGCTGACCGCTCTCGTCTGCGCATATGCGTTCACGATGCGGCGCAGTCGAACACATTGAGCGTCCACGCGCCCGTTTCGCGACGCCGTTGTGGCCTCCACTGCCCGCAATTCGCCACAGAGAGGGCATTTCTTTCCGATAAAGCGTCAATTACGAGATGACGGGCGATCACCCTTTCGTGTGCTTTTCACCAAAGACCTCAAGGGTCTTCAGGGTGTCGCCGACAAAAGATGCGTGAGTACCCTTGCGCACACCATGATGACCGCGGCTCGCCCCGGCGACACCGGCCTCGCAGGCCCGGGCGAGCTTGACCGCTACCCCTACGCCGGCGGCGCCAACGCCGCTGCCAACGCCGCCGGCGCGAATCGAGCCGAGCGCGTCTCGCAGGTCTGGGACAGCCCCGAAGCCGACATCGGCCGGTCCGGACGCCGCGCGGCGGGCAGCCGAGGCCGCGGCCTGCACGGCCAACTCGTCCAGCAGCTGGGTCAGATGATCGTCTCCGGCGATCTCGGCGCCGACCGTCCGCTCGTCCCGGAGGAGATCGGCCAGCGCTTCGAGGTCTCCCGCACCGTCGTCCGTGAGTCGCTGCGCGTCCTTGAGGCCAAGGGCCTCGTCAGCGCGCGCCCGAACGTCGGCACCCGCGTCCGGCCGGTCAGCGACTGGAACCTCCTCGACCCCGACATCATCGAGTGGCGGGCCTACGGCCCCCAGCGCGACGACCAGCGCCGTGAGCTGTGCGAGCTGCGCTGGACGATCGAACCGCTCGCCGCCCGCCTCGCCGCCGGCCACGGACGGGAGGACGTGCAGCAGCGGCTCACCGACATGGTCGAGATCATGGGCCACTCCGCCGCCCAGGGCGACACCATGACGTTCACCCGCGCCGACGCCGAGTTCCACTCCCTGCTGCTGCAGCTCGCGGGCAACCGCATGCTCGAGCACCTCTCCGGCATCGTCTCCAGCGCCCTGCACGTCTCCGGAGGCCCGGCCGGTGGCTGCGAGCGCCCCATCGAGACGTCCGTCGGCCAGCACATGCGGATCGTCGACGCGATCGGCTCCGGTGACGCCACGGCAGCCGAGGCCGCGATGCGTCAGCTGCTCGCCGCCCATGGCGAGCCCGGCGGTCAGGGCTCCGGGGCGCCCGTGGACCACGTGGTCCCCGCGCCGCGCGAGCACTGAAGGCCCGCATACGGGCGTGCACGGAGCGTAGGCACCGCGCGGTCGCGGTGCCATGCGGGCCTCCGCGGCGGGCCGCCGTACACGTCGAAGGCGCAGGATTGCCGGATCCGGAGCCTCGCCGGATCCGGCAATGGGGTCTTGGGAGGGTTGCATGTCATATGACCGGGAAGGGGTCGTTATGAGGTGTGACTCGGGCCACGCAGATTGGGCGTAACGCTCTTCAGGGAAGCGCGATGACTAAAGAGGTGATAGCCGAGGAGGGAATGCGGACGGCGTTCGTGACGCTGTTCAACTCCCCGGTTACCCCCGCGCCGTCGGTTCCATCCCCACCGGCGGTCGTCGGCTCCGATCCGCACTGTGGACGGGGTCGGAAGCCGTTTCCATCGTTCCGAGAGGTTGTTCGTGTCGGCCAGCACATCCCGTACGCTCCCGCCGGAGATCGCCGAGTCCGAGTCTGTGATGGCGCTCATCGAGCGGGGAAAGGCAGATGGGCAGATCGCCGGCGATGACGTGCGTCGGGCCTTCGAGGCTGACCAGATTCCGCCAACCCAGTGGAAGAACGTTCTGCGCAGCCTCAACCAGATCCTCGACGAGGAGGGTGTGACGCTGATGGTCAGTGCCGCAGAGGCGCCCAAGCGCACCCGCAAGAGCGTCGCAGCGAAGAGTCCGGCAAAGCGCACCGCCACCAAGACCGTCGCGGCCAAGGCCGCCACGGTGAAGAAGGCCACCGCCGCAGCAGCCGCCCCTGTGGGGGACGAGCCGGTGGGTGAGCCCGAGTCCGCGCCTGCGAAGAAGGCAGCGGCGAAGAAGGCGACCGCGAAGAAGACGGTCGCGAAGAAGACCACGGCCAAGAAGGCCACGGCGAAGAAGTCCGCGTCCAAGAAGGACGTCGACGAGCTGCTCGACGACGAGGCGACCGAGGAGACCCCCGCGCCCGGCAAGGGCGAGGCTCCCGAGGCCGCCGAGGGCACCGAGAACGCCGGCTTCGTCCTGTCCGACGACGACGAGGACGACGCCCCCGCGCAGCAGGTCGCCGCGGCCGGCGCCACCGCCGACCCGGTCAAGGACTACCTCAAGCAGATCGGCAAGGTCCCGCTCCTCAACGCCGAGCAGGAGGTCGAGCTCGCCAAGCGCATCGAGGCGGGTCTGTTTGCCGAGGACAAGCTGGCCACCGAGGAGAAGATCGCCCCCAAGCTCAAGCGTGAGCTGGAGATCATCGCCCAGGACGGCCGCCGCGCCAAGAACCACCTCCTGGAGGCCAACCTCCGGCTGGTCGTCTCGCTGGCCAAGCGGTACACCGGCCGCGGCATGCTCTTCCTGGACCTGATCCAGGAGGGCAACCTCGGTCTGATCCGTGCGGTCGAGAAGTTCGACTACACCAAGGGCTACAAGTTCTCGACCTACGCGACGTGGTGGATCCGCCAGGCCATCACCCGCGCCATGGCCGACCAGGCCCGCACCATCCGTATCCCCGTCCACATGGTCGAGGTCATCAACAAGCTCGCGCGCGTCCAGCGCCAGATGCTCCAGGACCTGGGTCGTGAGCCCACCCCGGAGGAGCTGGCCAAGGAACTCGACATGACCCCTGAGAAGGTCATCGAGGTCCAGAAGTACGGTCGCGAGCCGATTTCGCTGCACACCCCGCTCGGCGAGGACGGCGACAGCGAGTTCGGTGACCTCATCGAGGACTCCGAGGCGGTCGTCCCGGCCGACGCGGTCAGCTTCACGCTTCTGCAGGAGCAGCTGCACTCGGTGCTGGACACCCTCTCCGAGCGTGAGGCCGGCGTGGTTTCCATGCGCTTCGGCCTCACCGACGGCCAGCCCAAGACGCTGGACGAGATCGGCAAGGTCTACGGCGTCACGCGTGAGCGGATCCGTCAGATCGAGTCCAAGACGATGTCGAAGCTCCGTCACCCGTCGCGCTCGCAGGTTCTGCGCGACTACCTCGACTAGCCGAACCGGCACGGACGACGCCGCGAGCCCGGTCCCTCCTCGGTGGAGGGGCCGGGCTCGCGGCCGTCCGGGGTGCGGGGCGCCGCCGTTTGGGTCACGCTGGGTGGGCGACCACTGTCCCAGAGTCAGGAGTCCGTATGCGCCCGTCCGCCCACGCCCTCCTCGGAGCTCTCACGCTGATCCTCGCCACACCGACCTCGGCAGCCGCGGACGGATCGGTGGTGGGCGGCAAGCCGGTACCGATCTCACAGAGCCCATGGGCGGTGGCTCTCTCCTCCCACGACCGATTCGGGGCGGAGCGCTCCGGTCAGTTCTGCGGGGGCGTGCTCGTCGGGCGCTCAACGGTGGTCACGGCCGCGCACTGCCTGAGCAAGGAGGTTCTGGGCGTGCCCTGGCGCCAGGTCCGAGATCTACGCGTGGTGATCGGGCGTGACGACCTCGCGCGCGGCGGCGGCCAGGAGATCAAGCCCGCGAGGGTCTGGGTGAACCCTGGCTACAACAGCTGGACGAATGAGGGCGACATGGCCGTCCTCACGCTGGAGAAGCCGGTCCACAACCGGCCGATCTCGATAGCCGGCCGGGACGACGCCGCTTACCGGCCGGGCGGCGCCGCCGAGGTCTACGGCTGGGGGGACACCACGGGGGAGGGCAGCTATGCGTCACGGCTGCGGGCGGCACGCGTCAATGTGCTGCAGGACTCGGTCTGCGCGCGGGCTTATCCAGGCAGCGCAGACGGCACGTACAAGGCCGCGTCCATGCTCTGCGCCGGGGAGCCCAGTGGGGGGCGCGACGCCTGTCAGGGGGACAGCGGAGGGCCCCTGGTGGTGCAGGGGCGCCTGGTGGGAGTGGTGTCGTGGGGGACCGGCTGCGGTCAGGCCGGCAATCCCGGGGTCTACACACGTGCCTCGTCGATGCTCCCGGCGGTGTCGGCTCACGGAGCAGGCTGAGGAAGCGGACGACCAGGCGTTTTCGGACATGCGAGTGCGGGCGGTCTCCCCGGTGGTGTCCGGGGAGACCGCCCGCAGCACGGCCCTAGGCCGCTACTCGCTCGTCGTGGATGCGATGTGTCAGCGGTCCTCTTCGGTCGCAGACGCCGGAGGGGCGGTCAGCCGCTCCGTCTCGTCCTGTATTTCCGCGGCGATCTTCTTGAGTTCTGGCTCGAACTTGCGACCGTGGTGGGCGCAGAAGAGCAGTTCTCCGCCGGACATCAGGACGACGCGCAGGTATGCCTGGGCGCCGCAGCGGTCGCAGCGGTCAGCGGCCGTCAGCGGGCTCGCGGGTGTCAGAACAGTAGTCACGTCGCCTCTTCTCTAGCTCGACGAGCTGTCGTACCAGGGTCAACATCCAACCAGGCCGAAAACGTTCCCGCTCGTGCCTTTTCCTCGAAAAAAGTTCTTCCGAGAGGCCGGGTGCTGCCGGGTGGCGGCGAATGAGCCGTATTGCTTGGTGGTCTATTCACGTGGGTTGGGGGGTCCGTCCGCCCGGCCGGCTTGCCGGGTTGTTGATGAGGACGTGCCCGGAGCCTAAATGGTTCATGCCTGGAAGGGAACGTGATGTGCACGTCACTCCGACGTCACCCCTTCGAGGGATCGAACGCACGAGCGAAATTCTACTACCATGGCCAACCTCATGGGTGGCGTCACATCGGCTCTACCAGGCCTCGGTACCCTCTGACCGGCGACCACCGCCACAACAGAGTCCGCGGAATGCGGACTGCCAGAAATTCAGCGAGGAGCGAACCGCGTGACCGCCGAGATGTCCGTGCCGTCCACCGCAGTGCTGACCGGGGCAGACCGGGACGGATCCAATTACACCGCGCGGCATCTGCTCGTCCTCGAGGGCCTGGAAGCCGTCCGCAAGCGCCCTGGCATGTACATCGGCTCGACGGACAGTCGCGGCCTCATGCACTGCCTGTGGGAAATCATCGACAACTCCGTCGACGAGGCGCTGGGCGGCTACTGCGACCACATCGAGGTGATCCTCCACGACGACGGGTCGGTGGAGGTCCGCGACAACGGCCGCGGCATTCCCGTCGACGTCGAGCCCAAGACCGGGCTCAGCGGCGTCGAGGTCGTGATGACCAAGCTGCACGCCGGCGGAAAGTTCGGCGGCGGCTCCTACGCCGCCTCCGGCGGCCTGCACGGCGTCGGCGCCTCGGTCGTCAACGCGCTCTCCGCGCGACTCGACGTCGAGGTGGACCGCAACAGCAAGACCCACTCCATCAGCTTCCGCCGCGGCGTCCCCGGCATCTTCACCGAGTCGGGCCCGGACGCCCCCTTCGACCCGGGAAACGGCCTGCTCAAGGGCAAGCGGGTCACCAAGGCGAAGACCGGCACCCGCGTCCGGTACTGGGCGGACCGGCAGATCTTCCTCAAGGACGCCAAGCTCTCCCTGGAGACGCTCTACTCCCGCGCACGCCAGACGGCGTTTCTTGTGCCGGGCCTCACCCTCGTGGTCCGCGACGAGCGCGGCATCGATGGCGCCGGCAAGTCGGAGGAGGTCTTCCGGTACGACGGCGGCATCAGCGAATTCTGCGAGTACCTCGCGCAGGACAAGGGCATCTGCGACGTCCTGCGGCTGACCGGCCAGGGCACCTTCAAGGAGACCGTTCCGGTCCTCGACGACCGCGGTCATATGACACCGACCGAAGTCACCCGGGAACTCGGCGTCGACATCGCGCTGCGCTGGGGAACCGCCTACGACGCGACGGTCAAGTCCTTCGTCAACATCATCGCGACGCCCAAGGGCGGCACGCACGTCTCCGGCTTCGAGCGTTCGATCACCAAGACGATCAACGAGGTGCTCCGGTCGAGCAAGCTGCTGCGCGTCGCCGAGGACGACGTCGTCAAGGACGACGCCATGGAGGGCCTCACCGCCGTCGTGACCGTACGGCTGGCGGAGCCGCAGTTCGAGGGGCAGACCAAGGAGGTGCTCGGCACGTCCGCCGCCTCCCGCATCGTCGCCCAGGTGGTGAGCAAGGAGCTCAAGGCGTATCTGACCTCCACGAAGCGGGACGCCAAGCAGCAGGCCCGCTCCGTCCTGGAGAAGATCGTGGCCGCGGCCCGCACGCGCATCGCCGCCCGGCAGCACAAGGAGGCGCAGCGCCGAAAGACGGCGCTGGAATCCTCGTCGCTACCGGCCAAGCTCGCCGACTGCCGCAGCGACAACGTCGACCGCAGTGAACTCTTCATCGTCGAGGGCGACTCGGCACTGGGCACCGCGAAGCTGGCGCGCAACTCGGAATTCCAGGCGCTGTTGCCGATTCGGGGCAAGATCCTTAACGTCCAGAAGTCGTCGATTTCGGACATGCTCAAGAACGCCGAGTGCGGTTCGATCATCCAGGTCATAGGAGCCGGGTCCGGCCGGACCTTCGACATCGACGCTGCGCGCTACGGCAAGGTCATCTTCCTCGCGGACGCGGACGTCGACGGCGCCCACATCCGCTGTCTGCTGCTGACCCTCTTCCAGCGCTACATGCGTCCGATGGTCGAACAGGGCCGGGTCTTCTCCGCTGTTCCGCCCCTGCACCGCGTGGAGCTGACCAACCCCAAAAAGGGCCAGGAAAAGTACATCTACACGTACTCCGACAATGAGCTGCGCCAGACGCTGCTGGAGCTGCAGCGCAAGAACGTCCGCTACAAGGACAGCATCCAGCGCTACAAGGGCCTGGGTGAAATGGACGCCGACCAGCTCGCCGAAACCACCATGGACCCGCGTCACCGCACCCTGCGGCGCATCAACATCAGCGATCTCGAAGCGGCGGAGAAGGCCTTCGACCTCCTCATGGGCAATGAGGTCGCCCCCCGCAAGGAGTTCATCACCAACTCTGCCTCCACCCTCGACCGTTCGCGCATCGACACCTGAGCCGACCGCGGTTCCGTACGGGCGCCTGTCCACCCACCGGGGTGGAGGGGCGCCCGTCGCTCGTTCCGCCCCATCGACTTGCCGGGGGCTGGGCCTGGTCCGAGAGGCGTAGGGGCCCGGCTCTGGGCGGGGCCGAATTCAGGTGACCCGTTGCGCATACCGTCACGACCTCTCTCGGCTGCCCGGATCGTCCATCACCTGATGGAGTGAAGCATTCGGAATGAAGAGTCCGGGATCTTCCTTTCTGTCCATCCTTGGGGCGCATCGTCAACAGGCCCGTGCAACAAGGAGTGTTCCGTGGACAAGCAGGACGGCCATGTGGTCGGGGAGCCAGGAGCCGTGCGGCTGGACGACCCCTGGTACGACCCTCTTGCCTCCGGGTGGGGCGAGTCGGACGATGCGGCCGACGAGAGGAATGCGGGACGCAACACGGCGCCCACCCCGGTGCCGTCACCGCGATCCGCGGCGCACGACGAGGTGTATCTGACGGTCCAGCGAAGCGCCGCGTTCCAGGAAGTGCGCCGCCGCTACCGAGGATTCGTCGTACCCGCCACGGCCCTCTTCCTCACGTGGTACCTCGCCTACGTCATCGCGGCGACCGTCGCACCGGGCCTCATGGCCCACCGCATCGTCGGCGCGCTCAACGTCGCCATGTTCGCCGGCCTGGGACAGTTCGCCACCACCTTTCTGCTCACCTGGGCGTACGCACGGCACGCGCGGCTGCGCCGGGACAGCGCGGCCCTCGACATCCGCTGGGAGACCCAGGAGCTGACCGGGGGGAACATCCGTTGACCGGCGACCACCAGAACCTGGCGCTGGTTCTGTTCAGCGCGTTCATCGCCGTCACGCTCGCCATCACCACCTGGGTGAGCCGCCGCAGGCAGGGCTCCGCGGAAGAGTTCTACGCGGGCGGCAGACTCTTCTCCCCGATGGAGAACGGGTTCGCCATCGCGGGCGACTACATGTCCGCCGCATCGTTCCTCGGCATCTCCGGGCTGATCGCCCTCTTCGGCTACGACGGCCTGCTCTACTCCGTCGGCTTCCTGGTGGCCTGGCTTGTCGTGCTCTTCCTCGTCGCCGAACTGGTCCGCAACTGCGGCAGATTCACCCTCGCGGATGTCGTCGCCGCCCGGATGAAGGAACGTCCGGTCCGCATCGCTGCAGGAGCCGCGTCCGTCACCGTATCGGTGCTCTATCTGGTGGCGCAGATGGTCGGCGCCGGCAGCCTCGTTGCGCTGCTCCTGGGCGGCGCGGGGGCGCAGGCCCGCACCTGGATGGTGATCGGTGTCGGCGCCCTGATGGTGGTCTACGTCGCCTTCGGCGGCATGCGCGCCACCACCTGGATCCAGATCGTCAAAGCGGTGCTTCTCCTGGGTGGTGCCGTCGCACTGACCGTCCTGGTGGTGGTCCGCTTTCACGGGGACATCAACACGCTGCTCAACACCGCAGCTGAACGCAGCGGCCACGGAAGGGACTTCCTCGCCCCCGGTCTCAAGTACGGCGGCAGCTGGGTTTCACGGCTGGACTTCATCAGTCTCGGCATCGCCCTCGTCCTGGGGACAGCGGGGCTTCCGCACATCCTGTCCCGCTTCTACACCGTGCCGACGGCACGCGCCGCCCGCCGCTCCGTCGTCTGGGCCATCGGCCTGATCGGCGGCTTCTACCTGATGACCATCGTGCTGGGCTTCGGTGCCGCCGCGGTGCTCGGCAGCGATGCCGTCCGTGCATCCAACACCGCAGGCAACACCGCGGTGCCGTTGCTCGCCATGGACCTCGGAGGCGGTGCCGGTTCGACCGGAGGAACGGTTCTGTTCGCCGTGGTGGCCGCGGTCGCCTTCGCCACCATCCTGGCCGTGGTCGCCGGCATCACGCTCGCCTCCTCCGCCTCAGTGGCGCACGATCTGTACGCCTCGTTGCGGCGCCCCGGCGGTACGGCCCAGCAACGGCAGCGCGGTGAGGTGGCTGTGGCACGCGTGGCAGCGGTGGGTGTCGGAGCCGTCGCCATCGGCCTCGCACTGCTCGCCCAGGACCTGAACGTCGCCTTCCTCGTGGGCCTGGCCTTCGCCGTCGCCGCTTCGGCCAACCTGCCGGTTCTGCTGTACGCCCTGTTCTGGCGCGGCTTCACGACGCGTGGCGCGGTCTGGTCGGTCTACGGTGGCCTCATCCCGGCGATGGCGCTCGTCGTCCTGTCGCCGGTGGTCTCGGGCAGCCCGGAGTCGATCTTCCCGGGCCTGGACTTCGCGTTCTTTCCCCTCCAGAACCCCGGAGTGGTGTCGATTCCGCTGGGCTTCCTGATGGGATGGCTTGGCACGGTGTTCTCCCCGGAGGCCGCGGATGAAGCGCGGCACGCGGAGACCGAGGTGCGGGCGCTCACGGGGGCGGGGGCGGCTTAGGGGCCCTACGCCAACTGGCGCGTCGTGTCTGGCTGGCTGCGGGGGAAGGGACGGAGCCGGGGGCGCTGTCGGCGTTCAGGTCCACTCGTAGCGGTGCTCGGGGCGGCCAGTTTCGCCGTATCTGAGCGTGAGACGGACTCTGCCGGTGCGTTCCAGGAGCTTGAGGTAGCGCTGTGCGGTCTGCCGGCTCAGTCCCGCTTGGAGTGCGACGTCCTGCGCGGACAGTGGGGCCTCTGCAGTGCGCAGCACCGAGCGCACACGGTCAGCGGTGGCGGTGGAGTGCCCCTTGGGCAGTTCGGCGGCGCCGGCGTTGACGCCCCCCAATGCTCCGAAGATGCGGTCGACTTCGGACTGTTCCGCCTGGCCGCCTCCCTCGAACGTGCGGTGCAGGGCGGCGTAACCCTCCAGCTTGGAGCGCAGGCCCGCGAAGGTGAAGGGCTTGACCAGGTACTGCAGTGCCCCGTGCCGCATCGCTGCTTGAACGGTCGCGATGTCGCGGGCCGCCGTCACCATGATCACGTCGGTGAGCAGGCCGCTTCGACGCAGGTCGCCCACCAGTTGGAGGCCTGTCTCGTCGGGCAGGTAGTGGTCCAGGAGGATCAGGTCGACGTGGTGTGCGTCGAGGGCGGCAAGCGCCTCGGCGGCGCTGTGGGCGAGGCAACTGACGCGGAACCCCGCGACCTTCGCGACATACGCCGCGTTGATCTGGGCGACCCGTACATCGTCGTCCACGACCAGTACGTCGATCATCCGCCCGCCCCCGTGGCATCTTCGGGGCGATGAATGCCCCGGGTGTCATCGGTGTCCGAAGCCCCTGTACCGGTGTCCACGAGCCTTTCGCGGCGGAGCGCGTCCCGCGTCGTGGAAAGGTCTTCGGACAGTGCATCGGGCACGGTGACAGTGAACACTGCGCCACCCCCCGGGCGCTCGCCCACCTCGGCGCTACCCCCGTAGCGCTCCGCGAGACGTCGTACGAGCGCGAGGCCGATCCCGCGCTGACCGTGAGCGGGTGGCTCCTTGGTTGTCCAGCCTTCGGTGAAGATCTCGGCGCGACGGGCTTCGGGCACGCCAGGCCCGTTGTCGCTCACGCGGATGATGGCGGTCCGCCCATCGGCCCGGACCTCCACCTCCACCTGCGCGTCACGTCCACCTCCCGCCGCGTCCAGGGCGTTGTCGACGAGATTGCCGAGCACGGTGACGAGGCTGGGCGGATCGATCAGGCGATCAGGGAGATGAGAGTCGGCGGAGATACACAGAGAGGCGCCGCGCTCGGTGGCGACGGTGGCCTTGCCGACCAGGAGGGCCGCCAGCAAGGGGTCGTGAATGCGCTCCGTGACCTGTTCCGCGGTCGCTCTGTGCACACCCACCGCCTGGGTCACGAACTCCACGGCTTCCTCGTGCAGCCCGAGCTCGAGGAGCCCGAGCAGCGTGTGCAGCCGGTTGGCGTGTTCGTGGTCCTGGGCGCGGAGCGCGTCGATCAAGCCGCGGGTGCCGTCCAGCTCGCGCCCCAGCCGCTCCAGCTCGGTGCGGTCGCGCAACGTAATGACAGCGCCGCCGTCGTCGGTGGGCATGCGGTTCGCCACCAGCACGCGTTGGCCGCTGACGGCAAGAAGGTCCGCGCCGGACACCCGGCCGGCCAGTACGTCAGTCGTCCGGCCAGGTGGCAGTGTCTCGTCCAGTGGCCGGCCGGTGTCCTCGGCTCGCAGGTCGAGCAGCCGTTGTGCCTCGTCGTTCATCAGGCGGATCCGGCCGTGCTTGTCGAGCGCGACGAAACCCTCACGGATGCCGTGCAGCATTGCCTCGCGCTCGGTGAGCAGGGCCGAGATGTCGGAGAAGGCCAGGTCGTGGGTGCGGCGCTGGAGTCGACGGGAGACGAGATAGGCGGCCAGCGCGCCCACGGCGAGCGCCCCGCCCGCGTAGGCGAGCAGTTCGGGGACGGTTGAGAGCAACCGTTCCTGGACGCTCTCGTAGGCGATGCCGACCGAGACCGCGCCGACAACCTTGCCTTCCTCGTCGCGCAGAGGGACCTTGCCACGGGCGGAGCGGCCGAGGGTGCCGTTGTCGATCTGCATGACCTCTTGGCCCGAGAGCGCTGCACTCGGATCGGTGGAGACGTGGCGGCCGATCTCGTCCGGGTCGGTGTGCGACCAGCGCACCCCGCGCTCGTCCATGATCACCACGTACTCGGCGCCGGTAGCGGCACGAATGTGCTCTGCCTCGTTCTGGACGGGGCCGTGGCGCGAAGGACGAGAGGCCTCCAGGGCGTCGTCGAGGCGCGGCTGGGCTGCGGTGGTCTGAGCGATGGCGAGGGCGCGGCGCATCGCCTGATCGTCGAGTTCGGCACTCAGGGGGGCGAGGAACAAGCCCGTGGCGAGAGCGGTGACCCCGGTGGCGATGGCCAGCTGCATCATCAGCACTTGGGAGAAGACGCGGCGCGGCCAGCCCAGGCGGGGCCGCGTCATGGGCAGCCAGGCCGTTCGGCGCCTGCTGTCGTGCTGCGAAGGGGCTGCGAAAGGCCGGCTGCGGCGACGTACGTCGGCGGCGCTGGTGGTGCTGCGTCCGCCGGCCGTGAGGGCTGAGTGTGCTACGTCGCGGGGAATCGGCGAAGGGCCCGAGGGCTCTTCAGCGCTCGGGCGCGTGGCTGATCCATGCGTCTCGCCCATATGAACGAACAGTAAGCGGGGTGGCGGCCGGGTCGGTAGTTCCTTCCGCTTCGACTTCGGAGCGTGGCCGCGGCGCGACGCGTCGCGTGCCAGGTGGGAAGGGCAGGTCGCAAGGTTATCCACAGGGCTTTCGGCTGCGGATCGTGCGCGCATAGCCTCGCAGAGTGATGTTGGAGGCGTGGTGCCGAAGCTACTTTGGGCGGACCGGCGAAAGCACGACCTGGTGGCGTTGCTGAGCGGTGTGGTGAAGAACGTCGCTGCGGTGCGGGGTGACCAGGGTTGGCTGTGGTGCTCGGTTGCTGTTCGCGGAGCTGGGTCGTGCCGCGGAGCCGGACATGCGTGGCTGACGGAGGGGTGCGGTTATGTGGTTGACGGAGGACCCGAAGCGTAGGAGCCGAGGGGCGATGGGGCGGGGTGCTGCCGGCCCGATTGCGGCGTTACGGGCTGTGGGGCCGATGCTCGGGCTGGGGCTCACGGTGACGTGGGGAGTGGCGATCGGCATGGCATTCGCATGCGGCTTGGGGGCGGGCGTCATGCCTCGCAGGGAGGCCTGCCGCTGCCGGTCCCGAGAGGGAGAGCCGAATGATGAGCCCTCGGCGTCAGCCGAGAGGAAGGGGAGCAGGGGCGGGGAGCGCAGCGGAGGCTCCCGAGATCGAGGTGATGGCCGAGACGGTCATACACGCCGGTGGGCCGAGCGGCGCACCACAGCTGGCGGGCGCCGGAGCACCGTCGGACCGTTGCTCCACCGTGACGCGCCAGGCCCGGCCGTCGGAATGCGCGACGGAAACAGACCACGTGGGGGGCCCGGAGGTGATCGGCCCGTCCTCGGGCGCCGAGCTGTGGGGCAGCCGCGGTTCGGGCCGCACCGTGTCGGTCCCTACGACGTCGAGTGCGTCCGCCCGCTCCTCCCGGAGCAGCTCGCGGACGGCGAGGTCAGCGGCCTGGGCCGGCCTGTCCCACGCCGAGCGGCCCCGGCAGTGGTCGATCGTGATCCGTCCGTCGCGCGCCGCTTCCACAGCATCCTTGACGAGATGTGCCGAGGCTCGTCCGTAGGCGTAGCCGTAGGGGAGAACGAAAAGGGTGGGGGAGAACCGGTGGCCTCCGATGTGGGTGACTTCCCACGCCTCGGTTCCGCTCCGGGAGAGCTCGGCGGCCAGAGGGCGGCCGAGGAGGGCGCAACAGCGGTCCCGCTTGCCGTTCGTGCAGACGAGCACCAGCGGTTCGCCGGTGTACGGCTCCCACAGGCCCCCGTGGTCCCCTGCGCCCAGAGCGGCGAAGTCCAGTTCGAGAGCCGCTCTCGGGTCGTTGACGGTGGTCGTCCGGATCCAGGAGCGGCCGGGAGCCGTGTGCGCGAGGAACAGTCGGCGCCGGGGAGCCCCGTGGCAGTCGGCATGGCGTCCGGGCCGGCGGATCAGGGCGACGCGTACGTCCGTGCCCTCTGTCGCGGCCTCCAGGGCCCGGCCGATGTCAGGGTCGAGGTGGCTGTCCGTCAGCGCTTTGGCTCCCCAGGGCCCGGTCTGCTCGATCAAGAGCCAGGTCCGGGCGGTGGCCGCAGTTCCGGCCAACATTTCGGCCGATTCACGGGAAGCGGTAGCGCAGGTGCTCACAAAGGTGAGCCTAACTCGTCCCGTCCGAGGTCGGCGGACGGGAGGCCGCGCAGAGGAACCAAGCGTCGCGTCCCGGGCTAGCGGCGGTTGCCTGCGTCACGGCGTCACGGCACGGGCTGGGGTGGACGGGGGCCCTGGTACTGCCCGCTGGGACGCATACGCAGAGGGCGCTCTCCATACTCCTCCAAGGCATGTGCGATCCAGCCGGCCGTGCGGGCGATGGCGAAGACCGTTTCGCCGGCTTCGGCAGGCATCTCCGCGGACACTGTGAGCACAGCAAGGGCGAGGTCGACGTTGGCATGGAGCTCCGTGTGCCGGGCCGTGGTGGCAATCACCTGGCGAGCGGCTTGCAGCGCTGGAAGCGCCCCCGGCACGTCCTCCAATAGTGTGAAGAGGGCACGCGCCCGAGGGTCCTCCCCCGGATAGAGGCGGTGGCCGAGGCCCGGCACCCGACGCCCCGCCCGTAGGTGATCGGCGACTACCGCGGCTGCGCTGCCCCGCTCCAGGACCTCGTGCAGCATCCGATGGGCGAGCCCGCTCGCTGCGCCGTGCAGCGCGCCGTCCAGTGCTCCGAACCCGGCGGAGACGATCGCGTACGGGTGGGCACGTGCCGACGCGGCGACCCGGACCGCGAGTGTCGAGGCGGCGAGGTCGTGGTCGATGAGTAGCACCAATGCCGCATCCAGAACGCGGAGGGCGGCAGGGTCGGCCGGCGCGGTGGTGAGGCGAGACCACAGCCGTGGGGCGAGGGAATCAGCGTCGGGCTGCGTATTGGTTTGGGACGGCAGGGCGTCGACCAAGGTCGGGATGAGGCTGCGGGCGGTATCGAGGACGGTGTCCTCGGACAGGTCGAACCGCAGTGGGTCGGCGGCCGCGGCGGCGATCACCGCTACCCGCAATCGGTCCATCGGGCCGCTGTGCTCCGGCAACGCCTGGACGGCGCGGCGGGCCGCGGTGAGTGCGTCGGGGGGCGCGGTGAAGCGAATGCCTCGGCGCATTTCGCCCGTCCACAGCCACTCGGCGACTTCTTCGTACCCGTAGTGGGCGGCGAGTTCTGAGGTGTTGACACCGCGGAAGTAGCAGTGGTCGCTGTCGATCAGCGTGATACCTGTGCGGACGGTCAACTCGCCGCCGGAGCCGGAGGGTTCGCGTCGGTTGCCGCGTCGTGCGAGCGCGTCCACCTCCTTGGCGTCGAAGGTGCTGCCCCGACCGCCCGGTTCTCGTCGGCTGGTCAGCTGGCCGCGGCTGACGTATGCGTACACCGTCTCGGGCTTCACCCCGAGTCGGTCGGCTGCCTCCCGAGTGTTCAGCCGTGAGCCGGTTGTGTCGCCAGTCGCGTCTTGATCCGCCATGCCACCACCGTATCCATCAGGACAGCTATGTTGATTCACTCAATATTGACAAGCATTCAGTCAAGCATAGACAGTCGGATCAATGTTGCAGGTGGGTGAAGCGAGGAGAGCTGCCATGCCGATCACTGAGGCGAACACACCCATGGACGCGCCCCGCGGGCTCGCGGGTGTCATCGTCACCGAGACCGAGCTGGGTGACGTCCGGGGCCTTGAGGGCTTCTACCACTACCGCCAGTACTCAGCGGTGGAACTGGCCGCGACCCGTACTTTCGAGGACGTCTGGTACCTGATGTTCCACGGCGAGCTGCCGAACGCGGCACAGCTTGCTGCCTTCACCGCCGAGACCGCGGCCCTGCGCGCGCTGCCGGTGGCCCTCCGCGACGCGCTGCCCGGCCTCGCCCAGGCGGGAGCGCTGTCCGGCCCGCTCGCCGGGCTGCGTACCGCTCTCTCCCTGCTCGGTGCGTCGGCCGGCTTTCGCCCGCTCTACGACATCGACGACGACCGCCGCCGTGCGGACGCGCTCGCCGCCTGTGCCGCCGTCCCTACGCTTCTCACTGCGCTCCACCGGCTCAGTCAGGGGGAGCAACCGGTCGAGCCCCGCGCGGATCTGAGCCATGCGGCCAACTACCTCTACATGCTCACCGGTCAGGAGCCCGATCCGGAGCGTGTACGGGCGATCGAGGCGTATCTGATCTCCACCGTCGACCACGGGTTCAATGCCTCGACGTTCACGGCCCGAGTGGTCGCCTCCACCGGAGCTGACGTCGCGGCCTGCCTCGTAGGAGCCGTCGGCGCTCTCTCAGGTCCGCTGCACGGCGGCGCACCGAGCCGGGCGCTGGACACCCTCGACGCCATCGGCACACAGGACCGCATCGACACGTGGATCCGCGACCGGGTGCTGAGAGGCGAGCGCATCATGGGGTTCGGCCACCCCGTCTACCGCACCGAGGACCCGCGCTCCCGGATGCTCCGCGGAATCGCGGAGGGTTTCGGCGGCCCGCTGGTGGAGTTCGCGGTCCAGGTGGAGGCGCGGGTCGAGGCGCTGCTGGCCGACCTCAAGCCCGGACGTGAGCTGCACACCAATGTGGAGTTCTATGCGGGCGTCGTCATGGAGCTGTGCGGTCTGCCGCGTGAGATGTTCACTCCCACCTTCTGTGCGGCCCGCGTGGTCGGCTGGAGCGCCAACATCCTGGAGCAGGCCCGGGACTCGAAGATCATTCGACCGGCGGCGCGGTACGTCGGTCCGCCCCCGCCGCAGCCGGTGCCGGCGTCGGGCGGCGCTACTGGCTGACGGTGGAGGGTGTTGCGGCGGGGTCGCCATCAGCGGTGGTGGGCGAGGAGACGGCGGAACCGATCCATGCGCAGCCTCAAGCGATGCGGCGCCCCGGCCAGGCGCCGTGAGTTCGCCCCGCTACCCGCTACCCGCTACCCGCTACCCGCTACCCGCTACCCGGCCGGCTCCGTCCCGCTCCGCCTAGGCTCCTCTCCGGCCCGTGCCCTCAGCCGCGCACTCTCCGCCCGGCACCCGGCACCCAACCCCGGCACCCCCGCGCCCGCAGCCGTCCGCTCGCCTGGCGCCCGCCCGTAACGCCCAGAGCCCCTCGCTCCTGCTACCGCCCGCCGTGCGCGGCTCTGCCGTGCCGCGTTCCGTTACGATCGACAGCTCGTTCGCCGCCGGTCCGCGCGGCTCGCCACCCGCACCATGGAGGCGCCCCTTGGCCACGCAACAGATCCCGGTCGTCGTGCTTGCGGGCTTCCTCGGGTCGGGCAAGACGACCCTTCTCAATCACCTGCTCGCCGCGGGCGACGGCACCCGTATCGGGGCGATCGTCAACGATTTCGGCAGTATCGAGATCGATGCGATGACCGTTGCGGGGCAGGTCGACTCGATGGTCTCGCTCGGTAACGGCTGTCTGTGCTGCGCGGTCGACACCAGTGAACTCGACACCTATCTGGAGCGGCTCGCCCGCCCCGCCGCCCGTATCGACGTGATCGTCATCGAGGCCAGCGGGCTGGCGGAGCCCCAGGAACTGATCCGCATGATCCTGGCCAGCGAGAACGAGCGGATCGTGTACGGGGGACTGGTCGAGGTGGTCGACGCCGCCGAGTTCGCGGCAACCCGCGTCCGCCACCCGGAACTGGACCGGCATGTGCGCATCGCCGACCTTGTGGTGCTGAACAAGGCCGACCGGATCGACGGGGTGGCGCGCCAGGAACTCATGGCTACCCTCGCGGACCTCGCCCCCGGCAGGCCGGTGATGAGCGCCACGTACGGGCGCATCGACCCGGAGCTGTTCTTCGACCGCGGCGCCGGCGAGGACCACGACGCGGCCGTGCGTCAGCTGTCCTTCGAGGACCTTCTGCGCGAAACCGCAGCGGAACTCCACGCCGCCCCGGGTAGCCGAGGCACCTCCCACGCGGACCACTGCGATCCCACCGAGCACGACGGCTGCACCCACCACGCCGACGACCCGGCAGGCGCGACCCACGCGGCTCACCTTCACGTCGCCTACCAGAGCGTGGAGTTCACCTCCGGTGAGCCGATGAACCCACGTCGACTTATGGACTTTCTCGACAGTCGGCCCACCGGCCTCTACCGGATCAAGGGCTTCGTCCACTTCGATGTCCCCGGCAACCGGCAGAAGTTCAGCGTGCACGCCGTCGGTGACTTCCTGCGCTTCTATCCCTCGCCCTGGGGCCGGGACGAGGAGCGCAGCACTCAACTCGTCCTGATCGGCAGCGGGATCGACGCCGCGGCGCTGCGCAAGGAGCTCTCAGGCTGCCGTGAGGAGCGTTCGCAGGAGAACGGCGCTGGTCCCGGAACGCCGGAACGCCCCACATCGGAGGACAGCATGTGGGGCGTTCTGCGGTACGTGGCCTCCCGCGAGGAGTGACACGGTGGCCCGCGCCGTACGGCGCGGGCCGGCACGGTGACTACACCGGTCCTGCCAGCGCGGCCACCGGCTTCGTCAGAGGCACACCGGAGCCGTCACGTCGCGGATCGACCTCGGGCAGCTCCAGGGGAGCGCCCTTCGCGTCCGCCGCCCGGACGGGTGCGGCACCGGCCCACGCCAGCGTCAGACAGTCCTCGCCCTTCAGGAACCGCTGGCAGCGCACACCGCCTGTCGCGCGGCCCTTGCGCGGGTACTGGTCGAACGGGGTCAGCTTGGCGGTCGCCACGGAGTCGTCCAAGGTGCCGTGCGAACCGGCGACCGTGAAGACCATGGCGTCGGATGCCGGGTCGACGACGGAGAAGTGGATCACCTTCATGCCCTCGCCCAGCTTGATGCCGGTCATGCCGCCGGCCGGCCGACCCTGGGGCCGGACCTGCGAGGCCTGATAGCGCAACAGCTGCGCCTCGTCCGTGATGAAGACCAGGTCCTCCTCACCGGTGCGCAGTTCCGCCGCGCCCACGATGCGGTCGCCGTCGCGGAGGCTGATGACCTCCAACTCGTCCTTGTGGGCCGGATAGTCGGGCACCACCCGCTTCACGACGCCCTGTTCCGTGCCGATCGCCAGGCCCTGAGAGGACTCGTCCAGCGTCGTCAGGCAGATCAGGCTCTCGCCGTCCTGCAGGGTCAGGAACTCGGCCAGTGGTGCGCCACCGGAGAGGCTGGGCGCCGTCGCGGTGTCCGGGAGCTGCGGCAGATCGATCACCGCGATCCGCAGCAGCCGGCCCGTGGATGTCACCGCGCCCACTTCGCCGCGGGTCGTCGCCGGGACCGCGGAGACGATCGCGTCGTGCTTGACGCGCTTGGCGTCGGTGTCGTAGGGCACCTCGCTGGTGGCCGTGCGCGCCAGGAGGCCCGTCGAGGACAGCAGCACGCGGCACGGGTCGTCGGAGACCTCCAGCGGCACCGCCGCGGGTGAGGCGCCCGACGACTCCAGCAGCACCGTGCGGCGCTCCGTGCCGTACTTCTTCGCGACCGCGGCCAGCTCACCGGAGACCAGCTTGCGCAGCTCCGTGTCCGAGTCCAGGATCCGGGTCAGTTCCTCGATCTCGGACTGCAGACGGTCGCGCTCCGACTCCAGCTCGATGCGGTCGAACTTGGTCAGTCGGCGCAGCGGAGTGTCGAGGATGTACTGCGTCTGGATGTCGCTCAGCGAGAACCGCTCGATCAGCCGCTCCTTGGCCTGCGCGCTGTTCTCGCTGGAGCGGATGAGCCGGATGACCTCGTCGATGTCGACGAGGGCGGTCAGCAGCCCCTCCACCAGGTGGAGGCGGTCGCGCCGCTTTCCGCGGCGGAACTCGCTGCGCCGGCGCACCACGTTGAAGCGGTGGTCGACGTAGACCTCCAGCAGCTCCTTGAGGCCCAGGGTCAGCGGCTGGCCGTCCACCAGCGCGACGTTGTTGATGCCGAAGGACTCCTCCAGCGGGGTGAGCTTGTAGAGCTGTTCCAGGACGGCTTCCGGGTTGAAGCCGTTCTTGATCTCGATCACCAGCCGCAGGCCGTGCTCGCGGTCGGTGAGGTCCTTGACGTCCGCGATGCCCTGCAGCCGCTTCGCGCCGACCAGGTCCTTGATCTTGGAGATGACCTTCTCGGGACCGACGGTGAAGGGGAGTTCGGTGACGACCAGGCCCTTGCGGCGGGCCGTGACGTTCTCCACCGTGGTCGTGGCGCGGATCTTGAACGAGCCACGGCCCTTCTCGTACGCGTCGCGCACGCCGCCCAGGCCGACGATCCGTCCGCCCGTCGGCAGGTCCGGGCCCGGCACGAAGCGCATCAGGGTGTCGAGGTCCGCGCCCGGATGCTTGATCAGATGGCGGGCGGCGGCGATGACCTCGCCGAGGTTGTGCGGCGGCATGTTCGTCGCCATGCCGACGGCGATGCCGGTGGCGCCGTTGACCAGGAGATTGGGGTAGGCGGCGGGCAGGGCGACGGGCTCCTGCTCCTGGCCGTCGTAGTTCGGGTTGAAGTCGACGGTGTCCTCTTCGATGGACTCCGTCATCAGCGATGTCGCCGAGGCCATTCGGCACTCGGTGTACCGCATCGCGGCGGGCGGGTCGTCGTTGCCCAGCGAGCCGAAGTTGCCGTGGCCGTCCACCAGCGGCAGCCGCATCGAGAACGGCTGTGCCATGCGCACCAACGCGTCGTAGATGGAGGCGTCGCCGTGCGGGTGGAGCTTACCCATCACCTCGCCGACCACTCGGGCGCACTTGACGTAGCTGCGCTCGGGCCGCAGGCCCATCTCGTTCATCTGGTACAGGATGCGGCGGTGCACGGGCTTGAGGCCGTCGCGGGCGTCCGGCAGGGCGCGGGAGTAGATGACCGAATACGCGTACTCGAGGAAGGAACCCTGCATCTCGTCGACGACGTCGATGTCGAGGATCCTCTCCTCGAAGTCGTCCGGCGGCGGGGTCTTCGTGCTGCGGCGGGCCATCGCGGCTGCGGCTCCTTCTGCTGCGTCTACTGCCGATGTTGGATCAACCAGCTGGGGATCAACCGGTGAGTCTGCCTGGTCTGACGCGGACCATTGTGGACCGCCCCACTGACAACGCCGACCGCGACTCCCCCTTCGGCCGACGAGGGAGCGGCGCGGAGCCCTCGTACGGGGCCTGTCGATCGGGAACTTCGCCAGATGCCGACGCGCTTGCATACAGTGACAGAACTTCCTCGCAAGCGGATCGAAGGGACGTACATGCCCATGGGTCACACGGCCACAGAACAAGCCGGCTCCGGCGGCCTGACAGCGACCGAGCACCGGCTGGCCAACGGCCTGCGCGTGGTGCTCTCCGAGGACCACCTGACGCCCGTCGCAGCCGTCTGCCTGTGGTACGACGTCGGCTCCCGCCACGAGGTCAAGGGCCGTACCGGCCTGGCTCACCTCTTCGAGCACCTGATGTTCCAGGGCTCCGCCCAGGTGAAGGGCAACGGTCACTTCGAGCTCGTCCAGGGCGCGGGCGGCTCGCTGAACGGCACCACGAGCTTCGAGCGCACCAACTACTTCGAGACCATGCCCGCCCACGAGCTGGAGCTCGCGCTCTGGCTGGAGGCGGACCGCATGGGCTCGCTGCTCACCGCGCTCGACGACGAGTCGCTGGAGAACCAGCGCGACGTCGTGAAGAACGAGCGCCGCCAGCGCTACGACAACGTCCCCTACGGCACGGCCTTCGAGAAGCTGACGGCCATGGCGTATCCGGAGGGCCACCCCTACCACCACACGCCCATCGGGTCGATGGCCGACCTGGACGCGGCGTCCCTGGAGGACGCGCGCGCCTTCTTCCGTACGTACTACGCGCCCAACAACGCCGTCCTGTCGATCGTCGGCGACATCGACCCCGCGCAGACGCTGGCCTGGGCGGAGAAGTACTTCGGCTCGATCCCCGGGCACGACGGCAAGCAGCCGCCGCGGGACGGCTCGCTGCCCGAGACCCTCGGCAGTGAGCTGCGCGAGGTCGTCGAGGAGGAGGTCCCCGCCCGCGCGCTGATGGCGGCCTACCGACTGCCGCACGACGGTACCCGCGAGGCGGACGCCGCGGACCTCGCGCTCACCGTCCTGGGAGGCGGCGAGTCCTCCCGCCTCTACAACCGCCTGGTGCGCCGTGACCGCAGCGCCGTCGCGGCCGGCTTCGGGCTGCTGCGGCTGGCCGGCGCGCCGTCGCTCGGCTGGCTGGACGTCAAGACGTCCGGCGGGGTGGAGGTCCCGGACATCGAGCGGGCGGTCGACGAGGAGCTCGCCCGGTTCGCCGCCGAGGGACCGACCCCGGAGGAGATGGAGCGTGCGCAGGCCCAGTTGGAGCGCGAGTGGCTGGACCGTCTCGCGACGGTCAGCGGCCGCGCCGACGAACTCTGCCGGTTCGCCGTCCTGTTCGGCGACCCGCAGCTCGCGCTGACGGCCGTGCAGCGCGTTCTGGAGATCACCGCGTCGGAGGTGCAGGCGGTCGCCAAGGCACGACTGCGTCCCGACAACCGCGCGGTGCTCGTGTACGAGCCCACCGAGCCGGCCGACGCGGCGGCCGATACCGCCGAGAACGACGAAGAGGAGGCGGCCCAGTGAGCGATGCCGTGACCAGCGCAGATTCCGCCATGACCAGCATGGACTTCCACCCCAGGCCGCAGGGTGGCGCTCCCCGGCCGTGGGCCTTCCCGGCCCCCGACCGCAGTCAACTGCCCAACGGGCTCACCCTCCTGACCAGCCACCGCCCCGGCCAGCAGGTCGTGGCCGTCGAGATCAACCTCGTCGCGCCCCTGGAGGCCGAGCCCGAGGGCCTGGACGGCGTCGCCACGATCATGGCCCGCGCGCTGTCCGAGGGCACCGACAAGCACGATGCCGAGGAGTTCGCGGCCGAGCTGGAGCGCTGCGGCGCCACCATGGACGCGCACGCCGACCACCCGGGCCTGAGGGTCTCCCTCGAAGTGCCGGCGTCCCGGCTGGACCGCGCCCTCGGCCTGCTCGCCGACGCCCTGCGCGCGCCCGCCTTCCCGGACAGCGAGATCGAGCGGTTGGTACGCAACCGCCTCGACGAGATCCCGCACGAGCTCGCCAACCCCGCGCGGCGGGCCGCGATGGCCCTGTCCAAGGAGCTGTTCCCGGCGACGTCCCGGATGTCGCGGCCCCGCCAGGGCACCGAGGAGACCGTCGAGCGGATCGACGCCGCGGCCGTCCGTGCCTTCTACGCGGCGCATGTACGGCCCGCGACGGGCACCGCCGTCATCGTCGGTGACTTCACCGGCATCGACCTGGACGCGGCGCTCGCCGGCACCCTCGGCGCCTGGACCGGCTCGACCGCCGAGCCGGTGAAGGCCTCGCCGATCACCGCGGACGACACCGGCCGCGTGGTGATCGTGGACCGCCCCGGCGCCGTCCAGACGCAGCTGCTCATCGGCCGCATCGGTGCCGACCGGCACGACCGGGTCTGGCCGGCGCAGGTCCTCGGCACGTACTGCCTGGGCGGCACCCTCACCTCCCGTCTGGACCGCGTCCTGCGTGAGGAGAAGGGCTACACCTACGGGGTGCGTGCGTTCGGACAGGTGCTGCGTTCCTCCGCGGACGGCAGCGGCGCCGCGATGCTCGCGATCAGCGGCTCGGTGGACACCGCCTCCACCGGACCGGCGCTTGAGGACCTGTGGAAGGTGCTGCGTACCGTGGCGGCGGAGGGACTCACGGACGCCGAGCGTGATGTCGCCGTGCAGAACCTCGTCGGGGTCGCGCCGCTGAAGTACGAGACGGCAGCGGCCGTCGCGGGCACCCTCGCCGATCAGGTCGAGCAGCATCTGCCGGACGACTTCCAGGCGCAGATGTACGCGCGGCTGGCCGAGACCGGCACGGTCGAGGCGACCGCCGCGGTGGTCAACGCCTTCCCCGGGGACCGGCTGGTGACGATCCTGGTGGGCGACGCCGTGCAGATCGCCGAGCCCGTCAAGGCGCTGGGTGTCGGTGAGGTGAAGGTCGTCAGCGGCTGACCTGCCGTGGTGACACCGCGGCGGTCCGGCGGAGGCCGGCGACCGTCGCACATATCGCATGAAAAGTGATCCCGTGACGCTCACCCGTCACGGGATCACCTTTATGTCCGGATTATTGTGGCTGGTTGCGTGGTGCCCCTGTGGCGTGCCGCACAAAGTGCCGGTTCTGTTTGCCGATTGAAAGATGTCCCGTTTAGCGTCAGTCCGGCTGTTCGTCAGAAGTACGCCGCAACCGTGGCACCGGGCAGTCATCGCCGAGTCCCCGTACGGCGCGAGCCAGGGGAGCCGGGGACCCACATGTCCCCTGGGGTGAATCGGATCCCTCCTCGGAGGGGGCCGTAGGAGACCTTCCTGCTCCGAACCCGTCAGCTAACCCGGTAGGCGAGAAGGAAGGAAAGGACAAGCCAGCACATGGCGTTCACCCGTGCCACCGGGAAGCATCGTGGTGCGAGCCGCACCGCTCGCACGACCCGCAAAATCGCCGGCATAGCCACCCTCACCGCCACCGGCGTCGTCGCCTCCGTGGCCTCGCCGGCGCTGGCCGCGACGGACACGGCCCGCACCCAGGACACCGGCCTGCAGCAGGCCGTCGTGCTGGGCGACGAACTCGCCGGCCGCATCGCCGCCCAGGCCGACGCCCAGCAGGAGGCCGCCGAGGCCGCCGCCGCGAAGGCCAAGGCCGAGGCCCTGGCCGAGAAGGTGGCCGAAGAGGCCAAGCGGCGTGCCGAGGAAGCCAAGAAGAAGGCCGAGGCGAAGGCCAAGGCGGAGCGCGAGGCCAAGGAGCGCGCCGCCCGCGAGGCGGAGCGCAAGCGCCTCAACGCCTACGTCGCCCCCGTCGACGGCTCCTACGTCTCGACCGCCTACAAGGCCACCAGCGGCCTGTGGTCCTCCGGCAGCCACTCCGGCATCGACTTCCACGCCGCCTCGGGCAGCTCCGTGCACGCCGTGGGCCGGGGCACCGTCGTCGAGGCCGGCTGGGGCGGCTCGTACGGCAACAACATCGTGATCAAGATGAACGACGGCACGTACACCCAGTACGGCCACCTGTCGTCGCTGGGTGTCTCGGTCGGCCAGACCGTCACCCCCGGCCAGCAGATCGGCCTCTCCGGGGCCACCGGCAACGTCACCGGGCCGCACCTGCACTTCGAGGCCCGCACCGGTCCGGACTACGGCTCGGACATCGACCCGGTCGCGTACCTCCGCGGGCACGGCGTCAACGTCTGACGCGTCCGACACCGCAGCCTCTCCGAAGCCCCGGCCCCGGCCGGGGCTTCGGCGTATCCGGTGCACGTCGGCCACCGGATACGCCGATGGCCAAAAAATATCCATGAATACCCGAAGCCCGTCGGAAAACCCGGCCCGGTCGAATAGAGTCACGGAAAAGTCGCCGATCGGCGGCGTTTCCAGGGGATTACGGCGGAGGCACCAGGCGATGCGAGGCCATATTTCCGCGCACGCGGTATGCACGGCGATTCGCGATGACATCGTCTCCGGTGTGCTCGCGCCGGGGAGCAGGCTGATCGAGGACATCCTGGCGGCCCGTTACGGCGTCTCCAGGGTCCCTGTCCGGGAGGCGCTGCGGACCTTGCAGTCCGAGGGGTTCGTCACCACCCGCCACCACGCGGGCGCCTGCGTCGCCGAGCCGACCGAGCAGGAGGCCGCCGATCTGCTGGACATCCGCGCCCTGTTGGAGCCGCTGGGCGCCGCCCGCGCGGCCACCCGCCGCAGCCCGGCCCACCTCAAGGTGCTGCGCGGCCTCGTCCGACTGGGCCGGGAGCGGGCCCGCCACGGCCATCCCGCGGACCTGCGCCAACTGGACGGCTGGTTCCACGAAACCCTCGCCCAGGCGGCCGGCAGCCCCAGCCTGACGGCGCTGCTCACCCAGCTGCGGCGGAAGATCGAGTGGATGTATGTCGTGGAACTGCCCGCCCGGGTGGCCGAGTCGTGGGACGAGCACGGCGCGGTGCTGGACGCGGTGGCCCGGGGTGACGCCGAGCGCGCCCGCGCCCTGATGGCCGCTCATATCGAGCGGTCCCTGCCGGTGCACCGGCTGCGGCGCCCCGGCGCGGCCGAGGTGAGGAATCCGAAACAGCCCGTCAACACGGCACGCGCCCGCCATTAACAAGCGCCCCGTATACAAAGAAGGCGCGCAATGCATTTGCGCGCGGGGAAGCGGTGGCCGGTATTCGGCCTGTTTCCTCATGGCCGGTCCCGGAATTCGGTGAACCGGATATTCGGCATGCCCGCGCGGTGGCGCTGTTTTCTCGATGGAATGCGGGGCACCGATTATCCCGCGCCATATTTTCTAACGGGCGTTCCACCGATGCGGCAATCAAGGCCTTCGCTGCACGCCCCCACGCGCCCGTTGATGGCGCCGAGACCTCGGCCGGCGTCCCGCCGCGCATCGCGTCCCGCCGCGCATCGCGCTACCCCCGGCAACGGCACGGCCCCGCTGCGGCGACCGTTGTCAGGTCGCCGCGGCGGGGCCGTGGACGCTGGGGTCCCGAGGGACTTCAGACGGTCTCGGGGAGCTCCTCGAGGCCCTCCGAGACGAGCTTGGCCAGGCGGTCGAGCGCGGCGTCGGCGCCTTCGGCGTCGGAGGCCAGCACGATTTCCTCGCCGCCCTCGGCGCCGAGGCCCAGGACCGCGAGCATGGAGGCGGCGTTGACCGGGTTGCCCTCGGCCTTGGCGATCGTCACCGGGACGCCGGACGCGGTCGCGGCACGGACGAAGATCGACGCGGGACGGGCGTGCAGGCCCTCGGCCCATCCGACATTGACGCGGCGCTCAGCCATGGTGTTGCCCTTCAAGTCGTGACTGTTGTCTAGACCAGTCTCTCACGGTGCCGGGATGCCCCGGCGGCCCTTCGGCCTGGCCTTCTTGCGAGCAGGCACTTCCCGGGGGAGTTACCGGCGGAACGGGCCAAGGCCCGCGCCGGGCACGGTACCCCGTGCCTGTTCCGCTTCCAGAGGGTACGCATGCCGAGCCGGCTGTCGGTGCCCGGCCGTACCCTGGCCGCATGCAGACGCCGCCGGACCTCGCCTACCCGACCCACTGGGAAGCCGATGTGGTGCTGCGCGACGGTGGGACGGCGCGCATCCGCCCCATCGCCGCCGACGACGCCGAGCGGCTGGTCTCCTTCTACGAGCAGGTCTCGGACGAGTCGAAGTACTACCGCTTCTTCGCGCCCTACCCGCGCCTGTCCGACCGCGATGTGCACCGCTTCACCCACCACGACTACGTCGACCGGGTCGGCCTAGCCGCCACCGTCGGCGGCGAGTTCATCGCCACCGTCCGCTACGACCGGATCAACGACCAGGGGCTGCCCGCCAAGGACCCCGAGGACGACCAGGCCGAGGTGGCCTTCCTGGTCCAGGACGCCCACCAGGGCCGCGGCGTCGCCTCGGCCCTCCTGGAGCACATCGCCGCCGTCGCCCGCGAGCGCGGCATCCGCCGCTTCGCCGCCGAGGTGCTCCCCGCGAACACTAAAATGATCAAGGTGTTCACGGACGCGGGCTACACCCAGAAGCGGACCTTCGAGGACGGCGTGGTCCGCCTCGAATTCGACCTCGAACCGACCGAGCAGTCCATGGCCGTGATGCGCGGCCGCGAGCAGCGCGCCGAGGCCCGCTCCGTCCATCGGCTGCTGGCCCCCGGCTCGGTCGCCGTCATCGGAACCGGCCGTGCCCCCGGAGGCATCGGCCGCACCGCCCTGCGCAACGTCCTCGACGCCGGCTTCACGGGCCGTCTGCACGCCGTCAACCACGCCTTCGCCGACGGCACGGAGCGGCTGGAGCCCGAGGGCGTGCCGGCTGTCCGCTCCCTGCGCGAGATCCCCGACCCGGTCGACCTCGCGGTTATCGCCGTCCCCGCCGCCCGCGTCCCCGAGGTGGTCCGCGACTGCGGTGAGCACGGCGTCCAGGGCGTGCTGATCCTCTCGTCCGGCTATGCGGAAGCCGGTCCCGAAGGCCGCGAGCGGCAGCGGGCGGTGCTCCAGCAGGCCCGCTCCTACGGCATGCGGCTGATCGGCCCCAACGCCTTCGGTCTGATCAACACCGCCCCCGACGCCCGGCTCAACGCCTCCTTCGCGCCCCGGATGCCCGGAGCCGGCAACATCGGCCTGTTCACCCAGTCCGGCGCGATCGGCATCGCCCTGCTCAGCGGGCTGCATGCCCGGGGCCCCGGCGACGGCGGCATCGCCGGAATCTCCACCTTCCTCTCGGCCGGCAACCGCGCCGACGTCTCCGGCAACGACCTCCTCCAGTACTGGCACGACGACCCGGACACCGACGTCGTGATCCTCTACCTGGAGTCCATCGGCAATCCGCGCAAATTCACCCGGCTCGCCCGCCGCACCGCGCTCGTCAAACCGGTCGTGGTCGCCAAGGGCGCCCGGCACACCGGCGTCGCGCCCCAGGGCCACGCGGTACCCACCGTCCGCATCCCCGACAGCACCGTCGCCGCCCTGATGCGCCAGGCCGGCGTGATCCGCGTCGACACGGTCACCGAGCTGATCGACGCCGGGTTGCTGCTGGCCTCCCAGCCGCTGCCGGCCGGCCCGCGCATCGCCATCCTCGGCAATTCCGAGTCCCTCGCCCTGCTCGCCTACGACGCCTGCCTGACCGAGGGGCTGCGACCGATGAGCCCCCGGGCGCTGGCGTCCGCGGCGACGCCCGACGACTTCCGCGAGGCCCTCGCCGAGGCGCTCGCGGCCGACAGCTGCGACGCCGTCGTCGTCACGGCCATCCCCTGGGTGGGGGAGGAGGCGCCCGGCTCCCCCGAAGAAGGAGAGGGCACCGCGCTCGCCATCGCCCTGCGCGCGGCCGCCGAAGCGGCCCCGGACAAGCCGGTGACGGTCGTCCACCTCGCGATGGACGACCTGGCGCGGACGCTGGCGGCCCCGGGCGAGAAGACCTCCGTACCGGCGGACGTGCCGCCTTCGGAGGCGCTCGATCCCTCCGCAAGCCCGGACCCGCCCACGCCACGTCCCCCGGCCCCGCCCACGCCCCGCCCGCCGGCCCCGCCGTACGCGACGCGCCCAGCACGGCCCCAGGTCCCCTCGGGCCCGCCGCCCAGCCCGTTCAGTTCCAGGCCCCCCGAGGCCCAGGACAGCGCCGCGCCCGCCCCTGTCCGCCGACCAGGTCCCGTGCGCATCCCCGCCTACCCGGCCGCCGAGCGCGCCGTGCGTTCGCTGGCCGAGGCCGTCCGCTACGCCGCCTGGCGCCGCGAGGCCGCCGAGCCGGGCCGGGTGCCCGCATACGAAGACATCGAGGAGGCGGCCGCCGGCGCCGACATCGACCGGCTGCTCGACCGGCTCGTGCCCGACACCGACACCGGCCGGTCCGTCCCACTGTCGCCGGACCACGCCGCGGACCTCCTCGCCCGGTACGGCATTCACACCCACCCCGCTTTCCCGGCCCCCGATCCGGACACCGCGGTCCGCGCCGCCGCCCGGCTCGGCTATCCGGTCGCCCTCAAGACCACCGCGCCCCACCTCCGGCACCGCGCCGACCTCGGCGGCGTCCGCCTCGACGTGGCCAACGAGACCGAACTGCGCCGGACCTTCGCGGAACTGACCGACTTCCTCGGCTCCGCGGAAGAGCTCCGCCCGGTCGTCCAGGCCATGGTGCCGCGTGGGGTGGACACGGTCATCCGCGCCGCCATCGACCCGGCCGCCGGTGCCGTCCTCTCCTTCGGCCTGGCCGGCGCCCCCTCCCAGCTGCTCGGCGACGTCGCCCACCGACTCATCCCCGCCACCGACCGCGATGTCACCGACCAGATCCGGTCGATCCGCACCGCCCCCCTGCTCTTCGGATGGCGGGGCTCCCAGCCCGTCGACACCACCGCCCTCTCGGAGCTCCTGCTGCGGGTCTCCCGGCTCGTCGACGACCACCCCGAGGTCGTCGCCGTGGACCTCGAACCGGTCGTCGTCGCCCCGAGCGGCCTCTCCGTCCTGGGAGCCGCCGTCCGCCTGGCCCGTCCTCCGGTGACCACCGACCTCGGCCCCCGCCGTCTGCCCGTCTACTGAGGCTCTTAAGGCCCGGCACGCCCCGTAAGATGGACCCCATGGCTAAGACCGGTACGACGACCCAGGGGCTGCGCGCGGCGATCGAGCGCAGTGGCTACTACCCGACGCTCGTGGCCGAGGCGGTGCAGGCCGCGGTCGGCGGTGAGCCCGTGGTGTCGTACCTCGTGCACCAGGAGACGACCTTCGACGCCAACGAGGTCCGCCGCCATGTCACCGTCCTGGTCCTGACCGGCACCCGCTTCATCGTCAGCCACACCGACGAGCAGGCCGCCGATGCCACCTCCCCCTCGCCGTATGCCACCACCTCGACCGAGTCCGTGAAGCTCGGCCGGATCTCCTCGGTGGTGCTCAGCCGGGTGGTCGCCAACCCCGAGTCCTACACCCCCGGGCAGCTGCCCCGCGAGGTCGTTCTCACCATCGGCTGGGGCGCCGTCGCCCGCCTGGACCTGGAGCCCGCCACCTGCGGCGACCCCAACTGCGAGGCGGACCACGGCTACACGGGCAGCTCCACCGCCGACGACCTCTCGCTGCGGGTCAGCGAGGCGGGCGACGGACCGGACTCCGTGCGCGAGACGCTCACCTTCGCCCAAGCACTCTCCGAGGCCACCGCGGCCACCACCAGCACCCGCTGATGGTGCACGCCGCCCCCGCCTGGCCGGAGCCGGAACCACTCGACCCGCTCACCGCCCCGGTTCCCCGCTACGGCGCCGGGTCGCTCGCCGACCTGCTGCCCGCCATCGTCGCGGGCCAGGGGCTGGGAAATCCCGGCTCCCCGATGGAGCTGGCCCCCGCCGACCGCGCCTGTGTCTTCCTGATCGACGGCCTCGGCTGGGATCTGCTGCGCGCCCACCCCGACGAGGCGCCGTTCCTGACCTCCCTGCTCGGCACCTCGTTCAACGGCAGCGGACATCCGCTCACCGCGGGCTTCCCCTCCACCACCGCCACCTCCCTCGCGTCGGTGGGCACGGGCCTGCCGCCCGGCGCGCACGGCCTGCCCGGATACACCTGCGAGGACCCGGACACCGGCGCGCTGATGAACCAGCTGCGCTGGCACCCGTGGACCGATCCGCATGTCTGGCAGCCCTACCCGACGGTCTTCCAGCTGGCGGACGCCGCGGGCATCCACACCTGCCAGGTCTCCGCGCCGAACTTCCAGCACACCCCGCTCACCAAGGTGGCGCTCAGCGGCGGCACGTTCCACGGCCGGCTCTCCGGCGAGGAGCGGATGGACTTCGCCGCGGCGCAACTCGCCGCCGGTGACCGCTCGCTGGTCTACACGTACTACTCCGAGGTCGACGGCAAGGGGCACCGGTACGGCGTCGACTCCGACGCCTGGCGTGGCCAGCTGATGTATGTCGACCGGCTCGCGCAGCGGCTGGCCGAGCAGCTCCCGCCCCGCACGGCCCTCTACATCACCGCCGACCACGGCATGATCGACATCCCCTTCGACCCGGACTCCCGGATCGACTTCGACGAGGACTGGGAACTGCGCGCCGGCGTACGCCTGTTGGGCGGCGAGGGCCGGGCCCGGCATCTGTACGCCCACCCGGGCGCGGCCGCCGATGTGCTCGCCGTATGGCGCGAGGTGGTCGGCGAGCAGATGTGGGTGGCGAGCCGTGAAGAGGCCATCGCCGCCGGGTGGTTCGGCCCGCGCGTCGACGACCGCGTCCGCGGCCGGATCGGCGATGTCGTCGCGGCCGCGCACGCCGACATGGTGATCATCGCGACCGAACGCGAGCCCCGTGAGTCGGAGATGGTCGGGATGCACGGCTCGATGACCCCGGTGGAGCAGCTGGTGCCGCTCCTGGAAGTCCGTACCTGACGCACGGCCCCGCCCGCCCCGCCCGCCGCAAACGAGCCCGAAAGGCCCGCAACTTCCCATGCCCGAGCTGGTGTTCTTCTCCGGAACGATGGACTGCGGAAAGTCGACCCTCGCTCTGCAGATCGAGCACAACCGCTCGGCCCGCGGTCTGCAAGGCATGATCTACAGCCGCAACGACCGGGCCGGGCACGGCAAGCTCTCCTCCCGCCTCGGACTGGTGACCGAAGCCGTCGAGGCCGCGGACGACATGGACTTCTACGCACACGTCGTCGGTCATCTCAGCTCCGGCGGCCGGGTCGACTACGCCATCGTCGACGAGGCCCAGTTCCTCGCCCCGCAGCAGGTCGACCAGCTCGCCCGGGTGGTGGACGACCTCGACCTGGACGTCTTCGCGTTCGGCATCACCACCGACTTCCGCAGCAAGCTCTTCCCCGGCTCCCAGCGGCTCGTGGAGCTGGCCGACCGCATAGAGGTCCTGCAGGTCGAGGCGCTGTGCTGGTGCGGCGCCCGTGCCACGCACAACGCCCGTACCGTCGACGGCCGGATGGTCGTCGAGGGGGAGCAGGTCGTCGTCGGTGACGTCGTCGGCGATGTGGACAGCCCACAGGCGGAGGTGGGCTACGAAGTGCTCTGCCGGCGCCACCACCGCCGTCAGCAGACCTCCGCCGCCGCTCGCGCGGCCGCGCTCTCCCCGGACGTCCTGCCGGTCGACGCCCCGCGGTAGCCATCCGGCGCATCGCGACGCGGAGGCAACTGCCGTGTCAGCGCGGCTGGATGATGGTGAAGACGGCACCGTCGCTGTCGGCGACCGTCGCCAGCCGGCCGTGTGCGGAGTCCCGTGCGGGGCGCAGCACATGTCCGCCCAGCTCGGTGACACGGCGCGCGGCGGCGTCGGTGTCCGGGACGGCGAAGTACGTCATCCAGTGCGGGCCGCGGTCGCGCGGCAGGTCGGCGCCCGCGCCGTGGATACCCGCCACCGCCCGCCCCTTGAGATGCAGCGTGAGGTAGTCGAAGCCGGGGGCGTCCGCGGCTTCCGCCTCGAAGGCGAAGACGTGCTCGTAGAACGTGCGGACGGAGTCGGTGTCCTGGGCGATCAGTTCGTTCCACACCGGGGTGCCGGGCTCGCCGCTGAGCGCGGTGCCCATCATCGTCCTGCCCTGCCAGATGCCGAAGATGGCGCCCTGCGGGTCGGAGGCGATCGCCATCCGCCCCGCCGCGTCCGCGTCCAGTGGTCCGACGGCCACGGTGCCGCCGCAGGAACGGATCTGCTCGGCGGTCGTGTCCGCGTCGTCGCTCGCCAGGTAGGTGGTCCAGGCGACCGGAAGATGACGGTCGGGCGCCACTTCGCCCAGGCCTGCCACTTCCCGGCCGTTGAGGAAGGCGCGGGCGTACGGACCGAAGTGTTGCGGCCCCGGGCGGAATTCCCAGCCGAAGAGCGCGCCGTAGAACTCCTGGGTCGCGGACAGGCTGTGTGCCAGCAGGCTCACCCAGCAGGGCGCACCGGGAATCCGCCGGGTCGCTGCCTCGGTCGTCATCGATATTCTCCTCGGACCATCGGGTGTGGCCATGTGCGGGTACCGCGGGGGTCTGGAGCAGATGCTCGCACCCCGGGTCCTGGTGTATGCCTCGGCCGCGCCGACCGCGAGACGTTCGCGATGGAGAATGCCCGTTTTGGTGTTTCGCATCCTTTTCGGCGGCGTTACGTTCCGACAGAACTCCGTCATACGGAGGGTGGGCACCCGCCTTCTGTGCGTAGCCGTCCCTACGCAAGGATGAGTCCCATGAATGCCATCATCACCGCTACCGAACTCGCGAGCGAGTTGGCAGGGTCCGCCACTCCGGTACTTCTGGACGTCCGTTGGCAGCTCGGCGGTCCGTCCAGCCGCCCCGACTACGAGGCTGCGCACCTGCCCGGCGCGGTCTTCGTCGACCTCGACACCGACCTGGCCGGTGCGGCCGGCCCGGCGGGCCGTCACCCGCTCCCCGACCTCGCCGTCTTCGGCGCGGCCATGCGCGCGGCCGGCGTGCGCGCCGACCGCCGCGTGGTCGTCTACGACGGCGGGCTGGGCTGGGGCGCCGCCCGCGCCTGGTGGCTGCTGCGCTGGACCGGCCACCCCGCCGTCCGTGTCCTGGACGGCGGTCTTCCCGCCTGGCAGGCGGCGGGCGGGGAAGTGACCGCCACGATCCCCGCCCCGGGCCCCGGCGACTTCCAACCCGCGCCTGGCGCGCTGCCGCTGCTGACCGCGCAGGACGCGGCCGACCTGGCCCGCCGCGGTGTCCTGCTCGACGCGCGGGCGGCCGAGCGTTACCGCGGTGAGGTCGAGCCCATCGACCGGGTCGGCGGGCACATCCCGGGCGCCGTGTCCGCACCGACGACGGAGAACGTCGCCCCGGACGGCACCACCTTCCGTGCCGCGCCGGACCTGGCCGAGCGGTTCGCGTCGCTGGGTGCCACCGCCGACGCGGAGGTCGGTGTCTACTGCGGCTCCGGCGTCTCCGGTGCCCACGAGGTTCTCGCCCTCGCGGTGGCCGGTGTGCCCGCCGCGCTCTATGTCGGCTCGTGGAGCGAGTGGTCCGCCGATCCGTCCCGCCCGATCGCCACGGGCCCCCAGCCGGGCTGAGCGGCCCGCGGAGGGCAACGAGCAAACGCCCGCTGTCCGCCCCGGTGGGGGGCAGGCAGCGGGCGTTGCCACGCGATTGCCGCGGGCGCGTGCGCCCGCTTGCGTTACTCCGGCTTCTTGCGCCGGGTGCCGAAGACGATCTCGTCCCAGCTCGGCACCGCGGCCCGGCGCCCGGGGCGTACGCCGTCGGCCTCGGCCTGGCGGTCCGTCGTCCCCGTCAGCCGGTCGCGGTGGCCGCCGACGGCCCTGGGCATCAGCACATCGGCGTACGCCGAGCCGGCGCCCGCGCTGGCCGCGGGCGGCTCCTCGACCTCGGCCTCCGCGGCCGCCTCGTCGCTCTGCGGCGCCTTGGGTGCCTCGGGCACGATCATGTCGCCGCGGAAGCTGGGCACCGCCTCCAGCAGGCTGGTCAGCGAGTCGCGCTCGCGGTCCCGCTCACTGACGGCTTCGTCCGTCAGCGGCGCCTCGGTCTCCGCGTCGCCGGCCGGCGCGGAGCGGTCCCCGCGCTCGGGCGACGACTGGCGGTCCAGGGCGCGGTCCAGCGGCCGGTCGCGCGGCAGCCGCGCGATCCGGGGCACGAACGGGAAGCTCGGCTCGGGGGTGTCGTCGGTCTCGCCGATCAGCGCCCGCGCCTCGTCGTCCACGGCCTGTACGAGCCGCCGGGGCGGGTCGTACGTCCAGCACGCGGAGTGCGGCTCGGCCGCGACGCGGTAGACCAGCAGCACCTCCCAGGTGCCGTCATCGCGGCGCCAGGAGTCCCACTGGACGCTTTCCTTGTCGGCGCCGCGCAGCAGCAGCCGCTCCGCGACCGCCTCGCCGAGCTGCGGGCCGGCGTTCTCGCCGGGCCGTCGCACCGGGGTCTTGCGGGCGCGCTCGGCCATGAACGCGCGTTCCGCCAGCACTGGGCCCTCGAAGCGGCGCACTCGGTCGACCGGGATGCCGGCGAACTGGGCGACCTCTTCCGCGGAGGACCCGGCACGTATACGCGCCTGGATGTCCCGCGGGCGGAGGTGGCTCTCGACCTCGATCTCGATCTGGCCGAGCCGCGCACGGTCGTTGCGGACGGCGGCGCGCAGCCGCTCGTCGATCGGAAGCGTGTACTCGGTGCTGTCCGCAGCTTTGAGCACCAGCCGTGTGCCGTCGTTGGAGACGGCCACGACACGCAGTTCGGGCATGGGGACCTCCCGGGTGGTGCCTGCCGACGTCACGTGCGTCGCTGCTTCCGCTAGTCGAGTGTGACCTGCCCGGGTGCAGCCTGCCACAACATTGCCGAGTTGCCCGGCGTGTCCGGGTTGGGCCCAGAAACGCCGTTATGACACGGTTACCGGTTCGCAACGCTCGGTGCCCGTGTCGTTCGTCCTGTCGCCGATCACCCGTGTCGAGCGGCGGCGCCCCAGGTCGGGTGCCGCCTCCAGGGCCCCTCCCGCGGGTCCGGGCAGCCGGACGGGAACCGGGGCCAGGGCTCGCCACAGTACTCCATTCGGGCCACCGAGGTGGACCGCCGCGCCGCTGAACTTCTGGTGGGGTAACGGAGTTGGTCGCCTTGTCGATCTCTCTACCGGTCTCGCGGTGGCGAGATTCACAGATTCCCCAGAATCGGAACTATTGGCTCCGCCAAATGGTCTCTTCTCCATGCAAGATGGATCGAAGGGGCGATCAAAGGCTGGAGATGGACGAAGAAACCAAAACCGACGCCAAGAAGAAGGAGAAGCGGATCGACCTGAGCGTGGCTCAGGTCGCGGGCAGTGCTCTCGCAGCGGCCGTCGCCGCGTTCCTCGCGGGCCGGCTGGGCGTTTACGGAACGATCATCGGCGCGGGTGTGGTCAGTGTCGTCGCCACCACCGGCGGCTCGATATTCCAACATCTGTTCCGGCGCACCGGCGAGCAGCTCAAGGAAGCCACGGTCACCACACGGCCGAAGCCGCTCCGCTTCTCCACCACCACTCGATCCACCACCGGGGAGGCGCATCGCGCCGACCCCACCATGGTGTTGCCCACCTTCGACAAGCAGGGCGCGGAGGACGACATCACGTCCGTCGCGGCCCGGCGGACCGGTCCCGGCACGGACCGTACGCAGCTGACCCCGCGGGCCGAAGCGGTCCACCGCCGGGACCCGACCGCCGCGCATCCCCTCCCGGACGCCGATGCCGGAACCCGGCTGCCGGGGCGCGCCGAAGCCGAGGGTGCGGCGACGTCTGCCGGTGCTGCCGGAGCTGACGGGTCCATCGATTCCGTCGAGGCCGGCCGCTCCGATGAGACCCGAGTGCTGCGCCCGGCGTACGCGGGTGCTCAGGGGCGGCCCACCGACAGGACCCAGATGGTGCCGCGCCTCGACGAGCGGACCGTCAGGCCCGCCGGAGCGGCGACGCCTCCGGCAGACGCCACCGTGGCGATGCCCGGGGCGCATCCGGCCGAAGAGGTCAGCGCCGCGACGTACGGCACCCGGCTGCGCGGCTGGAAACGGCCCGCGCTCGGCACGCTCGCCGTCTTCGTGCTGGCCATGGGCGTGGTGACGGGGACCGAGCTGATCACCGGTCAGACGCCGAGCGGTGACAAGGGCACCACGCTCACCAACATCACCCACACCGGCGGCTCCGGCCGGCAGCAGCCCGAAACCCCGCGGTCGCCCGACCCCGGGCACTCCACCGGCGACGGGACGCGCGGGAGCGGCGACGAGCCGTCACCGGACCCGAGTACCTCCGGTAAGACCGGCAGTGACACCGACCGTGGGACGAAGTCCCCGTCGCCGACCCCGGACGGCGGCAAGACCTCTCCCGATCCCGATTCCTCGCCGAGCACCGGTCCGTCCCCGGACGACCCCACCGGATCCGGTGGCGACACCGGTGACGGCTCGACCGGCGGTCAGGACGAGGGAACCCAGCAGAACCGGAACGACTCCGACGCACAGCAGGCCCCTGCTCCGGACGCCTCCTGACAGGGAGGGGACCGGTCGACGGCCGCGCCCCGGTGCCCCGCCCAGGGGTGGCCGGTGCGCGGCCGTCGTCGGTCAGTCGCCCAGTACGCGCCGCAGATAGCCGTTGGCGAAAAGGCGGTCGGGGTCCAGTCGGTCGCGCAGCGCGGTGAACTCACCGAACCGCGGATAGGCGGCGGCGAGGTGGCCGGCGTCCCGGGTGTGCAGCTTGCCCCAGTGCGGACGCCCGTCGTGCGCCGCCATGATCTGCTCGGCGGCGGCGAAGTACCTCTCGTGCGGTGTGCCGCGGTACATGTGCACGGCGATGTACGTGGTGTCGCGGCCCGAGGCGGTGGACAGGGGGATGTCGTCGGCCGGCGCGGTGCGCACCTCCACCGGGAAGCTGACCTTGAGGTCCGAGCGCTCGATGAGCGTCCGCAGCTCGCCCAGCGCGGCAATGGCGGCCTCGCGTGGCACCGCGTACTCCATCTCCACGAACCGCACCCGCCGCGGCGAGGTGAACACCCGGTAGGGGATGTCGGTGTAGGTACGGGCCGACAGGGCACGGCTGGAGATCTTGGCGATGCCCGGTATGGCCGCCGGTACGGCCCGGCCGACGCTGCAGGCGACCTGGAAGACGCCGTTGGACAGCAGCTCGTCCTCGATCCAGCCGCTGACCCGGCCGGGCGGCGCCGACGGACCCTGGCTGCGGTTGTTGCGCTTGGTGTTGCAGCTGCCGGTGTGCGGGAACCAGTAGAACTCGAAGTGTTCGTTCTCGGCGACCAGCTCATCGAAGCGGCCGGTCACCTCGTCGAAGGCCATCGGCTCCTCGCGGGCGGTCAGCAGGAACTCCGGCTCCACCGCGAAGGTCAGCTCGGTGATCACGCCCAGCGCGCCCAGGCCCAGCCGGGCCGCGGCGAAGACGTCCGGGTTCTCCTTCGCGGAGCAGGTGAGGACCGAGCCGTCGGCGGTGACGAGTTCGAGGCCGGTGATCTGGGCGGCCAGCGAGGCGGAGTCGCGGCCGGTGCCGTGGGTGCCGGTGCTGGTGGCCCCGGAGACCGTCTGCTCCATGATGTCGCCCATGTTGGTCAGCGACAGTCCGTGCGCGGCCAGGGTCTCGTTCAACAGCTTGAGGGGCGTGCCGGCGGCCACCGTCACCGTCCCGGCCTCGCGGTCGATCTTCCGTACGCCGGTCAGCCGCTCGGGACGGATCAGCAGTCCGTCGGTGGCGGCCGCGGCGGTGAAGGAGTGGCCGGTGCCGGCCGCCTTGACCGTCAGTCCGTCCGCGGCCGCGCCGCGCACGGCCGCCGCCAGTTCCTCGGCGGACGCCGGGGCCACGGTGCGGGCGGGGCGGGCGGTGACGTTGCCCGCCCAGTTGCGCCACGGTCCTCCCGAGCCGCGCCCTCCCGAGCCGCCGTCGGCGTTGCTGGCTGCCATGGTGACGTCCCCTCCCCTCCGCGCGGGCAGGCCGCGTTCGGCCGCCGTTGGTGTGAGCGCATGATGTCAGTCACCGACGCGACATCCAGGCGGGGTGACGCGAATCACAGAGGTGGGGATCGGCTGCTGTCGCCCGGCTTCCGGACATGTCGCCTCGGGCGTCCGCCAGGCGCGCGGCCGGGCCCGCCGCTTCCGACGCTGCCGGCCCGCCAGGGGCGCAGCGCCGGCTAGCCGACGCGCTCGCCGTCCTGTTCCTCCGCGGCCCGGCTCGCTCCGGGGAGGGGAGCGGCCGCCACTGGCACCGACTGTGTGACGGGCTGCGGCCGGAGCCTGCGCCAGCCGGCGAAGGCGACCAGCGCGGCGAGGGCCCCCGCCGCACCCGGCACCAGATAGCCACGCCCCGCCCCGGCGGCGTCCACGACCCAGCCCGCCGCCGACGAACCGAGCGCGACACCCACCGCGAGTCCGGTGCCCGTCCAGGTCATCCCCTCGGTCAGCTTCGACCGGGGCACATGTTCCTCGACCAGCGCCATGGTGGTGACCATCGTCGGGGCGATGGACAGCCCCGCCACGAACAGCGCCACCGCCATCAACGGGAGCGAACCCACCAGTTGCAGCGGCACCATGCTGACGGCCATCGCGCAGACGCCCACCACCCAGCGGCGTGAGGCGTGCCCCTTGAGGTGGAGGAGCCCGAAGACCGCGCCCGCCAGGCACGAGCCGAGCGCGTAGACGGCCAGCACCAGGCTGGCGGCCGCCTTGTGGCCCTGTTCCTCGGCGAACGCGACGGTCACGACGTCGATCGCCCCGAAGATCGCGCCGGTCGCCACGAACGTCACCACCAGCACCTGCAGGCCCCGCGAGCGCAGTGCGGAGCCCGTGGAGTGCTGCTCCCGGGGATGCGGCACCGGTTCCGTCCCGCGCTGGGCGGTCAGCCAGAAGACGCCGGTGCCGAGGAAGACCGCGGCCAGCAGCGGGCCCGCCTCCGGGAACCATGCGGTCGACAGCCCGATGGAGAGGATCGGGCCGAAGATGAAGCACGTCTCGTCGACGATCGACTCCCAGGAGTACGCGGTGTGCAGCTCCCGGGGGGAGCCGCGGTAGAGCTCCGCCCAGCGCGCCCGGATCATCGCGCCGACGCTCGGCACACACCCCGCACAGGCCGCGAACACGAACAGCGTCCAGTCGGGCCAGCGCTGCTGTGCGCTCAGCAGCAGACCGGCGACCGCGGCGATGGACACGAGGGTGGCCGGGCGCAGCACCCTGCGCTGGCCGTGCCGGTCGACCAACCGGGAGATCTGCGGGCCGAGGACGGCCGCGGACAGGGCGACGGCGGCGGACAGGGCGCCCGCCAGGCCGTAGCGGCCGGTGAGTTGGGAGACCATCGTGACGATGCCGATGCCCATCATCGACAGCGGCATCCGGCCCAGCAGTCCGGCGGCGGAGAAGGACAGGGTGCCGGGGCGGCCGAAAATGGCGCGGTAGGGACTGGGCAACGGGGGCTCCGCCGGGTGAGGACCGAATCTCGGTAAGGAATGTCTGTGGCCGATACAGCTTACGGGCGCAAAGCCCCGGCCGCTGCCGGATTTCCGCTCCCTCCGGAGGCCGGCCCCGGGGGAAGGCGCAGCAGGCCGCAGACCGTCCGCCCGGGGGCCTGCACGTCGCATCCGCGGTGGGGGTGGCAGGATCGATGACATGCCCGAACAGTGCGATTCACGTCCTTACGACGCCCTGCTGCTGCTGTCCTTCGGAGGCCCCGAGGGCCCCGACGATGTCGTCCCGTTCCTGGAGAACGTCACCCGCGGCCGCGGCATCCCCCGAGAGCGCCTCAAGGAGGTGGGTCAGCACTACTTCCTGTTCGGCGGCGTCAGCCCCATCAACGCCCAGAACCGGGAACTGCTGGACGCGCTGCGCAAGGACTTCGCCGAGCACGGCCTGGATCTGCCGGTCTACTGGGGCAACCGCAACTGGGCGCCCTACCTCACCGACACCCTGCGCACGATGGCAGCCGACGGCCACCGCCGTATCGCCGTGCTGGCGACCAGCGCCTACGCCTCGTACTCCGGGTGCCGGCAGTACCGCGAGAACCTCGCGGACGCGCTCGCCGTGCTCCGGGCCGAGGGCCTGCCCGTGCCCCGGGTCGACAAGCTCCGGCACTACTTCAACCACCCCGGATTCGTCCGCCCGATGATCGACGGCGTGCTGGCCTCGCTGGCCGAACTGCCCCAGGAGGTGCGGTCCGGCGCGCACCTCGCCTTCACCACGCACTCCATCCCCCTCGCCGCGGCGGACACCTCCGGTACGCCCGAGGACCACACCCGGGACGGCGACGGCGGCGCCTACGTCGCCCAGCACCTGGACGTGGCACGCACGATCGTGGACGCGGTACGGGCGGAAACGGGTGTGGACCACCCCTGGCGGCTCGTCTACCAGTCCCGCAGCGGCGCACCGCACATCCCGTGGCTCGAGCCGGACATCTGCGACCACCTGGAGGAGGTGCATGGCGAGGGCGCCCCCGCAGTCGTCATGGCCCCCATCGGGTTCGTCTCGGACCACATGGAGGTCAAGTACGACCTCGACACCGAGGCCACCGCCAAGGCGGCCGAGCTGGGCCTGCCGGTCGCCCGATCGGCCACCGTCGGCGCCGACCCGCGGTTCGCCGCCGCCGTCCGCGACCTCCTCCTGGAGCGCGCTGCCACCGAACGGGGAGGCGCCCCGGAGCGCTGCGCCCTGGGCGCCCTCGCCGCCTCCCATGACCTGTGCCCGGTCGGCTGCTGCCCCGCGCGGGCGCCCCGGCCGGCCGCGGCCGGCGCGGACTGGCAGGGCCCGGTCGCCGAGGCCCCCGCGTAAGGCCACAGCCCGCCCACCCGACCACCGCTCGTCCGAGCAAGGAGCATCGTGCCCGACCCGCTGCACCCCGACCCGCTGAACGACGAACTTCTCGAACTGGCATTGGAAGCCGCTCGCCGCGCCGGCACCCTGCTGCGCGACGGCCGCCCCGCCGACCTCGGCGTTGCCTCCACCAAGACCAGCCCCATCGATGTCGTCACCGAGATGGACATCGCCTCCGAGAAGCTGATCACCGGCTTCCTCGCGGAACACCGTCCCGACGACGGCTTCCTGGGGGAGGAGGGCGCCAGCGTCCACGGCAGCAGCGGTGTGCGCTGGGTCATCGACCCGGTCGACGGCACCGTCAACTATCTCTACGGCCTGCCGTCCTGGTCGGTGTCCATCGCCGCCGAGCGGGACGGCGAGACGGTCGTGGGCGTCGTCGCCGCCCCGATGCGCGGCGAGACCTACCAGGCCGTCGTGGGCGGTGGAGCGTTCAACAACGGTGAGCGCCTTCACCACCGGCCCGCTCCGCCGCTGTCCCAGGCACTCGTCGCGACCGGCTTCGGCTACCTCGCCGAGCGCCGGGCCGCCCAGGCGGAGGTGCTGCGCACCCTGATCCCGCAGGTCCGCGACATCCGGCGGGGCGGCTCCGCCGCCATCGACCTGTGCGATGTGGCCTGCGGCCGGGTCGACGCCTACTACGAGCGCGGGCTGAACCCCTGGGACCTGGCCGCCGGCGTGCTGATCGCCCGTGAGGCCGGCGCGCTCACCGGCGGTCGCCCCGGGCAGCCCGCCTCCCACGAGCTGACCGTGGCGGCCGCCCCGGCGCTCTTCGAGCAGCTCCAGCCCCTGCTGGACGACCTCGGCGCCTGGCACGACTGACCGGGCACGACAGCGCCCCGGCACCGTCCACTGGGTGCCGGGGCGCTGTGCTGTGCAGCCGGAAGGTCAGGCGGGGGTCGCCGCGCCGACATGTACTCCGTGCTCGGTCGCCAGGCGCTGCAGGTCTTCGAGCTCTGCCTGCTCGACCTCGGCGAGGAAGTCGTCGCCCGTCGCGCGGGCCCTGTCCAGATCAGCTTCGGTGTTCCGTATGCGCTGCAGAATGCCTGCGGTGAACGCGTCCATGGTGCGCCCCCTCGTCGTGGGTCGGTGGCACAGGGGTGTGCCGACGGGTGGGTCGATCACGGCGTGGTCCCTGTGGAGGATCGGTCGTGGCAAAGCGCCGTACAGGGCGTGATCGCGGGTGTGCAGTCGTCCTCCCCCCGCGCCACCTCAGGGAAACCTCAACGCACAGAAGAATCCTGGCAATCGGGCGACCGGACCCGCTCTCCACCCCCTCGCACCCCCCTTACCGCCGGTTTATGGCTCTTCGGGGCAGGATGGAAGAGCTCCGAGACATGATTTTTTGGTACCGCCCTGCCCGAACGGGCCCTGAGGAAGGACTAGCGACGTGCGTGTTCTCGTCGTCGAGGACGAGCAGCTGCTCGCCGATGCTGTGGCCACCGGACTGCGCCGGGAGGCCATGGCCGTCGACGTGGTCTACGACGGCGCTGCCGCCCTGGAGCGGATCGAGGTGAACGACTACGACGTCGTGGTCCTCGACCGCGACCTCCCGCTCATCCACGGTGACGACGTCTGCCGCAAGATCGTCGAGCTGGGGATGCCGACCCGCGTCCTGATGCTCACCGCCTCCGGCGACGTCAGCGACCGCGTCGAGGGCCTGGAGATCGGCGCGGACGACTACCTCCCCAAGCCCTTCGCCTTCACCGAGCTGACCGCCCGGGTGCGCGCCCTGGGGCGGCGTACGACCGTCGCCCTGCCGCCCGTCCTGGAACGGGCCGGCATCAAGCTCGACCCCAACCGCCGCGAGGTCTTCCGCGACGGCAAGGAGGTGCAGCTCGCACCCAAGGAATTCGCGGTGCTTGAGGTGCTGATGCGCAGCGAGGGCACGGTCGTCTCGGCCGAGCAGCTCCTGGAGAAGGCGTGGGACGAGAACACCGACCCCTTCACCAACGTCGTCCGGGTCACGGTCATGACGCTGCGCCGCAAACTCGGCGAACCCGCGGTGATCGTGACGGTCCCCGGATCGGGATACCGGATCTGACCGCCGATGCCCTCCCTGCCCTCGTTCTCCAAGCCGTCCCATCCGCCGCCGGGCACCCCGCCCAAGCCCACCTGGGACCCCCGGCCGATCAACGTCCGGCCGTTCCCGTGGCTGCGTCCGACCATCCGGATACGGCTCACCCTGCTGTACGGCGGCATGTTCCTGATGGCCGGCATCGTGCTGCTGACGATCATCTACATGCTCGCGGCGGACGCGCTGCACGACGGAAGTGCGCTGCCGCTGAAGATTCTCGGGGGCAAGTTCCAGTCCACCAGTGACATCTGCGATCTGCCCACCGAGACCTCCGGGCAGATGCTCCAGGAGGCGGTCAACAACTGCCTGGAGCACCAGCGGGCGGTGGCGCTCAACAGCCTCCTCAACCGCTCCCTGCTGGCCCTGCTCGGCCTGACCGTGGTCGCCTTCGCCTTCGGCTACGCCATGGCGGGGCGCGTGCTGTCGCCGCTGGGCCGCATCACGCGCACCGCCCAGCGGGTGGCCGGCTCCGATCTGCACCGCCGGATCGAGCTGGGCGGGCCCGACGACGAGCTCAAGGAGCTGGCCGACACCTTCGACGAGATGCTCGACCGCCTCGACCGGGCCTTCGAGTCGCAGCGGCGCTTCGTCGCCAACGCCTCGCACGAGCTGCGCACGCCTCTGGCGATCAACCGCACCCTGCTGGAGGTCCAGCTCGCCGACCCGGACGCCTCTCCCGAGCTGGCGCAGCTCGGAAAGACGCTGCTGGCGACCAACGAGCGCAGTGAGCAGCTGGTGGAGGGCCTGCTGCTGCTCGCCCGCAGCGAGAACAAGGTCGTCGACAAGAAGCCCGTCGACCTGGCCGAGGTCGCCTCGCAGGCCGTGGACCAGACCCGTCAGGAGGCGCAGAGCCGGGGTGTGGAGTTCCGCGGAGTGCGCCGGCAGGTGTTCGTCCAGGGCAACGGGGTGCTCCTGGAGCGGATCGCGCTGAATCTCGTGGAGAACGCCGTGCGGTACAACGTCGGGGAGGGCGGCTGGGTGGAGGTCACCACGGAACCGCAGCCCGGCTGCGCGGTCCTGGTCGTGGCCAATACAGGGCCGGTGGTTCCCGCCTACGAGGTGGAGAACATCTTCGAGCCGTTCCGGCGGCTGCGTACCGAGCGCACCGGCAGCGACAAGGGTGTGGGGCTCGGCCTGTCCATCGTGCGCTCGGTGGTGCGGGCGCACGACGGCAGCATCATGGCCGAGCCGCGCGAGGGCGGCGGACTCGTGATGCGGGTCGTTCTGCCGCTCTGAGCGCGGTTTCCCCGCGAGCCTCCTGTTCCGGGAGCCTCGCGGGGCGGCTGCGCGGGGGCCGCAGAGGCGCTGTGCGGCCCGTGGGGGCGTCGCGGGGGCGCCCGGGTGACCTCGGACATCTGTGCGTAGAGTCGCCCGCCGAACGCCCGTACATCGCCTCGCCTCGCGGTTTGACGTGACGGCGGGTGGGCGTGGATCCTTCGCCCAAGTTCGCTTTGCGCGGAATTCGGCTGGTCCACCCACCGGTCCGACCGTGTGTGATCCCTCACAGCTGCGCTTTTCCGGCCATCTACGCTCCGTGATCGAAACTCCCGGTGGAAAGCCGGGAAAATCCGGGTTTCCCGGGGCCCTGATCACGGGAAGTACACGGGATGGGCTGCGCGAGGTGCGACATTCGGACCGTGTACGGTCCTGATCGCATCCAAACCGATCGCCTCTTCAGAGGCGCGGTTGGGTGTCGATTGAGTAACAGACCTTGATGTGAGGCAAAATCTCCGCCTCAGGTCGGGCACAAGTCCGGCCTCTCACGCGTTACGAGCGCTGAGACACCGCAGACACCCAGAGGGGGAGAGCGACTAATGGCTACGGATTACGACACCCCACGCAAGACAGATGATGACCTCAACGAGGACAGCATCGAAGAGCTGAAGGCCCGGCGGAACGACAAGTCCACCTCGGCCGTCGACGTCGATGAGTTCGAGCAGGCCGAGGGCCTGGAACTCCCCGGCGCCGACCTTTCCAACGAAGAACTGGCCGTGCGCGTGCTGCCCAAGCAGCAGGACGAGTTCACGTGCATGAGCTGCTTCCTGGTGCACCACCGCAGCCAGCTCGCTGCCGAGGACAAGAACGGCCAGCCGATCTGCCGCGACTGCGCGGCCTGAGGAACGGTCTACGCCGTGGCAGGCGTGAACCCGTTCCGTAAGGGCCACAAGGGCGAGAAAGGCTCGGCGGCCGGCGCACGATCACGCGAGGAAACCGCGCCCGTGCCCGCCGACCAGACCGCCCTCCCCGCGGAGCGGACGACCGAATCACTGCAGGAGCGAGGCCGCACGGCCTCGCTCGCGGCTGCTTTCGGTCGTGGAGCCAAGAAGGGCGGCAGTGGCGCGCGCGCCGGTCTCGCCGCCATCGCCGACCGGATCATCGACACCGCCCCGCGGATCCCGGTCCGCGATCTCGCCACCCTGCGCGCGCAGTTTCCCGGCCTGACGCCCGAGGAACTCGCCGACAAGCTCATCGCGGGCGCCCGGCGGGGCACCGCCGCCGTCGGCGCGGGCATCGGCGCGGCAGCGATGCTGCCCGCACCGCCCGCCATGCCGGCCGAACTGGCCGCCGAGGTCGTCGGAGTCGCCTCGGTCGAGATCAAACTGCTCGCCGAGTTGCACGAGGTCTACGGCCTCCGGCCCGCCGGAAGCCGTGCGCAGCGCGCGATGGCCTATCTGACGTCCTGGACCGAGGAACGCGGCATCGAGATCACCAAACCCGCGTCGCTGAACATCGCGCTCGGCGGGCAGATGAAGCGGGAACTGCGCCAGCAGATCATGAAGCGCACCCTGCGCAACCTCCCCAACCTCACGCCGTTCATGATCGGCGCCGCGGTCGGCGCGTTCATGAACCGCCGGGACACCGGCAGACTCGCGGAGAAGGTCCGCAAGGACCTGCGCGCCCGGCAGATTCCCTGGGACGCGCTCCCCGACTCCGCGCCCCGCATCCTGCCGGCCGGCAGACGGGCAGGGGCGCCCCTGCCCCCGCCGGGCGACTGAGCCCCGCCCCGCGCGTCTCCCCTCAGGCGCGTACGGCCGTCAGAGCAGCCACCAGGCGCTCCGGCTCCCGCGTCGAGAGATAGGCATACGGCGTCGGATCCTGCGGATCCGCGATCTCCACCCGCACCGCGGTTCGCACATAGCCGCGCAGCAGCATGAACGCGCGGGCATCGGCCTTGTGCGTACGCCAGGCCAGCGCCTCCTCGGCGTCCAGTACCCGAGCCTCGCCCAGCGCCGACGCCGGGATCTTCGCGTCGCCCGCGATCAGCGCGTCGCCCACCACCCGGATCCGCACCGAGCCGTACGCGCTCACCGCCACCGCGGCGGCCGCGGCCCCGGCGATCAGCCCACCGAGCATCGGCAGCGTCCCCAGGGGGAGCAGCATCAGGGCACAGGCGACACCGATCAGGGCCGCGATCACCCACCAGGAGCGGGGCGCGGTGAGGCGTTCTTCGTACGACTGCATGGCTCCAGCTTGGCACGGCGGCGCGGGCCCCTTATGCGCGCGGGTAGGGTCTGCACTCGTGAGTGGAACTGACAGAACGAGGACGGATCTGCCGCGGCTGACGCCACCGAAGGACGCCGTCGCTCCGGTCCGGCATCCCGATGCGCCGGCGCCCGGAGAACTCCTCGGCGCGCACTACGACCGCTGCTTCGGCTGCGGCGACGGCCAGCCGCACGGCCTGCACCTGGAGGCGCGGGCCGGCGACGGCGTGAGCGTGAGCGCGGAGTTCACCGTCAAGGAGGCCCACCAGGGCGCTCCGGGCCTGGCGCACGGCGGCGTACTGGCCACCGCGCTGGACGAGACGCTCGGTTCGCTGAACTGGCTGCTGCGGGTGATCGCGGTGACCGGCCGGCTGGAGACCGACTTCGTACGACCGGTGCCGGTGGGCACGCTGCTGCGGCTGGACGCGCAGGTCACGGCGGTGCACGGCCGGAAGATCTACTCGACGGCCGTGGGGCGGATAGGCGGCCCCGACGGGCCCGTCGCGGTGCGCGCGGAGGCCGTCTTCATCGAGGTGAAGGTCGACCACTTCATCGACAACGGCCGGCCCGAGGAGATTCAGGCAGCGATGGCCGACCCGGACCAGCTCAAGCGAGCCCGCGCCTTCGAGGTGAACCCGTGACCCAGGTACGCAATCCGGTGGACGTGCTGCTGCGGCGGCTGGACGCGGACGTGCCCGTCCCGTCCTACGGGCACCCGGGCGACGCCGGCGTGGATCTGGTGACCACACAGGCCGCCGAACTGGCCCCGGGGGAGCGCGCAGTGCTCCCCACGGGAGTGTCGATCGCGCTGCCCGACGGCTACGCCGCATTTGTGCACCCCAGGTCGGGCCTCGCCGCCCGCTGCGGACTGGCGCTCGTGAATGCCCCTGGGACGGTGGATGCCGGGTACCGTGGGGAGATCAAGGTGATCGTGGTCAATCTGGATCCGCGCGAGAGCGTGCGGTTCGAGAGGCTCGACCGGATCGCCCAACTGGTCGTCCAGCAGGTCGAGAAGGTGCGCTTCCACGAGGTGGCGGAACTTCCCGGCTCGGCGCGGGCCGAGGGGGGATTCGGTTCCACCGGCGGCCATGCGGCGGTGGGCGGCTCCACGGGCGGGAATGGATACGCATCGGTCGGTGCCGACCGGGAAGGACAGTGACGTGTTCGGACGTCGCAAGAAGAACGAGGCTCCTGAAGAGTCGGCGGAGGACACGACGCTCGCCGAGGAGGAAGCGGTGAGCGACGCCGACGAGGACGAGGCGACGGGTGAGCGGCTCAACCTCCCGCCCGCGCCGCGGCCGGACGGTCCCTGGGACGTGTCCGAGGTCAAGGACCCGGGCGAGGGCCGGGTCGACCTCGGTGGCATGTTCGTGCCCGGCGTCGAGGGCATGGAGCTGCGGGTGGAGGTCGCCGGTGACGCGATCGTCGCCGCGACCGTGGTGCTGCAGGACAGCGCCGTGCAGCTGCAGGCGTTCGCCGCCCCCAGGAACGAGGGGATCTGGGGCGAGGTCCGCGAGGAGATCGCCTCCGGCATCACCCAGCAGGGTGGGATCATCGACGAGGTCGAGGGACCCCTGGGCTGGGAACTGCGCGCGCAGGTGCCCGTACAGCTGCCGGACGGGACGAACGGCGTCCAGGTCGTGCGTTTCGTCGGCATCGACGGTCCGCGGTGGTTCCTGCGTGGTGTGATCTCCGGGCAGGGTGCGGTGCAGCCGCAGGCCGCCGGGATCCTGGAGCACATCTTCCTGGACACCGTCGTCATCCGCGGCGACGCCCCGATGGCGCCGCGTGACCCGATCGTCCTGAAGCTGCCGGACGACGCCCAGATGGTGCCGGACGGTGTGCAGCAGGAGCCGGCCGAGGGTTCGCGCTTCAGCGGTGGCGTGGAGAGGCTGGAGCGGGGACCGGAGATCACCGAGATCCGCTGACCCGACGTCCTTGGGCCGGTCGGGCGCGCTGAGCGCCCGGCTGCGGCCCGACAGTGACCGTTGCGAGGGGTCGTACTTCCCGAGGGGAGTGCGACCCCTTTCGGCTTTTGTGGGCGGGCGCACCGTCGGTTTCATGGGTGAACCGTGGGTCAGTCTCCTGGAGTTGGCTCTCCGGCGAAGGAATTCCTGCGCCGAAGGCCAAGTGGGGGTGCACCAGGAACGGGCACCGATCGGGCAGCCCCCTGGGAGACCCCCGGGGGCTGCCCGCCTTCGGCTTTCCGGCAGGTGGCACGCGGTTCGCGCCGTCGTGAATCGTGCACCGGCCGCTGAACGGGCCCTCCGTGAAGGGTGGTTGCGGTGGCGCGACATTGACGCCAAGCCTTGACGGCGTGCGTGCCTGCCCTTACGTTCGCCAGCCATCACAGGTGTTCATATCAACGCTTGTCGTTCATGTACGAGAACAGCTCTCCTCATCGAGCATCTCGACAGGAAGGCACACCCCCCATGCGCAGAAAGTTCACCCTGGTCGCAGGCGCGCTGCTCGGCGCCCTCACGGCGGGCCTCCTCATAGGCGGCCCGTCCTCCGCGGCACCGGCCACCTTCACCCACCCCGGCGTCCTCGTCGGGACCGCCCAGCTCGACTTCACCCGCAGCAAGGTCAACTCCGGCGCCCAGCCCTGGAAGAGCGCCTACGACAGCATGATGGCGAGCAAGTACGCCTCGCTCTCCCGTACGCCCAAGCCCCGCGCCGTCGTCGAGTGCGGCTCCTACTCCGACCCCAACTACGGCTGCACCGACGAACGCGAGGACGCGCTCGCCGCGTACACCCTCTCGCTGGCCTGGTACATCACTCGCGACAGCAAGTACGCGGAGAAGGCCATCGCGCTCATGGACGCCTGGTCCGCCACCCTCAAGGACCACACCAACAGCAACGCCCCGCTGCAGACCGGCTGGGCCGGCTCCTCCTGGCCGCGGGCCGCCGAGATCATTCGCTACACCTACGACGGCTGGGCCGAGGACCGGGTGGACCGCTTCGCCGGGATGCTGCGCGAGGTGTACCTGCCGGAGGTCATCAACGGCTCGCACAGCAACGGGAACTGGGAATTGAGCATGATGGAGGCGGCCGTCGGCATCTCGGTCTTCCTCGAGGACAAGGCGTCCTACGACAAGGCCATCGCGAAGTTCCGCACCCGTGTGCCCGCGTACATCTATCTGAAGTCGGACGGCGCTCTGCCCAAGACCGCCCCGGGCAGCGGCCTGAACAGCCGGGACAAGATCATCAAGTACTGGCAGGGGCAGTCCACCTTCGTCGACGGACTCAGTCAGGAGACCTGCCGCGACTTCACGCACACCGGCTACGGCCTGTCGGCCATCTCCCACATCGCCGAGACCACCCGCCTCCAGGGCCAGGACCTCTACCCCGAGGTCGCCGACCGGCTACGCCACGCGCTCGGCCTCCATTCCACCTACCAACTGGGCACCGCCCCGCCGTCCTGGCTGTGCGGCGGCAGCGTCAAACGCGGCCTGGGGCCGGTCACCGAGGTCGGCTACAACGCCCTGCACAACCGGCTGGGCCACGAGATGACCAACACCCAGAAGCTGACCGGGCAGCAGCGGCCCGCCGGCTCCAACAACCTCTTCGTCGGCTGGGAGACGCTCACGCACGCGGAAAACCCCAGCTGAGCCGAGCTGGGTGCACCGCGCTTTGCGGCCCCAGGTGGAGGGTCGGGCGGTTCGGGGCCGGACGGGACCGCGAAGACGCGGGCCCGTCCGGCCCGCTGATCCGCCGCGTCCACCGGCCGAGGCCGGGATCCGCGCCCTCCGGCCCGTGCCGCTACCAGACGTCGCCGTCGCGCCAGTCGCAGGTGAGGTCGCCGTCGAGGTCGAGGGGTACGGGCCCCGGCAGGACGTAGAGCGAGCCGTCCTCGTCCGCGGTGCGGCGGATGCCGTCCGGAGTGAACGCCCAGGACGGGCCGCGCCACACCTGCCAGCCACGCGCCGCGTAGAAGTCCGCGGCCTCGTCGGAGGCGCCCAGCGCGCCGAGCTCGTAGGCGCCGCGCACCACCCGCTCCAGGGCTCCCATCATGGCCGCGCCGTGGCCGCGTCCGCGCCGGTCCGCGCGGACCCCCACGCCCTCCACGTACCCGCAGCGCAGCGCCCGGCCGCCGTGCAGGAGCCGGCGCTGGACCACGGACGCGTGCCCGATCAGTTCCCCGCCTTCGTGGACCAGTGCGTGCAAGCCACCCAGTGCGTGCTCCCAGTCCTCTTCGGTCATGTCGTCGAAGACGTCGTAGAGCAGGGTGCGGGCCGCCTCGAGGGTGGCGGCGTCCAGATCGGCGGTATGGGCGATGCGTACCTCGGTCATGCGCGTCATCCTCGCAGCCGGTGCGCGCGGCGACGACGGGATTCCAGGGGAGGGGGAGCGGCAGGGGCGGGCCCGCCCAAGGGCGGGAGCGTGCGGCGGAAACCCGACGCCCGCCCCGCCGTATCAGGGTCGCGTCAAGACCGGGGGCCCTACCATCGTTCACCCCTTTTGTCACATTACCGGGTCGGTAGTGTCGGATCCGGGGCAGCCCGATGGGGGAGGCCTTTACGTAAGACAATGAGGCCATGGCACGCGGCAAGCTACGGATCTACCTCGGTGCGGCACCGGGCGTCGGCAAGACGTACGCGATGCTGTCCGAGGCGCACCGGCGCGCGGAGCGCGGCACGGACGTCGTGGTGGCATTCGTCGAGCACCACGGCAGGGCCCGCACCGAAGTGATGCTGGCCGGCCTCGAGGCGATCCCACGACGGGAGCTGGAGCACCGCGGCACGACCTTCACCGAGATGGACGTGGACGCGGTCCTCGCCCGCGAGCCGGCCGTCGCGCTGGTCGACGAGCTGGCCCACACCAACGTCCCGGGGTCCCGCAACGACAAGCGCTGGCAGGACATCGAGGAGCTGCTGGCGGCCGGGGTCGACGTGGTGTCCACGGTCAATATCCAGCACCTCGAATCGCTCGGGGACGTCGTCGAATCGATAACGGGCGTCCGCCAGCGGGAGACCGTCCCGGACGAGATCGTCCGCCGCGCGGACCAGATCGAACTTGTCGACATGTCTCCACAGGCGCTTCGTCGCCGGATGGCGCACGGCAACATCTACCGCTCCGACAAGGTCGACGCCGCGCTCTCCAACTACTTCCGGCCCGGCAACCTCACGGCGCTGCGCGAACTGGCGCTGCTGTGGGTCGCCGACCGGGTCGACGAGTATCTGCAGCAGTACCGCGCCGAGCACTCCATACGCTCCACCTGGCAGGCCCGCGAGCGCATCGTCGTCGGGCTCACCGGCGGGCCCGAGGGACGTACGCTGATCCGCCGCGCCGCCCGGATGGCGGCCAAGGGCTCGGGCAGCGAGGTGCTCGCCGTCTACACCGCCCGCAGCGACGGGCTGACCTCCGCCTCGCCCAAGGAACTCGCCGTGCAGCGCACCCTCGTCGAGGACCTGGGCGGAACGTTCCACCACGTCATCGGCGACGACATCCCGCATGCGCTGCTGGAGTTCGCGCGCGGGGTGAACGCCACGCAGATCGTGCTGGGCTCCAGCCGCCGCAAGACCTGGCAGTACATCTTCGGGCCGGGCGTGGGAGCCACCGTCGCCCGGGATTCCGGGCCGGACCTCGATGTGCACATCGTGACCCACGAGGAGGTGGCCAGGGGCCGGGGGCTGCCCGTCGCCCGCGGCGCGCGGCTGAGCCGGGCCCGGATCATCGCCGGATGGCTCGTCGGCGTGGTGGGCCCGGTGCTGCTGTCGCTGCTGCTCACCGGCGTCGAGAACGGCCCCGGCCTGGCCAACGACGTGCTGCTGTTCCTCTTCCTGACCGTGATCGCGGCGCTGCTCGGCGGGCGGTGGCCGGCGCTGGCCTCGGCCGCCGTCGGCTCCCTGCTCCTGAACTACTACTTCACGCCCCCCACCCACACCCTCACCGTCAGCGATCCCCAGAACCTCGTCGCCATCGTGATCTTCTTCGCGGTGGCCGTCTCGGTCGCTTCGGTGGTCGATCTCGCCGCCCGCCGCACCCAGCAGGCGGCACGGCTGCGCGCCGAGTCGGAGATCCTCTCCTTCCTCGCCGGCAGTGTGCTGCGCGGCGAGACGACGCTGGACGCCCTCCTGGAGCGCGTCCGGGAGACCTTCGGGATGGACACGGTGGCTCTGCTGGAGCGCAGTAGCGACGTCACCCCGTGGACCTGCGCCGGCCGGGTGGGCGAGGGGGCCGAGGGCCGTACGCTGCTGCGCCCCGAGGACGCGGACGTCGACATGCCGGTCGGTGACCACATGGCGCTGGCCCTGTCCGGCCGGGTGCTGCCGGCCGAGGACCGGCGGGTGCTCGCCGCGTTCGCCGCGCAGGCCGCCGTCGTACTGGACCGGCAGCGGCTGGTGGGCGAGGCGGAGCAGGCCAGGGAACTGGCCGAGGGCAACCGGATCAGGACGGCGCTGCTGGCCGCGGTCAGCCACGATCTGCGGACCCCGCTGGCGAGCATCAAGGCATCCGTCACCTCCTTGCGCTCCGACGACGTCGCCTGGTCCGAGGAGGACGAGAGCGAGCTGCTGGAGGGCATCGAGGCGGGCGCGGACCGGCTCGACCATCTCGTGGGCAACCTTCTGGACATGTCACGCCTGCAGACCGGCACGGTCACCCCGCTGATCCGCGAGACGGACCTCGACGAGGTGGTGCCGATGGCGCTGGGCGGCGTGCCGGAAGGCAGTGTCACGCTCGACATCCCCGAGGAGCTTCCGATCGTCGCGGTCGACCCGGGGCTGCTGGAGCGCGCGGTCGCCAATCTCGTCGAGAACGCCGTGAAGTACAGCCCGGAGGGTGCGGTGGTGCTGGCCGCGGCCAGTGCGCTGGGCGACCGGGTCGAGCTGCGGATCGCGGACCGCGGGCCGGGCGTCCCCGACAGCTCCAAGGACCGGATCTTCGAGCCGTTCCAGCGCTATGGCGACGCGCCGCGCGGGGCGGGCGTGGGCCTCGGTCTGGCCGTCGCCCGCGGCTTCGCGGAGGCGATGGGCGGCACTCTCGCCGCCGAGGACACCCCGGGCGGCGGGATGACGATGGTCCTGACGCTGCGCGCGGCGGCCGGCCCGTCGGCGGCTCCGCCCGCCCTTCCGGCGCAGGCCATCACGTGAGCCCGGCCGCCGTACCCACCCCCACCCCACACCCCGCCGGCCCCGACCGGCGGGAACCGACCCCACGAGGAGAACGCCAGTGAACCGGGTGCTTGTGGTCGATGACGAGCCGCAGATCGTCCGCGCCCTCGTGATCAACCTGAAGGCGCGCAAGTACGAGGTGGACGCGGCCCCGGACGGGGCCACCGCCCTCAAACTCGCCGCCGCGCGTCATCCCGACGTCATCGTCCTCGACCTGGGTCTGCCGGACATGGACGGCGTCGAGGTGATCAAGGGGCTGCGGGGCTGGACGCGGGTGCCGATCCTGGTGCTGTCCGCCCGGCAGACCTCCGACGAGAAGGTGGAGGCGCTGGACGCCGGGGCGGACGACTACGTCACGAAGCCGTTCGGGATGGACGAGCTGCTGGCGCGGCTGCGGGCGGCGGTGCGCCGGGCCGAGCCGGCCGGGCCCGCCGGGGACGACGTGATCGTGGAGACCGAGGGCTTCACCGTCGACCTCGCCGCGAAGAAGGCCAACCGCGACGGCCGGGACATCCGGCTGACGCCCACCGAGTGGCATCTGCTGGAGGTCCTGGTGCGCAATGCGGGCCGCCTGGTCAGCCAGAAGCAGCTGCTCCAGGAGGTCTGGGGCCCGTCGTACGGCACCGAGACCAACTATCTGCGGGTCTACATGGCCCAGCTCCGCCGCAAACTGGAGAGCGACCCCTCCCACCCCCGGCACTTCCTCACCGAGCCGGGGATGGGCTACCGGTTCGAGCAGTGACCTCGTCGCCGGTCCGCGCCGGTCGAGGTCGCGTGGGGAGGCCGGGCGAGGCCCGTGCGGAGGAGGTGTGCGGGCAGTGATGCACGAGCGGGCGCACCGGTACGCTGGGGCTATGAGTGCTGGGACCCGATCCGAGAAGCCGGCCGGTCGCTTCCGCCGGATGCTCGACAGGCTGTCCTCCTCCGAGGAGGAGCTGCAGAGCGCTGAGCTGCAGCAGGACACGCAGGCGACGGGGTGTACCCGTATCTGCGACTGCGACGATCGCCAGATAGTCAAGGTCACCGGCACTCTGCGGCATGTGACGCTGCGGCCGCGCGCCGGTGTACCCGCGCTGGAGGCGGAGCTGTTCGACGGCTCCGCCGCCCTCGACGTGGTGTGGCTCGGACGCCGCTCCATCGTCGGGATAGAGCCGGGACGTAAGCTCATCGCCTCGGGCCGGGTCTCCATGAGCCACGGACGCCGGGTGCTTTTCAACCCGAAGTACGAACTCCGACCGCTCGGACAGGAGTAGCCGGTGACGTCTCACGACCGACCGACCACTGACGCTTCCGCAGATCATTCCTCCGCTCCGCCCGCCTCCGGCGCGGGCAAGGACGCCAACGGCAGAGATGTCACCGAGGCGGCGCTGTTCGAAGCGTTCGGTGGCGTACGCGGCATGGTGGAGACCGTTCTCCCCGGCCTGCTGTTCATCACGATCTACACGATCAACAAGGACCTGCACCTCTCGGCGATCGCGGCGCTGGCCGTCTCGCTGGTGATGGCGGCCGTGCGGCTGGTCCGCAAGGACACCGTCAAGCACGCCTTCAGCGGCGTTTTCGGGGTCGCCTTCGGCGTCGTCTTCGCGATGATGACCGGCAACGCCAAGGACTTCTACCTGCCGGGCATGCTCTACACGCTCGGCCTGGCCCTCGCCTACATCCTGACCACGCTCGCGGGCGCCCCGCTGATCGGCCTGATCCTGGGCCCGGTCTTCAAGGAGAACCTCTCCTGGCGGACCCGCAATCCCGGCCGGAAGAAGGCATACGCCAAGGCCAGCATGGCGTGGGGCCTGATCCTCCTCGCCAAGTGCGCGATCCTCTTCCCGCTGTACTGGTGGGCGAACACCTCTCAGCTGGGCTGGGTGCTGATCGCGCTCAAGATTCCACCGTTCCTGCTCGCGGTGTACCTCACCTGGGTCTTCCTGGCGAAGGCGCCGCCGCCCATCGACGTCTTCGCGGAGATGGAGGCGAAGGAGAAGGCGGCGGAGCAGGCCGAGAAGGAGCGCACGGTGCTGAGCCGGGTCGCGGACGACCTGTCGCAGGGCGTCACGCCCGAGGCGGTCGCCGAGCAGCCGGCGGAGGGTCCGCGCCACCGCCGCTGAGGCTCCGGGCCGGTCCCGGCGGGCCGTACGCGCTCCGCCGGCCCGCCGGTGACCCGCTCACCTTCCGGCGCCCATCGCCACGCACGAGGGCCCCTGGGACCACATCGGTCCCAGGGGCCCTCGGCCGTTTCAGAGCGGACTCAGTCCGACGCGTCCTCGCGGCGCATCGACAACAGGTCCTCCAGCTGCTCCTCGCGCGACTGGGCCGCGACGAACAGCAGCTCGTCGCCCGCCTCCAGCGCGTCCTCCTTGTTGGGCGTGAGCACCCGCGTACCGCGGATGATCGTGACCAGGGAGGTGTCCACGGGCCACTCCACATCGCCGACCCGGGTGCCCGCCAGGGCCGCCTCCGGGGGCAGCGTGAGCTCGACGAGGTTGGCGTCGCCGTGGCTGAAGCGCAGCAGCCGGACGAGATCGCCGACGCTCACCGCCTCCTCGACCAGGGCCGACATCAGGCGCGGCGTGGAGACCGCGACATCGACGCCCCATGCCTCGTTGAACAGCCACTCGTTCTTCGGGTTGTTGACGCGGGCGACCACCCGCGGCACGCCGTACTCGGTCTTGGCCAGCAGCGAGACGACGAGGTTGACCTTGTCGTCGCCGGTCGCCGCGATGACGACGTTGCAGCGCTGCAGCGCCGCCTCGTCGAGCGAGGTGATCTCGCAGGCGTCGGCCAGCAGCCACTCCGCGAGCGGCACCCGCTCGACCGAGATGGCGGTCGGCGCCTTGTCGATGAGCAGGATCTCGTGCCCGTTCTCCAGCAGCTCGCCGGCGATGGAACGGCCCACCGCACCCGCGCCCGCAATCGCGACCCTCATGCGTGCGCCTCCTCAGGACCTTCGGCGAATGCCGCTTCGACCGTCTCGACATCGTCGGTGCGCATCATCACGTGCACCAGATCGCCTTCCTGCAGCACCGTCTGCGAGGTCGGCAGGGTCGCCTCGCCCAGCCGGGTGAGGAAGGCGACGCGGACGCCGGTCTCCTCCTGCAGCGTGCTGATCTTGTGTCCGACCCATGCCGGGGAGGTGTGCACCTCGGCGAGCTGGACGGCGCCGCTGGGGTCCCGCCACAGCGGCTCGGACCCCGAGGGCAGCAGCCGGCGCAGCATCTGGTCCGCAGTCCAGCGGACGGTGGCGACGGTGGGGATGCCGAGGCGCTGGTAGACCTCGGCGCGGCGCGGGTCGTAGATCCGGGCCGCGACGTTCTCCACGCCGAACATCTCGCGGGCCACCCGGGCCGCGATGATGTTGGAGTTGTCGCCGCTGGAGACGGCGGCGAAGGCGCCCGCCTCCTCGATGCCGGCCTCACGCAGCGTGTCCTGATCGAAGCCGACCCCGGTCACCCGGCGGCCACCGAAGGACGAGCCCAGGCGGCGGAACGCGGTCGGGTCCTGGTCGACCACCGCGATGGTGTGCCCCTGGCTCTCCAGAGTCTGCGCGAGCGCGGAGCCCACGCGACCGCACCCCATGATGACGATGTGCATGCTGATTACCCCGTGCCCTGGACTAGCGCGCTGACCTGCACAAACACCCTGCTCACTACTTTCTTCTCCCAGTACCGGCGGCACGAAGCTACGGCTCGCGACAGTGACCTGGTGCGTCAACGGGCGGGTTGGGTGCACCGCGGTCCGGTACAACCGTAGCTGTATTGCCGACCCCGGTAGGGGGCGCGGTCGGCGCTCGTCGGGTGCGGTCGGTAGGGGCGTGGCCGGCTTCTCCCGCGCCGGGCTGCGCCGCCGTGCGCGGGTAAGGCACGCTACGAGGTGTGCCCAACCTGCCTCAACAGCCCCAACAGGGCTCTCCCGCCCCGCACATGGTGATCTGCGGTGACGATGCGCTCGCGCACCGGCTCGCCGCCGAACTCCGCGACCTCTACCGCGAACGGGTGACTCTCGTCGTGCCCTCGGCACGGGAGCCGCACCGACCACGCATCCCGCCGCCTGCGCGCGGCGGGCTGGGGAGAGCCACCGCACTGATAGGGCGGGTGTCGGCGGCGATGGTCCGCCCCTCGCCGCTGCCGTCCGAGGCGGCCCAGGAGGAGGACGAGCCGCCGGAGGAAGCGCTGCGGATCCTGGAGGCGGCGGAGGCCGACGACGCCGCGCTGATCGAGGCCGGCGTCCCCGAGGCGGGTGCACTGGCACTCGTCTATGACGACGACGAGACCAATATCCACGCCGCGCTGCGCGCCCGCCGTCTCAACCCCCGGCTGCGGCTGGTCATCCGGCTCTACAACCGCAAACTGGGCCAGCACCTGGAGGAACTGCTCGACCAGGCGGCGGCCGTCGCGGCGCTCGGCACCGAGGACGCCGAGAGCGTCGACGCCTCCACCACGGTGCTCTCCGACGCCGACACCGTCGCCCCGGCTCTGGCGGCCACCGCCGTCGCCGGCACCAGCAAGGTCATCGAGGCGGACGGCCTGATGCTGCGCGCCGTGGAGCGGATGCCCGTGCCGCCCGGTCGTCCCGGCGGGCCCGGACTGTGCACCCTGGCGCTGCTCTCCCCCTCGGCCAACGACCCCGCGGAGGTACCGAACTCCGCCGCCGGTGACGACGGGCCCGTGCTGCTGCCGGACGACGCGGCGACCGCGGCCGCCGACGGCTGCGGCACCATCGTCCTGGAAACCGTGTCCTACACCGGCCGCCCGGTGCGTCCCCGCGGGCTGCGGGGCCGGGGCGCACCACTCGCCTCGTTATTCTCCCGTCGGCTGCGCTGGTCGCTGGGCGGCGTTGTCGGCGCGGTACTCGCGCTGGCCGTCGCCTCTTCCCTGACGACCGGCGACGACCCGGTGCACGCCGTCTACCTCTCCCTGCTCGACCTCTTCGCCATCAACGACCCCGCGATCGGCCAGCCCACCGCACGCAAGGTGCTGCAACTGCTGTCCGGCCTGACCGGGCTGCTGCTCCTGCCGGTGCTGGTGGCGGCGGCGTTCGAGGGACTCGGCACCTTCCGCAGCGCCGCCGCGCTGCGCCGGCCGCCGCGCGGTCTGTCGGGCCATGTGGTGCTGCTCGGTCTGGGCAAGGTCGGCACCCGCGTCCTGGCCCGGCTGCACGAGATGGGCATCCCGGTGGTCTGCGTCGAGTCCGACCCCGAGGCGAGGGGAGTCGCGCTGGCCCGTCGGCTGCGCGTGCCGACGGTCCTGGGGGACGTCACCCAGGAAGGCGTCCTGGAGGCCGCCAAGGTCGACCGGGCACGGACACTGCTCGCCCTGACCAGCGAGGACACGACGAACCTGGAGGCAGCCCTGTACGCGCGGTCGGTCAAACCCGGGCTGCGGGTCACACTGCGGCTGTTCGACGACCGCTTCGCCACCGCCGTCTACCGCACCCTGCGCGCAGCGCACCCGAGGGCGCTGACGCGCAGTCGCAGCGTCTCCTTCCTGGCCGCGCCCGCCTTCGCCGGCGCCATGATGGGACGTCAGATTCTCGGGGCGATCCCGGTCGAGCGCCGGGTGCTGCTGGTCGCCCGTGTCGAGGTGCGCGGCCAGCGCACGCTGGAGGGCCGCACCATCGCTCAGGTGCTGCGCCCCGGCCGGCTGCGGGTGCTGGCGGTCGACACCTCGGCGGCCGGCGAACCGGCGCCGAACACCTCCCCCGTACCGCCGCCGCAGGGCAAGGAGCGTGAGCCCGCGCGCCTCGTGCACGAGCTGGGGGACGACTACGTCCTGCGTCCGGAGGACCGGGTCCTGCTGGCTGCCACCCGCAAGGGGATGGGCGATCTGCTGGCCCGGCGTCCGCACGCTGCCGGGATCCGGCAGGATTGACCCCGTCCCGGTGGCCGGGACCCGGCAATTTCAGGGTGCGAGGGAGTACGCGACGTGGTGGGTGCGGACGACGGAGAACGGCTTCGGCCGCCGCGGCGGTCCTCGCGGACGGTCGATGCGGCGGCAGTGCGTGGCGGCGTCCGATGAACCGATACAGCCCCGCCGCCGCACTCCCCGCCGACTTCGTCGAGGGCTACGCCGCGCTCCTCGGCGATGTCTCCCTCACCGGGCGGCTGCCGCGCCGCCCAGAACTCGACGACCTGCGTGACCGGGGCGAGCGGGCCGCCGAGGCCGGCCACGGCCTGCGCGAACTGGTCAGCCTGTTCCTGGGGGAGACCCGCCGGGCGTGGGGCACCCTGCCGGGCGTCGCGCGGGCGTCCGGCGCCGCCGACCACGCCAGAACCGGCGACGCGGTGCTGGGCGCCGTCGACGCGGCCATCGCGGCACTCGGCGAGGGCCACGAGCGCGCGCAGCGGCTGGCGGTGCGTCAGGAGGAGGCCGCCCGGCGCGAGTTTGTCGACGATCTGCTGTACGGGCGCAGCGACCTGGGCCGGCTGGCCGAGCGCGCGGAACGCTTCGGGCTGCGGCTGGCCCATGAGCACGCCGTCGCGGTGGCCGAGGGCGACGAGCCGTTCGACGACGTGCACCCCGTCGCCCGGCGGGTGGAGCGCGAACTCATCGGCCGCTTCGGCGACCGCGATGTGCTGATCACCACGAAGGGAGGCCGGCTGATCTGCGTCGGTGCGAGCAGCGAGCACAGTCTCCTGGACGCCTTTGCCGCCGGCGCGCAGCGCGTCGACGGGCGGCAGCGGGGCGCCCGCCGCGTGGCCATCGGCAGGCCGCACTCCGGTGCCGGCGGTGTGGTGCGCTCCTATGAAGAGGCACTGTCCGCCCTGGAACTGGCCGAGCAACTGGAGCTGACCGAGCCGGTACTGCGCGCCGCGGATCTGCTGGTCTTCCCGGTGCTGCTGCGCGACCGCGCCGCCATGGCCGATCTCGTACGGACCGTGCTGGGGCCGCTGACCCAGGGCCGCGGCGGGGCGGGGCCGCTGCTGGAGACGCTGCGAGCGTGCGCCGCGGCCGGCTACGTCAACGCCGAGGCGGCCCGCCGCCTCAAGGTGAGCGTGCGCACCCTGTCCTACCGCCTGGACCGCATCAAGATCCTCACGGGCTACGACCCGGCAGACGGCCTACAGCGCTTCACCCTGGAAACCGCTGCCCTGGGCGCGCAAGTGCTGGACTGGCCCGACAAGCCGCTCTAGTGGGGCGGCGGCGCGGGCCTGTGGGGCCACCCCGACGGCACCTTGGTCGGGAGCAGGACATCAAAGGTGCGTTAAGACTGCCGGGTTCTTGCAATGTGCGCGCCCCCGCTGTGACGGCAGGATCAGCACATCGACAAAGCAGCACGTCAACGGCGGTACAGCCCCTGCGTGACCGCCACGGACGAGGTCCCTCCGGCCGTGTCGGCCTGCGGGCGGCGCCGTTGCGCTCCGTGCTGCTGATCGTCACCGACACCGGCTCCCGGCCGGCATCGGAGGTGTCGGCGGGCACACCCTCGACGGGGGTGAGGATGTGCACGACGACACCCCCACCGGCCGGGCTGCCGGGGCGGTGATCCGCTGCTGAGCTGCACCTTCGGCGCCCCGCGTGAAAAGCGCCACGTCGCCCGCCCGGCCCGGGCGGACCCGTATCCACCGGCAGAATGTGCTGCCGTGCGGGCCTGACGTGCTGATCGTGTGCAGATTGGGGCGCTCCCGTGGGCGCGGAGCAGGCCGGATGTGCGCCTCCCGCGCCGCTCCGACCCCCATGCGGGTGGCGGGTGGGCGCCACCCTTGACGAAGGCTTAGCATCCTCTGCGTGTCCAAACTGACCGACGTGCCCAAACGGATCCTGATCGGGCGCGCGCTGCGCAGCGACAAGCTGGGGGAGACCCTTCTTCCCAAGCGCATCGCGCTCCCCGTTTTCGCCTCCGACCCGCTCTCCTCCGTGGCCTACGCGCCGGGTGAGGTGCTGCTCGTCCTGTCCGTTGCGGGTGTGTCGGCGTACCACTTCAGCCCCTGGATCGCGGTCGCGGTCGTCGTGCTGATGTTCACCGTCGTGGCGTCGTACCGGCAGAACGTGCACGCCTACCCGAGCGGTGGCGGCGACTACGAGGTCGCCAACACCAACCTCGGCCCCAAGGCCGGCCTCACCGTGGCCAGCGCCCTGCTGGTCGACTACGTACTGACCGTCGCGGTCTCCATCTCCTCCGGAGTGGAGAACCTCGGCTCGGCGATCCCCTTCGTCGTCGAGCACAAGACGCTCTGCGCGGTCGGCACGATCATCCTGCTGACCTTGATGAACCTGCGGGGCGTCAAGGAGTCGGGCAAGCTCTTCGCGATCCCGACGTATGTGTTCGTCGCCGGCGTCTTCATCATGATCATGTGGGGCGCGGTCCGCGGCCTGGTCATGGGCGACACGATGAAGGCCCCCACCGCCGACTACACCATCCACGCCGAACAGGGCGGCCTGGCCGGCTTCGCGCTGGTCTTCCTGCTGCTGCGGGCGTTCTCCTCCGGCTGTGCCGCGCTCACCGGCGTCGAGGCGATCAGCAACGGCGTCCCCGCCTTCCGCAAGCCGAAGTCGAAGAACGCCGCGACCACCCTCGCGCTCATGGGCGGCCTGGCCGTCACCATGTTCTGCGGCATCATCGGCCTGGCCATGGCCACCGACGTGAAGATGGCGGAGAGCCCGGCCAAGGACCTGCTGCACAACGGCACCCCCGTCGGCGCCGGCTTCACCCAGGACCCGGTGATCTCCCAGGTCGCGGCCGCGGTCTTCGGCAGCGGCTCGTTCCTCTTCGTGGTCCTTGCCGCCGCCACCGCGCTGGTCCTGTTCCTGGCCGCCAATACCGCGTACAACGGCTTCCCGCTGCTCGGCTCGATCCTGGCCCAGGACCGCTACCTGCCGCGCCAGCTGCACACCCGCGGCGACCGGCTGGCCTTCTCCAACGGCATCGTGCTGCTCGCCGGCGCCGCCGCCGTCCTCGTCTACATCTACGGCGCGGACTCCACCCGGCTGATCCAGCTCTACATCGTCGGCGTCTTCGTCTCCTTCACCCTCAGCCAGATCGGCATGGTCCGTCACTGGAACCGCCACCTGCTGACCGAGAAGGACCCGGCCAAGCGCCGCCGCATGCACCGCTCGCGCGCCATCAACGCCTTCGGCGCTACCTTCACCGCCCTGGTCCTCGTCGTCGTCCTGCTGACGAAGTTCACCCACGGCGCCTGGGTGGCCCTGCTCGGCATGGTCATCTTCTTCGTCACGATGAGCGCCATCCGCCGGCACTACGACCGGGTCTCCGACGAGATCGCCGCCGAGGATTCCCCCGACGAGGTCGTACGCCCCTCCCGGGTGCACTCCATCGTCCTGGTCTCCAAGGTCCACAAGCCCACCCTGCGCGCCGTGAACTACGCCAAGCTGATGCGCTCGGACACCCTCGAAGCGGTCAGCGTGGACGTCGACCAGGCCGATACCAAGGCACTGCGCGCGGAGTGGGAGCGCCGCGGCATGGAGGTCCCCCTCAAGGTCCTCGCCTCCCCCTACCGCGAGATCACCCGGCCGATCATCGACTACGTCAAGTCGCTGCGCCGGGAGAGCCCGCGCGACGTCGTCTCGGTCTACATCCCCGAATACGTCGTCGGCCACTGGTACGAACACCTCCTGCACAACCAGAGCGCCCTGCGCCTGAAGGGCCGGCTGCTGTTCACCCCCGGTGTGATGGTGACGTCCGTGCCCTGGCAGCTGGACTCCTCCGAAGCCGCCAAGAAGCGGGCCCGCAAGCGCGCGGACTGGAACGCTCCGGGCGCGGTGCGCCGCGGACCGGTCAGCCAGCCGAAGAAGGAGAAGGCGGCCACGAAGAAGTAGCCGCCCCGCGACCGCCACCACCGGCGGTCGCCCGTCGCCGCTCCCGAAGCGGCGGCTGCGTGTCCCCCTCAGCGGCGGACGCCCTCCCGGCGCCCGCCGCTGAGCCGTTCCCGGCCCGCCGCCGGCGGCCCCGCCCCGCCCTTCGCCGCACGGCACGGGCACCGGACAACGGCACGTAGACTTGAAGGCTGTTGTCCCGCCGTACCCCCGGTCGCGGCCCCGCCGCACCACCCCACCTCAGGAGCTCCGCCGCCATGCAGACAGAACCGAAGAAGTCGCTGGTCGGCGAGGAGTACGAGGTCGAGGTCGGCCCGGTCGCCCACGGCGGCCACTGCATCGCCCGTACCGAAGAAGGCCAGGTCCTCTTCGTACGCCACACCCTCCCCGGCGAGCGGGTCACCGCCCGCATCACCGACGGCGAGGAGGGCGCCCGCTTCCTGCGCGCCGACGCCGTCGAGATCCACACCGCCTCCAAGGACCGCGTCGAGGCGCCCTGCCCGTTCTCCGGCCCCGGCAAGTGCGGCGGCTGCGACTGGCAGCACGCCGCGCCCGGCGCCCAGCGCCGCTTCAAGGGCTCCGTCATCGCCGAGCAGCTGGAGCGGCTGGCCGGCCTGACCCCGGAGGAAGCCCGCTGGGACGGCACCGTCGAGCCCGCCCCGGGAGACAAGGTCGCCAAGGGCGAGGTACCTGCCTGGCGCACCCGAGTCCAGTACGCCATCGACGACGAGGGCCGCGCCGGTCTGCGCAAGCACCGCTCCCACGACGTCGAGCCGGTCACCCACTGCATGATCGCCGCCCCCGGCGTCTCCGAACTCGGCATCGAGTCCCGCTCCTGGCCCCAGATCGCCACCGTCGAGGCCATCGCCGCCACCGGCTCCCACGACCGCCAGGTCATCCTCACCCCCAAGCCCGGCGGCCGCCTGCCGATCGTCGAACTCGACAAGCCCGTCTCCGTCATGCGCATCGGCGAGAAGGACGAACAGGTCCACCGCGTCCACGGCCGTCCCTTCGTCCGCGAGCGCGCCGCCGACCGCACCTGGCGCGTCGGCAACGGCGGCTTCTGGCAGATCCACCCGAAGGCCGCCGACCTCCTCGTCGAAGCCGTCATGCAGGGCCTGATGCCGAAGAAGGGCGACATGGCCCTCGACCTCTACTGCGGCGTCGGCCTCTTCGCCGGAGCACTCGCCGAACGCGTCGGCGACAAGGGCGCCGTCCTCGGCATCGAATCCGGCAAGCGCGCCGTCGAGGACGCCCGCCACAACCTCCAGGACCTCGACCGCGTCCGCATCGAACACGGCAAGGTCGACCAGATCCTCCCCCGCACCGGCATCGACGACGTCGACCTCATCGTCCTCGACCCGCCCCGAGCCGGCGCCGGCAAGAAAACCGTCACCCACCTCGCCTCCCTCACCCCCCGCCGCATCGCCTACGTCGCCTGCGACCCGGCAGCCCTGGCCCGCGACCTGAAGTACTTCGCCGAGGCGGGGTATGCGCCGCGGCGGATGCGGGCGTTCGATCTGTTTCCGATGACGCATCATGTGGAGTGCGTGGCGATCTTGGAGAAGGCGGGGAAGGGCGCCTGAGCCGGGTTTGTCGGCCGTGCCTCAGGGGCGGTGTGAGTGCTACGGGCGATGTCTTGAAATGACGCCCTTTAAGCTCACCTTGATGGCGCGTCAGGTAGTCGAAGCGGCAGGTCGGGGCCCGTGGCGTGGCGCCGTTGTCCGGAACGAGTCGGCCCTGCAGGTGCAGCGGGCCGGCTCTGTTCTCCCGCGGCCGATGAGCGGGCGGTACGAGGCCTGAAGTTCGCAGAGGCACTGCCGGCGAGCTCGCGGAAGCGACGCTTCGGCGGCTTGAGGCCTGCGGACGCCGTGGGCGAACCTGTGCGATTCATCTCGATCGGTGCGCCATGTGCTTAACCATGGGAACGAGCCGTCAGGTTCACACACTTGCACCAGTGTCCGCCCCGCACACGATGCACTCCTGAGCCAGCTTGGTAGCTGTACCCCAGGCGGTGGCTTGGAGGCTCCTTCGATGTGTTTCCCTTCTATTTCCTTCCGAGGACGGGTTGTCTCGATGCACGGCGATCCTGAAGCCAGTGCGCGCGGATGCCTGAGCCAAATGATGGTCGGCGCCTCCAAGGAGGGCCGCGGCGGCGCCGGGCCCAGAGACGGTCCTTCGTGATCCGTGCGTCGTGATCCAGCCATGATCGCCGCAGTTCCGGCCGATACCTTGGTGATATTTTTCGTCAGGCCGGGCCTTACCTAAGCTCACCACAACCGAATTGCGGCCCGACGGGCTTCCTGAACAGGACATGCCCCCACCCGCACGAGTCACTCGTGCCCTGGGGGACCATCTCGTGTCCATGCTCCTGCTGAAGCTATCGGCGCAGGATCTGCTCACTCTCGATTTGCGTGATCGGATGGTGCCGCACCTTGCTGCCCGGTGGCGGTACTTGCGGGGAGCAGACGCCTCGGTGTCGGAGCGTTCTGCATGGGCGGAGAGTCTGGTGAGCCTCGCGAACGACCTGGTCGCGGCGGGACGCGGGAACGTGGAGATGATCGTCGAGTGTGCTGCCACGCTCGACGAGGCGATCTGCCCTGGTGACCCCCGCCTCATCGACGTTGTTCTGGTGGGACGTCATCCGAAACGTCACGTTCCCTCTGTGCAGTTGGTCGAGTTGAAGCGTTGGTCGACGGTGAGCCGGGTGGAACGGGCGACCGCAGATCTGTTGCACGTGCCCGGCATCAAAGAGGAGAAGAAGCACCCGGCGCTGCAATTGGGCGCATATTACGAGGCGTTCACGAGCGCTCGTGGCCCGTTTCAGGGTGCCGACTTCGAATGTGGCGGCTTCGCCTACCTGCACAATGCCACCGACGATTCCGTGCGGGCCCTGATCGACGTGGACGCACCGACAGGCTCCTACGCCCGCATATACACGAGCGATCGACGAGAGCAGCTGCTGTCCGACCTTAGGAGGAACTTCGCCGAGGAAGGCGCAGCCTCCGAGGCCGAGAGGATGCTGCAGAGCATGGGCCTGCGCAACACCCCGCTGCTCGACGCCATGATCTGGTCCCGAGGAGCCGACACGGTCTTCACCCTGCGCGGGCGCCAGAAGGAGGTCGCCGACCAAGTGCTGGAGACCGCTTCGAAGGTCCTTCCGGACCCCCGGCATCCCGCCTTGGTGTCGGACGAGCGGCGCGTGATCTTCCTCGTGACCGGTGGCGCAGGAACCGGGAAGAGCGCGATCGGCCTGCAGATCAAGGCAGAGCTGGAGGCCCAAGGCCGTACGGTCAACTACGCCAGCGGCAGCCGAGCCTTCAACGGCGCCCTTCAAGAGCATGTCGGTTACGGAGATCGGCAGTTCAGGGAGACGTTCACCTACTTCAGTAACTTCGTCACCCCGCCTGACCCGCTCTTGGACGTGCTGATCTGCGACGAGGCACATCGTCTCCGGGACCGGTCGACCAACCGATTCTGGAAACCCGAGGACTGGGGCACCGGCCCACAGGTGGACGAACTCCTCGCGGCTTCCCGCCTGACGGTGTTCTTCCTGGATGAGGGCCAGTCCGTGCGACCGAACGAGGTCGGTACCGTTGATCTGATCAAGGACGCGGCCGAACGACACGACGCCCGAATCGTTCCGTACAAGCTGCGGGAACAATTCCGGTGCGGTGGCAGTGCCGCTTACGTTCACTGGGTAAGGGCGTTGCTCGATGTGACGGACGAGGAGCCCGGTAAGTGGCGACCGGACGGACTGATGCACATCGAAGTAGCGGACACCCCGGAGGAGCTCGAACAGATCATTCGCACGGAAGCACTTGCCGGTGCGTCCGCGCGTATGGTCGCCGGCTACTGCTGGCCGTGGACGAAGCCGCTCGGCGACGAGCGACGGCTGGAGGCCGACGTCCGCATCGGTGAGTGGCACCGGCCGTGGAACGCGGACAGCGAAAGCTTCTGCGAGGACGAGGCGCCGCCATCGAAGATCTGGTCCGTGCATGAGAACGGCCTCGGCCAGATCGGGTGTGTGTACACCGCGCAGGGCCTCGAATGGGACTGGTGCGGTGTGATCATGGGTGAGGACATGGTGCGCCGTGATGACCGGTGGGTGTTCCGACGGGGCAAGGAACGCAAGACAGCCGAGCCGGGCATCAAGAGGGTCGCCGAGCCGGGTTCGTTCGATCCGAAGGTGAAAGCCGGCAGCGTCGACGACGAGGGATTCGAACGGCTTGTACGGCACGCGTATCACGTGCTGATGACCCGGGCCAGCCGCGCCACGGTCCTCTATTCCACGGACAAGGAGACCCGGGACTACCTCAAGGAACTCGTCGGCAAGGTCGAGATCCACGGACTGCGCCCCACTTGGGAGAACTTGCCGGTGGAGGCGCGCAAGCCGCACCTTCCTCGGCCGGGCAGAGGACGGGGGAAGGGAAGGCGCAGGAAGGGTGCGGGTTCGCAGGCACCTGATCTGCGGCTGTTCTGACTAGCGCTGTTGCACGAGTGCGGTGGCGGGCTCACCGGGCCCGCCACCGGTCTGCGCTAGAAGAGCAGACTTGCAACCGCCCCCAGCGCCGTCACCAGAAGGTTGGAGACGACTGCGGCAGCGATCTCGATCAGGATCGAACGGATCCGTTCACGACGCGCAGGCTTGTACTCGACCGAGGTCATGGCCACTCCAAGTAGTGAGATCGGAATGGCAGGGGGACGCCCTACCGGGCATCCACGCTCACGTCGCGTGTCACCACACGACGGGCACAACCATTCGTCATCCGCAGCTCATTGGGGCGAGCTCAGGAACCGCAGCCTCGCACCCTCCGGGAAGGTGCGCAGCGCGATCATGCTATCTCGTGAGTCGGCTCCGGGGACGTGGATTTCGCGGTGGCACGCGCCTGGACGGTGCAGGCATGACTTCGGTCGGCTGCCGAGGGCTAGAGCACTGGAGGGATCAGTGAGCGGAGTCTCTCGCGGGTTTCAGGGTCCGTCGAGTAGACGATCGTGCCTATCATGCCCCGGGTCAGCAGCACCTTGTAGGTGTTGCGGACGAGGCGGTCGACGTCGTCGTCCGGAGTGGCCTTGGTGAAGGATGGGTCCCTGGAGGCACTGCGGTCCACCACCCATCGGTCCGTACGCCAGACGAGGTCCGGGCCCATGATCACGCCGGACCAGTCGTACTCGAAGCCCTGCGCGGTGTAGACGCACCCGATCTGTCCGAACCCAGCGGGGTCGGTGGCCCAGAGTGGGGCCGGTGGGGCGCCGAGGAGGGCGCGGTCACCGAAGAGGTTCCACGGTCTTGCCCAGTCGCCGATGACCACATCGCTGGGCAGGGTGTGCATGCTGGAAGTGATCTTCGTCGTCCACTTCCAGCAGTAGCCCGCGGACATGCGCGCGCCGAAGCCCAGGGCCCGTCGGGCGGCCAGGAGGTCCTCGAGTTCCTGCGGGCTGTCGACGGTCAGAAGCCGTACCTTGTCGTCCGGCTCCCACACGGTGGGCGCGTTGCCTTCGAGTCCCAGCAGGTCGACCACCCACCGCAGGTAGGCGTCGCTGCCACCACAGCGGAATTGACTGTCGAGCCGCACCACCGTGCAGTCCAGATCCTGTTCGGCCGCAGCCGCCTGGATCTGTTCCACGGTTCCCATCTCGCCCGGACGCACCACCTGGTGCTGGTCCAGCAGGAACACGGGAACCCGAGCGGCGTCCATCAGCTCAGCCACCTGTGGCCGGCCGGTACGCAGAGCCGCCTTGGTGTAGCGGTTGGCGGAGGTCTTGCGGAGCCGGTGCGCTTCGTCGCAGACCAGCACGTCGAGGTCGTTCGCTTCGGCCTCCATGAAGCTGTTGAAATAGCGGAAGAGCCGCTGGACCTCGGGCTTGCGGGCACCGGCGACCTTGCGCATCGTCTTGGTGAAGGACTGCGAACCGGTGGCGTGCAGGGCGGGCACCCCGCGCCGATAGAGATCGCCCAATAGGGAGAGGGCGATCACGCTCTTGCCGGAGCCCGGGCCGCCGGCCACGACGACGACCTGCTTGCGGTTGGACCGCCGGGCCTGTCGGACTGCCGACATGACCGTTTCGTAGGCGAGCCGCTGTTCGTCCAGCAGCACGAACTGCTCTCGGTTGCGCACTTCTTCGGCGGCAACGGCCATCAGTTGCCGCGACGGCCGGACTTTGCCCTGCAGCAGGGCGTCGGCTGCGTCGGCACCCGGCTTCGCCGCCAGCCTGGAACGCAGGTAGCCGAGGAAGGCACCGCGCTGGTCGCCGGTGAACATCCGGCCCCGATCGTCCTCCGCAACAGCGCGGAGCCCCGCCACCCCGAAGTCGGTCGCGTTGTGCAGGTAGGCGACCCCCGCGATCGACTCCGGGACCCGTTCCAACGCTCCGTTGAACGAGACCAGGTAGTCGCAGTAGCCGCGCACCTGCTCGATCGGGTTGAGGACCGGATCGGGGTAGGCGTCGATGCGGCACAGCAGCGGATCGTTCTCCTCCGGGTATGCCTCGCTCCACTGCTTCAGCTCGACCACCACGTACGAGGGCTCTCCGGTGCTCGGATGAACGCCCGCCAGTATCACGTCCGCGCGTTTGCTGGTCAGCGGCAGCCCGTACTCCAGCAGCATCTCGACTTCACCGAGCCCAGCTTCGATCAGCGCATTGGTCAGCGCGGGGATGCTGCGCTCCCAGGAGCGCACCTCCGCCGGCTGGGGCCCGTGACGGTGTTTGTGCAGGAAGTTCTCAGTAAGAAGCTGCGCCAGCTGGCCTTCGACGTGTGTGCGAGTGGCCAACGACGCCGCGGACTCACGGAACAGCAAGGAAATGCCCCCAGGCAGCACGAAGTGGCTCGTGCGGGTGGGGGCATGTCCTTGCTGTTCCACAGACGTGGAGCGGAAGCCCGTCGGGCCGCTGAGATGGTTTAGTCATCCTAGAACAGGACGCGGATCACGTACTCAGAGCTGGGCAGCCGTCTCGTACTTCGGCACTGGTGACGCTCCTCCAACGCATGCGGCCTCTTCACGTTGATGGCATGGAGCTCTGACTGTGGTGTCGCCGCAGACTTCCTCTCTCAAATCCTTCTTGACGAAGCATCGTGTGGAGAGTGCGGCGATCCTTGAATCTGCGGGAAAGCGGTTCTGAACTGCGGGTTCAGTTCGCGTGCATGTTCTGCGTTGTGGGCGCTACCGGCGATATGACGCCATTCTGGTGCACTCATGACGATTTATCAGGTGGTGCCGCTGAGGAACCGCGCTGTCTCTTCAAGAGCCGCACGCGCTCCGTCGAAGTCGGCGAGCTTGGCGGTGACGGACGCCACCGTGAGCCGCTCGGGTAAGGCTGCGGAGAATTTGAGCCTTTGCACGGCGCGGCGGTCGACGTCCGGCAGCACGAGCGCTGCACCGCCGTCGGCCGCATCATGGCTCGCACGCCACATGGCGGGGGTCAGGTCCTCCCTCAGGCGCACGTAGCAGTCCGTCGGCCGCTGCACGGGGTCGGCGATCGACTGCAGCGTTGCCGCGAGTGTCGCGTTCGCGCGGTAACCGGCCCAGGTCCACCAGCGCACATCGTTGCCCTGCCGCGCCGCCAGAGTGCCACCCGTATACACAATGTCAGGAGCTTCTTCCTCCCGCCACGCGGCGAGGCACACCGCAGCCCGTCGTGTGAGCGACACGGTTGGGTCGGCTCCCAGGAGGACTTCTCGCATCGCGCGCGTGAGGGCATGGGAGAGCCCGGCGAGCGAGCCATTGGTCCACTTGGCGACGCCGTCACCATCGGCCGGCTCGACGAAGGCCGTTTGCGAGTCCAGTCGATGAACGTCACCTGCCAGCTGCGCCCGCCAAGGAGGAGGCGTGGTTGCGGGCTTTAGGAATGAAGAAGCCGCCCGCCTCGGGTGTTGAACCGAGGTAGACGGCCCAGTGTGTTCGTCACTCTGGTGCTTTCACCGCAGCGGCCGAGGGCCTGAGCCAACGGCGACAGATCGCCGCTCTCGTCGACGTTGTCCGGCTTCGTTTCCGAGGCCGACTCGCTATGACGTCCACGGCGACTTCGGCGGAGCGACGGGGCCAATGCCTATGACATTCGTGGCTTCGGGGCAGGGGCGGAGGCCCGGTCCCGCACCAATGGCTCAACGCAGTTGCGGCACGGCCCTGGGACACCGGTCCAGCGATTGCGCCGTTCCCCCTCCGTGCACCGGCACTTGACCCTGTCAGTGTCGGGCGGGGCACCACGCTCTGCATGGTGCCCCGCCCTGACCATCCGCGCTGCCGAAGGCAGTTGTCGCTCTTACGTTCAGCCGCGTGCGGCAGCCTCGCGACCCCGACGGTAGAGCAGGATGCCACCCGCCAGGAGTCCGGCGCTGGCTGCAATCGCCAGGGCGGTTCCCTCGCCACCGGTCTTCGCCAGCGCGGGCTTAACAGCAGGCGCACTGTGCGGGTGGTTCACGGGCTTGGGAGCAACGACCGGCTTCGGCGGCGTCTGCTGGCGCTCCTTCGGCTTGTGCTCCTTCACTTTGTGGTGGTGCACCGGCGGCTTCTTGGACTTGTTGACGCAGTCGTTGCCGAAGGCGGGATTGAGCGCTCCGACCACATCCACCGTGTTGCCGCACACGTTGACCGGGATATCTACGGGCGCCTGGATCTGGTTGCCGGACAGGACGCCGGGAGAACCGACGGCGGCCCCGTGGGCATCGGCGTCGGCAACAGACACTCCCGCGCTCGCGAGCAGCAGGCCGCCGGTGGCAACCGAAGCGGCGATGACCTTCTTGATCACGTGACTCCTCCTTGACGGTGCGGTCACATCCACGACCGCACAGACATAACGAGCACCGAGGAGGAAAGCTCTGATTCAGGCATTTCGATCACTCCTTCGGCTTGATATCTGCGTTTACGAGGCCGAAGAGTGACGCTAAGTCTGTTTTTATGGAGAGATGCTCCTGGTGGTCATCACACCGGGCGGAGTCAGGCTGGGAGCGTCTTCTCGAACGCCTCGCGCAAGGAAGCCCGATGGGCCTGTCGTGGTCCTGACCTTTGCGCTTTCGCCCTGCCGCGCGCGGAGTTGTCGTTGCCCCACCTGGCCTCGGTGGATTGCGACCCGTGTCGGTTGTCCTGGACGGACGAGCTGATCAGCTTCAGCCGAGAAGCGCATCCAATGGCAGCTGGCCGACTTGCAGGGGCCCGACGCCGGAGGCGGCCTTCACGGGATCGCCGAGGACTCCGGCGACGCCCAGGCCGGGAGTATCGGCGTGGGCGGGGAAGGAGAGGGCCCCGGCGAGAGCGAAGGCTCCCAGGAGGGTGGCGAGGGTGCGGCGCATAGCGGCTCCTGTTTCATTACTTGGAGTGGGAATTCTGCTTGCGCCCCACCCTTGCATTCGTGCCCGGTAGGCGTCGTCGTCCACGCGAGGCGGTCACCTGATCGCGGGAGGGCAGATGGTGGTGCTGCGCAATCCGTGTTGCGTATTGGAGTTGGGTCGGCAGCTGATCCGCGGTGACGGTGCTCGGTGTCCGCCCGCCTTTCGGTGCGGCTTTCGCCGTGTTCCGTGAGGTCGCGGGTGGCGTTGCCGTCGACGGGTACTTGAAGCGGCATTTGGTCACGCGTCAACTGGTGGGCAAGGCGGCTCTATTGTGTGCTGAAGCTACCTTCCCACTGGGTGGGGGTGCGAGACCTGTTGATCTTCTGGCCTTAAGGCACGGGGTTTTGCGAATTGCGGACCGAGGTAAAGATCGGGCGGAGTGTAGTTCGCTGACCCGCTTACTCCCCGAGGGGCTGACTCTCCGGCCCGTGCGAGGGGGAGGAGCGCTTGTGGCTCGCTCGCGGCGATGCTGGCGTAAGAGCCTGGATCGCCGGCGTCAACGGCCGCAAGGTGAACGCTTTGCCGTGATGCAAGCTGCGTGCAGGCGATGCGGTGCCGAACAATTCGGTGGCGTGCGGCCGAACAGGTGACGCGCACCGCAGGCGCTGTGTCTGTTCTGGCCTGTGCTCGCCCTGAACCGCCTCGAAAGCTAGCCAGATTCGAAATTCGATACTCTACAACCCGGCGCGTCGGTCGGCCACTTCAGCTCATTTCGCATTAGCCTCCCTGACTGTACGAAGTCGGTACATCACAGAACGCACAGCTCAACCACCGGAGATGAAATGCGCAAGCTTCACAAGGCCGTTGCCGTGGCCGCTTTCCTCGGCAGCGTCAGCCTCCTCGGCGTCGGCACCGCGATCGCGGACGGCGGGCCTGCCGGGCACTTCGACATCAAGCAGAGCGCCTCGTGCACCTCGCACGACACCAACCTGGACGTCCTGGGCGAGGTCGGCATCGCCAACGGCCTGGGCGGCAACCTGCTGAACGGTGAGGGTTCGCCGGGCGCGCAGAAGACCCACCTCGGGTCGACCGTCGGCTGCGACAACAGCGCCTTCGGCAAGTAAGCAGAAAAGAGTTCCGGTGTCCGGCCAGGTGGCCGGGCGCCGGAACTCATTCATGTCTTCGGGCCGATTGGTAATTGGGGTGGTGGTCCGTTGGCGCGGCTTCCGAAGAATTTCGCTCAGCGCGCGGGCATCCGTCCCGCCGGCGGACACCGGGGAGAAGTCGATTATTTTCCGCCCGGGCGGTAGGGACTTCCGTAGGCCGGGCGACCACATCGCGGGCATTTGATTCGCATCCGGCTGCGAATGCGAGATTCCCCCAGAAACTTCTTCCGTGAGATGCGGCAGGCCTCAGCGCGCCAATTAGTCAATAGGCTCTGGCGACCCTGCTCATTCGTGTCCTGTCCGACATGAGTGGGGTGGCTAGCGCTCTTTGGGCCCCTTCGTCCGTAGAGGGGCGATCGTGATGTCCGGGCCCCGTCTGAGGGATTGCCGGGCGACTTCCGACTGCCCGGGTGTCTGTCGCATCGGGTCGCCTACTGGAGCCTTGGTGAATGCCCGCGTCACCAGGGGCGTTCTGCGCCAAGTTGGCTTGCCTTCTGGCGTGCTGGGGGCTCTTCGCGCTCGTATCTGTCACTCGGCAGGCCGGGGCGGGGCCGCACCCAGTGGCGGTTCGTGCCGAGGAGGTGGCCTGAAAAAAGGTGGCCTTCCTGGGCAGCGGCGCCGACCGTCGCGCCCGAGACGCCGGGAGGGGCCGTGGCCGCCGGGCGGTCCACATTTCGGCCCCGGTCGACGATGGTTGGGCACGAGAGAGGCCGGGGCCGGGGCCGGGACCGGGTGAGGATTGGCTCCGTTCGACCCATCGGCTGCAACCTGTTGGCAGTCCTGGCGGCCGGCGCCCGGATTCGTAAGGGTTGAAGTCCCCTCCCTGCACCTGTCCCCTCAGTCCCTGTGCCTTACCGATCCCGGCCGCCTTGTCGAACGCGGGCAGTTGGGGTCCAGGCGGCCCTGGCGTGGGGCATTCATCCGGAGGGATGGCGATGGTCGACGATCGACCCTGCCCCGTATCCCAAGACCCAAGGATGGAACCGGCGCGCCCAGCGTCGCGCGTGCGCCCGGTTCATGGGTGCGTCGGGGCGATGAGGCCGGGCTTCCACGTGGGCGCTTCATCCGGGCGGGCGCGCTGGTGTGCGCGAGGGACCGTTCCAGCGCCGTACGGGCTGTAGGCGTAGTGCCGTTGGCGGTGCCTACCGGGTGGAGCTGTCGGTGAGGGCCTATGCGCCCGCGGGCCAGGCAATCGCACTGGCGCGGTGGCCGATTGGGGGATAGCCGGCCGGTCGGGGCTGCGCTCCGTGGCATCAAGCACTGGAGCCGGGCTCAGGGTCGACCCGGCCCGGCCATCAATGCGTGCGGCTCAGAACTCGATGCGAGGCGCCTTGAAGCCCTTGAGCGGCGGCACCTTGTTGGAGCAGCTCACCTCAGGCCCGATCTTCGTGTTCTGCTTGTTCAGCAGGCCGGTTTCGGGCATCGCCGTGCGCTGCCGGGACTCCGTCGAGCACTTCTGCTTCTGCTTGATGACGACCTTGCCGTCCTTGGTGGTGTAGGTGGTCTCGCTCTTCTTGGCGCAGACCTTGTTGAGTTGGACGTCGCGAGTGCATTCGCCCGGGGCTTCGGCGGCGTGCGTCTGGGGGGCGACGGCGCCGGTCACGGCGAGGCCGCCCAGGAGCGCGGTGACGGCTGCGATCTTCTTCCGACTGAACATGTGCTGCGTCCTTTGTGATTGATGCCCGGGCGACCATGGCCGCGAAGCGGTCCTCGCCCGGGCTGGAAAATGCCGAAAACAGGCGCTGGTGTCCGAGCGTGAGGCTCGGACACCAGAACCCGTCCCCGTTACTTGTTGAGGGCGGCGTTGTCGCAGCCCATCTTCGAGCCCTGGCTGCCGCGCTGGGCGCCCGGCGAGCCTTCACCGTTGAGCGCGTTGCCCAACGCGCCGTTCAGCAGCCCGACCTGGCCGAGGATGTTGACGTTCAGGTCGTGCGACTTGCACTGGGTGTTCTGTGCGACGCCGATCTTGCTGGGGGCGTCCGACTTGGGCTGCGGTGCGGCCTGCGGGGCAGGGGCCTGAGCCTTCGGGGCGGGCT
>NZ_JBIRGO010000003.1:170126-536060 GCF_044328065.1 Streptomyces sp. NPDC017993
GCTGGGGGGCAGCCTGCGGCGCGGGCTGGGGTGCGGCCTGAGGAGCCTGGGCCTGGGGGGCAGGCTGCGGTGCGGCCTGCGGAGCCTGAGCCTGCGGCGCCTGAGCCTGCGGAGCCGGCTGGGGGGCAGCCTGCGGCGCGGGCTGGGGTGCGGCCTGAGGAGCCTGGGCCTGGGGGGCAGGCTGCGGTGCGGCCTGCGGAGCCTGAGCCTGCGGGGCCTGGGCCTGGGGGGCAGGCTGGGGTGCGGCCTGCGGAGCCTGAGCCTGCGGGGCCTGCGCCTGGGGAGCCTGCGCCTGCGGAGCCTGAGCCTGGGGGGCACCCTGTGCAGAAGCCCCTGCGGCGGACTGCGTGACGGCCCACGCAGTTACCTGCGGGCCGGCACCGGCCTCGTCAGCGAAGCTGACGCCGGCGCCGAGGCTGGACAGACAGCCGACCGCTGCGACGATGATGGCCACTCGTTGAATTTTGCGCATGGAACTCTTGATCCTTCACTGCGGGTGAATGACGCTGACAGGTGCAACTACTGAGGGTGAATATAGGCAGGCAAAAAGTAGCCATCGTGGATTTCACCCTGTATCGCGCATCGTGTCGGGACTGCGAGAGAGGGCCTTCTCTCGCAGATCTTCGACGGCGCCACTGCGGCGCGCTTTGGCCGCGTCGGCGCGGACGACCGATTTCATCACTCCCCTGTGGTGCCGGAAGGTGTCCCATGAGGCTCTATGGCATGTCCCCTGACTGCGATAACTGCCGCTGAGGGCCGCGGGGTAGACCCCTTGGCGAAATTGGGGACGTAGCCGTGACGAACGCAGTCGCCACTCCCTGTGGGGCAACGAGGTGTCCCCCCGGTCTGGTCACGGCAGTTGGTGGACAGTCACCCGTTTGTCTCTGGGGTGGCGTCAATGGTTGCGCGCAACCTCAACAACTGCTGTGTGAAGCCTGAACGGTGTGCCCCAGGTGCACTTCAGTCCCGGGCCACGAAGGATCGCCGTTCGGCGGGCTTGGGCGGGCCTCGGCGCTCGCCGGCGGTCCGCTTGCGGAGGGCCTCGTGGTGCGCAAGGTCGAACATCTGTCGTGCGGGACAACGGATTCCGCCCGGACGGGGCGCCGTAAGGCAGATAAACGCACGGGACGGCTTCACGCGGCCTGCCGGTTCGGTTCTCGTTAGCTGTATGACGTTTTCGCCGCCGCGGGGGACGTTCGTCGATAATGTAAACGCGAGTTGACGCACGGCGTGGTGAGTTACGCCGAGTTGACGGGCGCTGGTCCGAGGTTGCGTCCTTCGCCCAAGAGGGCCTTGGTGACCGCATTCAGTTCCCGATCCCTCGGGCAGTCAATCGGCCTTTCGGGGAACGGCCTCAGCGAGCGTGCGAGCCCATGACCGCCTGAATAGCGCTGAGTTGACCGTCGAGACCTTCTGGTACTCATGTCGAACCTCCCGAACTCCCCTCTCGCTCAGGCTTCGTGTCGACCGATCGGGCGCCACGGAATGGCGGCGTACGGACCGGCGAAAGGAGTCTGTCGAGGGTCGACACAGACCGCGCAACGGAGTGGAACCCGCGCGATGACTACTGCTAGTGTCCGGGCGATCACACCTGGCAATCAGGTGTCCATGCAAGGTAACGAAGGACCGAGGGTTCCATGCGCAAGCTTCAGCAGGTCGCGATCGTCGCCGCAGCGGCCGGCGGTCTGTCCGCCATCGGTGCCGGCGTCGGCACTGCCTATGCCCACGGCGGAACGCAGGTGAACGACCTGTACCGCCCGTACCAGGAGTGCAGCCCGCAGACGGTGGTTGAGAACAACCTGCCGCTCGGTGTTCTCGCCGTCCCGCAGACCTGGGGTACCACCTGCGGCCAGTTCAACCACGCCTTCTCCCGCTAAGTCGCCGGGACAGCCGCACCCGACGATCGCCTCGGGCCCTTCGGGGGTGATGGTCCCCCTGGAGGGCCCGTTGGTCTGCGGGTACGCCCGAATGATCGCCGCACGTGAGCGGCCGAACGGGTGGTTTGCCGCAGACGCCTGATGCCGTTGCAGCCCCAGCATTCCCGGGATATGGGACTGCTGGCAGGTGGCTGCCCGTTCGTGACAGCGAAAGCACCCGGCGCGTCACTCAGCGACTGTCGGAGCTTGTCGCAATAACCTCCGCAACTGCACGAAGTAGATCAACTTCGTTTCGCGTCTGCACACTCCTCGGAGGAGAAATGCGCAAGCTTCAGAAGGCCGCTGTCGTAGCGGTCGCCCTCGGCAGCCTCGGCTTCCTCGGTGCCGGCACCTCGTACGCCGGTGACGAGCACGGCCGCCACGTCGGTATCGGCCAGGACGCCAACTGTAAGTCGCACGACCTGAACGTCGACGTTCTCGGCGAGGTCGGCGTCCTCAACGGCGTGCTCGGCAACGCGCTCAACGGTGAGGGCGACGCGGGATCGCAGAAGACCTCCCCGATCGGTTCGGGGATGGGCTGCAGCAACAGCGCCTTCAGCAAGTAAGCAAGTAATCGGAAGGGGTTCTGGTGCCCGGGGCGCAAGCTCGGGCACCAGAACCCGCTTTCTCATTGGTCCGGGCGCGGGCCCGTTCGCGGTGCCCGGCTCCCGGGTATCGATCACAAAGGAACGCAGCACATGTTCAGTCGGAAGAAGATCGCAGCCGTCACAGCGCTCCTGGGCGGCCTCGCCGTAACCGGCGCCGTCGCCCCCCAGGCGTACGCGGCGGAAGCGTCCAGCCTCTGCGCCTCGTCCGTCCAGGGCAGTGCGATGTGTCCCCCGGGGGGCGCCGACCTCGCGAATGAGGACAGCAGATACCGAATCAGCCAGGTCCAGAGCTGCATGCCGACGAACCCCTTGGAAGTGCCCGTACGCGGCCTGCTGAACCCTGGGAGCACGCAGCTCGGTCCGGCCATGCACTGCTCCAACCAGGCGCCAGGGACCGAAGGACGTTAGTCCTCACATGCGTTGAGCCCAGCGACGAGTTGAGCCTTCTGTAGGTCCGGGCAGGTGACCTGCACGGTGTCCACGGCTGTCTCCTGCACATCGTGACCACAGCGGTGAGCATCCTCTCGAACGGTGGATGGCTGGACCGGGATCATCCCGGTCCAGCCATCCACCGTTTGGCTTGCCGTTAGGAGTGACCGCGGATGCCTGAGAGAGGGTCGGCACCGTTCAAGGCCAGTTTCGGCGGGGCGTCACACCCGGAAGGCGCTAGGCGTCCCGGTGTTGGTCCCGGACCTCGGGGCGTTGCTGGAAGCCGGCTGAGGTGTAGGTGGCGACGGCGCCTACGTTGGAGCTCGGGGTGCAGACGATCGCGCTCGACGAGCCCAGCTCCTGGAGTGCGGCCGCTGCGGCGACGGTGATCGCCTCGCCGTAGCCGTGACGGCGATGTTCCCGGTGCACGCCCATCGGTTCGAGCAATCCGGGCCTGCCAGGGCCGGCCGACCACACCGTCACCGCCGCCACCGCGTTGCCCCGGCCGTCGTACGCGACCAGACACCGGGCGTCGGCGTACGGCAACCCGGCCGCCATCGTGTGCCAGCGCTCGTCCGTGAAGCTCGACCGGTCGAACGCTGCCCGAAGTACGGTGGCAAGCACGTGCGCCTGCTCCGGCCCGACCACCTCGATCCGCACGCCTGGGTCCTTCACCGGATCCGAGAGGTCGCGGCGCAGCGGAGTCCACGGCTCGTCGGCATTCCAGCCGTACTCGAACAGCAGATCATGGACCAGTGCACCCATAGGCGCCTCGACGTTCACCTTGCCCTCGGGCAGTACGCCGCGCTCCGGCTCGGTCAGGTCTTCAACCAACTGCTGCGCCAGTTCCTCCTCCTGCTGAGCGTCTGGCGCGATCGTGAGCCGCAACAGCCCGGGACCGTCCAGCAGCCCGACGGCGAGAATCTCTCCGTCCCGGCTCCACGTCCTGACCGCCGCGGCGGTCGCTTCCGCACCGAACCGCCAGAACCAGCCCAGGTCCCCCGGATGCAATTGCATCGGCGCCCCCTCGTGCTGCCACTCCCGCAGCACGCTCACAGCCGCGCTCAACCCGTCCACTCCCGGCTTGCCCAACACAATCGTCATGCGCCCGATCACACACCACCGCATCGACAATCCGCACCCGGTTTCCGGCCGACCGGGGTGGTTGCGGGTTCGGCGACCGCGACGTGTGGCAGGAAGGGCAGAAGGGTTGCAGCTCGAAGGTCGCCGGCATCGGTCACGCTGACGGCACAACTCCGGGGATTCTGCGGGTATATACGCCGCAACTAAGGGCCCGGCCAGGGGATTGGGTGGCCAGTAGCTCAGCTACCTCTCGCGGCGCTGTATTCACCTAGGGCGTGAACAGGCATCGATGTTGCCAACAGCCCGGCCTCCGGCGGGGTTGATGGCGGTCTGCGCATGTCTGGGGTTGGCAGGCCGTCGTCCGGCTCGCGCGGCTGGTGCCAATCATCTCCTCGGCCTGGGGCCGAAGCGCGGGCAAGAATGAGTCCCGGCGCCGGGCCTGAGGCGCGGCGCCGGGACTCATTTCGGTTCCCTGCGTGACTACTTGCTCAGAAGGCGTGGTTCTCGCAGCTCATCTTCGAGCCCAGGCTGGTGGGCTGCGCGCCGGGGTTGCCTTCGCCGTTGAGCGCGTTGCCGAGCACGCCGTTGAGAACCCCGACCGCGCCGAGCACGTCGATGTTCATGTCGTGCGAACGGCACTCGGAGCCCTGCCGGACGTCGAAGTCGTGGCCCGGCTCGCCGTGGGCGGAGGCGGTGCCGACGCCGAGCGCACCGGCGCTGCCGATGGCGGCGGCCAGGACAACGGCCTTGTAAAGCTTGCGCATTTCATTCTCCGGTGATCGAGGGATTCGTTGTGAAGGTGGTCGATGTGCTTGCTGCCGCGAGAGCTCCGTGTACGAGGCCCCGCGGCTGCTGGGGAGCCCAACGCCGCTGGTGCTGCGGTCCGGTGAACCCACCGGGCCGTGCTGGAGCGGTCAGGCCATCCGGGGCAGGTCCAGCTGTCCCACCGGAGAGGCCGCCAGCCGTCCGAGCCCGACCGGGGAGACCTGGGGGACTCCAGGGGAGATCAGCGGGTTGATCAGAGGGTTGACCTGCGGGTTGACCTGGGGGTTGACCTGCGGCGCAGCCTGCGGGAGGTTCTGCGGCTGGACGGCCTGCGGGACGGCGACCTGCGGCGCGACCATGGGGGTCACCTGCGGGGCTGCCTGCGGGGCCACCTGCGGGACGACCTGCGGGGACTGCTGTTGCGGAGCCGGAGCCTGGGGGGCGGCCTGCTGCGGAGCCGACGGCTGCGCGGAAGCCTGCGCAGCGCCGTGCGATGCCGCCCAGGCGTTGGCCTGGGGGGCGGGCTGCTGCGGCGCGGGGGCCTGCGGGGCCGGCTGCGGCGCGTACTGCTGGGGAGCCGGCGGCTGCGCGGAAGCCTGCGAAGCGCCCTGCGAAGCGGCTCCCGCAGTGGCCTGGGGGGCGTACTGCTGCTGCGGCGCGGGGGCCTGGGGGGCCGGCTGCGGCGCGTACTGCTGCGGCGCGGGGGCCTGGGGGGCCGGCTGCGGCGCGTACTGCTGGGGAGCCGGAGCCTGGGGGGCCGGCTGCGGCGCGTACTGCTGCGGCGCGGGAGCCTGGGGGGCCTGCTGCTGCGGCGGGGCGTACTGCTGAGGAGCCGGAGCCTGCGGAGCCTCCTGCTGTGGAGCAGTCGCCTGCGGGGCGCCACCGTTGTACCCGCTGGGAGAATCGGCGTGGCTCACGCCGACACCGATGGCGGAAAGACCGCCTGCCGCTGCGACGATGAGCGCGGCCCGTTGAAGCTTGCGCATAAAACCCTCGGCCCTTCATTACCTGTATGGAAATCTGACTACGTAGTGCTGTCTTGAGTGCACTAAAGAGACGCTCGCGGGCTACGCGCCCTGCGCACCGCGCGCCCACCACGGCGGAAGCGTCCGGCAGGAATGCGATGGGATCCGCTGCGCAGTCCGCCAACGCCCCCGAATCCGACTACGCACCGCACCCCTCCTCCGATTCGCGTCGGACAACATTGCCCGCGTGGTCGCCGCAGACCGCTGTCCCGTCACCAAGGGAGAGAATCCGGGACGTCGACCCAGAGGGTCGTTCGCTCTTCCCTCCCAGCGGGCAACGGGAATCCCCCTGGCACAGTCACGGGAACCGGTGCACCGTCACCCATTTGCTCATCGCCATGAATCATTTGGAGTGTTGGTCGAGACGCGTCCGCCAAGACGCGATGTGTGTGCCTGTGGGTCGAATCCCCAGCTGTGCCGCAGTCGACCGCGGTTGCGTGCGCTCGCGTGGACGAAACTCCGGCGTCGGGGCATTCCGATCCGGGTGGTATGCGCCTCGACGGTGCGTGAGTTGCAGGCTGCTCAAGCCGGCGTCGCTCGGGGCTCTCGGGAAGGCCCGTGAGCACGCGGCAGTTCGGCGAGCGGGTGCCTGTGCGGCTGTCCGGGGCGGGTGCGTTGGCCTTCATTGTGCGCACCGGCACCGTGCAGTGGGCGAAGCGAGTCGAGAAGCGCGAAGGAGAATCTGTTCGGCGCAGATATTTTCGGAGCAGTTGGCGTCACGCACCAGCCGACTGCGAAGTGCTCATCACATTTTCTGCGAAATGTGGCAGTGGGGCCAAGTGAGCGGATCAGCAACGGGAATCCGACACTTCACCCCGCTTCCCTGACGGGTCAAGGGAATCAGGGCAAGGGGAAAGGGGCCCCGGCGCGACCCTTGTTGGTCGGGCGCCGGGACCCCTTCAGTGATCTACGGGACTACCCGTGGATCAGAATGCCTTGTTGTTGCAGCCCATGCTCGAGCCCAGGTGAGTGGACTGGGCGCCCGGGTCACCCTCGCCGTTGAGCGCGTTGCCCAGCAGGCCGTTGAGGATCCCGACCTCACCGAGGACGTCGACGTTCAGGTCGTGCGACTTGCACGACGTGCTCTGCTTGATGTCGAAGTCGCCGCCGGGGCCACCGGCGAACGCGGTGCCCGCGCCCATGAAACCGAGGCTACCGAGGGCGGCGACCACGACAGCGGCCTTGTGGAGCTTACGCATTTCTCCTCCGAGGATTGAAGCGAAGTGGCTGTGATGTACTGACTTCGTACAATTTGGGAGGTTATTGGTTGGTCTCCCGTAACCGCGCGCGACGCGCCGGGATACGCGGGCGAGAAGTCGGAAGCCGCCTGGGAATCCCCGTAGTTCAGGGCTTCCACAAGCGGAAACAGTCGCAGCGTGCTGCGCGGAACCACCTGTTCGGCGGCGCGACTCGGAGCGCACTCGGGCATGCCGCAGACGGAAAGCGGGCCCTTCGAGGAGTCCCCCGAAGGGCCACGGTTGCCTCGCCGGCGAGTTCAGCTGCCTTACCTGGCAGTGGCGAAGGCGTTGGCCTGGCTGTTGGCCTGGGTGCAGGAGAAGCCCTGGGTCGAAGGGGCGGCGAGCAGGCCGACCGGGACGTTGGCGTCGAGCACGGACTGCGGGCTGCACTCCTGGTACGGGCGGAAGGAGTTGTTCTGCTCCTGCGGAGCGGACTGCGGCACGACCTGCGAGACCATGGGGGAGAGCTGCGGGTTGAGCTGCGGGTTGAGCTGCGGACTGACCTGAGGGGCCTGCTGCGGGGCGGCGGCAGGCGCGGGGGCGGCCTGGGGGGCGGCCTGCTGCGGAGTGGCACCCGATCCGTAAGCGTGCGAGGTGGCCTGCGAAGCGGTCCAGGCGGTTGCCTGGGGCGCGGCCTGCGGAGCAGCCGCCTGCGGGGCGACCCCGTTGTACCCGACGGGAGCGTCGGCGATGCCCACGCCGGCGCCGGTGGCGGACAGACCGCCGGCCGCTGCGACGATGAGCGCGACCTGCTGAAGCTTGCGCATAAAACCCTCAGCCCTTCATTACCTGTATGGAAATCTGACTATGTTCTGACTTTTTGCTGCTGTCTTGAGCGGAGAACAGAGGCGACTGCCGGCGCCATGCCCTGAGCGCCGTGTGCCGACTACGGCGGAGGCGTGCGGCAGGAATGTGACGGGCCCCGCTGCGCGGCCCGCCGGCGTTCCCCGACTCCGACGACGCACCGCATCTCTCTCCTCCGATCCGCGTCGGACGACATTGCCGGCATGGTCGCGACAGGCCGCTGCCCCGTCATCGAGAAGAGGTGTTCCCGACGTCGGCACACAGGGCCGTTCGCTGTTCCCTCCCAGCGGGCAACGGGAATCTCCTCGGAGCGGTCACGGGAACCGGTGCACCGTCACCCATTTGCCCACCGCCTTGAATCATTTGGAGTGTTGCCGGCCTTGTCTTCGCAGGAGGGCCCGTGATCGCAACGTGGCCGGCTCGTTGCTGGAGCGGCCTCTGTGCGGGTGCAGCGGAGAGGTCTGGCACCCGGGCGCCGGGCATGCGTGTCGAAATGGCAGGCGCGCAGCGGAATTTGAGGAATGGGCTGGGGAAGTCCGGGGCGGTCCAAGGATGGTGGCGCCGCTCGTACCGGCATACCGGCGTGGCTCAAGTGCGAGGTGAGGCCCGGCCGGCGGGCAAGGGTGACGGCCAGCGCGGAAGGGCTAATAACACGCTGACCGCCGATCTTCTCTCACCAGAGAGAAGCCCCATCATGGTAGGCGACCGCCGGGTTTTGTCGTCCCCGTGCCGAAGGGTGATTGCCGTGTACGAGGCAGGGCTCAACGAGTGCCGGGGAGTTACCGGCGGTGCGGCGTGGTGCTTTCGGCGTGGCTTCAGGGACGGGGTGCGGCCGCTCGTGCGGGGGAGTACGCCGGCGCCCGGCCGGCGGGCGGCGGTGGGGTGCATCGGATGCCGATCGGCACCTGGATGTCGCCCACCGCCGCCCCGCCTGCCGGGCGCCGGATCAGTGGTCCGCCGTGATCAGACCGCGGGGGCCGGGTAGGTCGGGTACTCCACCCCGGAGACGTGCTGCACGACGCGGATGACCTGGCAGGAGTAGCCGAACTCGTTGTCGTACCAGAGGTAGAGGATGGCGTCGTCGCCCTCGACCTTGGTGGCGCCGGCGTCGATGATCGAGGCGTGGCGCGAGCCGATGAAGTCGCTGGAGACCGCGTCAGGGGCGCTGATGAAGTCGATCTGGCGCTTCAGCGGCGAGGCCAGCGACACGTCGCGGAGGTAGTCGAGGACCTCCTCGCGGGTGGTCTCGCGCGCGAGCCGGAGGTTGAGGATCGCGATCGAGACGTTCGGCACCGGGACGCGGATCGAGCTGCCGGTGATCCGGGCCTTGAGGTCGGGCAGCGCCTTGGCGACGGCGGAGGCGGCGCCGGTCTCGGTGAGGACCATGTTGAGCGGCGCCGAGCGGCCGCGGCGGTCGGAGTTGTGGTAGTTGTCCAGCAGGTTCTGGTCGTTGGTGAACGAGTGGACGGTCTCCACGTGACCGCGCAGGACACCGTACTCGTCCGCCATCGCCTTCAGCGGCGGGACGATCGCGTTGGTGGTGCAGGACGCGCAGGAGAGGATCTGCTCGTCCGGCTTGATGGTGTCGTGGTTGACGCCGTGGACGATGTTGGGAACGTCGCCCTTGCCCGGTGCGGTCAGGACGACCTTGTCGATGCCGGGGCGGAGGTGCTTCGACAGGCCCTCGCGGTCGCGCCACTTACCGGTGTTGTCGATGAGGATGGCGTACTTGAGGCCGTACGCCGTGTAGTCGACCTCGGACGGGTCGTTGGCGTAGATGACCTTGATCTCGTTGCCGTTGGCGATGATCGTGCTGTTCGCCTCGTCGACGGTGATCGTGCCCTGGAACTGGCCGTGGATGGAGTCGCGGCGCAGCAGGGAGGCGCGCTTGACGAGATCCTGCTCGCCGCCCTGGCGGACGACGACGGCGCGCAGCCGCAGGCCGTTGCCGGAGCCGGCCTTCTCGATCAGCAGGCGGGCGACGAGGCGGCCGATGCGGCCGAAGCCGTAGAGGACGACGTCGCGGGGCTCGCGGCGCTCGATCTTGTCGGCACCCGTGGCGCCGTCGACGGCGTCGGCGGTGAACTCGGCCACGGACAGACCGCGGTCGTCGGTCTTGTACGTCGCGGCGAGCATGCCGATGTCGATCTGGGACGGGCCGAGATCGAGCGTGGTGAGAGCCTGCAGGAACGGCAGCGTCTCGGTGACCGAGAGTTCCGCGCCGGCTATCTGGCGGGCGAACCGGTGGGTCTTGAGGATGCTGACCACCGACTTGTTCACCAGGGAGCGGCTGTGGAGCAGGACCGTGACGTCCCGCTCCCGGTGCAGCTTCCCGATGATCGGGATCATCGACTCCGCGATCTCCTCGCGGTTTTTCCAGTTGGTGAACGAGTCGTCATTGACAGTCACAGGTTTATCTTTCGAGCTAGGCGGTGCTCATATGCTATCGCCCTGCTTTTTCGATCATTCAATCGGTATCGCCCGGGAGGGATGCCGTGATCGGGCGCCATGTCACACCGGCGCGGCGCAGGGGTAGCTTCGTGGGCACAGAGGTGGAGTTGTGGTGATTCGTGGCGATGGGTGCGTGGGTGCGCCCTGCGGGGTGTGCGCTTGCGGACACAGCTCCGCCCCGGCGGGTGCGTGCCTGCCGGGGCGGAGCTGCTGCGGAGGTGAGGGGCCCCAGGGGGCAGCGGGGATCACTTCGGGGCGATGACCGCACCTCTGGGGCCCCTCCCTCCGCGGTCGCCTTGTCAGCCGAGGTTCTTAAGGGCCTGGCTGAAGGTCTTCGACGCGCGCATGACGGCGGCGGCCTTGGACGCGGCGGGGTGGTAGTAGCCGCCGATGTCGGCCGGGGAGCCCTGGACCGCGATCAGCTCGTCGACGATCGTCTGCTCCTGCTCCTTCAGCGTCTTGGCCAGGGCCGCGAACGCCTCCGCGAGGGGTGCGTCCTCGGTCTGCTTCGCCAGCTCCTGCGCCCAGTAGAGCGCCAGGTAGAAGTGGCTGCCGCGGTTGTCGATGCCGCCCAGCTTCCGGCTCGGCGACTTGTCCTCCTCCAGGAAGGTGGCAGTCGCGCGGTCGAGGGTGTCGGCGAGGATCTGGGCACGCGCGTTGTCCGTGGTCTGCGCGAGGTGCTCGAAGCTCACGGCCAGGGCCAGGAACTCGCCCAGGCTGTCCCAGCGCAGGTAGTTCTCCTTGACGAGCTGCTGCACGTGCTTGGGCGCGGAGCCGCCGGCGCCGGTCTCGAACAGTCCGCCGCCGTTCATGAGCGGGACGATCGAGAGCATCTTGGCGCTGGTGCCGAGCTCAAGGATCGGGAACAGGTCGGTCAGGTAGTCACGCAGGACGTTGCCGGTGACCGAGATGGTGTCCTCGCCGCGGCGAATACGCTCCAGCGAGAACGCGATCGCGTCGGACGGTGCCATGATCTCGATCTGCAGGCCGTCGGTGTCGTGCTCGGGGAGGTAGGTCTTGACCTTCTCGATGAGGCTCGCGTCGTGCGCGCGGCCCTCGTCGAGCCAGAACACGGCCGGGTTGCCGGTCGCGCGGGCCCGGGAGACGGCGAGCTTGACCCAGTCCCTGATCGGCAGGTCCTTCGTCTGGCACATGCGCCAGATGTCGCCCGCGCCGACCACGTGCTCCAGCACGGCGTTGCCGTTGCCGTCGACGACCCGCACCGTACCGGTGGTGGGGATCTCGAAGGTCTTGTCGTGGCTGCCGTACTCCTCGGCCTTCTGCGCCATGAGGCCGACGTTGGGCACCGAGCCCATCGTCGACGGGTCGTAGGCGCCGTTGGCGCGGCAGTCGTCGATGACGACCTGGTAGATGCCGGCGTAGCTGCTGTCGGGGATGACGGCGAGGGTGTCGGCCTCGCCGCCGTCCGGGCCCCACATGTGGCCGGAGGTGCGGATCATCGCCGGCATGGAGGCGTCGACGATGACGTCACTCGGGACGTGCAGGTTGGTGATGCCGCGGTCGGAGTCGACCATCGCCAGCTCGGGGCCCTCGGCGAGCTCCGCCTCGAAGGACGCCTTGATCTTCGGACCCTCGGGCAGCGACTCCAGGCCCTTGAGGATGCCGCCGAGCCCGTCGTTCGGGGTCAGGCCGGCCGCGGCGAGCGCCTCGCCGTGCGCGGCGAAGGTCTTGGGGAAGAAGGCCCGCACGACATGGCCGAAGATGATCGGGTCCGAGACCTTCATCATCGTGGCCTTCAGGTGCACCGAGAACAGCACGCCCTCGGCCTTGGCGCGGGCGATCTGCGCGGTGAGGAACTCACGCAGCACCGCGACCCGCATGACGGAGCCGTCGACGACCTCGCCCGCCAGGACGGGTACCGACTCGCGCAGGACGGTGGTGCTGCCGTCGTCGCCCACCAGCTCGATCCGCAGCGAGCCGTCCTCGGGGACGATCGCGGACTTCTCGGTGGAGCGGAAGTCGTCGGTGTCCATGTGCGCGACGTTGGTCTTCGAGTCGGCCGTCCAGGCGCCCATGCGGTGCGGGTGCGCCTTGGCGTAGTTCTTCACCGAGGCGGGGGCGCGGCGGTCGGAGTTGCCCTCGCGCAGGACGGGGTTGACCGCGCTGCCCTTGACCTTGTCGTAGCGCGCGCGGACGTCCTTCTCCTCGTCGGTCTTCGGGTCGTCCGGGTAGTCGGGCAGCGCGTAGCCCTGCTCCTGCAGCTCGGCGATGGCCGCCTTCAGCTGCGGGATGGACGCCGAGATGTTCGGCAGCTTGATGATGTTCGCACCGGGCGTCTTCGCCAGCTCGCCGAGCTCGGCGAGCGCGTCATCGACGCGCTGGCCCGGCTCAAGACGCTCGGGGAAGCCGGCGATGATCCGTCCCGCAAGGGAGATATCGCGGCTCTCCACGCTCACCCCGGCCGTCGAGGCGTACGCCTCGATCACAGGCAGGAACGAATACGTCGCCAGGGCCGGGGCCTCGTCGGTGTGCGTATAGATGATGGTCGAGTCAGTCACCGGTGCTCCGCTCCACGTCTGCAACATTGCTCGACATCAAGATATCCCGTGTCCGACCCCCGTGGCACAGGGCCCTGCCCACCCGTGGCACAAAGTCGTCACCGCGCGCGGGCGGCGGCCGGCGTCCGCTCCGCGGGGGCTCCGTGACCTGCGATGCAGTGCCCGCCTCGCGCCCGGCGGTGGGGTAGGTCGTCGACGCGGCCCGCTCGGTGCCGGCGTCGAGAGGGCCGCGGGCGGCTGTCGCCGCCCCCGTGTCCGGGTCCCGACGCTGTCGGTGCAACGCCGCTCCGGGGGTTGAGGGGGCGCGGTCGCGCTGGGTGGGTTACGCATCGCTGTACGCCATTTGGGGTCTTGTGTCATGTAGTGTCGTATATGCGTGAAAAGCGCCTCTTGGGAGAGGGCGCGGGCAGCATGTCGCCTCCGATATCGGAGAGAGAACATGGCCGCAAGCGAAGAGGGCGACCCGGACCGTGGCCGGCGCAGAACCGGCAAGCAGACCGCCGAACGCAGCTGGGGCGTGCGGGTCAGCAGCCTGCGAGAGAGCCATGTGAGCGTGGATCTTGCCGCGTTTCGGAACCGCGGGCCATGCGCGCGCGGCCGGACGACTCCAGGAACTCCTGGGGCGGGTCCCCTACGAACGCACCCCGCCGCTGCACACGAGGCCGGATCAATCGTGACAGGTGACGGCCTGGGGAGCCCACCGGACCGTCGTCCGCAGGGCGAGAGAGAGGGCCACCTCCGCCGAGGCGTGGTGAGCCGAGGAAGGAGGCAGTGTGACTGTGGTGCCGCACAGCGGAGGAACGATGTCGCGGGGCGGGGGCGCCGGAACCGGGAATCTCCACGACATCCTGGATCTGATTCTCGATCGTGGCCTGGTCATCGACGTGTTCGTGCGTGTGTCCTTGGTGGGCACCGAGCTGCTCAAGATCGACGCCCGCACCGCCGGCGCGAACGTGGGCACCTACCTGCGCCTGGCAGCGGCCTGCAATCGCCTCGACCCGGAGGCCGGGCGCCAAGCCCCCTCCCAGCTGACCGACTTCGTCGGCGAGTGAAGGAACAGCCATGGTCGTGTATGTCTACTCGATCGTCGCGACCACGCATCCGCAGCGTCTGGACGACCTCGACGGGGTAGGCGACCAGCCTTCCACCCTCCGCACCGTGCGGAGTGGGAAGCTCGCCGCGGTCGTCAGTGACACGCCGGAGGGCCTGCGTCCCAAGCGCCGCGACCTCGCCGCCCACCAGGCCGTCCAGGAACGGCTGATGGCCGACGGCACGCTCCTGCCACTGCAGTTCGGCCTCACCGCAGCGGACGACGACGCCGTAAGGGCGGCGTTGGAGGAGCGCGCGGAGAAGTACACCACCCGGCTGCGTGTTCTGCAGGGCTGCGCCGAATACCACCTGAAGGCCACCCAGGACGAGGAGTCGCTGCTGCGTCAGATCCTGCTGGACTCCGAGGAGGCGCGCGGGCTCAACGAGGAGATCAAGAGCGGCCGCGGCCGCCCCGACCTGCCGGTCGCCCTCGGGGAACTGATCGCCCGAGAGGTGCGGGCACGCCAGGACAAGCAGGCGACGGAAGTCATCGGCGCTCTCGGCCGGTTGGCCCGCGAGGAGCGTGTCTCGCAGCCGACCGGAGCGGACTTCCTTACGGTGTCCTTCTTGGTGGAAGGCGGCCGCGCGGAGAATTTCGTCTCCGCCGAGAAGGAACTGGCCGCAGAGCTGGGCGAGGACTTCGCCTTCCGGCTCCGCGGCCCTCTGCCCGCGTACAGCTTTGTCTGACGGAGCGTCGTCATGGGCCCGTTCACGCAGATCGTCACGCCCCCTCCGCGAGGCGTTCGCGGAGGGGCGGCGGACCTGGCCGCGCACGTCGGGTGGGGCATCAAGATTTTCGGCGGGAGGCCGGCGGCGGGCGAGCCCGGCTGCCACGCCCCGCCGGGCAGGACGTCCTTCGCCGGGCGGGCGACGGCATCCGGTCATTCGGGCGCCGGCAGCGGTTTCGGCCGAGGCGCAGGGGAAACCCGCCCGGTGCACGTACGAGGGCCGCGTGGCAGCGGCTGCCGGCCAGCGGAGCGGAGGGACCGGCGACGTTCCCGGCGCCGCCCCTCTTCGGGAACGGAGACAGGATCATGCAGCATGACGAGTTGCTCGGTCTGGTGCAGGCGCGCGCCGCGCTCCCGGACCGGGGGAGGGCGGAACGAGCAGTACGGGCGACGCTGGAGACGGTGGCGGAGCGGGTGCCGGCCGGCCTGGCACAGCATTTGGCCGCACAACTGCCGCACGAGATAGCAGAGCCGATGCTGCGGGTATCGGAGGAACACTCTCCCGCCGAGGGCCGGCCGAGCGGGGGCGAGCGCTTCGACCTGACGATCTTCGCGGGCCGTGTCGCCTGGCGCGGCGGGGTCTCGGAGGAAGCCGCCCTCCAGGAGGCGACGGCGGTCTTCGAGGTGCTGGACGCCGCGCTCTCACCGGAGCTGATGGAGAAGCTGAGCCACTCCTTGCCCCATGACATCCGGGAGCTGCTGCCCCTGGCGCGAGCCGAAGAGTTCACCTGACGCGGCGGCTCGGGGCCGGGCGGGCAGTCGGCCGGGGTTCAGTGCTCCAGTTGCTGCTGCGCGCCGTTCCAGGCGTACTGCACCAGCGGGCAACCTCGTTGGGCTGACCGGTTTTCCGGCGGCAGCTGTAGGGGGCGCTCAGTCGGTCTGGTGGGCGTCGCGCGCCGCGTCCACGAAGTTCTCCAGCGCCTCCCAGAAGGGGCTGTACGCCGCGTCGAAATCGGGGTGGGCGTCCGGGGCGCCGGTCAGCTCGGCCTTGAGCGCCTCATAGAAGGGGCCGGTCGCCTTCTGCAGGGAGTGCGCGGCGGCCGCGGCGGTGGGCGGGCCCTCCAGTTCGACGACGCGCGCGCAGCGGCGGATCTTCGCGTATTCGGCGACTTCCCGGTCGTGCAGCACGCGGAGGCTCTCCGTACGGGAGTCGGAGCCGGGAAGGCGGAGCGCGGCCGAGATCTCCCAGTACAACTCGCCGATGCGGTGGGTCTGTTCGATGAGGTCCAGGTAGGCGGTACGCCGGCTCTCGCGCAGCCGCTCGGCGCGTGAGGAGGCGGCGGCGATCTCGGCCTGGATCGTGGCGGCCCGGGTGCTGCCGCGGCTGGTCACCCAGCTGGCGAGGACCGCGGTGCCGCCGGTCAGCGCCGCGATCGCCAGAGTCCACAACGTGCTGTCGCCCACGGGGCGTCACGATACAGAGGCTTCGGCGGCGGGAGGTGTCGGGGACGGCTGCTCAAGCCCGCCCCCGACCTCCGCGACGACCTCGGCGCTCAGGGGCCGTGGTGTCCGTCCGGCGCGCTACGAGGGGAAGTCCCCCGGCGGCACCTGGCTGGTGGAGGCGTTACCGCCGGCGACCTTGTTCAGGCTGAAGGTCAGCACCGTGTACTGGGTGCCGCCCGCGACCCGGATCGTCCGGAAGTTCGCCTGGTCGTCGAACTTCTCGAAGCTGCACTCGCGGGTGAAGGACCGCTTGCCGCCGTTCCAGTCCTCGCCGGTGGTGAAGTACACCGTGTACGAGCCGCTGTTGACGCTGCGTACGGTCGCTTCGGAGCTCTTGCGGACGTACACCGAGAACGCCGTCCGCCCGCTGCGGGTCAGTGTCACCACCGCGTCGCTGCTGGTGCCGTTCTTGACCGTGAGGCGGCCCAGACCGCCCCGGCTGCCGTCGCGGACGAAGGCGCCGTTGGCGAGGCGCCGGTGTCTGGCCTCTTCCGTGCGCGGCAGCCGGAGCCGGGCGTCGTAGCCGAGGGCGGTGAGCGCGCGCGCCGCTTCCTCGGCGTTCTCCGGGCTCTCGGCGGACCTCAACTCGACGCGCGGCGAGGTGGCGCAGCGGCTGCCGTCGCCGCGGGCGCTCCGCAGGTCCTGGCCCAATGCGCGGAGCGAGGCGGCGAGTTGGCCGTTGCCCGTCATGGCGTCGTCCGGCGTCTCGGCGGTGTCCAGGGCGTCGGCGGCGGCGTCGGCCTTCGTCGCCGCGACGTCGAGCGCGGTATTCAGCGGCTTGCCGTCCCGTGCGTCGTCGACCGTGCGTAGGGCGTTGTTCAGCGGTCCGAGGGCGGCGGTCAGTGCGCCGCGGTAGCGGTCGGGGTCGGCGGTCGGTGTCGGGGAGGTGGCGGGGGGCGCGGCGGCCACCGGGCGGCCGCCGCCGCTGTCGGCGTCCGAGGAGCAGGCGGCGAGGGACAGCGCGAGGGTCAGGGTGGCGCCGATCGCCGCTGCGCGATGGAGGCGTTGGCCTGTCGTGGCGCGGAACGGCGTCGTGCGGCCGGACGGAGCGCGAAATATGGGTGCGGAGTGCTGAGCCGATCCGGGTGCTGCGCCGGGATCCGGTATCCCGTGCGTCACGCGCGTAGACGTGTACCCCACCATGTTTCCCCCGTTTCCCCCGAACTCTGGCAATCGCCGGAAAGACCAGGTTTCTCCCCGCGCAGGGGCCTGTCAAGGCTGTGGTCCGGCGGCTCCTTACGGCGCTCGGCCGTGTGGACAACCGGCAGAGCGCCGGTGCGGGGGCGCCGGGCAGTGCGGCCTCGAAGGGGCAGGGCGCGTCGAGATCTTCATGCCGCGGTCGCCGGAGTCGATGTCACCTGCGACCGGCACCTGGCAATCCGGGCCGCCCCCCCCGCGAACCATCAGCATGTCGACTTTCAGGCTAATCGACCCAATGAATTGAAGGTAGCGTCGCGTCAATGCCTGGCATTGCGGTGCCATCGCTCCCGCCTCCCCCCTCCCGCCCCGTACCTCACAGTGCCGATCCGGTCGAAGTGTGTCGCGTGTTACGGCCCGTGATCCGCACGCGTGACCTCGGTGTAACGGGCATTTCGTACGGTCGATACGCACAGCCCGGTCGGCGGACCGGGCCGCACGATCAGCTCGCGAGAAGGGAAGTCCGTGACCGTAGAGGGCCCACGGACCGGCACCGCTACCGACCAGGTGCGCACGGTCTGCTCGTACTGCGGGGTGGGCTGCGGCATGCTCCTCGACGTGGCGACGGGCCCCGACGGCCGTCGCACGGTCCTCAAGGCATCGGGCGACAGGACCCACCCCGCCAACTTCGGCAGGCTCTGCACCAAGGGTGCGACGACCGCCGACATGCTCGCCGCCCCCGGACGGCTGACTTCCGCGCTGGTGCGCGCCGAGCGGGGCGCGGAGCTCGCGCCGGCCGCGCTGGACTCATCGATCACGGACGCCGCCCGGCGACTGCGGACGATCGCGGAGGAGCACGGTCCGGACGCCGTCGCGTTCTATGTCTCCGGACAGATGAGCCTGGAGGCGCAGTACCTGGCGAACAAGCTCGCCAAGGGATTCGTGCGCACCTCGCACATCGAGTCCAACTCACGTCTGTGCATGGCCAGTGCGGGCAGCGGCTACAAGCTGTCGCTCGGCGCCGACGGCCCGCCCGGCTCGTACCAGGACTTCGAGAAGGCCGACGTCTTCCTCGTCATCGGCTCCAACATGGCCGACTGCCATCCGATCCTCTTCCTGCGCATGAGGGAACGGATGAAGGCCGGTGCCAAACTGATCGTCGTCGACCCGCGCCGCACCGCCACAGCCGAGAAGGCCGACCTCTTCCTGCAGATCCGGCCGGGCGCCGATCTGGCCCTGCTCAACGGCCTGTTGCAGCAGCTCGTGGCGAACGGCCACACGGACGCCGGCTTCATCGCCGACCACACCGAGGGCTGGGAGGCGATGCCGGAGTTCCTGGCGGACTACCCGCCGGCGGCCGTCGCCGAGGCCACCGGCATCCCCGAGGAGGACATCCGTACCGCAGCGCGCTGGATCGGCGAAGCCGGGGAGTGGATGAGCTGCTGGACCATGGGGCTGAACCAGTCCACCCACGGCACCTGGAACACCAACGCACTGATCAACCTGCACTTGGCCACCGGCGCGATATGCCGCCCCGGCAGCGGCCCGTTCTCCCTCACCGGTCAGCCCAACGCCATGGGGGGCCGCGAAATGGGATACATGGGGCCCGGCCTGCCGGGACAGCGGTCCGTGCTCGTCGACGAGGACCGCGCGTTCATCGAGGACCTGTGGGAGCTGGAGCCCGGCACGCTGCGCAAGGACAGCTCCGCCCAGGGCACCGTCGAGATGTTCCAGCGGATGGCCGACGGTGACATCAGGGCCTGCTGGATCATCTGCACCAACCCCGTTGCCTCGGTCGCCAACCGCAGGTCGGTCATCGAAGGTCTGGAGGCGGCGGAGTTCGTGCTGACCCAGGACGCCTTCGCCGAGACCGAGACCAACGCCTACGCCGACACCGTCCTGCCCGGCGCTCTGTGGACCGAGGCCGACGGCGTAATGATCAACAGCGAGCGCAACCTCACCCTCGCCCGGCAGGCGGCCGATCCGCCCGGCGAGGCGATGGCCGACTGGCGGCTCATCGCACGGATCGCCTGCGAGATGGGTTACGAGAAGGCGTTCACCTACGACAGCGCCGAAGAGGTCTTCGAGGAGATCAAGCGTGCCCGGAACCCGGCCACCGGGTACGACCTGCGGGGCGTGACCTATGAACGGCTGCGCTCCACCCCCGTCCAGTGGCCCGCGGCGAGCGAGGACGGCCCGGACCGCAACCCCGTCCGGTACGTCACCGAGGACGGCGACGGCCCGGTCTTCCCGACCCCGAGCGGACGTGCGGTGTTCTTCGGCCGCCCGCACCTTCCCGCCGCCGAGATGCCGGACGACGACTTCCCCTTCGTGCTGAACACCGGGCGTCTGCAGCACCAGTGGCACACGCTGACCAAGACCGGGAAGGTCGCCAAGCTCAACAAGCTCAACCCCGCGCCCTTCGTCGAGGTGCACCCGCAGGACGCACAACGGCTCGGCGTCGAGGAGGGCGACTCGGTCGAGGTCGCTTCCCGCCGCGGCCGGGCCGTCCTGCCGGCCGTCGTGACCGACCGGGTCCGTCCCGGATGCTGCTTCGCGCCGTTCCACTGGAACGACCTGTTCGGCGAGTACCTGAGCATCAACGCCGTGACGAACGACGCGGTCGACCCGATCTCCTTCCAGCCCGAGTTCAAGGTGTGCGCGGTGACGCTGGCCAAGGTCGCCGCCCCGGTGGTGACCGCGCCCGCTCCGCTGCCCGCGCCGGCGCCGCTCCCCGCGCCCACCGCGCCGGCGGCCCTCCCCACCGATGCCGTGTCCGGCCCGGCGGCGGACGTCTTCGGGCTCGACAGCACTCCGCCCCCCGTACTCGCCGAGCACGAACGGCAGTACCTCGTCGGCTTCCTCGGCGGGCTGCGGGCCGGCGCGCCGGGTGTGCCCGTCCTGCCGCCGGGGGCACCCTTCACCGAGGAACACGCGCGGTGGGTCAACGGAGTGCTCGCCGGCCTGTACTCCCGTACCCCGCAGACCACGTCCGAGCCGGCGCTGAGCGCACCGGCCGGCCGGGAGGTCGTGGTGCTGTGGGCCTCGCAGACCGGCAACGCCGAGGAGTTCGCGGCCGCCACGGCCGAGCGTCTCACCGAGGCGGGACACCGCGCCGCTCTGCTGGGAATGGACACCACCGACCCGCGGGCCCTGCCGCCCGCCGCCGACCTGCTGCTCATCACCAGCACCTTCGGCGACGGCGACGCACCGGACAACGGCTCCGGCTTCTGGGACGCGCTGGCCGAACCCGACCTGCCCCGTCTGGACGGCCGCCGCTACGCCGTACTCGCCTTCGGCGACTCCCAGTACGACGACTTCTGCGGCCATGGCCGCCGCCTCGACCGGCGCCTGGACGAACTGGGAGCCGTACGCCTGACCCAGCGCATCGACTGCGAACCGGACTTCGAACCCTCGGCCCACGCCTGGCTCGACGAGGTCCTGACGACCCTGACCGGCCCGTCGGCCGCCCCTGTTTCCGCCCCGGTCGCCGCCCCTGCGCCCGCCGCCCCGGCGGCGCCCCGCCCGGCCCGCAGCAAGCCGGCCGCCGTCGTTGCCCGGCTCACCGGAAACCGACTGCTCAGCCTCCCGGGCGCCGGAAAGGAAGTCCGTCAGTTCACCTTCGACGCCCGCGACAGCGAGACACCGCTCACCTACGAGGCCGGCGACGCGCTGGGCGTGCGCCCCGTCAACTGCCCTGATCTGGTGGCCGAATGGCTGGCAATCAGCGGCCTGGACCCACAGGCGCCCATCGAGGTCCGCGGCACCGGCACCACGGGCAGCACGGGACCCGAGGGCACGGACGTCCCCCTCGCCGAAGCCCTGCACCACCACTTCGACATCACGAGAATCACCCCCGCCCTGCTGCAATTCGTCACCGACCGCACCGGCGACCGCGACCTGAAGAAGCTGCTGCGGCCGGACAACAAGGGCCAGCTCGCCCAGTGGTGCTGGGGCCGGCAGGCGATCGACGTACTCACCGAGTACCCCGTGCGCGCCGGCGCCGAGGAGTGGGCCCAGGTCCTCAAACCCCTCCAGCCGCGCCTGTACTCGATATCGTCCAGCCCGCTGACCGACCCCTGCCAGGTGTCACTGACGGTCTCCGTCGTGCGGTACGAAAGCGTGCACGGCCGCCCTCGGAAGGGCGTGTGTTCGCCCTTCCTCGCGGACGCCGCCCCTGACGCCCCCGTGCCGGTCTTCGTCCAGCGCTCCCCGCACTTCCGACCTCCGGCCGACCCCGCCACCCCGATGGTGATGGTCGGCCCCGGGACCGGAGTGGCCCCCTTCATCGGCTTCCTGGAGGAACGCCGGGCCCGCGGCCACCAAGCGCCCAACTGGCTGTTCTTCGGGGAACAGCACCGCGCCACGGACTACTACTACGAAGAAGAACTGACCTCCTTCCGCGAGGACGGCACGCTCACCCGACTGGACACCGCCTTCTCCCGTGACCAGCGGGCAAAGATCTACGTCCAGGACCGCATACGCGAACACGGCCCCCAACTGTGGTCGTGGCTCCAGGACGGCGCCCACTTCGCCGTGTGCGGCGACGCCTCCCGTATGGCCAAGGACGTCGACCGGGCCCTCCGTGACGTAGCCACCACCCATGGCGGCCTCTCCCCGGAAGCGGCGGCCGCATACGTCAAGCAACTCGCCGCCGACAAGCGGTATGTCCGGGACGTGTACTGAAGCCGACGTGGGGTTCGCTCAGGTCGTGGTTGTGGCCGTGGTCGTGGCTGTGTCAGTGGACGGCGTCAGCCTGTCTCGGCCCCGGCTCGGCGTCCACCGGGACCGCCCTGTGCTTCGGCGGGCGTGGAGTTCAGCGTTGGTGGGGTGTGGAGTTCAGCGGTGGTGGCGTGTGACGGGCCGTCCGGGCGTGTGCGCCGTCGACCAGTCCACGATCTGCACCGCCGCCCCTGCGGCCTCTTGGCCCTTGCAGCGCGCATGGTGCCGTCGCGCGATGCCGTCCAGGTCGAGGTGGGAACCAAAGGCCGGAAGGGTGGCCAGCCGTCGCGCGTACGACCACAGCCGCCGGTGGGCGGCGATGCGGTGTACTGCCGCCGCGTCCAGATGCCACCGGTGCACCGTGTCGAGCTGGACGAGAGTCACCCACAACCGGACGTCGGCAGCGGTGACCTCGCCGCCCAGTGCGTAGTCGCGGTCGGCCAGTCGGCGCTCCAGCGACTCCAGCGCGAGGAGCAGGGTGTCCAGCGCCGCCCCGTGGTCCGAGCTGCCGATGCCGAGCCGCCCGGCACGCTGCGCCGCATCGCTGATGTCCTGCTCGCAGAGCCTCCCGACCGCCTCGATGTCGCTCCTGGCGTGGACCGGGTACAGCTCGGGCCCCTGGCCACCGAACCGCTCGGCCAGGTCGCGCAGGATGTCAGGGGCGTGCGTACTGACGATCCGGCCCGTCCATCCGTCGCTCAGCACCGGTGCCGCGGCCGGTCCGGGATGCTGGTGGGAACTGGCCTCGTACAGGGGGCGCAGCGCGGTGTAGCCGTCACCCGGCCCGTCGGGAACCGCGGGCAGCAGCGCCACGGGGAGGACGTCATGGAGGCCCAGCAGGCTGTGGGTGACGGCGATTTCGAGACCGCGCGGACAAGACAGTGAGAGGTGCAGACGGTAGCGGTGCGGCACGGCGTAGTGGCCGCTGCGCACATCGCATCCGATACGGCCCCGAAGCGACAGCGCGGTGGTCTGGGACATGGCGGACATGCGACTCCCTGGGATCCTGGCCCGCTCTCGCGGGCCTAGCAGGCGTATGTGCAGGAGGACGACGTACGGCAGGCAGATGGCAGCAGGAAGGAGACTGCAGGCAGGGGCAGCGGACGCCGTTCGGCACAGGCCCGGGTGCGAGGAAGGCTCGCCGCGGGATGGGGGCCGGCGCGAGGGGAGTCGCTACCGCCTCAGCGGAGAGGACTTGTCGCGCTGGAGACGCGCAGGAGATCGATGTGCCTGCGCGAGGTCAAGAGGGGAAGCGGCTGGGCCGCGCACACAGCGCGGTCGGAGTCCAGCCTCGTCGGCCCCATGATTTCCCACCCGTTCACTAGGGTTCCCACTTTGAGTGTCGAGCCGCCGCCGGACCGCGTCAAGGGTGATGCATGCCGCGCTCTGTTGCCACCTGCCTCCGTCGGGTGTCCTTCGCACCACCGAAGGACCGCAATCGAGCGATCCGCAGACGGATCGCTGTCCGCGCTGACGCCGTGCCCTGCCGGCGGCGACCGTCGGCGCGGTCACCGCCGGCTCCGGCATCACCTCGCCGGGCGTACCGTCCGGGCGTAGTGGTCGGCGATGTCGTCGCTGGTGGTGAGCCACACGCCGGGGTGGTTGGCCACGTACTCCAGGGCCTGGTCGAGGTACTTGTAACGGAACGCCTGGCCGATGACGAACGGGTGCAGGGCCAGCGCCATCACGCGCCCGCCGGCGACCGCGTCCTCGTACAGCTGGTCCAGCTGGTCCTTGACGATGTGGACGAAGTCCGGGCCGCTGAGGTGCTTGCCGACGAACAGGCCGATGTCGTTCAGCTCGACGGAATAGGGCACGCTCAGCATTCCGGGCACGTTCAGCCGGTAGGGCTGGTCGTCGTTCGTCCAGTCGAGGACATAGCTCAGGCCGAGCCCGGCGAGGAGCTCCGGGGTCCGGAAGGACTCGGTGAGCGCCGGTCCCATCCAGCCGCGCGGCCGCTTTCCGGTGGCCTTTTCGATGGTGTCGACGACCTCGGTGAGGTAGGCGCGCTCCTCCTCGGGGGCCACGTCGGGCTGGAGGACGGAGTTGTTCTTCCCGTGTGCGAGCCAGGCCCAGTCCCGCTCCCGGCCCGCCTCGATGATCTGCGGATAGTGGTCGACGACATCGGAGTTGAGCAGGACGCTCGCGCGGATGTGATGCCGGTCCAGGGCCTTGAGCAGGCGCCAGAAGCCGACCCGGGGGCCGTAGTCGCGCCACCCGTAGTTCAGCGGGTCCGGGGTCAGATGGGCGGTGCCCGCGAAGGTACTGGTCGAAGGGCGGTCGATCCGGTAGTGCTCGATGTTCAGTCCGACGTAGAAGGCGACCCGGGCCCCGTCGGGCCAGTGGAGCGGTTCCCGGTCGACGATGGGGCTGTAGTCGAAGAGCTGCTGGTCCATCGGTAACTCACCTCGCGGATGGCGGTGCGGTTGCGTTCGATGGATATCCTCAAACCTTCACATAGATGAGAAGGTCAAGACGAGAAGGTCGGGACGAGGAAGTCAGGGCGAGAAGCGAGCGGCTTCTCGGGAGGAGGGCTTGGTGCGTATCGGAGAGCTGTCGGAGCGGACCGGTACGCCCCGCAGGCTGCTGCGCTACTACGAGGAGCAGGGGCTGATCGCCGCCGATCGCGCCCCGAACGGCTACCGGGAGTACGACGAGCGCTTCGTCGACCGGGTCCTGCAGATCAGGGGGTTGCTCGACGCCGGGCTGCCGACCCGGATCATCAAGCAGATCCTGCCCTGCCTCGACAAACCGAGGGCCATCTACTTTCCCGACGCCACGCCCGAGATGCTGGCCACGCTGCGGCGCGAGCGGGACCGGATGACCGAGCGGATCCAGTGCCTGGCGCGCAACCGGGATGCGATCGGCGAATATCTCGACGCGGTGCTGGAGTACAACGGCGTCCGAACGCCGGCCGCCCCCAGCCCGTCGGACCGGACGCGGAACGGCTGACATCGGCGGCGGGGGCTCGCACGGGAGTGGAGATCCCGCAGTACGCGAGCACGCACGCGCGGGAGGCGGAGATCGAGGCCGGGGCTGAGCGCCTTGTTGCCGATCTGGTCAGCGATGTGGTGTCGAGTGCCGCGCGGCTCGACGCTGCGGTGCGATCGCTTCCGGAAGCCGCCTGGGGCCGCCGGGTACCGCTGCGAACCGGGGAGCTGCGGACGCCCGCATGCTTGCTGGGGACGCGGATGCGCGAACTTGAGGTCCATCACACGGACTTGGCCGCCGGCTACGCCTTCGCCAACATTCCGGGTTCCGCTGCCCGCTGGATCGTCGGCGACATCCTTGGCGCCCTGTGGCTCCGAGCGGACACCCCGGGGGTGCGGCTCGAAGCGACGGATGCGGGCCTGGCGTGGGACGTTGGCGGCGGCCCGGTCGTCAGGGTGCGCTCGCCGACTTGCCGGCGTGGCTCGGTGGTCGCAGCCCGGGAGGGGCCGGGCTGCGACCTGTCGAGGGGGGAGCATCGCCCGAGGCGCCACACTGGATCTGACGTCGCCGGCCGGGCTCCGGTGATCCGGGGTGCTGCGCCGTCGCTGCGAGGTGGGGCGGGGCTATCGGTCGTCCCCCGTGATCGCGCCGGACTCGGCGAGACGGAGGGCCTCCTCGATGAGGGATTCGACGATCTTCGACTCGGGGACGGTCTTGATGACCTCGCCCTTGACGAAGATCTGGCCCTTGCCGTTCCCGGAGGCCACACCGAGATCGGCTTCGCGGGCCTCTCCGGGGCCGTTGACGACGCAGCCCATGACGGCGACGCGCAGGGGGATGTCCATGCCGTCCAGGGCGGCGGTGACCTCGGCGGCGAGTTTGTAGACGTCCACCTGGGCGCGGCCGCACGAGGGGCAGGAGACGATGTCGAGCTTGCGTGGGCGCAGGTTGAGCGACTGGAGGATCTGGATGCCGACCTTGACCTCCTCCACCGGGGGAGCGGAGAGGGAGACCCGGATCGTGTCCCCGATGCCCTGGCGCAGCAACGCGCCGAAGGCCACGGCGGACTTGATCGTGCCCTGGAAGGCCGGGCCCGCCTCGGTGACGCCGAGGTGGAGGGGGTAGTCGCAGGATTCGGCGAGCAGTTCGTAGGCGCGGACCATGACGACGGGGTCATTGTGCTTGACGGAGATCTTCAGGTCGTGGAAGTCGTGTTCGGCGAAGAGGGCGGCCTCCCACAGGGCTGATTCGGCCAGCGCCTCGGGGGTCGCCTTGCCGTGTTTGGCCAGCAGGCGGGCATCGAGCGAGCCGGCGTTGACGCCGATCCTGATGGGGGTGCCGTGGTCGCTCGCCGCCCGGGCGATGTCCTTGATCCGGTCGTCGAACTTCTTGATGTTGCCCGGGTTCACGCGGATCGCCGCGCATCCGGCCTCGATCGCCGCGAAGACGTACCGGGGCTGGAAGTGGATGTCGGCGATCACCGGGATGGGCGACTTGGTGGCGATGGCGGCCAGCGCGTCCGCGTCATCCTGCGACGGGCAGGCGACGCGCACGATGTCGCAGCCGGCCGTCGACAGTTCGGCGATCTGCTGGAGCGTCGCGTTGACGTCGGAGGTGACGGTGGTGGTCATGGACTGGACGGAGACCGGGGAGTCGCTGCCGACACCAACCTGGCCCACTTGGAGTTGGCGGGTCTTCCGGCGCGTTCCGAGTGTGGTCGGCGGTAGCGGTGGGATACCGAGTGAGACCGTCATGATGGCCCTCTCCTCTTCCTCGTGCTGTCTGCTGCGTGGTGTGGACGGGCCGCGCTCACCGTTCTGCGCCGGCCTTGGCGGCGGCCTGGGCAGGGCCGTCGTGACGGGTCAGGGCCTCGACGGCGGTGCGGAAGACGCCCTCGCCGGTCAGGCCGCTGCGGGCGAGGATGTCCGCGCGTTTGCCGTGCGTCAGGAACCGTTGGGGTACGCCGAGAGTGCGTACGGGCGTGGTGGCGCCGGCGTCGGCGAGTGCCTGCGCGATGGCGGCCCCGGCCCCTCCGGAGCGTCCGCTGTCCTCGACGGTGAGGACGGTCCGGTGGCTCAGCCCCAGCTCGACCAGGGCGGGTGCGACGGGCTTGATCCAGCGGGGGTCGATGACGGTGACGCCGACGCCGTGGCCGGTCAGTCGCTCCGCGGCGTCCAGGCAGGCGTCCGCCATGGGGCCGATGGAGACGAGGAGCAGGTCGGGCGGGCCCGTGCGGTGGAGCACGTCCATGCCGGCGACCGAATCGACGGCGGGGACGGCAGCGCTGACCGTGCCCTTGGGGAAGCGGATGGCGGTCGGGCCGGTGGTGACGTCGACGGCTTCGCGCAGGGCCCGGCGCAGCGTGACACCGTCGCGCGGGGCGGCCACCCGCAGTTGGGGAACCAGCTGGAACAGCGACAGGTCCCACATGCCGTTGTGGGAGGCGCCGTCGTCGCCGGTCACACCGGCCCGGTCCAGGACGAAGGTCACCGGTGCGCGGTGCAGTGCGACGTCCATCAGCAGCTGGTCGAAGGCCCGATTGAGGAAGGTCGCGTACACCGCCACCACGGGGTGCATGCCGCCCAGGGCGAGACCTGCGGCCGAGGTGACGGCGTGCTGCTCGGCGATGCCCACGTCGAAGGTGCGCTCGGGGAAGCGCCGCGCGAACTCGGCGAGCCCGGCCGGTCTGAGCATGGCCGCGGTGATGGCGGCGATATCCGGGCGCCGGGCGCCGAGTTCGGCGAGTTCCTCCCCGAACACCGAGGTCCACGACGGCTGCGGCGTACGGTCCTGGACGGTGCCGGTCGAGCCGATGGCCCGCACCGCGTGGAAGCGGTCGGCGTCGTCCTGTTCGGCCGGGGCGTGTCCGCGGCCCTTCTCCGTGACGCAGTGCACGACGACCGGGCGGCGGAGCGCGGCGGCGTCACGCAGCGCCGCTTCGAGCGCTCCGAGGTCATGGCCGTCGATCGGGCCGGAATAGGCCAGGCCCAGCTCCTCGAACAGGCTGCTGCCCTCCCCGGCGCGCAGCCGGGCCAGGTGGTCGGCGAGGCCGCCGATGGTGGGCGCGTACGAGCGGGTGTTGTCGTTCAGGACGACGATCACCGGCCGGTGCGGTGCGGCGGCGATGTTGTTGAGGGCCTCCCAGGCCATCCCGCCGGTCAGCGCGCCGTCGCCGATGACGGCCACCACGGCGCGGTCGGTGGCACCCTGGAGATGACGGGCCTTGGCCAGCCCGTCGGCGTACGAAAGGACCGTCGAGGCATGGGAGTTCTCGATGACGTCATGCTCGGACTCGGCCCGGGAGGGGTAGCCGGACAGGCCGTCGGGCTGACGCAGCGTGTCGAAGGCCGCGGCCCGGCCGGTGAGCATCTTGTGGACGTACGTCTGATGGCCGGTGTCCCAGAGGAGGGTGTCCCGCGGGGACTCGAACACCCGGTGCAGGGCCATGGTCAGTTCCACCACGCCCAGATTGGGGCCCAGGTGCCCCCCGGTGCGGGAGACCTTCGCCACCAGGAACTCCCTGATGTGCGGGGCGAGTTCCTGCGCGGCTGCCGGGCTCAGGGCCCGCAGGTCGGCCGGTCCGTGTATCGAGTCGAGTGGCGACATGACACTTCCAATGCTGGTCGTCAACGGGCCTCGTCGGCCAGAGGGGTTCGCGGGACGCGGCCGGTGACCGGGTCGGCGAGGCGGGCGGGCATGGCGAAGACGACGTCCTCGGTGGCGCCGGTGTCCACCTCGACGTCCGTGTAGCCGAGCGCGGCGAGGCGGTCCACGAGGCCGCGTACCAGCACCTCGGGGGCGCTGGCCCCGGAACTGATGCCGATGCTGGACACCGACTCCAGCCAGCGTTCGTCGAGATGGCTCGCGTCGGGCACCAGATGGGCGGCGCAGCCGCGCTCGCGTGCCACTTCCACCATGCGGATGGAGTTGCTGGAATTGAGTGAACCGACCACGAGAACCAAGTCGTTGTCGTGGGCCAGGGACTTCACGGCGTTCTGCCGGTTCTGGCTGGCGTAGCAGATGTCGTCGCCGTGCGGCCCGACGATGTCGCTGAACCGTCGTTGCAGGGCGGCGACGACCCGTGCGGTCTCGTCGAAGGACAACGTGGTCTGGGTGAGGTAGGCGACGGGGGTGTCCTCGGGCAGGTCGAGCCGCTCGACGTCCTGGGGCGTCTCGACGACGATCGTCTGCTCGGGGGCCTCTCCCTGGACGCCCTCGATCTCCTCGTGGTGCTCGTGTCCGACCAGCAGGATGGTCCGGCCGTCGCGGGCGAACCGCACCGCTTCCTGGTGCACCTTGGACACCAGCGGACAGGTGGCGTCGATGACCTCAAGTCGGCGGCCGGCCGCTCCGGCCCGTACCGCCGGGGAGACGCCGTGCGCGGAGAAGACGCACACGGAGCCCTCGGGCACCTCGTCCTCGCTGTCCACGAAAACCGCGCCGCGCTTCTCCAGCTCGCCGACGATGTGGTGGTTGTGCACGATCTCCTTGCGCACATAGACGGGCGCGCCGTGCAGGTCCAGGGCGCGCTCCACGATGCCGATGGCACGGCGTACGCCCGCACAGAACCCTCGGGGCTCGGCCAGGACGATGCGCTGGTGGGTGGTCATAGGAGCCTTCCTTGCGTCTGGAGCCCTGTGGTGGGTGTGGTGAGCGCCGGGACGGGCGCAGGGGTGGTCCGCGCCTCCTGGGCGCGCCAGAGCCGTGAGTACAGCCCGCCCACCGCGAGGAGTTCGTCATGGGTGCCGTCCTCGCCGACCCGTCCGTGGTCGAGGACGATGATGCGGTCGGCGCGGGCGGCCACGGCCAGCCGGTGCGCGACGATCAGCGCCGTGCGGCGCGCGGTGAGCCGGTCGGTGGCCTGGTTGACCAATGCCTCGGTCGCCGGGTCCAGTGCGGAGGTGGCCTCGTCCAGAAGCAGGATGTCCGGTTGCACCAACTGGGCTCTGGCCAGGGCGATCAACTGCCGCTGTCCGACGGAGAGATTGCCGCCGCCTTCGGCGATCCGGTACCGGTAGCCGCCGTCGAGTCCGGCGATGACCTCATGGGCGCCGGTCTGCCGGGCCGCGGCCTCGACATCGGCGTCGGTGGCGTCCATACGTCCGTACGCGATGGCGTCCCGGACGGTTCCGGCGAACAGGTAGGACTCCTGCGGTACGACGCCGAGCCGCTGCCGGTAGCCGGCCAGGGCGAACTCCCGGATGTCGGTACCGTCCACGAGGACGGCGCCGCCGGTCGGGTCGTAGAACCGGGCGGCCAGTTTCACCAGCGTGGACTTGCCGGACCCGGTCTCGCCGACGAAGGCGACCCGCTGGCCGGCGGGGATGCGCAGAGTGACGCCCCGGAGGCCGGGGGAGCCTGCCGTTCCCTCGTCGGCGCCGTACCAGAAGTGCACATCGTCGAAGACGATCTCGCCGCGCAGCCTCTCCACTTCACGGGGATCTGCTGTCTCGGCGGTGCTGCTGCGCAGTTCGAGCATCTCCTTGATCCGGCCCAGGGACACCGTCGCCTGCTGGTAGCTGTCGTAGAGCTGGGAAATCTGCTGCACGGGGGTGAAGAACAGTTCCAGATAGAGCAGATACGCCACGAGCGTGCCGATGGCCATGGAGCCGTCGGCGACACGGCCGGCGCCGAAGGCCAGCACCAGCGCGGCCACCACGGCACCGAAGAACTGGATGAGCGGGAAGTACAGGGCCATCAGGTACTGGGAGCGCACGCGGGCCTGACGGAAGGCGTGGCTGTGCTCCGTGAACCGCCGCACGGTGGCGTCCTCACGGCGGAACGCCTGGGCCAGCCGCATCCCGGCGGCGGACTCCTGAAGGGTGCCGTTGACGACCGCGGTCCGCTCCCGGGCCAGCCGGTACGCCTGGAGGGAGCGCCTGCGGAACACCGCCGTGGCGGCGTACAGGGCGGGTAGCGCGAGCAGAACGACCAGGAGCATCCAGGGGTCCGCGAGCAGCAGGGCAACCATGACGCCGGCCAGGGTGAGCAGGCTGACGAGGAAGGCGATGAGCCCGGTCTGCAGGAACGCGGCGAGGGAGTCGACGTCCGTGGTCATCCGGGTCATGGTCCGGCCGGCCGCCTCCTTCTCGAAGTGGTCGAGACCGAGCCGGTGCAGCTGCGCGAAGATCCGGATACGCAGGGCGTACAGCATGCGCTCGCCGGTGCGGCCGGTCACTCGATGGGCTCCCCACTGGGCGGCCCAGCGGAGCAGGGTGATCAGCAGCGCCCCGGCGCAGGACATCCACAGGGCGGTGGGGGAGGCGCTGACGGAAGCTTCGATGCCCTGCCGGACCGCATAAGGCTGGGTCAGCCCGCCGATCGCGTCGGCGGCGACCATCAACAGTCCGAAGGTGATCGGGAGCCAGAAGCCGCGCAGCAAGTCGCGCAACCCGAAGGCGCCGGCGGTGTCGCGGGCCGCTTCGGCCTCGTCCACGTCGGGCTCATGTGCGGGCCGGACCGGCTCGGTTCGCGTGCGCTCCGGGGACTCGGCAGCGGCCGCGCCGGAGGTGGTGACCGGGTCCGCGTCACCCCCGGCCCCCTCGTCGGCCGCGGCTCCCGAACCGTTGAAAAGGTCACGGAAGAGGGCGCAGCGTGCCAGGAGTTCATCGCGGGTGCCCAGGTCGGCCAGTCGTCCGCCGTCCAGGACGGCGATGCGGTCCGCCATGGAGAGGGTCGATTTCCGGCGGGCCACGATCAAGGTGGTGCGCGGCGTGGTGAGCTCCCGCAGCCCCTCCTGGATGGCCGCCTCGACGCGGGTGTCGACGGCCGACATCGCGTCGTCGAGCACCAGCAGCCGCGGTGCGGTGAGCAGAGCGCGGGCCAGGGCTATGCGCTGACGCTGACCGCCGGAGAGGGCGTGGCCGCTTTCGCCGGCGGGGGTGTCGTAGCCGTGCGGGAAGGCCGAGATGAAGCCGTCGGCCTGCGCGACGCGGGCGGCGGCGCGTATCTCGGCGTCGGTGGCGTCCGGGCGGCCGTACGCGATGTTCTCGCGGATCCCGGCGGAGAAGAGGAAGGTCTCCTCAGGGACCAGTCCCAGGGTGCCGCGCAGCGAGTCGAACGTGAGGTCCCGTACATCCGTGTCGCCGACCCGTACGGACCCCTCGGCGGCGTCGTAGAACCTGCCGAGCAGCAGGGCGAGGGTGGACTTGCCGGAGCCGGGGCGACCGACGACGGCGACCGTCTCGCCGGGCTCGATCCGCAGCGAGAAGCCGTCCAGGACGGGGCGGACGGGGTCGTATCCGAAGGTGACGCGGTCGAACTCCACGGCGACCGGCTCGCCTTCGGGCAACCGGCGGGTGCCCTCGGTCAGGTCCGGCCGGGCGTCGACCAGGTCGAGGACCCGGCTGATCGCGGCCGCGCCCTGCTGCCCCACGGTCAGCAGCCCCACCAGCATGTTCAAGGGGACGACCAGCTGGGTGAGATAGGCGGAGAAGGCGACGAAGGTGCCGAGCGAAAGCTCACCCCGGATCGCCATCCACCCTCCGAGGGCGAGGATGCCCACCTGCGCCAGCGCCGGTACGGCCTGGAGCGCCGGTTCATAGCGGGCGGTGAGCCGCAGGACCCGCACCCGGCCGGCGAACAGCCGCCGGGCCGCTGCGGTCAGTTTGGCCATCTCCTGCTGCTCCTGGCCGAAGCCCTTGACGACCCGGATGCCCCTGACGGAACCGTCCACCACCCCCGCCACGGCCGCCGCCTGGTCCTGGGCGTTCCAGGCGGCCTCCAGCATTCGGGGCTGGCTGCGCCGGGCGAGGAACCACAGGGCGGGCACCATGGCGAGCGCGACCAGGGTGAGCCGGGGGGACAGCAGGCCCATCACGGTCACCGCGGCCGTGAGGGTGGCGATGTTGGTGACCATGGCGGGCACCACCGCGACCAGGCCGTGGACCATGTTGAGGTCACTCGTCGCGCGCCCTACGAGCTGACCGGTGCTCAGTTCGTCCTGGCGCACCCCGTCCAGGCGTGTGAGGGAGCGGAACAGGTCCGACCGCATGTCGTGCTGGACGTCCGCCGCGAGCCGACTCGCGAAGTAGCGGCGCAGGAACGTCAGGACATACGCGCCGACCGCCGCCGCGAGGAGCAGCGCGATCCAGGGCGCGAGCGGGCGACGGGAGCCGATGATGACGTCATCGATGACCACTTTGGTGATCAGGGGGACGGCCACGCCCACGGCGGTGGCGCCGATCGCGCCGATGAGCGAGAGCAGCATCCCGCCGCGGTGCCGCAGACAGTAGCCGGCCACGCGTCGCAGCAGGCCGCCGCGGCCGGCTCGTTCGTCACGGACGTGCGCCGCCACTGGCCGGCTCCTCTCGTGCTGTTGTGTGGTGGGGGGTGCGTGGGGTCAGCCGCTGCTGACGGCCACGGCCAGGACGTGCTGCGCGGAGCCGGCAGACAGGACCGCGCTGGCGGTCTGCGGGTCGTCCGGCAGCGGCAGCAGCCGACCGGTCGGCCGTAGGAGCTGGGCCCCGGGGGGCGTCGGTATCCGCTGGGTGAGGCCGCCGTCGCGCAGGCCGCGCCCGCGTGCCTTGCCGATGGCTTCCTTCTGGGTCCACAGCCACAGGAAGGCCCGGATTCTGGCCTGCCGGGGGCTGCTGGCGACCCAGTCAGCGGCAGTCTCGTCCAACCAGCGCCGCGCCATCGGGACGGCGGGGAACGGGCGTACGGTCTCGATGTCCACGCCGACCGGGCGGTGCGTACTGAGGGCCACCGCTCCGGCGCCCCTGCTGTGGCTGAGGCTCGCATGCAGTGCGGCCGCGGACCCGGTCAGCCGGGGGCGGCCGCCGGGCTCGTACTCCAGCCGGATCCGGCAGGCGGGGCCGCCCGTCATCTCCGCTGCCGCGCGGACGAGTGCGGCGTGGGTGGCGCGCCGTTCGTCGCCGGCCGGGGCCTCCCCCCACACCACCCTCACGGTGCCGGAGCCGGTGCCCGGCAGCACGGTGGTGAGGAAGGAGGCGAGCACGGTCAGCCCGCCATCTGGCGGACCAGGCTCCGCGGGCGCATATCGGTCCAGTGCTCCTCGATGTGGTCGAGGCACGCCTGACGGCTGTCCTCGGCGTGCGCGACGTCCCAGCCCGCGGGGACCTCGGCGAAGCTCGGCCAGAGGGAGTACTGCCCCTCGTCGTTGACCAGAACCAGGTAGCGGCCCTCGGCGTTCTCGAACGGATTGGTCATGTCCTCGCCCTATCCTGTGTGGGATTTTCTCTGTCTGTGCATTGGCTGCGGTTCACTGATTGCGGTCTTGTGGGGACCGCTTCAGCCCGCGATCTTTTCCAGCACGCGGACCGCGTGGGCGGCGCCGTTTTCCGGAGCGGTCTTCTCCGCGAGACGGGCGACGCTGCGCGCGATGTCCGGGTCGGTGGTGGCACGGTCGATGGCAGCGGCGAGTTTGTCCGCGGTGAGTTCCCGGTGCTTGACCGGTGCGGGCGCGACGCCGAGTTCATACAGATGGTTCGCCCACATCAGCCCCTCCTTCTGGAACGGGCAGATCACCTGCGGGATGCCGGCCTTCAGTGCCGCATTGTGTGTTCCGGTGCCGCCCGGGTGAACCGCCGCACGCACCCTCGGGAACAGCCAGTCATACGGGATCTCCTCTTCGATGAGGATGTTCTCGGGCGGGTCGGGAATGACGACTCCACCCCAGCCCGTGACGACGACCGCCCGCAGCCCGGTCCTGCCGAGCGCTTCCACCACGGCACGGCCGGTGGTTTCCGGATCGATTCCCAAGTGGCTGCCAAATCCGATGAAGAGGGGTTTCTCCCCGTCGTCGAGAAAGCGCAGGAGCCGCTCCGAGGGCCGCCAGCCCGGCTTGCCCGGCAGCATCCAGAAGCCGGTGGTGTGCACCCACTCCGGCCAGTCGGGAGCCGGCTCGACCACATGCGGGCTGAAGCCGTGCAGAACGGGCGCCGCCGTGCCGTCGGCGCGGTACCTGTTGTCCAGGAACCCCTCGCGTGGCGCAAGCCCCAGCACGTCGGTACGCCACCGGGCGAACAGGTCGGCCAGCGGCCCCTTGATGGGGTTGTCGTTCGCCCTGGCGTGCTGTTCCAGATTGTCCGGCCGCGCCTCGAACGTGCCGACCTGCGCGGGATAGCGCCGGGAGGCCACGAAGTGCGGGTAGAGGCTGGCGAGTACGTGCGGAACGCCCAGCTTCTCTGCGATCTGGTGCACGGCCTGCCGTGAGGAGTGCGAATGAATCACGATGTCCGCGCCGCCGGACGCGGCGTCCCACATCTCTTTGAGCATCACCGGATAGAGCGTGGGAAATACCTCGTTGAAAATGCGCTCCCGGGCCGCTTGATGTGCGTCCGTGGACTTCTCGTTGTTGACGAGGATCTCCCGGACGTCGGGGCGGGAGTGGAGCTTGACCCCCTCGTCGTTCACCGGCGCGAAGTCCACGCCGTATTCCTTCACCCAGGAACCGTACATACGGGGACCCACGAGAGTCGCCGAATGCCCCTCTTGGTTGAGGGCATAGGCCAGCGCCAGATACGGCTGCATATCCCCACGACTGCCATGGGAATAGATCAACGCTTTCATGACCCATGTCCTCCCATCGGTGTGACCCCAAAGCTGCCGTCACGTTAGATCGGGCCGGGTGCGTGACGCTGGATCGGTTCTGTATGCAAGAAGCTGCCTCTTGCGCGTGCCGCGCGGCACTGGAAAGGGTGGGCCACCCGACGACCACGGAAGGCACCGACATTGAAGGCACTGGTCTACTGCTATGGAAATCGGGGCGACGTACAGCCGTATCTGGCTCTTTGCCGTGCCCTCGACCTGGCGGGGCACAAGGCCGTGCTGGCGGCGCCTCGGCTCTTTGCTCCGCTGGCAGCCGAATACGGCGTCGAATTCGCCGCGCTGGACGACGGCGCGGTGCGGATTCGGTCCCGGGCCGACATCCGGCAGCTACAGGTGAACAGTGACCGCCCGTCCGCGGAGAGCGACAGGCAGCGGGCCTCGATCCGCCAGGAGATGCTGCCGCTCTACTCGGCCGTGCTGCGGGACATGTGGGAGGCCGCGGCCGACGGTGCCGATATCGTCATCCACTCGCACGCCTTCCGCGAGGCGGTCCCGCAGATCGCGGAGAAGCTGGGCGTGCCCCACGTCCTGGGGGCGCTCTACCCCAACTTCGTCGTCTCCCGGGACTACCCCTCCTTCGGCCACCTGTCGGCGGTGTTCTCCGACCATGAGGACCACAGCAGGACCGATGTCAGGACCTTCCTCGGGCCGGAGGTCATCGAGGCGGTCGTACACTGGCGCGAGCACACCCTCGGACTGCCGCCGCGCGAAGGCTTCCTGGACTTCCGGCACGGCGCCGACGGCACCCCGACGCCGGTTCTGCACTCCTTCAGTCCGCACGTCCTCCCGCCCGGTTCCGACTGGCCCGACTCGGTCCACACGGACGGTTTCTGGCATCTGCCACCCGCCCCCGGCTGGCAGCCTCCGGAGCGGCTGGTGCGCTTCCTGGACGAAGGTGACCGGCCGGTCTTCCTCGGCTTCGGCAGCGCGGTCGGCACGGACCCGGAGCACACCCGGCGGCTGGTGCTGGACGCCGTGGGGCAGACCGGATACCGGGCCGTCATCGTGGCCGGCTGGGGCGCGCTCGACATCGACAACCCGCCGGAGAACGTCCTCGTCCTTGATGAGGTCCCCTACCAGTGGCTGCTGCCGCGCGTGCGGGTGGCCGTCAACTCCGGCTCCCTCGGCGCCCATAACGCGGCGCTCACCGCCGGCGTTCCGCAGGTCATCTGTCCGTTCGAGGTGAACCAGATGATGTGGGGCGACCATCTGCACCGCCTGGGCGTGGCACCCGCTCCGCTCAAACAGCGCGAACTCACCGCGCAGGCTCTCGCCGCAGCGCTTCGCACGGCGGCCACCGATCCCGCGATGACGGCCGCCGCCGCCCGGCTGGGCCGGCTGCTCGGCAGGGAGGACGGGGCCGCCTCCGCGGTCACCTTCCTGGAGGGGATTCCCCGATGACGCAGACCATCACGCCGAGCCGGCTGCGGCTGCCCGATCCCGGCCTGTCGTCCCGGCTGGCACTGTCCGCAGGCTGCACCGAGGGTGTACGGACGAGTACGGCCGACTTCTTCGAGTGGCTCGCGGGCCGGCAGCAAAAGCACGCACAGAACGTCGAGCGCATCCGCTTCGACGAGCTGGCGCAGTGGGGATTCGATCCGGAAACCGGAGACCTCCGGCACGACAGCGGACGGTTCTTCTCCCTCCACGGGCTGCGGGTACGGTCCGACTTCGGCCCGGTCGCCGAGTGGACGCAGCCCATCATCAGCCAGCCGGAGTTCGGCATACTCGGCATCGCGATGCGCGAGTTCGACGGCGTACTGCACTGCCTGATGCAGGCGAAGTCAGAGCCCGGAAACATCAACGGGGTCCAGCTCTCCCCCACGGTGCAGGCCACCCGCAGCAACTACACCCGGGTGCACGGCGGTTCGGCCGTTCCCTATCTGGACGCGTTCCGGTCGGCGGAACCGAGCCGGGTTCTGGCGGACGTGCTCCAGTCCGAACAGGGCTCGTGGTTCCACCGCAAACGCAACCGCAACATGGTCGTCGAGGCCGGGCCATGGGTGGAGGCCGGCGAGGACTTCTGCTGGCTGACCCTCGGCCAGCTGCACTCCCTGCTGCGCCACGAGAGCCTGATCAACATGGACGCGCGCACCGTACTGTCCTGTCTGCCCCACTGGCACACCGCGGACACCGGCGGTGAGCCGGCCGCCGCCCTGCACCCCGACCGGGAGATCCGCAGCTGGCTCACCGGCCGTCGTGCCGAGCACGAGGTGGTCACCGAGCGGCTGCCGCTGAACCAGGTGGCCGGGTGGCACCGGTCGGCGGACGCGCTCTCGCACGAGAGCGGCCGTTACTTCAGCATCGTGGCGGTGAACGTGAGCTCCCACAGCCGGGAGGTCCCGGCCTGGTCGCAACCCCTGCTCCAGCCGCACGGGCACGGCCTGGCGGCGATGCTCGTGAAGCGGATCGACGGGGTACCGCACGCGCTGATGAGTGCCCGGGTGGAGCCGGGCTTCGTGGACGTGGTCGAGCTCGGGCCGACCGTGCAGTGGACGCCGGAGAACTACGCCCATCTGCCGGCAGCCGCCCAACCACCTTATCTGGACCTGGTGTTGGACAACCCGGCGGCTCGGATCCGCTTCGACACCGTGCTCTCCGAGGAGGGCGGCCGCTTCCGTCACGCCCAGAGCCGTTATCTGATCGTCGAGACGGAGGACGGCGACGACGTCGAGGAGACGCCGGACCACCGCTGGATGACCGAGCGTCAGCTGGATGAGCTGCTGAGATACAGCGGCCAGGTGAACGTCCAGGCCAGGACGCTGGTCGCGGCCCTGCGGACGTTGCGGTGACCGCCGGCCGGCCGGTGCGGACGGGAGTGCTGGGCGCCGCGTCGATCGCCTGGCGACGGGTGCTGCCCGCGATGGCGCAGTGCCCGGACATCGAGCTGGTGGCGGTTGCCGCACGGGACGCCGAGCGGGCCGGCCGGTTCGCCGACCGGTTCGGGTGCGCACCCGTCTCCGGCTATGAGGCGCTGCTCGCCCGTGACGACATCGACGCCGTCTATGTGCCGTTGCCCGCGGCCCTGCACCACGAGTGGACGGCCCGGGCGTTGCGGGCGGGCAAGCACGTACTGGTCGAGAAGCCGATGGCGACCACCGCCCGGGAGGCCCGTGAGCTGGTGACGCTCGCCGAACGGGGCGGCCTGGTGCTCCGGGAGAACTTCATGTTCCTCCACCACCCCCGGCACGAGGCGGCGGCGAAGCTGCTGAACGACGGGCGGATCGGGGAACTCCGTTCTCTGCACGCGGCGTTCTGCATTCCGCCGCTCCCCGCCCAGGACATCCGTTACGTGCCCGAACTCGGCGGCGGGGCGCTGCTGGACGCGGGCGTGTATCCGCTGCGGACGGCGATCCGGTTTCTCGGCGGCACGCTCCGGGTGACCGGGGCGACGCTGCGTACCCGGGCAGCGGACGGCCTGGACCTGTCCGGGCAGGTGCTGCTCGCCTCCAACGAGGGGGTGCTCGTGACGCTCGACTTCGGTTTCGAGCACAGTTACGCGGCGCGGTACTCCCTGTGGGGCAGCCACGCACGCATCAGCACGGAGCAGGCGTTCAGCCCGTCCGCGCAGCACCGGCCGGTCCTGGTGCTGGAAGAGCAGGACCACACCGAGCAGTTCCTGCTGCCGGCCGCCGCCCAGGATCTGCGCTGTGTGGCGGATTTCGCCGCCGCGGTGCGCGGCGACGGGGCGGCAGCCGGCCCGGAGGAGGCCCGGTGGCGTGCGGACGCCGTGACGACGCTGGAGCTGGTGGACCAGGTCCGTGCACGGGCGGTGCGCGTGAACACCGACGGATGACCTGCGGCATGACGCCGACGCGAAGGGGGCCCGGGCTGTGGGATCAGCCCGGGCCCCCTTCGTTCGCTCACAGTGCGGCTCGCGTCATCAGCGGCTCCCACCAGGCCCGGTTGTCCCGGTACCAGCGGACCGTCTCCTCCAGGCCCGCGGTGAAGTCCTTGCGCGGCCGGTACCCGAGTTCGTCCCGGATCCTGCTCCAGTCGACCGAGTAGCGACGGTCGTGGCCCTTGCGGTCCGCCACGTACTCGACGCTGTCCCAGTCGGCCGCGCAGGCGGCCAGCAGCAGCCCGGTGAGTTCCTTGTTGGTCACTTCGGTACCGCCGCCGATGTTGTAGACCCGGCCCGGCAGACCGCCGGTACGCACCAGTTCGATGCCGGCCACATGGTCGTCGATGTGCAGCCAGTCCCTGACGTTCAGCCCGTCGCCGTACAGCGGCACCCGGCCACCGTCGAGGAGGGAGGTGATGAACCGGGGTATGAGCTTCTCGGGGAAGTGATGGTGTCCGTAGTTGTTGGAGCAACGCGTCACCCGGACGTCCAGGCCGTGGGTGCGGTGGTACGACAGGGCGATCAGATCGCCGGCCGCCTTGGACGCCGCGTACGGCGAGTTGGGCGACAGCGGGGCCGACTCGGGTGAGGAGCCGGTGGGCACGGAGCCGTACACCTCGTCGGTGGAGATGTGCACGAAGGTACCCAGGCCGGTGTGCAGGGCCGCATCGAGCAGGTTCTGCGTCCCGACCGCGTTGGTCGTGACGAACTCGGCGGCGCCGAGGATCGAGCGGTCCACATGTGACTCCGCCGCGAAGTGCACCACCTGGTCGTGCTCTCCGACGAGCTTTCCGGCGAGCCCGGGGTCACAGATGTCGCCGCGCACGAAGGAGAACCCCGGGTGGTTCCGCACCGGGTCGAGGTTCGCCGGATTGCCCGCGTACGTGAGGCTGTCGAGCACCGTGACATGGACGTCGCCCGGCCCTTGGGGACCGAGGAGAGTGCGCACGTAGTGGGAGCCGATGAAGCCGGCCCCACCGGTCACGAGGATCCTGGTCGTCATGAGGAGATCTGCACCTTGCTGTGGTCGCCGAGAATGAGCCGGTGCGCTGCGGGGGCACGGGAGGCCGGGGTGACCTCCACATTGCGGCCGATCAAGGATGCCTCCACCCGGCCGACGCCGGTGAGGGAGGAGCCGGGCAGCACGATCGAGAACTCGATCTCACTGTCCTCGATGCGGCATTCCTCGGAGATCGAGGTGAAAGGTCCCACATAGGATCCGGTGATCTCCGCACCTGGCCCGATGATCGCCGGACCGACGATGCGGGAGCGGCGCACCACGGCTCCCTCGTCGATCCGCACCCGGCCGACGATCTCGGTGGCCTCGTCGACCTCTCCGGCGACCAGCGGCTCGATGGACTCCAGGACCGTGCGGTTGACCTCCAGCATGTCGACGACGTTGCCGGTGTCCTTCCAATACCCCGAGATCGTCGTGGACCGGACGTCCCGGTGCCGGTCGATCAGCCACTGGATGGCGTCGGTGATCTCCAGCTCGCCGCGCCCCGAGGGGGTGATGGCGCGTACGGCCTCATGGACGGCCGGGGTGAAGAGATAGACCCCGACCAGCGCGAGGTCGCTCTTGGGTTTCTCCGGCTTCTCCTCCAGCCCCACCACGTTGCCCGCCTCGTCGAGCTCGGCGACGCCGAAGGCGGTGGGGTCGGGGACGCGGGTCAGCAGGATCTGCGCGTCGGGTCTGCGGACCCGGAATTCGTTCACCAGGTCGGTGATGCCGCCGATGATGAAGTTGTCGCCGAGGTACATCACGAAGTCGTCGTCACCGAGGAAGTCCTTGGCGATGCGCACCGCGTGGGCAAGACCGAGCGGTGCGGACTGCGGGAGGTAGGTGATGTCCAGGCCGCCGAAGCCACCGCGTTCGACGGCCGTGCGGATCTCCTCCGCGGTGTCGCCGAGGACGATCCCCACCTCGGTGATGCCCGCTTCGACGATGGATTCGAGGACGTAGAACAGGACCGGCTTGTTGGCGACGGGAACCAGCTGTTTGGCCGAGGTGTGGGTGATCGGGCGCAGCCGGCTGCCCGTGCCGCCGGCGAGGACGAGTGCTTTCATGTCCACGACACGACCGTGTCGTCGTCGATGAAGCCGAGGATGCCCGCGACGGTGGTGCGGCGGCTGCCGGCGGCGGTGTTGGGCTCCACGGCGTGGATATGGGCACCGTTGAAGACATAGATGTCACCGGCGTTGACGTCGATCCACTGGCGTTCGATGCCGTCGAGGGTGTCCATCGGGTAGGGCGAGCCGAGGTGGTGCAGCCCGAGGCGGCGCTTGCTCGTCTCGTCCGGCTGGATGTTCCACACGGCGAGGCGGCCGCCGTCGCCGTTCTCCAGGCAGATGTTGAGAGCGGTGATGTGGTGGTCGAGCACCCGCTGAATCTCGAAGTCGGCTTGCTTCGGCTCTGTGCACTGGGAGCTGTCCTCGTGCGGGTCGAGCGTGTACCGGCCGGCGCGGTGCCAGGAGCGCAGCAGACCACGGCATGCCTTGCGTCCCTCGTGCTCGGCCTGGCGCACGGTGACGCCCTCCGGCGCGAGTGCCTTGGCCAGCCCCTCGTAGAACCCGGTCAGCGGGTCCTGCGGGATGTCGAGGACCTGCTCCAGTGCCGGAGCGGTGCGCTCGGACTCGTCCAGGTACTCGGTGGTCGTCTTGTGGTAGTGATACGTCCCCAAGTAGTAGCTGGGGGCGACGGAGACGCGCTTGCTCCGGCTCTCGCTGGACCAGAAGCGCTCGGAGAGCTCGGCGCAGACGTCCTGCCCGACCACGCCGCGGAAGATGACGCCCGCGTTACGGCCCTTGAGAACGTCGATGACGGCCTGCGGTTCGAAGGTGGTGTACTCGCGGAAGCGGAAGTAGTCGGCGTCGCCGCTCCAGCCGGTGAGCCGCCGGCTGCCGGCGGTGGTCCGCGCGGTCGCCTCGTGTCCCGTGCTCATGTGCTTTTTCCTCCCTGTGTGTTCCGTGCGCCGGTCCGGCAGGACCGCCTCCTGGACGAGTTCGCAGATCCGGTCGACGTCGGCGGTGCTGACGGCCAGGCCGGAGGGCAGCACCAGCACCCGTTCGGCCAGCGCCTCCGTGCCGGGCAGCGGTAGCGGCTGGTGGATGTCGGGCCGCTGCGCGTAGGCGGGCGTGCGGTGGACGCCCGGATGGAAGTACTTCTGGGCGAAGACGTTCTGCGCGTGCAGCGCGGTGAGCAGTTCGTCGCGGCGGACCCCGGTGACGGCGGAGTCGATCTCCATGACGATGTACTGGTGGTTGTTGTGCTCGCCCCTGCCAGGGGCCCGCAGCCGGACGCCCGGGATGCCGGCCAGTCCGGCCTTGTAGTGCTCATGGCGCAGGACGTTCGCGGCGATGATCTCTTCGATGTTCTCCAGCGCGGTGATGCCCATGGCCGCGGAGATCTCGTTCAGCTTGGCGTTGGTGCCGCAGGTGAGCACCTCGCGGTCGGGCCCGAAGCCGAAGTTGCGCATACGCGCGACGCGTTCGGCCAGCTCGGGGTCGTTCGTGGCGACGGCGCCGCCCTCGAAGGCGTTGATGAACTTGGTCGCGTGGAAGCTGAAGATCTCCCCGTCGCCGAAACCGCCGACGGCCCGGCCGTCCAGTTCACAGCCCAGCGCGTGCGCGGCGTCGTACAGCAGGGCGAGGCCGTGGTCGTCGGCGATCCGCTGGAGCGCGTCGACCCGGCAGGGTCTGCCCCAGAGATGGACGCCGACGATGCCGCTGGTGCGCGGGGTGATCAGCTGCTGTACATGGTCCGGGTCGAGCGTGCCGGTCTCGGGGTCGATGTCCGCGAAGACCGGGGTGAGGCCCTGCCATTGCAGGGCGTGGACGGTGGCGATGTAGGTGAAGGACGGCACGATGACCTCGCCGCTGAGACCGCGGGCGCGGCAGAGCACCTCAAGGGCGGTGGTGCCGTTGCTGGTGGCCAGGACGTGCGCGGCACCGGTGAATCGGCGCAGACGCTCCTCGAACTCCCGTACCAGCGGGCCGTTGTTGGTCAGCCAGCCCCGGTCGAGCACCTGCTCGATTCGCTCGAGCAGGCGGCTCCGGTCGGGGACGTTGGGCGAGCCCACGTGCAGCGGCCGGTCGAAGGCCGGCCGGCCCCCGGGCCGGGCCCGGTCCGGATGCCCCGGTGTGGCCCCCTGCGCCGTGATCTCATGTGTGGTCGCCTGCACGGCGTCTCCTGACTCCTCGGTATGAATCCGCCCGGCGAGACTGTCCGCGGTGAGGTCGCGCTGCAGGATGGGCGTCACCCGGGGCAGCAGCCAGTCGCAGGCGCCCTCGGTCACGGTGACGATGTCCTGGCGCCCGGGTCGGATACGTCGCCACGCTAGAAGAGGGCCGACATGGGGCGCTGGACACCGCCTGACCACGGAACTGCCGCCCGGCGTCAGGGCATTCCGGTCAGACCCGGCTCGGGGGCGTTCACCAGCACCGCGGTGTTTCCGACCGGGTGCCGGTTCTCGTACACGAGCTGATGGGCGTGGGCGATCTCCCCGAACGGCAGCGTCAGGTTCAGACAGGGGTCGACACGGCCGGCGGCCACCAGGTTGATGGCCGCCCTGGTCTCCCGCACGTTCGCCGCGTGGGAGCCCTGGAGGCGCTTTTGGAACATCCAGAGGAATCGCAGATCGATGTCGCCGTTGTAGCCGCTGGTGCCTGCGCAGGTGACCACCATGCCGGCGTTGTCGCAGACGTACACCGAAGTGGCGAGGGTGTCCCGGCCGGGGTGCTCCAGCACGATCCGGGGCGAGCGCCGCTCGCCGAGGATGTCCCAGATCGCACGGCCGAAGGCCCGGGCACCCTGCTGCCAACGCCCGTACGCCGCGGTGTCGTCGGCGTCGGGCAACCGGCCCCAGTGGTCGAAGTCGCGGCGGTTGATGACTCCGCGGGCCCCCAGCTTCAGGCAGTGGTCGGCCTTGTCGTCGTCGGAGACGACCGCGATGGGGATGCCGCCGAAGTGGTCGGTGATCTGGATGGCCATCGACCCCAGGCCCCCGGAGCCGCCCCAGATGAGGACCGGGTCACCGGGCTGGACGGTGTGTGGCGCCCAGCCGTTGAGCATCCGGTACGAGGTGGATCCGCCGCCCAGGAAGCAGCCGGCCTCCTCCCAGCTGAGATGCGCGGGCTTGGGGTGGCACTGGTACTCGTCGACGACCGTGAACTGGGCGAAGGACCCGAAGTTGAGCTCGTAACCCCAGGCCTTCTGGGACCTGGAGGCCGTGGGGTCGGTACCCATGCGGATATCGGGGGCCGACTCGTCCCATTTGACGCCCGCGACGATGACATGGTCGCCGACCTTGTACTGGGTCGCACCCTCGCCGACCGCCCACACCACGCCGGACCCCTCGGAGCCCGAGATGTGGAAGTTGTGCGGATCGCCTTGCTTGCGGCGGGCGGCGATGACGTCGGCGGGGGTGCCGAGGCCCGCCCACACCCCGTTGTAGTTCACACCGGCGGCCATGACCATCACCAGCACCTGGCCCCGGCCGACCGGGGGCACCTCGACGGGCTCGACCTCCAGCGCCTGCGCGGGCGGCCCGTATCGCTCGGGACGGACCAGCGCGGCGTGCATGTACCGCGGCACCTCGCCGAGCGGTGGCAGCTGGCCGATGTCGCAGATCTCCCGGGTCATCAGGACCCCTCCTCTTCGGTGTACGAGCGCAGATGGCCGGAGACGATGTGGCCGATGTCGGCGAGCGGGCCGGGCAGGAGCATCCCCTCGTGCCGGCAGGACACGGTGTGCCCGTGCACCCGCCCTTCGATGAACGGCTCCCACCGTTCGGCTCCGGTCCAGCCGGCGGGCCTGCCCTCACCCGCGGCGATGACCACGACGTCGCCCTGGAAGACCTTCGGGGTGAACGCGTAGCGCAGCGCGAGGTTGCCGCGGAAGGTATCGACGACCGTGGCGAGGTGGTCGGCCAGCAGGTCCGTGAGCGGGTTGTCCTGGGAGCGCAGGGCCTCGGCCACCGCATCCTGGGTGAGCGGTTCACCCCGGCCCTCGTCCGTGCCGAGGTTCGCCGCCTCCAGCAGGGCGCTCATCAGGTCCTCACCGGCCGGGCCGACCGGCGCCTGGCCGGGGGCCTGTACCGGGAACGAGTCCAGGATGGTGAGCAGGCCGACCTCGTCGCCGTCCGACTGGAGGCGGGTGGCCACGGCATGCGCGACCAGGCCGCCGAACGACCACCCGAGCAGGTGGTACGGGCCACTGGGCTGCACAGCGCGCATCCGGTCGACGAAGTCGTCCGCGATCTCCTCGATGCTGCCGGGCAGATAGCCCGGGGTACTGAAGGCGCGGGCCTGGAGGCCGAGGACCGGGTGGGACGCCGGCACATGGCGCAGCAGCCCGGCGTAGCGCCAGCTCAGTCCGCCACCCGCATGGAAGCAGAACAGGGCGGGCTCGGTGCCGCGGGAACGCAGCGGCAACAGCACCTCCAGGCCGTTCTGTTCGTCGGGGCCCGTGCCGGCTTCGAGCCGCCGGGAGAGCCCCCGCACGCTGGGCGCGGTGAACAGTGCCTGCACGCTCAGCTCGGAGCCGAGCACCGTTCGGATCCGGCTGACGAGGGAGGCGGCGAGCAGTGAGTTGCCGCCCAGCAGGAAGAACTCGTCGTCGATGCCGACTTCCGGCACCCCGAGAGCCTCCGCGAACAGGGCGCACAGCACCTCCTCCTGGGGGCTGCGCGGCCGGCTCACCCGCTCCGCCTGCTGCTCAGGCGCCGGCAGCGCCTTGCGGTCCAGCTTGGTGTGCGCGGTCAGCGGTAGCACGTCGAGCACGACGAGAGCGGAGGGAACCATGAACTCGGGTAGCTGCCCGGCGAGTTGGGTCTTGAGCGCGGACAGGTCGGGGGAGGGGGCGCCGGCGTCCGGCACCACGTATCCGACGAGCCGCTTGTCGCCGGGCCGGTCCTCGCGGACCAGGGCAACAGCCTGGCCGATGCCGGGGTAGGAGCTGAGGGCGACCTCGACCTCCCGCAGCTCGACGCGGAATCCGCGCAGCTTGACCTGCTCGTCGACCCGGCCGACGAACTCCATCAGCCCGTCGGCGCGCCAACGCACCAGGTCGCCGGTGCGGTACATACGGGTGCCGGGGTCGCCGTAAGGGTCGGCGACGAAACGCTCGGCAGTCATCCCCGGGTTGTTCTCGTAGCCGCGGGCCACCCCGGAACCGGCCAGGTACAGCTCGCCGACCACGCCGACCGGCACCGGTTCGAGGCCGGGGCTCAGGACGTACGCCCTGGTCTCGTCGAGCGGGGCGCCGATGGGCACGCTCTCCGGTACCTCGTCCCCGGGGAGCATGGAGTGGCGGGTGGAGAACACGGTCGTCTCGGTCGGGCCGTACCCGGCGGTGACGACCGTGTCCGTGACGGCCGCCAGGGCCTTGCGCACGGCGTACGCGGGCACCACGTCCCCGCCGGTACGGACCTCGACCAGGCCGGCGAAGCATTCCGGGTGTGTCTCGGCGAGCAGGCGGAACAAGCCGCCCGACGCCCACAGTCCGGTGATCTCCTCCTCGACGACGAGCGTGGCGATCGCCTCGAGGTCGACCTTGCCGGGCGGCGCGATCACGACTTCACCATGGTTGAGCAGCGGGACCCACCACTCCAGGGTGGAGACGTCCCAGGCGTGCGGGGAGTGGAACAGCACCCGGTGGGTGCGGTCCATCCGCCACCAGTGGTCGGCGGCGAGCTCGACGACATTGCGGTGGCTGACCGCGACGCCCTTGGGGGCGCCGGTGGACCCGGACGTGTAGATCACATACGCGAGCTGGTCCGGCAGCACGGTGACGTCCGGCGCGGTGCGGTCCCGGTCGTCCGCCCCCTCGGCGCCGTCGACCGCGACGACCTGCACCTGGTTCGCGAGCTTCGCCGTCCAGCCGGCGGCACGTCGCTCGTCGGTCAGCAGCACCGGGGAGGAGGTCTCGGCGAGCAGCAGCCGCACCCGCTCGTCCGGGTAGTTGGGCTCCAGCGGCACATAGACCGCGCCGGCCTTCAGCACCGCCAGTACGGCGGCGATCAGTTCGGTGGAACGGTCGAGCAGTACCCCGACCCGGTCCTCAGGTCGCACGCCCCGGTTCACCAGGATCCGGGCCAGCCGGTTGGCCTCCTCGTCCAGTTCGCGATAGGTCAGGCGTCGGGCGCCGAGGCGGACCGCGATGTCGTCGGGGCCCTGAGCCACGGTCTCGGCGAATCTGCGGGTGATCGTCGGCGGGTCGGTCGGCACGGTCAGCGGGCCGCCGTTCCAGCCGTCGACCAGCTGCTCCCGCTCGCCGGCTGCCAGGACGTCGAGGGTGCCGACAGGCTTCCGGGGGTCGGCGGCGATTTCCTCGAGCACCCGCACCAGACGGCCCAGCAGGCCCTCGACGACGTCGCTGTCGAAGAGTTCGGGCCGGTAGTCGAGGCGGAGGCCGAGCCCCTTGCCGCCCATGGAGGCGATCAGGGACAGCGGGTAGTGCGAGGCCGCGCGGCCCTCCACCGCCGTGGCCCGCAGGGCAGTGGCCTGCTGTTCACCGCCCGTGGGGACGGGGAAGTTCTCGTACACCATGAGGGTGTCGAAGAGTTCGGAGAAGCCGGTGTGCTGCTGGATCTCGGCGAGGCCGATGTGGTGGTGGGCGCTGAGGGCGGTCTGTTCCTCCTGGACCCGGGAAACCAGGTCCGACCAGCTCTCGGCCAGGTCCAGGCGCACCCGCACCGGCAGGGTGTTGATGAACAGGCCGACGATGGACTCGATTCCGGGGATCTCCGGCGGACGGCCGGAGACGGTGGTGCCGAACACCACGTCGTCCCGTCCGAGCAGCCGTCCGAGGAGGACGCCCCAGGCGCTCTGCAGGACGGTGCTCAGAGTCACCGAGGACGTGACCGCGTGCTCCTGGAGGGCCGCCGTCAGCTCGGTGGAGAGTTGGAGTGACACGTCCTGGGGCAGCTCGGTGGGGGCTCCGGCGCCGGCGGGCGCCAGCAGTGTGGGCTCGGTGATCCCGGTCAGCGCACGGTGCCACGCGTCCTGCGTCGCCTCGGTGTCCTGCTCGGCCAGCCAGGCCAGATAGCTGCGGTACGGGACGACCGGCGGCAGCGCCGACCGGTCGGCGCCGCGGTGATAGAGGGTGACCAGGTCACGCAGGAACAGCGGCATGGACCAGCCGTCCAGCACGATGTGGTGCTTGAGGATCAGCAGGCGGTGCCGGTCGGTGCCGAGGCGGATCAGCAGGAACCGCACCAGCGGCGGGGCGGTGAGGTCGAAGCGCTCGTTGCGGGCCTCATCGGTGAGCCGGGTCAGCTCGGCCTGCGCGGTCGGCTCGTCCGCAGTGGAGAGGTCCACCTCGTCCCAGGCGAGCCGCACCGTGGACTGGATGACCTGGACGGCCTGGCCGCCGGTGCGGTGGTGGAACCGGGCACGCAGGTTCGGGTGGCGTTCGAGCAGGGCCTGCCCCGCGGCACGGAGGCCCTCGGTGTCCAGCGGACCTTCCAGGTCGACGGCCAGCTGCATGGCGTAGACATCGGGGCCGGCGTCGGCGTAGAGCGCGTGGAAGAGCAGTCCCTCCTGGAGCGGCGAGAGCGGCAGCACGTCCTCCACTCCGCCGGGTCGGGCCTCCAGTTCATCGATCTCGCTCTGGGAGAGCGAGACGAGCGGCAGGTCGGAGGGGGTGAGGCCGCCGGAGCGTGCGGTGCGGGCCCGGTCCGCCAGGGCGCGCAGCGCCGCGCACCAGGTGTCGAGCAGGTCCTGGATCTCGTCCTGGGAGAACAGGGCGGCAGGCCAGGAGACGGTGGCGTTCAGCCGCGGTCCGTCGTCGGTTTCCCGGGTGACCGCGCTGACCTCCAGAGAGTGCGCGAAGGGCATCGCCTCGTCGGACGGCACGACCCGGGCATCCATCCCGCTCTCGCCGGTCCAGCCCTCGCCGCTCTCGGACGTCGAGGTCTTCAGGGCACCGGTGTGGGTGCGCCCCAGATAGTTGAACCCGATCTGCGGGGAGCCGAGCGGCGCGAGCAGGCCCGCGGTGTCGGGGTTGAGGTAGCGAAGCAGTCCGTATCCGAGGCCGTTGTCCGGCACCGCGCGGATCTGCTCCTTGACCTCCTTGAGGGCCGTGACGACGGCCGCGCCGCCCGCGAACGCCTGGTCGGTGTCGAGGGCGCCCGGGTCCAGCCGCATCGGGTGGATGCTGGTGAACCAGCCGACGGTACGGGACAGGTCGATGTCCTCGGCGATCTCCTCCCGACCGTGGGCCTCCACGTCGACCAGCACCGAGCTGTCGGTGCCCCAGCCGTTGCGCTCGCGCCAGCGGGCCACGGCGAGGGCGAAGCCGGTCAGCAGGACATCGTTGATCTGTGCCTGGAACTTCTCCGGCACCTCGGTGAGCAGCGCGCCCGTGGTCTCGGCGGGCAGGTTCACGGACAGGTACCGGGCCGTGCCGCGGGTGTCGCGGGAGGCGTCGAGGCGCTGTGCGCCCAGGCGCGGGTCCGGCCCGTCGAACATCCCTGTCCACAGGTCGAGTTCGGCGGCCCGCTCGGGGTTCTGGCCCTCGGCGAGGAGCAGCTGGGCCCAGCGCCGCAGCGAGGTGCCGACCGGGGCGAGTTCCGGGGTCTCACCGGCGGCCGCCGCCTGCCATGCCGCCGCCAGGTCGGGCAGCAGGACGCGCCAGGACACGCCGTCGACGATCAGGTGGTGCGCGACCACCAGCAGCCGGCCGGGCCGGCCGGGACCGCCGTCGAACCAGACCAGTTCGAGGACGGCTCCGGATTCCGGATCGAGACGACGGCGGGCGGCCTCGCCCTGCTCGGTCACCAGCGCGGTCAGCCCCGGGTCCGTGGGGTCGTCGGGGAACCCGCTCACATCGACGCGGGTGATCCGGTCCTGGGCCCGGACGCCGCCGCGAGGCTGCACGGTGAGTCCCCAGGTCACGCCCGTGCTGGAGCCGACCAGTTTGACGCGCAGCGCGTCGTGGTGGTCGAGGACGGTCTGGACCGCGGTGGCCAGGGGCTCCTGCCCGAGGTCGGGCACGCGCAGCAGCACCGCCTGGTTGAGGCCCTGGATCGGGCCGCGGCGCTGGGCCAGCCAGCGCAGCACGGGAGTGGGCGGTACCGCTCCGACACCGTCGTCGGGGCGGCGCTCCCGCTCCTGCTCGGTCTCCTTGGCGGCCGGTGCCAGTTCGGCCACCGTCTGGTGACGGAAGACGTCGCGGGGCGACAGGACCAGCCCGGCCTGCCGCGCCCGGCTGGCCACCTGGAGTGCGGAGATGCTGTCGCCGCCCAGGGCGAAGAAGTTGTCGTCGACGCCCGCCCGCGGCAGACCGAGCACCTCGGCGACCACGCGGCAGAGGATCTCCTCGCGGCGGCCGCGCGGGCCGCCGCTCGTGGCCGGGGACGGTGCGTGGTCGGCCGGGGCGGGCAGCGCCGCGCGGTCGACCTTGCCGTTGACGGTCAGCGGGATGCGGTCGAGCACCACGAGGGACGACGGGACCATGTACGCGGGCAGGGTCTCCGCCAGCCGGGCGCGGACGGGCGCGGTGTCCAGGCCGGCTCCGGGCGCCGGTGTGAGATAGCCGGCCAGCCGCTGTCGGCCGGGCTCGTCCTCGCGGACCACCACGACCGCCTCGCCGACACCGGGGCAGGACGCGAGCGCTTCCTGGACCTCGCCGAGCTCGATGCGGTAGCCGCGTATCTTGACCTGGTCGTCGGCGCGGCCGGCGAATTCGAGGGCGCCGTCCGCACGGCGACGGACCACATCGCCGGTGCGGTACATCCGGGTTCCGGCGGGGCCGAACGGGTCGGCCACGAACCGCTCACCGGTCAGCGCGGCCCGGCCGAGGTAGCCACGCGCCACACCGGCTCCGGCGACGTACAGCTCACCGGTCTCGCCGGTGTCGACCGGCCGAAGGGCGTCATCCAGCACGTACGTCCGGGTGTTCGGGAGCGCGCTGCCGATCGGCGGCACTCCGGGCTCGGCCGGCAGGGGGCCGGCCATGGTGCAGGAGACGGTGGTCTCGGTCGGGCCGTAAGCGTTGAACATCCGGCGCCCGGGCGCCCATTCCGGCACGAGCCCCGGCTGGGCGGCCTCGCCCGCGATGACGAGGGTGCGGACCGAGGGAAGGCTGTCGGCGGAGAGCCGGCTCAGCACGGCGGGCGGCAGGGTCGCATGCGTGACGCCGTGGGTGCGGATCAGCTCGGGCAGTTCGGCGACCTGGTCGAGCATGTCGGCGGGTCCGAGGACCAGGCACGCGCCCGAGCTGAGCGGGGTGCATATTTCGGAGATCGCGGCGTCGAAGCTCAGCGAGGCGAACTGGAGCACGCGGCTGCCAGGGCCCATCGCGTAGGGCTCGATGCGGGCCCGCACCAGGTTGGGGACGCCGTGATGCTCCACGACAACGCCCTTGGGCCGCCCGGTGGACCCCGAGGTGTAGATGACATACGCCGGGGTGCGCGCGGTGAGCGGCGCGGTGCGGTCGGCGTCCACGGGGTCGGTGTCGGAGTGCGAGACGAGTTCGGCCACGGTGTCCGCGCCGTCGAGGACGATATGGGCCGGCGCGGCGGAGCCGGTCACGCTGCCCTCGGCCGCCGCGGTGCAGACCACCAGCGACGGGCGCGCGTCGTCGAGCATGTAGGCGATCCGGTCGGCCGGGTACGCGCTGTCGACGGGCAGGTACGCGGCGCCGGACTTCAGCACCGCGAGCACCGCGACGATCATCTCCACCGACCGCGGCACCATCAGCGCGACCACGCTCTCGGGCCCGGCGCCGCGCCCGATCAGCAGATGGGCGAGGCGGTTGGCCCGCGCGTTCAGTTCCGCGTACGAGACGCTCAGGTCACCGCATTCGACCGCGGGGGCGTCCGGGGTACGGGCCGCCTGCGCCTCGATCATCTGCGGCACCGTCTGCTCGAGCGGCGCCGGCCCGGTGCCGTTCAGGCCCGATGGCAGCACCTGGCGCTCCTGTGTACCCACACTCTCCACCTCTCCGATCGGCCGATCGGGGTCGGCCACCACTGTCTTCAGCAGGCGTAGGAAGCCGGCTGCCATCTCCTCGACCGTCGAGCGGTCGAACAGGTCCATCGCGTAGGAGAAACTTCCGGCCATGCCGGCCGGGTCGCCGGTTTCGGCGAGGCGCTCCGACACCCGCAGGGACAGATCGAACTTCGCCCTGCCCGGCCCTTCCGCCGACGGTGCCTCGATGCCCCCCACGCTGCGCAGGCCCTCCAGGCCGGCTTCCGCGCGGCTGAAGTTGTCGAGGACGAGCATCACTTGGAAGAGCGGGTGCCGGGCCAGCGAGCGTTTGACGCCCAGCGCGTCGACGAGCCGCTCGAACGGCACGTCCTGGTGGGCGTAGGCCGCCAGATCCGTCTCCCTGACCCGGGCCAACAGCTCACGGAACGACGGGTTGCGGTCGGTGTCGTTGCGCAGCACCAGCGTGTTCACGAAGAAGCCGACCAGCTCCTCCGTGGCAACGTCTCCGCGCCCCGAGACCGGGGTGCCGATGGGGATGTCGGTGCCCGCGCCCAGCCGGGTCAGCAGGGCGGCCAGCGCGGCCTGGAGCACCATGAACACCGTCGCCTGGCCCGACCGAGCCAGTTCCAGCAGCTGTCCGTGCAGCTCAGCGTCCAGTGCGAACGGGACCAGCCCGCCCCGGTGGCCGGCCTCCGCCGGCCGCGGCCGGTCGGCGGGCAGCGCGAGGTCCTCGGGCAGGTCCTTGAGCGCCCCGGCCCAGTAGGCCAGTTGACGAGCCGCCTCACCGTCCGGGTCTCCGGCACCGAGGAGTTCCCGCTGCCACAGGGCGTAGTCGGCGTACTGGACGGGGAGCGGCGCCCACCGGGGGGCGTTGCCGGCGCAGCGGGCGGTGTACGCCTCGCTGAGGTCGCGCACGAGCGGCCGCATCGACCAGGCGTCGCCGGCGATGTGGTGCAGCACGATCACCAGCACGTGCTCGTCCGGCCCCACGGCCAGCAGGGTGGCCCGCAGCGGAAGGTCGGTGTCGAGACGGAAGCTCTCGTTCCGAGCCGCGGTGACGGCCTGGCCGATTCCGGACTCCTCGATTTCCGCCACCCGCAGCGCGGGCCGGGCCGCGCCGGGGTCGAGGACGACCTGCCGGGGCTGTCCTCCGGACGTCCGGAAGACGGTGCGCAGGCTCTCGTGGCGGGTCGCCACGTCGGCGAGCGCCGCGCGCAGGGCGTCCCGGTCGAGGGCACCGCGCAGCCGGGCGACGAGCGGCAGGTGGTAGAGCGGACCAGCTTCCTCCAGCTGGTCGAGCACCCACAGTCGGCGCTGTCCGTAGGAGAGCGGGATGGTTTCGGGGCGTTCTTGGCGGACGAGCGGGGTGCGTGCGGTGTCGGCGTGGTTCAGGTGGGGTGCGAGTTGGGCGATGGTGGGGGTCTCGAAGAGGGCGCGGATGGGGAGTTCGGTTCCGAGGGCGGTGCGGATTCGTGAGACGAGTCGGGTGGCGAGGAGTGAGTGGCCGCCGAGGTCGAAGAAGCTGTCGTCGATGCCGACCTGGGTGATGCCGAGGACTTCGGCGAACAGTCCGCACAGGATTTCTTCCTGTGGGGTGCGCGGTTCGCGGGTGGTGCCGCTCGTGGTGTCCGGGGCGGGCAGGGCTTTGCGGTCGGTCTTGCCGTTCGGTGTCAGGGGCACCGAGTCCAGCGCCATGACCACCGACGGAACCATGTAGGCGGGAAGTACGGCCGACAGCGTCCGCCGCACCGCCTCGGTGTCGTCGGTGCCCGTGACGTAGCCGACGAGCTGTGCATGTCCGCCGGGCCCGTTCACGACGGCCGCGACGGCACCCGTGACATTCGGGACGGCACACAACTGGGCTTCGACTTCGCCGAGTTCGATGCGGTGGCCGCGGAGTTTGATTTGGTCGTCGGTGCGGCCGAGGTATTGCAGGGTGCCGTGTGTGGACCATGTGGCGAGGTCGCCGGTGCGGTACATCCGTGTGCCGGTGGGGCCGAAGGGGTCGGCGATGAATCGGCCTGCTGTGAGGCCGGGACGGTTGAGGTAGCCGTGTGCCAGGCCGTGGCCGGCGATGTACAGCTCTCCGGCGGTGCCGGGGGCGACTGGGCGGAGTCGGCTGTCGAGTACGTAGATCTGGGTGTTGGCGATCGGGCCGCCGATGGTCACGTGGTGGTTGGTGATGGGTGTGCTGGTGGACCAGATGGTGGTTTCGGTCGGTCCGTACATGTTGCGTACGGACTTGGCGCGGTCGGCCAGTGCTGTGGCGAGGGAAGCGTCCAGTGCCTCGCCGCCGACGAGAATCCGCAGGCCGTCGATGGCCTCCGGTGCGGCTTCGAGTACGGCACGCCACAGGCTCGGGGTCGCCTGCATCACCGATGCACGTTCAGCGCGTACCAGTCGGCTCAACTGCGCTGGGTCGCGCACCACGTCGCGGTCGGCGACGACCACCGTGGCGCCTACGACCAGGGGGAGGAACACTTCGAGGAGGGAGATGTCGAATCCGAAGGTGGTTACTGCGAGCCAGCGGTCCGAGGGGGAGAGCTGCGTTTGTGTCTGCAGGGACCACAGGAAGTTGCGGAGTGCGCCGTGTGGGATGACCACGCCCTTGGGGTGTCCTGTGGAGCCTGAGGTGTAGAGGACGTAGGCGGGATCGTCTGCGGACAGTTGCCGGGCTGCTTCTGTGAGGGTGGTGGCGGGCGGGAGGCCGTCCATGGGGACCACGGGCAGGGTGTCGGGCAGTTTCGCCAGTGTGGCTTTGGTGGTCAGGACGGCTGCCGGTGCGGCGTCGGTGAGCATGTAGGCGATGCGGTCTGCGGGGAAGTCCATGTCCAGGGGGAGGAATGCGGCCCCGGTCTTCCCGGCCGCCAGCATCGCGATGACGGATTCCGCCGATCGCGGCAGCGCCAGCGCGACCACCGACCCCGCGCCTACTCCTCGCCGGATCAGTTCGTTGGCCACCCCGTTGGCTCGTGCGTCCAGCTCGGCGTATGTCAGTGACGTCTCGCCGCACACCATGGCCTGGGCATCGGGTGTTCGCGTGACCTGTTCTGCGAACCACTCCGGCAGCAAGCCCACCGGGACCTCAGACGCCGAGTCGTTCCACCCCGACAACACCAACCCACGCTCGTCAGCCGAGAGCAGTTCCACGCTGCCGATCGTCCGGTCCGGGTCGGCGGCCATCGCGCGCAACACCCGCTCGAAGCGGTCGAGCAGTGTCTGCACCGTCGTGTGGTCGAAAAGCGTGGCGGCGTATTCGAGCACGCCGTCGATCCCGTCGGGGGTCCCGTTCGAGGCGCTGCGCTCGGCCATGCCGAAGGAGAGGTCGAATCTGGCCCACTGGCTCTCGCCGCGCTCGGGGACGAGCGTCAGCCCCGGGAGTTCCAGCTCGGCGCCCTGGGTGTTCTGCACCGTCAGCGTCACCTGGAACAGGGGGTGGCGGGTGAGTGACCGGGTCGGGTTCAGCTCCTCCACGAGCCGCTCGAACGGCACGTCCTGGTGTGCGTAGGCAGCGAGGTCGGTCTCCCGGACGCGCCCGAGCAGCTCACGGAAAGTGGGCTCCCCCGACGTGTCGGTGCGCAGCACCAAGGTGTTGAGGAAGAAGCCCACCAGGTCGTCGAGAGCATCGTCGGTGCGACCGGCGATGGGCGCGCCGATAGGGATGTCTGTCTCTCCGCCGAGCCGCGACAGGGTGGTGGCCAGTGCGGTCTGGAACACCATGAACAAGCTGGTGCCGGTGGTGGCGCCCAGGTCCAGCAGCCGGCGGTGCAGTGCGGCGTCGAGGGAGAAGCCCAGCTTCTCCGCTCGCTGTGCTCCCGCTGCCGGGCGCTGCCGGTCGGCCGGCAGATTCAACTCCTCGGGCAGTCCGGCCAGCGCCTCGGTCCAGTAGGAGAGCTGGCGCGAAATGGCGCTCTCGGGGTCGGTCTCCTCACCGAGCATGTCCCGCTGCCACAGCGTGTAGTCGGCGTACTGGACCGGCAGCGGCGCCCACCGGGGGGCGGCGCCGCCGGTGCGCGCCTGATAGGCGGTGGCCAGGTCGGCGGCGAGCGGCCGCCACGACCAGGCGTCACTCGCGATGTGGTGCAGCACCAGCACCAGCAGATGCTCGCCCGGTCCGGCCGCGAGCAGCGTGGCCCGCAGCGGCGGTTCCGTGGCGAGGTCGAACCCGCGGGCGGTCAGTTCGTCGAGCAGCGGGCGGACGTCCTCGCCCGCCCCGTGCCGCACGGGAATGTCCAGCAGGTGCTCCCGGTCGTCGAGCACCACCTGACGTGGCTCACCGTCCACCTCGGGGAACACGGTGCGCAGGGACTCGTGGCGGCTCACCACGTCGCGCACCGCGAGCCGCATGGCCTCGCGGTCCAGCTCGCCGCGCAGCCGCAGCACGGCCGGAACGTTGTAGAGCGAGCTGCTGGTGTCGAGCTGGTTGAGGAACCACAGGCGACGCTGGGCGTACGAAACGGGCACCGGGTCCGGGCGGGTGGCCGGGACGAGTGCCGGGCGCGCCCGCTCCGCGGCGTCGAGCAGCCGGGCGAGCCCCGCCACCGTCGGCGTCTCGAACAGCGCACGCAGCGGGAGTTCCACGTCGAGCGTGGAGCGGACCCGGTTGGCGAGCCTGGTCGCCAGCAGGGAGTGGCCGCCCAGGTGGAAGAAGTTGTCGTCGACGCCGACCCCTCCGACGCCGAGCACATCGGCGAACAGGCCGCACAGCACCTCTTCCTCGGGGGTGCGCGGCGCGCGTCCCACCGGGACATGGGTGAGGTCGGGGGCCGGCAGCGCCCGGCGGTCCACCTTTCCGTTGGCGGTGAGCGGCAGTGCGCCGAGGACCATCACCTCATTGGGGACCATGTACGCGGCGAGGGAGCGGCCCAGGTGGCCGCGAACGGCGGTCGCGTCGACGCGGGCGGGCGTGTCCGAGGAGTCGGGAACGACATACGCCACCAGTCGCTTGTCTCCCGGCCGGTCCTCACGCACCGCGGCGGCGGCGGAGCCGACGCCGGGCACGGTGAGCAGCGCCGACTCGACCTCGCCCAGCTCGATGCGGAAGCCCCGGATCTTGATCTGGTCGTCGGCGCGGCCGACGAACTCCAGGGCCCCGCCGGTGTTCCAGCGTGCCCGGTCGCCGGTGCGGTACATCCGCGATCCGGCCGTACCGTACGGATCGGCGACGAACCGCTCGGAGGTCAGACCCGGCCGGTTGGCGTAGCCGCGTGCGACACCGGGTCCCGCTACATAGAGCTCGCCCACGGTGCCGTCCGGCACCGGCCGCAGCCGGGCATCCAGCACATAGACCCTGGTGTTCCACATCGGCCCGCCCAACGGCACCGGTCCCTCAACGGCAGTGAGTTCAGGGCTGATCCGATGGTCGAGGCAGCCGACCGTCGTCTCGGTCGGGCCGTAGTGGTTGACGAGCGTCAGATCGGGACGGCCGGCGCGCCAGGGGGCGAGCTGTTCGCCGCGCAGTGCCTCGCCCCCGGTCATCAGAGCGGCGTCCCGGGCCAGGACGTCCGGCAGCAGCTCCAGGACCGGCAGATGGCTGGGGGTCACCTTGAGGAAGGTGAGTCCGCCCGGAACGGCGAGCCGCTCGTCCAACTCGGCGACGTGCACACAGCCGCCGGCCAGCAGGGTGCCGTACAGCGTGGTCAGGCCGAGGTCGAAGGAGAGGGACGAGTGCAGCAGCGTACGGCCGGACAGTCCCGGGTAAACAGCGGCGGCGCGCACCGCGTAGCCGGCGATCGCGCGTTGCTCGATCAGCACACCCTTGGGGGCTCCGGTGGAACCGGAGGTGTAGATGACGTAGGCCGTGTGTGCGGGTGAGGCGGGGGCCGCCCGGTCACCGTCGGACAGGTCTTCGGGGGACATGCCCCGCAGGGCGGCCCTGACATCCTGCGCATCCAGGACGAGGAGCCGCTCGGGCCCCTCTGCCAGGCGCGGTACCTGGGCGAGGACCCCTTCGGTGGTCACCAGCAGGGCCGGGGCGGCGTCCTCACGGATGAAGTCCAGTCGGCCGTCGGGCGCTTCGATGTCCAGCGGGAGATACCCGGCACCGGACTTGCCGGCCGCCAGCATCGCGACCACCGCGTCGAGCGAACGCGGCAGGGCGAGGGCGACGAGCGACTCGGGGCCCGCACCGTGCCGGATCAGCAGTCTGGCCAGCCGGTTGGCGCGGGCATTGAGCTGCGCGTAGCTCAGCTCTTCCGGGCCGTGGACCACCGCGGGAGCGTCCTGGGCACGCGCCACCTGCTGCTCGAAGAGCCGCGGCAGGGTGTCCGACGGCACCTCGTGCACCGTGTCGTTGCGGCGCACGAGCAGATCGCGCCGCTCGTCGGCGGCCAGGATCTCGAAGTCGCCTATGGAGCGGTCGGGTTCGGCGGCAGCGGCATTCAGCAGCCGCACGAACCGGGTCACCATCGACTCGACCGTCGACCGCTCGAACAAGTCGGTGGAGTACGCGGCCTGTGCGCGCATCCCGTCGGGAGTGCCGTCCTCGGCGCGCCGCTCCCCGAGGGTGAACGACAGGTCGAAGCGCGCCACATCGCTGTCGCGCTCCACCGGGCTGATCTCCAGGCCAGGCAGGTTCAGTACGGCCTGCGCGGCGTTCTGCAGGGAGAGGGACACCTGGAACAGCGGGTGGCGGGCGAGCGACCGCTCCGGGTTCAGCTCCTCCACGAGCCGCTCGAACGGCACGTCCTGGTGGGCGTAGGCGGCGAGGTCGGTCTCCCGGACGCGGGCGAGCAGCTGACGGAAGGTGGGCGCGCCCGATGTGTCGGTGCGCAGCACCAGCTCATTGATGAAGACACCCACCAGTTCCTCGGTGGCGTCGTCGGTGCGCCCCGCGACCGGAGTGCCGATGGGGATGTCGCCACCGGCGCCGAGGCGGGTGAGCAGGGTGGCCAGGGCCGCCTGGAACACCATGAAGAGGCTGGTGCCGCTCTGCCGGCCGAGCGCGAGCAGCCTGCGGTGCAGCTGGGCATCCAGCTCGAAGCCGATGTGGTCGCCGCGGTGGGTGCCGGTGGACGGCCGCTGCCTGTCGTAGGGCAGGTCCAATTCCTCAGGAAGGCCGTCGAGTTCGCTCTTCCAGTGGGCCAGTTGCCGGGCAGCGGGGCTGTCCTGGTCGTTCTCGTCGCCGAACGTCTCCCGCTGCCACAGGGCGTAGTCGGCGTACTGGACGGGGAGTGGCGCCCACCGGGGGGCGTTGCCGGCGCAGCGGGCGGTGTACGCCTCGCCGAGATCCCGGCCGAGCGGCCGCATCGACCAGCCGTCGCCGGCGATGTGGTGCAGCACGATCACCAGCACGTGCTGGTCCGGCCCCAGGGCCAACAGCGTTGCTCGCAGCGGGATCTCGGTGGTCAGGTCGAAGCCTTGCCGGACGGCCGCGGCGACCTTCTCCGTCAGCCCGGCCTCGGTCGTCCGGTCGCGGCGCAGGACGGTGCCCGTGGCGTCGGCGGCATCGAGGACCAGCTGGTGCGGCTCTCCCGCACTCTCCGGGAAGACGGTGCGCAGGCTCTCGTGGCGGGTCACCACGTCGGCGAGCGCGGAGCGCAGCGCGTCCTGGTCGAGGGCACCGCGCAGCCGCAGCGCCATGGACATGTTGTAGTGCGAGCCACCGGGGTCCATGCGGTTGATGAACCACAGTCGGCGCTGTCCGTAGGAGAGCGGGATGGTTTCGGGGCGTTCTTGGCGGACGAGCGGGGTGCGTGCGGTGGCGGCGTGGTTCAGGTGGGGTGCGAGTTGGGCGATGGTGGGGGTCTCGAAGAGGGCGCGGATGGGGAGTTCGGTTCCGAGGGCGGTGCGGATTCGTGAGACGAGTCGGGTGGCGAGGAGTGAGTGGCCGCCGAGGTCGAAGAAGCTGTCGTCGATGCCGACCTGGGTGATGCCGAGGACTTCGGCGAACAGTCCGCACAGGATTTCTTCCTGTGGGGTGCGCGGTTCGCGGGTGGTGCCGCTCGTGGTGTCCGGGGCGGGCAGTGCTTTGCGGTCGGTCTTGCCGTTCGGCGTCAGCGGCACCGAGTCCAGCGCCATGACCACCGAAGGAACCATGTACGAGGGAAGCAGACCGGCAGCGTGACGGCGTATGGCGTCGACATCGAGCGGAGCGCCGGGGGAGACCGGGACCGCATAGCCGACCAGCCGCTTGTCGCCGGGGGAGTCCTCACGGACCGCGGCGACTGCCTGGGCGACGCCTTCGGCCGAGCCGAGCGTGTCCTCGATTTCGCCGAGTTCGATGCGGTGGCCGCGGAGTTTGATTTGGTCGTCGGTGCGGCCGAGGTATTGCAGTGTGCCGTGTGTGGACCATGTGGCGAGGTCGCCGGTGCGGTACATCCGGGTGCCGGTGGGGCCGAAGGGGTCGGCGATGAATCGGCCTGCTGTGAGGCTGGGACGGTTGAGGTAGCCGTGTGCCAGGCCGTGGCCGGCGATGTACAGCTCTCCGGCGGTGCCGGGGGCGACTGGGCGGAGTCGGCTGTCGAGTACGTAGATCTGGGTGTTGGCGATCGGGCCGCCGATGGTCACGTGGTGGTTGGTGATGGGTGTGCTGGTGGACCAGATGGTGGTTTCGGTCGGTCCGTACATGTTGCGTACGGACTTGGCGCGGTCGGCCAGTGCTGTGGCGAGGGAAGCGTCCAGTGCCTCGCCGCCGACGAGAATCCGGAGGCCGTCGATGGCCTCCGGTGCGGCTTCGAGTACGGCACGCCACAGGCTCGGGGTCGCCTGCATCACCGATACGTGTTGCGCGCGCACGAGGCGGCTCAACTGCGCTGGGTCGCGCACCACGTCGCGGTCGGCGACGACCACCGTGGCGCCTGTTACCAGGGGGAGGAACACTTCGAGGAGGGAGATGTCGAATCCGAAGGTGGTTACTGCGAGCCAGCGGTCCGAGGGGGAGAGCTGGGTTTGTGTCTGCAGGGACCACAGGAAGTTGCGGAGTGCGCCGTGTGGGATGACCACGCCCTTGGGGTGTCCTGTGGAGCCTGAGGTGTAGAGGACGTAGGCGGGATCGTCTGCGGACAGTTGCCGGGCTTCGGTGAGGGCGGTGGCGGGCGGGAGGCCGTCCATGGGCACCACGGGCAGGGTGTCGGGCAGTTTCGCCAGTGTTGCTTTGGTGGTCAGGACGGCTGCCGGTGCGGCGTCGGTGAGCATGTAGGCGATGCGGTCGGCGGGGAAGTCCATGTCCAGGGGCAAGAAAGCGGCCCCGGTCTTCCCGGCCGCCAGCATTGCGATGACGGATTCCGCCGATCGCGGCAGTGCCAGTGCTACTACCGACCCTGCGCCTACTCCTCGCCGGATCAGTTCGTTGGCCACTCCGTTGGCTCGTGCGTCCAGCTCGGCGTAGGTCAGTGACGTCTCGCCGCACACCATGGCCTGGGCATCAGGTGTTCGTGTGACCTGTTCTGCGAACCACTCCGGCAGCAAGCCCACCGGGACCTCACACGCTGAGTCGTTCCACCCCGACAACACCAACCCACGCTCGTCAGCGGAAAGAATCTCCATCTCACTCGCCCGGCTGTCCGGATCGGTGACCACGGCCCCCAACACCCGCTCGAAGCGGGCGAGCAGCGCCTGCGCCGTCGTACGGTCATGGAGGTCGGAGCGGTAGTCGAGGCGCGCGTGCAGACCCTCCGCGCCCTTGGAGACGACCAGGGTGAGCGGGTAGTGGGTCGCGTCGCGGCCCTTGGCGCCGACGAGGCGCAGCCCGGAATCGAGGCGGGCCGTGGTCGCCGGGTCAACCGGATAGTTCTCCACCAGGACGGTGGTGTCGAAGAGTTCACCGACCCCGGCCTGTGCCTGGATGTCCGCGAGGCCCAGGTGCTGATGGGCACCGAGGGCGGACTGCTCGTCCTGCACCGCGGCGAGGGTCTCGGTCCAGGGCCGTTCGTCCTGGAGCCGGACCCGCACCGGGACGGTGTTGATGAACAGGCCGACCATGTCCTCGACCCCGGGTACTTCGGCAGGTCGGCCTGTCACGGTGGTGCCGAACACCACGTCGTCGCGCCCGGTCAGCCGGCCGAGCAGGGCGGCCCAGGCGACCTGGACGGCCGTGTTGAGGGTGATCGAGTGTTCCGTGGCGAGCCGTTGGATACCCGCGCCGACCTCGGCGGACAGCAGGGTCTCCACGCGCTCGGGCATCCGCGGCTCACGGCTGGGGGCGGCCGCGGCCAGGCGGGTGGGCTCGGTCACGCCGTCCAGGGCGCGGCTCCAGGCACGGTCGGTCGCCGAGCGGTCCTGCCGGGACAGCCACTCCAGGTAGCGCCGGTAGGGGGTCGCGGGGGCGAGGGCCGTCTCGCCCCGCTCGTAGACGGTGAACAGCTCGCGCAGCAGGACGGGGATCGACCAGCCGTCGAGCAGGATGTGGTGGTTGGTGATGATCAGCCTGTGCAGCTCCGCCTCGCGGGCCACCAGCAGGCAGCGGATCAGCGGCGGTGCGGCCAGGTCGAAGCGCTCGGCGCGGTCCCGGTCGGCCAGCCGGTCCAGTTCGGTGGCGCGCTCGTCCTCGGGGAGACCGCTGAGGTCGGCCTCCCGCCAGGGGAGTTCCAGCGCGCGCGGCACGAACTGGACCGGCTTGCCGGACCGTACGGACCGGAAGCCGGCCCGCAGGTTCGGGTGCCTGCGCAGCACGGTCTCCATCGCGGTCCTCAGCCGGGCCCCGTCCAGGGGGCCGGCCAGGTCCACCATCAACTGGACGGTGTAGACGTCCGCGCCGTCCCCGCTGAGCAGCGAGTGGAACAGCAGCCCCTCCTGCAACGGCGACAGGGGCAGTACGTCCTCGATGCCGGAACGCTTGGGCTCCACAGGCCGGTTCTGCGTCATGTCAGATGCTCCACTCGGACTCAAGCTCATCGATCTCGTCCTGGAGGAGGCCCACCAGGGAAACGTCGGCCGGCGCGGGGTCACCGGTGTGGGCACCGGCGACCGGGTCGGCGGCGTGCTGTACCAGCGCGTCCAGGGCCGTGAACCACAGCTCGGTCAACGCCTCGACCTCGTGCTCCTCGAACAGTGCGTCCGGCCATGACCAGGTGACCTTCAGCTGCGGGCCGTCGGCGCGATCGTGCGTGATCGCGTTCAGTTCCAGCGCGTGGGCGAACGGCAGGTCCGGGTCCGTGGGCGCGGTCCGTATGTCCTCGGGCGCCGGCCCCCAGTCGGCGGGTCCGTTCCGGTCGGCGCGGACCCGGCCCAGATAGTTGAAGCCGATCTGCGGGCCGGCCGTGCCGGCCAGCGCGGCGGCGGTGCGGGGATTCACGTACCGCAGCAGGCCGTATCCGACCCCCTTGTCGGGCACGGCGCGCAGCTGTTCCTTGATCCGCCTCAGTGCGGTGCCGAGGGCCGGGCCGCCGTCCCTGATCTCGTGCCAGCGCACGACCGGGTCGAGCCGTATCGGGTGCATGGCGGTGAACCAGCCGACGGTGCGGGACAGATCGGCCGCGCCCGAATCGTCCCGGCCATGGCTCTCCAGGTCGATCAGCGCCGGGCTGCCGCCGCCGGTTCCGCGCCGCCGTCGCCATTCGGCGAGGGCCAGGACGAAGCCGGTCAGCAGCACTTCGTCCACGCCCGCGTCGAGGGCGGCGGGGACGCCGCCGAGCAGCGGCCGGGTGCGCTCGGCCGACAGAACGGCCGTCCGGTGCCTGGCGGTGCCCTTGGTGTGTGTGGCGGGGTCAAGCGGCCGGTCGGTGAGCTGCGTGTCGGGGGCTCCCGTCATGCGCTCCCACAGGGGAAGTTCGGCTTCCGCCGCGCTTCCCTGGGCCCGCTCGACGAGGCCCTTGGCCCAGGTGCGGAACGAGGTGCGGACCGGTTCCAGGGCGATCTCGCGGCCGGCGGTTTGGGCGAGCCAGGCGGACATCAGGTCCGGGACCAGAATGCGCCAGGACACACCGTCCACCACCAGGTGGTGGGCCAGCATCAGCAGGCGGCCGTCCCGTTCGTCACCGCCGTCGAACCACACCACGCGAAGCATGTCGCCCGCGTCCGGGTCCAGTTCGCGACGCGCGGCCTCGGCGTGCTCGGTGAGCACGCCCGCCAGGTCGGCGTCAGGCCGGGCGGAGATGTCCACCCGGCGGATGTGCCGGGCCGCTCCGGTCTCGTCCGCCGGCCCGATCTCCAGGCTCCACCGGTCGGGATCGGTGCGCTCCAGGCGGGCGCGCAGGGCGTCGTGCCGGACGAGCAGTGCCGCCACGGCGGCGTCGAGCGCTTCCCCGGTCAGCCCGGCGGGCACGCGGAGCAGCACCGACTGGTTGAACCCTGCCAGCGGGCCGCCCAGTTCCCGCAGCCACTCCATGATCGGGGTGAGCGGTACGGAGCCGGTCCCGTCGTCCTGCGCCGCCGGGTCGTCTTCGGCCGCCTCGGCCGCGGCCAGTGCGAGCCCCGCCACGGTCTGGTGCTGGAAGACGTCCCGGGGGGTGAGGACCAGCCCGGCCTGCCGGGCGCGGCTGACCAACTGGATGGAGACGATGCTGTCGCCGCCCCTGGCGAAGAAGTTGTCATCGATGGTGATGTCCGGGGCGCCGAGCAGCTCACCGAACAGCCGGCACAGCACCTCCTCGACCTCGTTGCGCGGGCCGCGTCCGCCGTCACCCGAGTAGTCGGGCGCGGGCAGTGCCTTGCGATCCAGCTTCCCGGTACGGGTCAGCGGCAGCTCGTCCAGCGGGACGAACGCCGCGGGCACCATGTAGTCGGGCAGCAGCGCGGCCACATGGGCCCTGAGGGCCGCCGGGTCCACGGTGGCCCCGGCGGCGGACACCGTATAGGCGACCAGACGCTTGTCGCCGGGACGGTCCTCGCGCACCACCACGACGGCCTGGGCGGTGCCCGGGAAGGACGCGACGGCGGTCTCGACCTCGCCCGGCTCGATACGGAAGCCGCGGACCTTGACCTGGTCGTCGGTACGCCCGGCGAACTCCAGCGTGCCGTCGGCCCGCCACCTGACCCGGTCTCCGGTGCGGTACATGCGGGTCGCGGCCGGGCCGTACGGGTCGGCGACGAACCGCTCGGCGGTCAGCCCGGCCCGGCCGGCGTAGCCGCGGGCCAGTCCCTCTCCCGCGACGTACAGCTCGCCGGTGACACCGGTGGGCACCGGTCGCAGGTGCTCGTCCAGGACGTAGACCAGGGTGTTGTCGAGCGGGCGTCCGATGGGGAAGGCGTTCCGGTCGATGTCCTGGGCGGTCAGCGCGTGGTGGACGACGGCCAGCGTGGACTCGGTGGGCCCGTAGCTGTTGGTCAGCCGCGCTCCACGGGCGTGCTCCAGGACTCTGCGTACGGCGGTCGCGGACATGGTGTCGCCGCCGACGTAGATGTCGCGCAGGTCGCGGAAGCTCTCCGGGTGGTTCTCGGCGAGCAGCCGGAACACGCCCTCGCTGAACAGGCCGACGGTCACCCGGTGTTCGGTCATGGTGCCGGCGAGCGAGGCGATGTCGGTGGCGTCGGCGTCCGAGGCCACGATCCGGGCGCCGCACAGCAGCGGTCCCCACATCTCGTACGTCGAGGCGTCGAACGTCACCGGCGAGTGCAGCAGCACCCGGTCGTCCGGGCCGTGACCCCAGTAGCGGTCGCGGGCCAGCCCGGCGACATTGCGGTGCGTGACCGCGACACCCTTCGGCTCACCGGTGGAGCCGGAGGTGTACATGAGGTACGCCAGCCGGTCGGGCCGGATGGCCACGGCCACAGGCTTCGTGGGCAGGCCCGTACCGTCACCGCCCGGCAGGCTGTCGGCGCGCACGACGGCGGCCGGGCCGTTCGGGAGCAGTGCGGCGCTCGCGGCGTCCGTGACGACGGCTGTGGCTCCGGTGCTCTCCAGGATGTGCGCCAGCCGCGCCTCGGGGCTGCGCCGGTCCAGCGGCACATAGACACCGCCGGCCTTGGCGACGGCCAGGGCCGCCACCACGTGGTCGGCCCGTGCGGCGAGCAGCAGCGCCACCCGGTCCTCGGGCCGCACACCCCGTTCGAGCAGTGCGGCGCCGAGCCGCTCGGCACGGTCGTCCAACTCCGCGTAGGTGAGCCGCAGTGTGCCGCTGACCAGGGCGGTGGCCTGCGGGGTCCGGGCAACCTGGGCGGCGAACAGCTCGGGCAAAGACGCCTCGGGCAGCTCATGGGCGGTGTCGTTGCGCGCGACTAGCAGCGTGTGCCGCTCCTCGTCGGTGAGGACGCCGAGCGCGCCGATCGGCTGGTCCGGAGCCGCGACGGCCGCGGTCAGCAGGCGCTGGAAGCGGTCGGCGACGGTCTCGGCGGTGGACCGGTCGAACAGATCGGTGGCGTACTCGATCTGGCCGAGGATGCCCTCCGCGCCGCCGTCGTCGGCGTACTGCTCCCAGAGGCTGACGGAGAGGTCGAACTTGGCCACGGGTGCCTCGGCGCCCTCGACCCGCACCTCCAGTCCTTCGAGGGCAGCCTCGGGCCGGCCGATGTTGTGCAGGATGAGCATGATCTGGAACAGCGGGTGGCGGGCGAGCGACCGGGTCGGGTTCAGTTCCTCCACGAGCCGTTCGAACGGCAGGTCCTGGTGTGTGTAGGCGGCCAGGTCGGTCTCCCGGACCCGGGCGAGCAGTTCGCGGAACGTCGGGTCGCCGGAGGTGTCGGTGCGCAGCACCAGCGAGTTGACGAAGAAGCCGACCAGCTCGTCCAGCGCGTCGTCGGTGCGGCCCGCGATGGGGGTGCCGAGCGGGATGTCGGTTCCCGCGCCGAGCCGGGTCAGGAGCGCGGCGAGACCGGCCTGCAGCGCCATGAAGACGCTGACACCGTTCGCCCTGGCCAGCGCGAGGAGTCCGGCGTGCCCGTTGGCGTCGAGCGTGAAGGGGACGTTGTCGCCGCGGTAGCTCGCGGCATCCGGACGCGGCCGGTCGGTGGGCAGCTCCAGTTCCTCGGGGAGACCGTCGAGGACGGTGGTCCAGTGCTCCAGTTGCCGTGAGAGGCGGCTCTCCGGGTCGTTCTCGTCGCCCATCACCTCGCGCTGCCAGAGGGCGTAGTCGGCGTACTGGACGGGCAGCGGCTGCCAGGCCGGGGCGGTGCCCCGGGTGCGGGAGGCGTATGCCTGACCCAGATCCCGCAGCAGCGGGGTGAGGGACCAGCCGTCGCCGGCGATGTGGTGCGTCACCAGCACGAGCACCGCGGTGCCGGTGCCGGCCGTGGTGAGCAGGCGGGCCCGCAGCGGCGGCTGGGCGATCAGGTCGAAGCCGCGCATCACGGTCTCGTCGACCGCGGCGGCCAGTTCGTCCCCGCCGACCTCGGCCTCCTCCAGCACCGGCGTTCCCTCGACCGGGCCGAGGACATGCTGTCGGGGCACGCCGTCGGACTCGGGGAACACGGTGCGCAGGCTCTCGTGGCGGGTGACGACGTCGCGGAGGGCGGCGCGCAGCGCGGGGCGGTCGATCTCCCCGGTCAGGCGCAGGACCAGCGGCACGTTGTAGGTGGCGTTGGGGCCTTCGAGGCGGTTGAGGAACCACAGCCGGCGCTGGGCGAAGGACAGCGGGATCCTCCCCTGTGCCTTGAGGGCATGGGAGGCGCCCCCCTCACGGTCGGCCGGGAGCAGCGGGGGCCGGGTGTCGTCGGCGGAGCCCAGGCGGTCGGCGATGCCGGCGACGGTCGGCGCGTCGAACAGCGCCTTGATGCCGATGCGTGCGCCGAAGGTCGAGGCGATCCGGCTGAGCAGCCGCATGGCCAGCAGGGAGTGGCCGCCGAGTGCGAAGAAGTCGTCGTCGACGCCGACGCGGTCCAGGCCGAGGATGTCGGCGAACTGACCGCAGAGGATCTCCTCCTCAGGGGTGCGCGGAGCCCGGGCCGGCGGCCCGGCCGCGAACTCCGGGTCGGGCAGGGCGGCGCGGTCGATCTTGCCGTTGGCGGTGAGCGGCAACCGGTCCAGGACGACGACCGCGGACGGCACCATGTACTCGGGAAGGGCCGAGGCGACGTGGGTGCGCAGCGCCTCGGAGCCGAGCGCGGTGGCCTCGGCGCCCACATAGGCGATCAGGCGCTTGTCGCCGGGCCGGTCCTCGCGTACCAGGCAGACGGCCTGACGGACACCCGGGACCGCCAGCAACAGCGTCTCGATCTCGCCCGGTTCGATGCGATAGCCGCGCACCTTGACCTGGTGGTCGGTGCGGCCGAGGTATTCCAGGGCTCCGGCGCGGGTCCAGCGCACCCGGTCGCCGGTGCGGTACATCCGCGTTCCGGCGGGACCGTAGGGGTCGGCGACGAAACGCTCCGCGGTGACAGCGGGACGGCCGAGGTAGCCACGGGCCACCCCGGTACCGGCGACATAGAGCTCGCCGGCCACCCCGTCGGGGACGGGGCGCAGCCCGGCGTCCAGCACGTAGCAGCGGGTGTTGTGCATCGGGCGGCCCAGCGGGACCGGCCCCGGGGGAAGTTCCGAGCCGGCCGGGACCTGGTGGTCCAGGCAGCCCACGGTGGTCTCGGTCGGGCCGTAGTGGTTGACCACCTCGGTCCTGGGGTGGCGGGCACGCCACGCGGCGAGCTGTTCGCCGTGCAACGCCTCGCCGCCGACGACCAGTTGGCCGGTGGGCGAGCAGGCTTCCGGCAGGGACTCCAGGATCGGCAGATGGCTCGGCGTCACCTTGATGAAAGTCAGACCGCCGGGAACCCGGAGGTTCTCGTCCAGGTCGGCGGCATACAGGCAGCCACCGGCGAGCAGCGTGCCGTACAGGCCGGTCAGGCCCAGGTCGAAGGAGAGCGGAGAGTGCAGCAGGGTGCGCCTGGCCAGGCCGGGGTAGCTCGCCACGCAGCGGGTCACATAGTCCACCAGCGCACGCTGCTCGACGACCACGCCCTTCGGCGTGCCGGTGGACCCGGAGGTGTAGACGACATACGCGGCGTCGGCGGGTGACACAGGCGTGGCACGCTCGCTGTCGGTGAGCCCGTCGCGGGCCTGCCCGGCGAGTGCGGCCACCGTGTCCTCGCCGTCGAGGACGAGGAACTCGGTGGCGCCCGCCGCGAGGTGCGGGGCCTCGGCGAGCGCGGCCGCACTGGTCAGCAGCAGCGCCGGCCGCGCGTCCTTGAGCAGGACGGCGACGCGGTCGCCGGGCTGGTCGGGGTCCAGCGGCAGATACGCGGCCCCGGCCTTGCCGGTCGCGAGCATCGCCACGACGGCGTCGGCCGAGCGCGGCACGGCCAGCGCCACCAGCGTCCCGGAGCCGGCGCCGCGCGCCAGCAGCAGCCGGGCCAGCTGATTGGCGCGAGCGTCCAGCTCCTCGTAGGTCAGCTCCCCGGCATCCGACGCCACGGCGGGCGCCTGCGGAGTGCGCGCGGCCTGTTCCTCGAACAGCTGCGGCAGCGTACGGCCGGGTGTGCCCCGCAGGCACCGGCCGGTGTCGTTGCGGGCCACCAGCAGCTCGTGCCGTTCGTCGTCTGCCAGCAACTCCAGCTGAGTGAACGGCAGTTCGGGGCGGGCCAGAGCGGCTTCCAGCAGTCTGACGAAGCGGGCGGTGAGCGACTCCACGGTGGCCCGGTCGAACAGGTCGGCCGAGTAGCCGGCGGCGGCCGTGATGCCGGCAGGCTCACCGCTCTCGTCGAACCGCTCGGCGACGCTGAACAGCAGGTCGAACTTGGCCATGTCCGGGTCGTGCTGCCGGAACTCGGCTGTCAGGCCGGGGAATTCGGCCTCGGCGCGGGCCAGGTTCTGGAGCACCAGCTTGACCTGGAACAGCGGGTGACGGTCCGTCGAGCGCGACGGGTTGAGCGCCTCGACGAGCCGCTCGAAGGGCAGGTCCTGGTGGGCGAACGCGTCGATGTCGGTGCGCCGGGTGCGCTCCAGCAGCTCGCCGAACGTGGGCTCGCCGCCGGTGTTGACGCGCAGCACCAAGGAGTTGATGAAGAAGCCGACCAGTTCGTCCAGTGCCTCGTCGGTGCGGCCGAAGACGGAGCCGCCGATGGGGACGTCCTCGCCGGCGCCGAGCCGGGTGAGGAGGGCGGCGAGCGCCGCGTGCAGCACCATGAACGAGGTGACGCCGTGCGCGCGGGCCACCCGCAGCAGCGCGGCGTGTGTCCGCGGGCTCATCTCGAAGGGGACGAGTCCGCCCTTGTGGCTGGGCACAGCGGGCCGCGGGTGGTCCGCAGGCAGGGCCAGTTCCTCCGGCAGATCCCGCAGCGTCTTCGTCCAGTAGCCGAGCTGGCGGCTGATCAGGCTGTCCGGGTCACTCTCGTCGCCCAGCAGCTCGCGCTGCCACAGGGCGTAGTCGGCGTACTGCACGGGCAGCGGCGACCAGGCCGGAGCCCGGCCGCGCAGGGCGGCCGCGTACGCCATGGACAGATCGCGGGTGAGCGGAGCGGTGGACCAGCCGTCACCGGCGATGTGGTGCACCACGACCACCAGGACGTGCTCGCGCGGTCCTGCGGTCAGCAGTGTCGCGCGCAGCGGCGGCTCGACGGTCAGGTCGAAGCCGCGTCCGGCCGCCGCGGCGATCAGCGCGGTCTCGTCCTGTCCCGCGACCTGGACGGTCTCCAGCTCGGGGCGGGCCTCTTCCGGGTCGAGAACGACCTGGTGGGGGACCCCGTCGGTCTCCGGGAACAGGGTGCGCAGGCTCTCGTGCCGGGCGGCGACGGAGGCGAGCGCGGTCTCCAGCGCCTCCGTGTCGAGCGTGCCGGTGAGCCGCAGGACGAGCGGGATGTTGTAGGTGCCGTCCCCCGGGGCGAGGCGGTTGATGAACCACAGCCCGCGCTGGGCGTAGGACAGCGGCAGCGCCTCGGGACGTTCCCGCCGGGTGAGACCGCGGCGGGCGGCGCCCGCGGACGGCAGCTGCTCGGCGAGCCCGGCGACGGTCGGCGCCTGGAACAGCGCGGCGACCGACACGTCCACGCCGAGCGCGGCACGGGCACGGGAGATGAGGCGGGTGGCGAGGAGGGAGTGTCCGCCCAGGCCGAAGAAGTCGTCGTCGATGCCGACCGTGTCGCGGCCCAGCAGGTCGGCGAACAACCCGCACAGGATCTCTTCCTGGGGGGTGCGCGGCGCCCGGCTCGGCGCGGCGGTGAAGTCGGGCGCCGGCAGGGCCTTGCGGTCCACCTTGCCGTTCGCGGTCAGCGGCACAGCCTCCAGCACCACCCACGCCATGGGAACCATGTGGTCCGGCAGCACGGCCGCCACCGCGTCCCGCACGGCACGCGTGTCGTGGGTGCCCACCAGGTAGCCGACCAACTGGGCGTGACCGCCCGGACCCGGCACCACGGCCGCGACCGCGTCACTCACCCCGGGCGCGGTGCGCAGCCGGGCCTCGATCTCGCCCAGCTCGATCCGCTGGCCGCGGATCTTCACCTGGGCGTCGCGGCGCCCCAGGAACTCCAGTTGGCCGTCGGGGCGGTAGCGCACCCGGTCGCCGGTGCGGTAGAGCCGGGAGCCGTCGGCGGCGAACGGATCGGCGACGAACGTGCCGGCCGTCTTGCCCGGGTCGGCCAGATAGCCGCGGCCCACACCGACGCCCGCCACGTACAGATCACCGGCCACACCGACCGGTACGGGCTGCAGCTCGTCGCTGAGGACGTAGAGCCGCGTGTTGCGGATCGCCCGTCCGATCGGCGAGGTGGACACACCGTCCGGCGCCTCGGTGATCACCGCGTGCGTCACGTCGTCCGAGCATTCGGTCGGACCGTAGGCATTGACGAGCGGGATCGCCGGGAAACGGGCGAACCAGCGGCGGCACAGCTCGCCCGGCAGCTCCTCACCGGTGACGACCAGCCGGCGCAGCGACGGCAGTTCGGGCACCGTCGCGCCCTCGTCCCAGCTGTCCAGGGCCGCCCTCAGCAGGGAGGGCACCACCTCCAGGATCGTGACACCGTCCGCCGCCACCAGCCGGAACAGGCCCACGGCGTCCGCGGCCTCCTCCTGGCCGACAGCGACCGCCCGGCCGCCCGTCACCAGCGGGCAGATCATCTGCCACACGGAGACGTCGAAGGTCAACGGGGCGTTCTGCACCACGACGTCACCGGACGTCAGGCCCAGGTCCGCCACCTTCGCGAAAAGGTGGTTGTTCATGCCGCGGTGATGGACCATGGCGCCCTTCGGGCGGCCCGTGGAACCCGAGGTGAAGATGACATACGCCAGCTGATCGGCGGCCGGGGGGACCGGCTCGGCAGCCCCCGCCACGGCCTCGACCGTGTCCAGGGCGATGACCTCGGCCAGACCGTCGGCGGCCTGCGCGGCCGGCTCCGGGTATCCAGGACCGGTCAGCACCCAGCGGGCGTCCGCGTCCGCCAGCAGATCCGCGGAACGGGCCACGGGTGCCCTGGTGTCCAGCGGCAGATACGCGGCACCGGCCGCCAGAATCCCCAGGAACCCGGCCACCGCCCACCGGCCCCGGTCGGCCAGGGCCGCCACCACGGACTCGGGCGTCGCACCGGCCGACCGGAGCCGTCCCGCGATCGCGTCGACCAGCGCCATCAGCTCGGCATAGGTGACGTCTCCGCCGCTGTCGGTGACGGCGACGGCCGACGGTCGATCGGTCGCCACCGCGCGCACCCGCGCGACCACGTCCACCGAGGACTCGGCCGCCGCGGTCGCGTTCCATTCCTCCAACTGCTGCCGCAGCTCGTCGTCGGTGAGGACGGGGGCGACACCGATGGGGAGGTCCGGGTCGGACACGACCGCCGCCAGCAGCCGGGCAAAGCGGTCCAGCAAGTCCCGGGCCGTGGACGGTTCGAAGACGTCGGCGCGGTATTCGAGCGCCACCATCATCCCGGCGGCCGCACCGTCGGAGGTGAAGTCCTCCCGGACGTTCAGCGACAGGTCGAACTTGGCCGTACCGGTGGGCACGTCCAGCAGGCCCAGTTCCAGCCCGGTGACGGACGGCATGGTGCGCCGTGAGCTGTCCATCGCGAGCATCACCTGGAACAGCGGGTGCCGGGACATCGACCGCACCGGGTTGAGCGCCTCGACGAGCCGCTCGAAGGGCAGGTCCTGGTGGGCGTAGGCGGCCAGGTTGCCGTTGCGGACCCGGGCGAGCAGTTCTCGGAAGGCGGGGTTGCCACCGGTGTCCGTGCGCAGGACCAGCGTGTTGTTGAAGAAGCCGACCAGCCGCTCCAGGGCGTCGTCCTCGCGGCCGGCGACCGGGGCGCCCAGCGCGATGTCATCGCCCGCGCCCAGGCGGCTGAGCAGCGCGGCGAGTGCGGCCTGGAGCACCATGAACGCGCTGCTGCCGCTGGACCTGGCCAGATCGGTGACCAGGGTGTGGACGGCCGGTTCGAGGTCGACAATCACCGTGCCGGCGGGCGGTGCGGCGACGCTCGCCGGGTGGGGGTGGTCGAAGGGCAGGTCGAAGTGGTCGGGCAGACCGGACAGTTCCTGCCGCCAGAAGTCGAGTTGGCGCGCGGCGGCACTCGTCGGGTCACCCTCGTCGCCGAGCAGCTCGCGCTGCCACGCGGCGTAGTCGGTGTACTGGACGGGAAGTGGCGCCGGGTGCGGTGTGCGCCCGGAGAGACGGGCCTCGTAGGCGGAGGTGAGGTCGTGCAGCAGCGGGGCGAACGACTCGGCGTCGGCGGCGATGTGGTGCAACAGCAGCAGGAGTACGTGCCGCTGCGGGGCGATGCCGAACAGCGTGGCGCGCAGCGGGATGTCCGAGCCCAGGTCGAAGGGGCGGGTCACGGCCTCGGCGAGCAGGCCGGGCAGTGCGGCTTCCTCGGCGGTCTCGACGGCGAGGCCGGAGCCGGTGCCGAAGGCCGTGCCGGGGGCGAGGATGTGCTGGGCGGGGCGGCCGCCACTGTCGCGGTAGACCGTGCGCAGCACTTCGTGCCGGTCGGTGAGGTCGCCGAGCGCCGACTCCAGGGCGTCCCGGTCGAGGGCGCCGTCGAGGGTGAGGACGAGCGGGATGTTGTACGCGGCGCTGGGGCCTTCCAGGTGGTGCAGGAACCACAGCCGCTGCTGGGCGAACGAGAGCGCGGGCTCGCCGTCGTGCGCCACGGGAAGAAGGGCGGGGCGTGCGGTGCGCGCCGTGGCGAGGCGCTCTGCCAGCCGCCGCACGGTGGGCGCGGCGAAGACGGCCTCGACGCCGCATTCGACTCCCAGGTCGGCGCGGACGCGTCGGGCCAGCCGGGCGGCCAGCAGGGAGTGCCCGCCGAGCGCGAAGAAGTCGTCGTCGATGCCGACGCTCTCGGTATCGAGCGCCTGGGCGAAGAGCGCGCACAGGGCCTCTTCGCGGGGGGTGCGCGGGGGAGTGAAGGTGCGGTGGCCGGCGTCGGCGGCCGGGGCGGGCAGCGCCTTGCGGTCGGTCTTGCCGTTGGGGGTGACCGGAATGGCGTCGAGGACGGTGAAGGTGGCGGGAACGAGGTAGCCGGGCAACTGGGCGGCCAGCTCGGCACGCACCGCGGCCAGGTCGATCTGCCCGTCGGCTGCGGGTACGAGGTAGGCGGCGAGGGCGGGTTCGCCGGAGGCGTCGCGGCGGATGGTGACGGCGGCCCGGCCGACGGCGTTCAGCTCCAGCAGCGCGGCCTCGGCCTCGCCGGGCTCCACACGGTAGCCGCGGATCTTGACCTGCTCGTCGGCCCGGCCGACGAACTCCAGCTCTCCGTCGAGGCGTTGGCGCACCAGGTCGCCGGTGCGGTACATGCGCTCGCCGCGGTGTCCGTAGGGGTTGGCGATGAACCGTTCGGAGGTCAGCGCGGCCCGGCCGAGGTAGCCGCGGGCAAGGGCGGGTCCTGCCACGTACAGTTCGCCGGTCACGCCCCGCGGTACCGGGAGCAGTCCGGCGTCGAGCACATACACCCGGGTGCCGCCGATGGGCCCGCCGATCGGCGGTTCGCCGCCACCGGAGAGCGGGGCGCTCATCGTGGCGCACACGGTGGTCTCGGTCGGCCCGTAGCCGTTGACGAACCGCCGTCCGGCCGACCAGCGGGAGACCAGGTCGGCGGAGCTGGCCTCACCGGCGACCAGGATGGTCATGTCCGCCGGGAGGTCTCCCTCGGGGGCCATGACGGCGAGGGAGGACGGCGGCAGGATCGCGTGGGTGATGCCCGCCTCGCGGGTGAACGCGGCCAGCGGGTCGCCGGGCATCAGCCGCTCGCCGGGAGCCAGTACGAAGGTGGCTCCGGCCAGCAGTCCCATGCACAGTTCCGGGACCATGGCGTCGAATCCCATGGACGCGAACTGCAGTATGCGGTCCCCGGGTTGTACGCCCAGGCGTCCGACGAAGCTCTCGGCGAGGTCCGGGATGCCCGTGTGGGTGACCAGCACGCCCTTGGGCCGGCCGGTGGAGCCGGAGGTGTAGATGACGTAGGCGGGGTGGTCGGGGGTGAGGGCGGCGGTGCGGTCGGCGTCGGTGAGCGCCGTGTCGGCGTGGCCGGCCAGGTCGCTCCGTACGCGGGCGCTGTCCAGCACTAGCAGGGGGCTGCCGGCGGACTCGGCGAGGGCGGCGGTGCCGGACTCCACGAGCACATAGGCAGGGGCGGCGTCGCCGAGGACATGGTCGATACGGGCCGCGGGGTAGGCCGGGTCGAGGGGGAGATAGGCCGCACCGGCCTTCACCACGGCAAGCACGGCAACCACGAAGTCGAGGGAGCGGGGCAGCAGAAGTGCGACCCGGTCCTCGGGGCCGACGCCGCGCTCGACGAGCAGCCGGGCGAGCCGGTTGGCGCGCCGGTCGAGCTCCGCGTAGCTGAGGCAGGCCCCCTCGAACTCGACGGCCGGGGCGTCCGGTGAGAGGCGCGCCTGCTGCTCGAAGAGCGCGGGCAGGGTCGGCGAGGAGGGCTCCGGGCGGGCGTCGGGCACGGGCTCGGCGCCGACCGCCGCGAGCCCTGTGTCGTCGAGCGGGCCGAGACGTCCGACGAAGGTGCCGGGCTCGTCGAGGGCGCGGGCCACCTTCCCGATGAACTGGACGAACCGTCCCTGGTGGGCGGCGAGTTCGGCGATGTTGTACAGGTCGGGGTGGGCGTCGAAGTCGACGCGGATCTCGCTGCCGTCGGCCCGGTCGTACACGGAGATCGCCAGGTCCTCGATGAGGCGCAGCGACATGTTGTGCGCGTCGGCGCGGCGGCCGGCGAAGCGCAGGTCGTAGTCGAACGGGACGACGTTGAGCAGCGGGCCGAAGAACCGCCGGTGGTCGTTGCCCAGACCGAGGTCGCGGCGCAGCTCCTCACCCCGGTAGCGCTGGTGGGGCACGAGTTCGCGGAGTGCGGTTCGGGTGCGCTCCAGGAGTTCGCCGACCGTGGTGCCGGAGTCGACGGCCACTCGCAGCGGCAGCACGTTCGCCACCATGCCGGGCGCCTTGCGCGCCTTCTCGCCGGTGCGTGCGGTGACCGGCAGCCCCAGTACGACGTCGGTGAGCCCGGTCATGCGGTGCGTGTACGCCATCCCTGCGGCGATGATGATCCGGGACCGGGCGACGCCGATCCGTTCGGCTGCCCGCGTCAGATCCTGCTGCACATTCCGCGGCAGCCGGCCGCTGTGCCGGATGAAGTCGGCGGTGGGCCGCAGCGGGCGGGGCGCGAGGGCGACCGGCTCCGGCCGGTCGGCGAACTGCTCCCGCCAGAACGCGCGGTCCTCCTGGAACGCGTCGGACGCGCGGTAGTCGAAGTCCTCATGGAGCAGGGTGCGTACGGATTCAAAGGTGGCCGGCTCGGGCGCGGTGCCCTCGGCCAGCGCGCTGTAGACGTGCGCGACCCGGCGGACGAGGAGGGAAGCGCCGACGCCGTCGAGAAGAATGTGGTGGTACGCGTGATACCAGAACCAGTGGTCCTGCGACACCCGGAACAGGGCGTAGGTGAACAGCGGGGAGCCCGTCAGATCGATGCGACGGCGCAGATCGCGGTCCATCCACCGCTCGGCGGCCTGCCGTGGGTCGGCGGCGTCGGACACATCGATGGTCTCCAGCCGCCACTCGGGCAGCGGTCCGACTTCCTGCCGGGGGCCCTCGTCGGTGTCCCGGAAGCGGATGTGCAGGGCGTCCGCCTCCGCGACCACCTGCCGCAGAGCCTGCTCGAACAGGGCAGGATCGACGGCGCCGTGGATCTCCAGGTATTCGGCGGCCCGGAAGATGGGACTGTCCGGTGCCACCTGCTGGGCGTACCAGACTCCCGCCTGCGCGCCGGTCAAAGGGAGAATCTGCTCGCCGTCAGCGAAAGACTGAGATCGGTCCATGATTCCTCGCCAACTCACCTAAGGATGCGCGGGCAGATCAGCAGAAGAGAGAGCTCTTCCCCTGAATTGAATTCACCCACTGAAAAATTTCCGGGATCAAATTCGCACTGAGACAACCCGCTTGCTCTTCGGCAGACTAACCACGACCCGAACAGGCCACCTGTACAGCCGCTGGACGGGCAGCTGCCTCTTTTCGCGGGCCTGCCGATGTGCGAGAACCATGGTGGACCCCCACGCGGCAGCAGCACTATTCACACCCCGTCAGTCCGTCAGACCGCTGCCCCGGCATCAGGAGAAACAGCCATGTCGACCGCCCTGCCGGTGAGCCATGAATACACCGGAGTCGCCCTCGAGGACCGCAATCGCGTGCTGGCTCGGGTCGAGCGGCGCCTCGAAGATTTCCTCGCCCAGGAGCGCCGCTCGTGGGCCGCACTCAACCCGGATTCGACCGAACTCATCGACTGCGTGGTCCGTATGGTCGGCAGTGGCGGAAAGCGTCTTCGCCCTGCCTTCTGCATCGCCGGATATCTGGCCGGCGGCGGTGACCCGGATACCCAGGACATCGTCGATGTCGCGGCGGCCCTGGAACTGCTGCACACCTTCGCCCTGCTCCATGACGACGTCATGGACGACTCGGAGCTGCGCAGGGGCACCCCCACCGCGCACATGATCCATGCCCAGGCGCACGAGCGGCGCGGCTGGCGCGGGGAGGCCCGGCGGTACGGCGAGAGCGTCGCCGTCCTGGCGGGCGACCTCGCGCTGGTCTACGCCGAGCGGCTGCTCGCCGGCTGCCCGCCGCGGGTGCGGCGTATCTGGGGGGAGCTGTCCACCGAGCTGATGGTTGGTCAGTTCCTGGATGTGCGAGCCGCCGCCCAGTTCGTGCCGGACCCGGAACTGTCCAGCTGGATCGCTCTGTTCAAGTCCGGCCGCTACACCGTGTACCGGCCGCTGGCCATGGGCGCACAGCTGGCGGGCGCCGACGAGCTGCTGGCTCCGTTCGAGACCTATGGTCTTGCCGTCGGGGAGGCGTTCCAGCTCCGTGACGACCTGCTGGACGCCTTCGGCTCCTCGGAGATCACCGGCAAGCCGGCCAGGCTGGACTTCAAGCAGCACAAGATGACGCTGCTGATGTCGATCGCCCTGCGCCGCGAGCCGGAAGTCAGGGAGCTGGTCGGGGACAGCCTGGCGGACACCGAACCGGATGTGCTGCACGACCTGTTGCTCAGGACGGGCATGCGCGCCCAGGTCGAAACGATCATCCTTGAGCGGCTCGCGACGGCTGGTGAGGCCGTCCGGGATGCCGTACCGCCCGTGTGGTCCGCCGGGCTGTACCGGATGGCCGAGCAGGCCGTGCACCGCGACACGTAACGCGGCACACAAGGGGGGAGGCCCGGCGGCGATCGCCACCGGGCCTCCCCCTCCTTTGTGCTTCCGGCGCGCCGGCTCAGTCGGACATGGCCACCAGGATGCGCCGCTCGCCCGTGTAGGAGCGGCGGCCGTGGGCGGCGGCGACGTTGTCGACCAGCAGCAGGTCACCGGTCTGCCAGGCCACGTCGACGGCCAGTCGCATGCCGGTCTCCCGGACGTGACGGATGTACTCGGCCGGGATCGGCGAGCCGTCGCTGAAGGTGGCGTTCTGGGGCAGTTCGTCCTCGGGCACCACATCGGCGAGGGCGGCCGCGTCCTCGCCGAGCCCCGCGGGGTGCCACTGGTCCGCCTGGTTGAACCACACCTCGGTGTTGCCGGCCGGGTGCTTCAGCGTGCTCTGCCGTAGCTGGCTCACCCACAGGGAACCGTCTCCGCGCCACTCCCACTCGGCATCGGCGGTGGCGAGGAAGACGTCGACCTCGTCGCGGTCGTCCGTCTCGAAGGTCGCCTGCCAGCTCTTGCCGAATCCGATGCCGTCGTGCAGGTTCTGCGTGTAGCGGATACCGGCGGCGAACGCGTCGCGGACCTCGGCGTCGAGAGACTCCAGCCACAACTGCCCGTCCACGACCGGGGTGGCCCCGCCGGTGCCCGGCTGCACATCGCAGTGGAACAGGATGCGGGACGGCCAGGCCCTGGCGTACGACATTTCGTTGTGCATGGAGATCTCGTACTCGGCCGGGTACTCGGTGGACGTGTAGAGGTTCCGGCCGACCTTGGTGCGCGGCGAGTTGCCGTGGACGTAGGCCAGCCGGTTGGGCAGCAGGACATCGGCCACGCCCTCGTAGGAGGTGTCGACGTCGATCCCGAAACCACGGAAGATCACCGCCTTCTCCCGTACGAGCAGCCCGTCCAGGTCGGTGCCGCGCAGATACTCCAGCAGGCCGTCCGCGCTCGCGTCGGTACCCGTGGACGCGGGTTCCAGCAGGGCAGGCTGCCAGGTCGGGTCCGTCTTCATTCCTGTTCCTCCTTGTGCGCGGACATGTCTTCCGTGATGTTCGGACCGACGCCGAAGCGGGGGGCGCGGCGCTCCTGGAAGGCGGCCACCGCCTCCCGGACGTCGGCGGACTTGGCGGCGGCCACCTGCACCGGCGCCTCCCGCGCCAGGGCGACCTCCAGCGACGGGGCGTCGGCATTGGCCTGCAGGATGTGCTTGGTCAGCCGCAGGGAGACGGGGCTGTTCCCGGCGATCTGCCCGGCCGTGTCCATGGCCGCGGCCATCAGGTCCTGGAGGGCGGTCACGCGGTTCGCGACGCCGTGCCGGAGAGCCTCCTCGGCGTCCACGAAGCGGCCGCTGAGCAGCATGTCGGAGGCGAATCCGAATCCGGCGATCCGGGGCAGCAACCAGGACGCGCCCATGTCACCCCCGGACAGACCCATGCGGACGAAGGCGGCTTGCAGCCTGGCCCGCGACGTGAGCACCCGGACATCCGCCGCGAGGGCCAGGGACAGGCCCGCGCCGGCCGCGACGCCGTCCACCGCGGCGACGACCGCCTGGGGCAGGTCGCGCAGTGCCGAGACGACCCGCGCCTGCCGGTCCAGCAGAGCCATCAGGTCCAGCGGCTCCAGCGACGCGACCCGGCCCACCTCGTCGATGTCGTATCCGGAGCAGAAGTTTTCCCCCGCGCCCCTCAGCAGGAGCACCCGGGCGGCGCTGTCCAGCCGCAGCTCGGCGCACAGGTCCCCCAGGACGTGGAAGACCTCCTCGGTCAGGGCGTTCATCCGGTGCGGGCGGTTCAGGGTGGCGACCACGATGCCGCGGCGCGGCCGGGTCACCAGGACGACGGGTTCGCTCGCCGCGTCCGTCATGGGCGGATTCACACTCCGATCAGGGTCGTACCGGTGAGCCGGCGGCTCACGAATTCCAGCGACGAGGGCAGGGCGCGGTTCACGAACTCCCAGTCGTGGCCGCCTTCCCGCTCGTGGTAGTCCACCTGCCGGCCACTGCGGTGCAGGGCGTCCCGCACCTCGCGGTTCATCCGGACCATGCGGTCGTAGTCGCCGGTGCCGACGTCCAGGTAGAGGGACGGCGGCGGGAGCGGACTGTCGGCCGCTATCAGCCGGTAGGGGTCGTAGCGGTGCCGGGTCCCGCTGCCGGGCGGGCCCCAGACCCGTTCGTGGCTCTCGACGGTGGGCATGAGGAAGCCGGGGTCGAGGCGGTGCGCGGTGTACGGGTCGCCGATCCGTAGGGGCGCCTCGAAGGCGCCCGCGTGGGAGACGACGGCACCGAAGAGGTCCCGGTGCCGCAGCCCGAGGAACAGCGCGGCCGCGCCACCCATGGAGAAGCCGCCGACCGCCCGCGCCGCCCGGTCGGGGAGGGTATGGAACCGCTCGTCGACGCACGGCACGAGGTCCTGGACAAGGTAGTCCTCGTACCGAAGCCCCGCGTGGTCGTTGACGAACCAGCGGCGGCCGCTCTCCGGCAGGACGACGATCAGCCGGCTGTCCTCGATCGCCGAGAGCAGCCCGGTGTGTTCCAGCCAGGTGTTCCGGCCACCCCCGTAGCCGTGGAGCAGGTACAGCACCGGGTGGCCGGGGCCGTTCTCGTCGTAGCCGCCGGGGAGCAGGACATTGGCACGCTTGTCCCGGCCGAGGGCCGGGCTCGGCCACCGCGGGGTCAGGACCTGGGCGCGCACAGTGCCCCTCCGTCCGGTGCGTCCGCCCGCTCCGCCGCGGTCAGGGCGCGGCGGTCCACCTTGCCCGTCGAGGTGCGGGGGAAGGCGTCGACGAGGTGAAAGGCGGCCGGGACCATATAGCGGGGGAGTCCCTCCAGGCAGTGGCGGCGCAGCGCGGCCGCGTCGGGCCGGGTGTCACCTGCCGCGGGGACCAGATACGCCTCCAGCCGTGCGTCGGCGGAGTCGTCCTGGACAGCGACACAGGCGGCCTCGTGCACCGTGGGCAGCTCCAGCAGCCTGGCCTCGATCTCTCCCAGTTCGACCCGGTAGCCGCGGACCTTCACCATGTGGTCGCGGCGGCCGAGGAACGTATAGCGCCGGGAGCCGTCGGATCTGACGAGGTCTCCGGTGCGGTGCAGGGGCGCGGCGCCGGACGTACCCGGGGCGGCACCCCAGTAGCCCAGCATCACCGAGTCGCCGGTGACGCACAGTTCGCCCTCGGCACCCGGGGCGTCGGCGACCGGACGGCCGTCCGTGTCGAGCAGATACGCCCCGGCATACGGGCAGGGGCGGCCGATCGGCGGCGCGCCCGTCCTGGCGGGTGCCAGGTCCTCCTCGGCGACCCGGTGGAAGGTGCAGACGTTCGTCTCGGTGGGCCCGTAGAGGTTGTACAGCGACGCTTCGGGCAGCGTCGCGCGCAGCCGCCTGAGGTGCTTGAGACCGAAGGGCTCGCCCGCGAAGAGGACGGTCCGCAGTCCGGAAGCCGCCAGCACCGCACGGTTCTTGGCGTCGAGCATCCGGATCAGGGCGCCCGGCACCGAGTACCAGACGGTGATCCTCTCCTCGGCGACCAGCCGGTTGAGCGCCACCCCGAGGGCCTTGTGGTTCTCGGGGACCAGCACCAGGCACGCCCCGACGGCCACGGCGGCGAAGAGGTCGAAGACCGACAGGTCGAAGTGGACGGGGGCGTGCGAGGCCAGCCGGTCCTCGGCGGTGAGGCCGAACTCGGCGACGGTCCAGTCGACGAAGGCGAGCGCGTTGCGGTGGGAGAGCATCACGCCCTTGGGCACCCCGGTCGAGCCGGAGGTGTACAGCACGTAGGCGAGGTCGTCCGGTGCCACGGGGACAGCAGCGAACCCGTCGGGGACCGGCCGATGCACCGCCGCGGGCCAGTGGGTCCGGCCCGCCGTGCGCACAGGAGCGGGCCCGGGGCCGGGCGCCGGGTCCTCGTCGCCGGTGACCACGACGAGCCGGGGCCCGATCCGCTCCACGTCCCCGCGCTCGTCCAGCATGGCGAGCCGGCCCGCGTCGGTGACCAGGGCACTCACCGTGCAATCGCCGAGGATGTACGCAGCGCGCGCCACCGGCGCCGCCGGGTCGACCGGCACATACGCCGCACCGCACTTGAGCACCGCGTGCAACGCGACCACGGTCTCGGGCGACTTGGCCAGCCACAGGCCGACCCGGTCCCCGCGGACCACTCCGGCTTCCCGCAGCGTGGCGGCGAGGGCGCTGCTGGCGCGGTCCAGCTCGGCGTAGTCCAGGCAGTCGCCACGATGACGGACCGCCTCAGCGGTGGGCCGCTCGGCGGCGGCCCGCACCAGATGGTCAACGAGCGTCGCCATGGCGCGTGCCTCCTGTCTGCCGCGGAGACGGGCGGCGGGCCGCGACGGTGATGCCCAGCTTCTCGGCCATCACTTTGCGCTGCATGTCCGAGGTGCCGGAGGAGATACGGGTGCCGAGGGCGTCCCTGAGGTTGCGTTCGACGTCGCTTTCGGTGGTGTAACCGAGCCCGCCGAAGACCTGCAGGGCGTCGAGGAAGGTCTGTACGGCCGATTCGCTGGTGCTCAGCTGCGCCGCCTCGGGGAACACCGAGGAGGTGCCCTGGGAGAGGCCCCACGCGGCCCGGTAGCTCAGCAGCTTTGCCGCCTCCAGCCGGACCTGCATGTCGACGATGCTGTTCGCCACCGACTGGAAGCGGCCGATGTGGGTACCGAACTGCACCCGGCTGCGGGCATGTTGGACGCACTCGTCGATCTGGCGCTGCATGGTGCCCAGCAGGGGAGCCAGGATCAGGGAGCGTTCCCAGGCCATCGCCCTGGCGAGGATCTTCGACCCCTGCTTCTCGGCGCCGAGTCGCCGCGTCAGGGGAACCGCGCAGCCGCTGAGGGTGATCTCGCCCCAGGGCGCGGTGCGCAGTCCGGCCTTCTCGAACCGGGTCTCCACGGTGACCCCTTCCTGGTCACGGTCGACGAGGAACGCGGTGACACCGGTGAAGCCGAGGTCCGGATTGACGGTGGCGTAGACGAGGAAGACATCGGCGAGGGGCGCGTTGGTGACGAAGCGCTTGGTGCCGTCGAGGATGTAGCGGTCACCTTCGCGCCGGGCGCGGGCGGTCAGCGAGAGGGCGTCCGATCCCGCCTCGCTCTCGGTGATGGCGTGCGCGCCGACCGACCGGCCGTCCATCAGGGCGGGCAGGTAGCGCCGCTTCTGTTCCTCCGTGCCGAAGTGCAGGAGCGGCAGCTGCATCGCCCAGATGTGCGCGCCAACGGAGATCAGCAGACCGTTGTCCCGGCAGCCACGCCCGAGCCCCTCCAGGGCCAGGGCGCAGCTGAGCGGGTCCAGGCCCTGTCCGCCGTACTCCGTGGGCACGGCGAGGGAGAACACTCCGGCGTCGGCGCACCGCTGCCAGTCGCCGGGCTGGAGGGTCTGGGTCTTCTCGCGCTCCTCCAGGTCCCCGCCCAGTTCGGCGGCGCCGAAGGCGCACAACCTCTCGGCGAGCGCCTGCTGTTCGCCGGTGGGGCTCAGGTTCATGACGCCGCGCCGACCGGGTCGGGGTCCGGCAGCGCCGCCAGCGAGGCGGCGATCTGCTCGTCGGAGACGGCGTGGTCCTCCAAGTTGCCGGCCAGGTACTGGTCGTAGGCGGACAGGTCGAGCATCCCGTGCCCGCTGACGTTGAAGAGGATCACCTTGGGCGAGCGCTCCTCGCGGGCCTTGACGGCTTCGTCGATGGCGGCCTTGACGGCGTGCGCCGACTCGGGCGCGGGCACGAGGTTCTCGGTACGGGCGAAGAAGGCGCCCGCCTCGAAGACGGCCTTCTGGCCGTAGGCGACGGCCTCCATCAGGCCCTGGTCGTACAGCGAGCTCACCAGGGGCGCGGCGCCGTGGTAGCGCAGACCGCCCGCGTGGACGCCGGGCGCGACGAAGGTGTGCCCCAGGGTGTACATCTTCGTCATGGGGGTGGTGCCGGAGATGTCGTTGTAGTCCCAGGCGTAGCGGCCCTTGGTGAGCTTGGGGCAGGCTTCGGGTTCGACGGCCACCAGTCGGGTGGCGGCGCCGGAGCGCAGCTTCTCCCGGTAAAACGGGAAGGCCAGCCCGGCGAAGTTGCTGCCCGCGCCCATGGAGGCGATGACGACGTCGGGGAATTCGCCGGCCGCCGCCATCTGCTGGAGCGCCTCTTCGCCGATGACGGTCTGGTGCAGCAGGACATGGTTCTCGCCGCTGCCGACGGCGAAGCGGCCGTTGCGGACGGTCTGGGCGTACTCCAGGGCTTCCGCGTTGGCGATCGACACGCTGCCGGCGTTGTCCGGGGACGCGGCGAGCAGTTCCCGGCCGGCCTGGGTGGTGCCGCTGGGGCTGGCGATGACGCGGGCGCCGTTGAGTTCCATCAGCACCCGGCGGTACGGCTTCTGCGCATGGCTGACGCGGACCATGAAGACGGTGCAGTCGAGGCCGACGGCGTGGCAGGCCATCGACAGGGCACTGCCCCATTGACCGGCACCGGTGCCGGTCGTCACATGCTCGACGCCCGATTTCTTGTAGTAATGCGCCTGCGCCAGCGCGGAGTTGAGCTTGTGACTGCCGGAGGCGTTGGCGCCCTCGTACTTGTAGTAGATATGGGCCGGAGTCTCCAGCGCCGCTTCCAGCCGGTGGGCGCGGATCAGCGGGGTGGGTCGCCAGGTCTGGTACTGCTCGCGCACCTCGGCGGGGATCTCCACGAAGCGCCGGCGTCCGACGCTGCCCCGGTACATGGACAGCGGGATGTTGGGCGCGAGTTTGCCCGCCCTGGGCTCGTCCGTCGCCGGGCGGGCGCGGCGCACATCCGCCGACGGTACGTCGAGGTCGGCGAGGATGTTGTACCAGTGCGTGGGGACGTCATCCTCGTCCATCAGGAATTGATTACGGGTCGATTTCATGCGGCCCCCTCCACCTCATGCGTCTGCGCGTGCTGCCGTATCAGGCCGATGAGGTCGCCGACATTCTCCAGATCGGCTTCCATGACGTCCTCGTCCTCGATGTGTCCACCGAACTCCTCCTCCACCGCGAGAAGCAGCTGCAGCAGATTGAGGGAATCGAGCTGGATCGCCGGCGAGTAGAGCGAGGCACTGTCATCGATCTCGTCCGGCTTCAGCCTGAGGTCCAGGACATCGACCATGATGGTGCGGACCCGGTGGGTGATTTCGTCGTCGTTGCCGTTCATGCGGGGGCTCCTTCCAGACGCTCCGTGATGTCGGCCAGCAGTTCTGTTTCCTGGTCCGACAGATAGAAATGGCCTCCCGGGAAAACACGGAAGGAGAACTCCCCGGAGGTGAGTTCGCTCCACGCGGCGGCGTCGTCGGGATCGACACCCGGATCCGCGTCACCCACGTAGGAGGTCAGCGGCGCGCTCACCGGACGGTGCGGTGCGGGGCGGTAGGTCTCGATGAGGCGCAGGTCCGCACGGAGCGAAGGGACGACCAGCGGGCGGAGTTCCTTGTCCGCGAGCACCGCCGGGTCCATCGCACCGAGTTCACCGAACCACTCCAGCATCGATTCCTCGTCCCGCAGATGCACATCCCGGTGCCCCCGTGGCAGGAGTGGCGACGCGTGGCCGGAGACGAACAGATGCTGGGGCCGCGCCCCGTACCGAGCCTCGAGGCGCAGCGCCACCTCGTAGCCGACCGCCGCTCCCATGCTGTGCCCGAACAGGGCGAACGGCCGGTCGCAGTACGGCGCCAGCTCCTGCGCGATGTGGTCGGCGAGCGGTGCCATCTCCTCCACGCACGGCTCCTGGAAACGGTCCTGCCGGCCCGGATACTGCACCGCGACCAGCTCCACGTTCGCGGGCAGTCTGTCCGCCCAGCTGTGGAAGGCCCCCGCGGTGCCACCCGCGTACGGCAGGCAGATCAGCCGCAGACGCGGGGCCAGGACCGGCCGGTACCACTTGAGCCAGGCACTGCCGAAACGTCGGGGACGGGTAAGAGCTGGGGACACTGATGGCCTCTCCATCGGAAGACGAACACGACCGGCCAATTCCAAATCGACACCGTAGTCGTAATTTCCGGGAGGGTTCGCCACTACCTCCCGAGAGGCAGTTCCCCATTCAGGTTGCCTCCAGTCACCGCGGCGCGGCGTACGTAATCTTTTGACTTGCTCGACTCGGACTTCATGCTCACCACCTCGGCAATCGGCGAGGTATACCCGTCCTCCGAGGGCCGGCCAGTGTGGCTTTCGAATCCTGAAGGAGAATTTCCCAGGACATGGAATCCCTGCCACTTCACTCTCTTCATGTCGGCGGTCGCTGGATCAGTCCCGGCACCGATGAGACCATCGCCGTCGAAAACCCGGCGACGGAAGAGATCGTCGGGCGGATCCCCGCCTGCGGGGCGAACGATGCCCGGCGCGCGGTCGACGCCGCGCGGGCCGCCTTCCCCGCCTGGTCGGCGACCGGCACCGCGACGCGTGCCGGGTACCTCACGGCGCTGCGCGACGCACTGGTGGAGAACCAGGCGGAGATGGCCGATCTGATCACCCGGGAGATGGGCTCCCCCCGCGCCTTCTCGCAGCGCGTCCAGGTGGGGCTGCCGGTCAAGGTGCTGGAGGCGTACGCCCGCGAACTGACCGGGAACGAGGCGGGTGAGGAGCGGATCGGGCATTCCGTCGTGGTCAGGGAAGCGGCCGGTGTGGTCGCCGCGATCACGCCCTGGAACTATCCGCTGCACCAGATGGTCGCGAAGGTCGGCGCGGCCCTCGCGGCAGGCTGCACCATCGTCCTCAAGCCGAGCGAAATCGCCCCGCTGTCCGCCTACTTCCTCACCACGCTCATCGAAGGCACAGGTCTGCCGGCCGGAGTCTTCAACCTCCTCCCGGGCCAGGGCGCGGTAGCGGGGCGGGCCCTGGCCGCCGACCCTGGAGTGGACGTGGTGTCGTTCACCGGCTCGCTCGCCGCGGGCCGGGAGGTCGGCTCGGCCGCGGGCCTCGGCGTCAAGAAGGTCTGCCTGGAACTGGGCGGAAAATCGGCGACGCTGGTGCTGTCCGACGCGGACCTGGCCACCGCGGTCGAGGACGGCGTCCGCGGTGCGCTGCACAACGCGGGCCAGACGTGCACGGCACGCAGCAGGCTGCTCGTGCCGCGGGCTCGGCTCGACGAAGCGGTGGACGTGGCACGTTCCGTACTCACCGAGTACGTACCCGGCGATCCCACGGACCCCGGCTGCCGCCTGGGCCCGCTGGTATCCCGAGCCCAGCGCGACCGGGTTCTGGAGCATCTGCGGCGGGCCGCGCACGACGGCGCACAGCAGGTGGCGGGTCCGGAGCGGGGCGACGTACCGGACATCGGCCACTATGTGGCACCGAGCGTGTGGACCCGGGTGGACCCCACGTCGCCGCTCGCCCAGGAGGAGATCTTCGGGCCGGTGCTCGCCGTCCTCCCCTTCGACGACGACGCCGACGCCGTGGCTCAGGCCAACGAGACGCGCTACGGCCTCGCGGCGACCGTCTGGTCCGAAGACACCGAACGGGCGACGAACGTGGCGCGCCGGCTGCGCGTCGGGCAGGTCGACATCAACGACGCCCGATTCAACCCCGCCGCCCCGTTCGGTGGTTACCGACAGTCGGGCGTCGGGCGCGAACTCGGGCGCCACGGCATCGAGGAGTTCCAGGAGATCAAGTCTCTCCAGCTTCCCTCCTGACGCCCGCTCCTTCGCTTCTCGCCGGCTTCCCAGCCGTCATCTCCACGTCCTTCGACGCCCCTGCACAGCTTCTACGACGGGTAACAGCGTGTCCCTGCGAATGCCGCACATCCATGCCGAATTCCCCCCTCGGATCAGCCCCTACACCGACCAGGTCGAGGAGAGCACCCGGGCCTTCGTCCGCAGCTTCGGCCTGGTCCCCGACGACGGCGCCCGGCGCCACCACGAGCGCTCACTGCTCGGCACCCTGATGTCCCGGGCCTATCCGCACTCCGGCCCGGTCGAACTCGCCCTGGTGACCGACTGGATCAGCTGCATGCTGGTCCTGGACGACCAGTTCGACGAGACCCGGCTCGGGCAGGAGCCCGAACGGCTGCGCAAGGTGTGCGACGAGGTGCTCGGCTGGCTCACGCCCGACGGAGTCGTCACCGAGGGACCGTCCGCCTCCGTGGACCGCTCGATCACCCGGGCGTTCCGGCCCGCCTACGCCGATCTGTGGCGGCGCACCGCTCCGTACACCTCCGACACCTGGCGGACGCGGCTCGCCGGGCACATCGGCGCCTTCTTCGAGACCTGCGTCTGGGAGGCGGAGAACCGGCTCACCGGCCGGACGCCCGGCCTGGACGAATACATCGGGTACCGCGGCCGGGCACTCATGCCCTACCTCGACCTCATCGAGGTGACCACGCACGCCGAGATCCCCCAGGAGATCTACCGGCTCCCGGAGTTCACCGAGATGAACCAGGCGCTCTCGGACGCCGACCTGTGGACCAACGACCTCTTCTCCTGTGAGAAAGAGGCCCTGCTCGGCGACCCGCACAATCTCGTCCTCGTCCACCAGCACGAGCACGGCACGGATCTGCAGACCGCCGCGGACGCGGTGGGCGAGATGGTCCAGGACCGTTTCGACCGCTTCACGGAACTCAGCAGGACATTCCCCGGACCGGCCCTGGCGGGGGAACTCCCGCCGGCCGGACTCGACATGCTGCGCCGCCACATCGACGGCATGCGCAGCTGGCTGAGCGGCCAACTGCAGTGGCGTGCGGAGACCCTCCGCTTCGATCCGACGCGGCCCGAGGTCACCAGCGCCACCGGATCCACCCCCCTCTGAGAGGCCCTGTCACGCCCCTCCCTTGCGATTGCGATCGAGGTACGGAATGCGAGACCGGTACGCGACCCTGAGACAACTCCAGACGCTCGATCCGAAAACGGATCACGAGCGGATCCACCGAAGATCCTCCGACAGCGAGTTCCCCTGGGACTACGGCAGAGGGCTCGAAGTGGCGATCTGGCGCACCTGCTGTGTGCCCAGCATCTCCCAAGTACTGGACGGCAGCGGAGAGTTCGCGCTGCACGCCCAGAAACGCTACGACGACACCCGGATCCTGCTGGGCGAGCTGGTCCGCGGCGGATACGACTCCGAGCGCGGCCGCCAGGCGCTGCGCCAGATCAACCAGGCCCACCGCAGATTCACCATAGCCAACGACGACATGCTCTATGTGCTGTCGACGTTCATCTATGAGCCGATCCGCTGGATAGACCGCTGGGCCTGGCGCAGGACCAGCGAGACCGAGCGGCTCGCCGCCTTCTACTTCTACGTGGAGGTGGGGCGCCGGATGAACATCCGGGACCTGCCCACCGACTACGACGCGTTCGAACGGTTCAACCGTGACTACGAGCGGACGCATTTCCGCCAGGTGCCGAGCAACCACCGCGTCGGCACCCAGATCATGAAGCTCTACTCGTCCTGGTACCCACGCCCGGTCAGTGACCTCGTGGCAGCCACGCTGCCGTGCCGGCTCGACGAGGAGGCCCGCCACGCCCTGAGCGTGGCCAGGCCGCCGCGCTGGGCCCAGGCCCTCAATGTGCTCGGGCTGCGCGGGCACGCGCGTGCCGAGCGGATGGCGCCCGCCCTGATGGCACGCCTGATGACCAGGCCGACCGCCCGGACGTATCCGGGATATCCGCATGGCTACCGCATCAGCGACATCGGTCCCCGCCACGTCACCCGGCCCGCCGCGGGCACGCCGGCAGCACCCGCAGAAAGCCTCAGGGACTGAACGCATATGACCCCCTTCGCACCGCCGTCGGTCACCGCGGACCCGACCGTCCGCATCGGCGGCACACCACTGGAGCCCATCCGCGTACCGCTCGGTGAGCGCACCCTGCGGCTCTGGCTCAAGCTGGAGGCCGGCAACCCGTTCGGCTCCATCAAGGCCCGTACCGCACAAGCGTTGCTGTCCGCCCTGGAGGCGACCGGTGAACTGCGCCCGGGACGGCGCGTGGTGGAGTCCACCTCCGGCAACCTGGGCACGGCGCTGGCCGGGCTGTGCGCCGCCCGCGGCTACGCCTGCACCCTGGTCGTGGAGCCGAGCACCCCTCGTAGCAGCGTCGAGCGGATGACCGCCCACGGCGCGGACGTCGTGGTCGTTTCCGAGGTGCCCGGCGGCAGAACACTCGACGCCCGGCTCGCCGCGGTCCAGGACATCCTGCGCCGTGATCCCGACGCGGTATGGACCGATCAGTACCGGAGTCCGGCCAACCCGGCCGTCCATGAGACGCAGACCGCGGCGGAACTGGTGAAGGCGGCCCCCGGCGGGTCCTTCGACGCGGTGGCCGTGGCCGTCTCGACCGGAGGGACGCTCGCCGGTGTCGCCCGGTACTTCCGGGACCATCTGCCCGACGCGCGGATCATCGCCGTGGACGCCGTCGGTTCCGCGGCGCTGGGCGGGCCCCCGGCCGAACGCCCCGTCAAGCTCGCCGGTTTCGGCTCCGGCCGGGTGTCCGGCTTCGTCGGGCCCGGAGACTGGGACCACCTCGTTCGCCTCCGCGACGAGGACGCCGTGGCCGCCTGCGCGCTGGTCAGGGAGCGCACCGGGCTGTCCCTCGGCGGCAGCGCCGGGGCAGCCGTACTCGCCTCGGTCCTACGAGCCGTCAGCGACCCGTCCCTCCGGGAGGTGGCTTGCCTCTGCCCGGACAGCGGTGAGAAGTATCCGCAGCTCAACGCAGAACCGCCGGCCGGTCCCGGACGGGCCGGCGGCGAGATCATCGCGGCTCTGGAACTGCTGGGCCGCGCGTCACCCGACACCGCACCTCCCGGAGAAGCAGGCGCATGAACACCTCCACCCCGCCCTCGATCACCTACCTCCCCAGTGAGGACGTGGCACGGATCTGCGCGGATCTACCGCTCGTCGACATCGTCCAGGACACGCTGCTGGGGTTCGCCCGCAAGGAGGCCGGGCTGACACCCGAGGCCGCCCTGCGCTGGACCACGCCGACCGGCGCCTCGGCTCGGAGCCTCATCCTGCCCGGCTGGTCCGGGAGCAGCTACGGCTGCAAGATCATCAACGCGTCGTTGGGCAATCACCGCTTCGGTCTGCCGCGCGCCGCCGGCCTGATCGTGCTCAACGACCCCGAGACCGCCCGCCCGGTGTGCGTCATGGAGGGCGGCCGGATCAGTGCCCTGCGCACCGCCGGGGTCTCGGTCGCGGCGGTGCGCGCTGTGCGCGACACCGCCGGTGTCACCAGCGTGGCCCTGCTCGGCTGCGGCCGGCAGGCCGAGGTCCATCTGGAACTGCTGGAAGCGGCCTGCCCGGACCTGGCCGAAGTGCTCCTCCATGACCAGGACGGCGCCCGGGCCCGGGAGTTCGCCGCCGAGTGGGGCGCCGGCCGTCCCGATGTCGCGGTCACCGTGGTGGACCGTGCCAGGGAGGCTGTCGAGCGTGCCCGGCTCACGATCGCCGTGACCACGACCACCGAGCCCTACGTCGAACTCGACTGGGTGCCCGCCGGCGCCACCTTCGTCAACGTCTCGCTCGACGACGCGACGGAGAGCCTGCTCCTCGGCTGCGACCGTCTCTTCGTCGACAACTGGGATCTGGTGGCCGAGGACGACCACCGGCTGCTCGGGGTGCTCGCCCGGGCGGGCCGGGTCACCGGCCCGGGGGAGACGGCTCCCGAGAACGGCCGGGCGGTGGACGCCGATCTGCCGACGCTGCTCTCCGGGGGTCCCGGACGGCCGGTCGGCGCCGAGGAACGGGTGGTGATCAACCCGTTCGGGATGGGCGTGCACGACATAGCGGTCGCCGCCGCGGTGCACGCCAAGGCGCTGGAACTGGGACTCGGCCTGTCGCTGCCCCACTGATCCACCATCCTGCACAGCCGTAAGGCCCCGTCACTGACGGGGCCTTACGGTTTCGGGGGAGGAAATGGTCTGTCAGCCGTCCAGTTCGGCCAGCACCTCGGCGGTGTGCTCGCCGTGTCCGGGAGCGGCGCCGCGCAGTGAGTCGAGCCCCGCCCCGAACAGCACGGGGAAGCGCACCTGCCGGCGGGACCGCTCGGTTGCCGACGCGGGCAAGGTGCCCACCAGCTGCCGGTCTTGGACATGGGCATCGTCCAGCACCTCGTCCGCCGATTCGTAGACGGGCGCCCACGGCAGGTCGAGCGCCGACAGGGACGCCGTCCACCAGGCGAGGTCACGCTGGGCGAAGACATCCGTCAGCAGCGCCCGCACCTCCCTCTTGGCGCGGGTGCGATCGGCCCTGCGGTCGTACGCCTCGTCGGCGAGCGCCGGGAACTCCTCGGCGAACGCGCGCCGGAAGGTGAGCCAGAACTTGTCCTCGAAGGTCGCGAACGCGATCCGGCGACCGTCCGCCACCACGAACACGTCGTTGTCCCCGGTGACCAGCGGGCTGTCGACCGGATCCGCGCGCTCCAGCAGCGGCAGGGCGAGCGGACCGCACCAGGCCGCGGCGGCCTCGTGCAGCGAGACATCCAGATGCTGCCCCTGCCCGGTGGCTCCGGCCGCCGCGACCGCCACCGAGGTGGTGAACGCCGCGTACATGGCACCGGCCAGATCGGCCACCCGCACGCCCACCCGGTCGACGGCCCCCTCGGTGCGGTGCGGCACGGCGAAGAAGCCCGACAGGGCGAGGAAGTTGAGGTCATGGCCGGGCCTGGAGGCGTACGGCCCGCTCTGGCCGAATCCGCTGATCGAACAGAGCACCACCCGGGGGTTGGCGGCACGCAACCGCTCAAAGCCGAGCCCCATGCCCTCCAGCACACCCGGGCGGTAGCTCTCCACCACCGCGTCACAGCGCTCGACCAGCCGCAGCAGTGTCTCGCGTCCGTCCGGGTCACGCAGATCGAGCACCACGGAGCGCTTGTTGCGGTTCAGCGCGGCGAAGGCATCCGGGTCGACCAGGCGGCCGTAGTCGCCGCTGCCGGGGTCCTCGATCTTGATGACATCGGCACCGAGATCGGCCATCAAAACCGTGGCGAACCCCCCGGGCAGCAGCCTGGACAGGTCCAGCACGCGAATATCGCGAAGGCCCTTCCAGCCATCCATCGGATTCTCCGGCATGAATACTCCCCCTATCAATTGAGCGTACGTTACCGGGAATCCGGGGGCGGAGTCTGGAGCGCACCTGAATGAATTGCTGCCTCTTTTTATTTCTTGTCGCGGCCGGAAGAATCCGCCCTCAAAATCGTTTTTCGGCCCGAATCCCTCCTCGCTAGGAGCCCGTCATGCCCACCGGACCCGACGCCTCGCTGCGTCCAGCGGACCACTCGGTCCCCCTCTCCGATCTCACGGTCGGCGCACTGCTGCGCAGCACGGCGGCCACGCACGGCGAGGCGATCGCACTCGCCGGTGTCCCGGACGACGGCGGCCCCCGGCGACTGTGGACGTACAACGAACTGCTCGCCGAGGCGGAAAGCGTGGCGGCCGGCATCCTGGAACGCGTTCCCCTGGGCAGCCGGGTCGCGATCTGGGCGCACAACATTCCCGAGTGGCCGGTATTCGAGTACGCCGCCGCACTCGCCGGAGTGACCCTGGTGACGCTGAATCCGACGCTCCGCGCCGTCGAATTGGAGCACGCGCTGCGCGCCTCCGACGCCGCCATGCTGGTGTACGCCGACCACAGCCGTGCGTACGACATGGCGGAAGTGGCCGGCAAGGTCGGTGCCGGCCTTCCGCAGCTGCGCCACGTGGTGTCCGTCGCCGACTGGGAGAGCCTGAAGGGCGCGTGCCCCCTCCCGTCCGACGAGGAGATCACCGCAGCCGGGATCCCCGCACAGCTGCAGTTCACCTCGGGGACCACCGGCGCCCCGAAGGCTGTGCTGCTCTCCCACCGGGCCGTGGTCAATGTCTCCCGGCTCACGTTCGAGGGCCTCGGGGTCGAGGAAGGCGCCACCGTCGTCTCGCCGCTGCCCATGTTCCACACGGCCGGCTGTGTCATCTCCTGCCTGGGGCCCCTGTGGAGCGGCGGTACGTTCACCCTGGTGGAACGGTTCAGCCCCAAGCGGCTGCTCGATGTGCTGCGTGAGTCGCCGGGCGCCGTACTGACCAGCGTTCCCACCGTTCTCACCGCACTCAACGATGTGGCCAAGGGCGACACGGCGCCGCCCGTGCTCTCCGCCGTCCTCACCGGCGCGGCTCCGGTCCGCGCACAGCTCATCGCCGAGACCGAGCGGCTCTTCTCCACCACGGTCTTCAATCTCTACGGTCAGACCGAGCTGGCCTCCGTACTCACGCTCACCCGTCCCGACGACTCCGCCGAACTCAAGACGAGTACGGTGGGCCGGCCGCTGCCGCATGCCGAGGTCAAGATCGTCGATCCGCGCTCCGGGGAGGTCCAACCGCTCGGTGTCCAGGGGGAGATCTGCGCACGGAGCTACCAGCAGATGATCGCCTACTACGGTGACGCCGAGGCGACCGCGGCCAAGGTCGACGCGGACGGCTGGCTGCACACCGGCGACCTCGGCTCGATGGACGCCACCGGCACCCTTCGGATCGACGGCCGCCTGAACGAAATCATCATCCGAGGGGGCGAGAACATCTCCCCCGCCTCCGTCGAAGAGGTGCTCTGCGAGGTTCCGGGAGTACGCGACGCGGTGGTCCTGGGGATCCCCGACGACCGGTGGGGTGAGATCGTCGCCGCCGTGCTCCAGCCCGCAGCCGCCGCGTCCCCCGACCCGGCCGCCGTCCTCGCCCTGTGCACGGAACGGCTGTCCCCCCACAAAATTCCCGCCCTGTGGTTCCTGGCCGATGAGTTCCCGCTCACCGCGTCCGGAAAGATCCAGAAGTTCCGGGTCCGGGAAATCATCGCGGCGGACGGCTTCCACCGGCTCGACTCCGGTGCGCCCGCCTCCCACCACGTCCACGCCTGACCACCGGGAGCGACATGAAGATCGCGATGCAGCTGCGCTACGACACGGACATCGTCGAGGCCGCCCGAAACGTGACCGCACTCGAAAGCGCCGGACTGGACCACATCTGGGTTCCGGAAGCGTACGGCTTCGACGCCCCCAGCTTCATGGGATACATCGCCGCACGCACCAGCCGGGTGGAGATCGGTTCCGGCATCCTGCCGACCTTCACCAGGACTCCGGCCCTGCTCGCCATGACGGCCGCCGGAGTCGACGCCCTGTCAGGGGGCCGTGCCCACATCGGACTCGGCGCATCGGGACCACAGGTCGTGGAGGGCATGCACGGCGTTCCCTACCGCGCGCCGGTCGCCCGCACCCGCGAGACGATCGACGTCATGCGTGCGTTCTGGCGCCGGGACAAGCCCGTCACCTATGGCGGCGACACCGTCCGGCTGCCGCTTCCTGCGGGGGAGGGCGGGGCCTGCGGGCTGGGCGTCCCGATGCGGTTGCTGTCCGCCCCCGTACGTCCCGAGGTACCGGTGTGGGTCGCGGCACTCGGCCCGAAGAACGTGCGGATGGCCGCGGAGGTGGCCGACGGCTGGCTGCCGATGTTCTTCGTGCCCGAGTGGTGCGACCAGGTCTGGGGGCCGAGCCTCAAAGCGGGCGCCGCCGCCCGGGACTCCCGGCTCGGGCCCCTCCGTATATCGGCGGGCGGTCTCCTCGCCATCGGCCCGGACGCCGCCCGCGTACGGCAGCGCGCCCGCGGACAACTGGCCCTGTTCATCGGCGGCATGGGCGCCCCGGGCCAGAACTACTACTACGACCTGGTCTGCCGTTACGGCTACGCCCACGAGGCCGAAGCCGTCCAGCGGCTCTTCCTCGCGGGCGACCGGGCGGCCGCCGCGGCGGCCGTACCGGAAGAACTACTGGAGGCCACCACGCTCTGCGGTCCGGAGAGCTATGTGAAGGACCGGATCGCCGCCCACCGGGAGGCCGGGGTCACGCATCTCCAGGTCGAACCGGTGCCGGGCGAGGGCGCGACGGAGGCGTCCCTGATCGCCAGGCTGAAGGAGCTGTGCGACTGAGACCCCTCGTGCGCCGACTACGCGGGCTCCTGGAGGTGCAGCCTGGTGAGGGGCAGGAACGCGTACTCGCCGCCGGACCGTGCCGGGCCTTCGAGCACCTGCTGGTCGACCAGCACCTCCAGGAGGTCCTCGGCCTCCCGGACGGGACGGCCGAGGACCGCGGCGGCCGAGGCGATGGTGAACGAACCGGCGGCGGCGGCGAGGGTACGTACCGCCTCCCGCAGTGCCGTCCCGGGCGCAGGCAGACCGCGGCCCAGCCGTCCGCGGATGTCGAGGTCTCCCGTCACCAGTTCCCCGAGCCGGCAGGACTCGTCCTCCAGACGGTCCGCCAGCCGGGACGGCGCCCAGTGCGGCCGGCCGGCCAGCCGCATGCCGGCGATCCGCAGGGCCAGCGGCAGCCGCCCACAGAGCCGGGCGATCCGCTCGGCGGCGTCCCGCTCGGCCGAGATCCGGGACTCACCCGCGATATGGGCGAGCAGCGTCACGGCCTGGTCGGTGTCGAAAGGGGAGACCCGGAAGTGCCGTGCGCCTTCGAGACTGGACAGCGGCGCCCGGCTGCTGATGAGAAGGGCGCTGGTCACACCGCCCGGCACCATCGACCGCACGGCCTGCTCGCCCGCCGCGTCATCGATCACCACGAGCACCTGACGCTTTGCGAGCAGCCCGCGGTAGAGGGCGATCCGGCCCGGCAACCCGTCGGGTACCGCGTCGACCGGTACTCCGAGCGCCATGACGAAGCGGCCCAGCAGGGCGCGAACTTCGTCAGGAGTGCCGGTGCGCAGCTCGCCGTGCAGGATCCCGTCCCGGAAGTTCGGCCGGGAGGAGGCCGCGACACGGGCGGCGAGAATGGACTTTCCCACACCGGCCGGACCGTACAGCGCGGCGACCGGTGCCGCACCGAAGGAGACCTGCGGGCCCCGGCCGGCCAAGTGGTGGACGATGCGGTGTTGTTCGGGGCGGTCCACATAGTCACGGATACCGGCCGGCAGCTGGAACGGGCGAACCGGCTCCCCGCCGGCCGGCCGGACGGCCGGGCGCGCGACGAGGCGTTCCTCATCGGTACGGAGAATGGCCAGCTGCGCGGTGCGGAGCTCCTCGCCGGCGCCGATGCCGCTCTCGTTGCGCAGCCGGCGATCGACCGCGGCGAACATCTCCAGGGCGGCGGCCCGCTGACCGGAACCGGCCAGCGCCGTGCCGAGCCGTGCGTGCACCCCTTCGTGCAGCGGGTTGCCGCGGGCGATCGGCCGGAGGTGGTCGATGACGTCCTCGTACCGCCCCCGCGGCAGTACGAGGTCGGCCAGTCGCAGCGCGGACGCCACCCGCTGCTGCACGGACTCGACGGCGACGGGATGGCTCAGGAGGATCGGCCCCATTCCCTCCAGTACCGGTCCGCGCCACAGCGACAACGCCTCACCCAGCAGCGCCACTTCCGCATCCGGGTCACCCTCGGCGCGCGCTCCCGAGGTCTCCTGGAGCAGCCGGCGGAATTCGAGCAGGTCCAGCCTGCCTCCCTCCGGCATCTGCAGCTCATAGCCGGTGGCCCGGCGTACGAGGAGCGGCTGCCCGCCGTCGGGTGCCGCGTGCACCTCCAGCAGCTGACGTATGCGGTACACGTAGGTGTGGATCAACTGGCCGAAGGAGTCGGGGATGTCGTCTCCCCACAGCACGTCGATGATCTCGTCCCGGTCCACGACCTGGTTGACGCGCAGGGCCAGCAGTCCGAGCAGGCTCTGCTGCTTCGGCGTCCCCGCGGTCAGCTCGATCGGACCCCGGGACACCGAGAGGCGCCCCAGGACGCGCAGGACGAGCGGGTCGTCGTCCGTGTAGACGGCCGCTCCCTGGGGGGCGGCGCCGGGCAGGTGCGTGAACAGCCGTGGCTCGCAGAGCGTTTCGGCGAGTCTCTTGAGTGAGCTGGCCCGTGGTGAGCGGACCCGCCCCTGCTCCATTTCACGCAGGGCACGAAGGCTGATGCCCGATTGCTCGGCGACCACCCGCTGGCTCACGCCACTGCGGGCGCGGGCGCCTCTGATGATGCTTGCGATGTCTCGGTGTGCGATCGGTTTCATCTGCGAACCAAGCACTGTTCGGTTCCCCCTAGGCGGACAAAAAAGGGGGCCGCCGGCAGCCGGACGAGGTCCGGTGCGCGGCGGCCCGGTCGGATCGAATACGGCTGGGGTGGTCAGTCCCAGATCATGGAGTGGTCCGGGTCGTCGGCCGAAGCGGCGGCGGTGAATCCGCATGGCAGCGCGGCGGAGTTCTGCACGATAAAGATCGGCATCGCGGCGGTCGTGACGACGGGCCGGGCACCGCGGAAGGCGCGATGGAACATGCTTTTCCCCCTGAAGAGCATGAAAGCTGATGCGCTCCCCCACACGCCGGTCTGACGGTCAATGGGAAGCAGCATCGGTTTCTCGGTGGTCCACCAGGGCCCTTGGTGTGACGTCAGTCTTGCGGCCGATCCGGCCGACTTGAAGTGTTTCCGTCTGGCCGAAATCGGTCCCGTCCCGTTTCGTCCTCCGTTCCGGCCCCGCCGGTCGTCTCGGCGAGCAGCCGGTTGTGCACCTCCGGCACCATCACGGCCCCGCAGGAGAGCAGGGTGTACTCCCCGAGCGGGCCGGCAGTGACCGCCAGTCGGGAGAGGCGCAGCGCCGTGCTCTCGGCGTCATGCAGCCGCCGCAGGGCGTGGAAAAGCCCAATGGTGAGCAGACCGGGGCCGGTTGTGTGCACGCTCACATGCTGGAGTGCGTCGCCGGGTACGGCCGCGGCCTTCACCCAGGCGGCGATGCCGTCCGGGGGGCCGTTCTCGGGAAGAGCGCGCAAACAGACATGAATCAGGTGCATGGGACGACGATGGGAGGTTGAGGAGCGCACGGCAAGGAGTTCCCCGTTGGCCGGAACCGGCCAACGAGAAAACGTTCGGCATCCAGTTCGAGTCATATGTCATTATCGGCTCGACTCGAAATTTGGGAGGCGGACAATGCTGGAATTGCTGGGTCTGGACGCCCGATCGGAGGAAGTCTACCGATGTATGCTTGCCCATCCTGGCGCCGGGATACCCGCAATCGCCGGTATCACCGGCCTGTCGGAACAAGAGGTCACCGAGACGCTCGACTCCCTGAGCGAGCTTGCGCTGGTCCGCACCCAGGAGGAATGCGGAACGCAGTTCCAGGCGGTGTCGCCGGAGTTCGGCCTGGAGATTCTCCTCGCGAAGCAGCAAGCGGAATTGGCAGTTCAGCTTTCGAGAGTTGACGCCTCGAGAGCCGCCGCCGCGAAGCTCATCGCTCAGTACGCAGAGATGCAGTCGCCGTGGGCGGAGCCGAGCAGTACCTACCTGGTGGGCGTCGACGCGATCCGGAAAAAACTCTCCGCGATGACCCGGAAGGTGCGCCGCGAGGTGATGTGTTTCGCACCGAACGGGGGGCATTCCGAGGAGAGTCTGCTGGCCGCCAAGCCGCTGGACCAGCAACTGCTGAATCGAGGGGTCCGGCTGCGCACCGTCTACCTGGACAGCGTGCGCAACAGCCCGCACACCACGGCCTACGCCGAGTGGCTGGCAACCCACGGAGGAGAGGTGCGCACCGCGCCGTCGCTTCCGGTCAGAATGATCATTATGGACGGTGAGGCCGCGGTGATCCCCACCAACACCGACAACACCAAGGAAGGCGCCGTTGTTCTGCACGGGCAGGGCACCCTCGCCGCGCTGTGCGCCCTCTTCGAGAGCACGTGGGCTTCGGCCAACCCACTGGGCGCCGTCTCCACGCCCGACGACCAGGGGCTCACGGCCCAGGAACGGGAGGTCCTGGAGTTCCTCTACGGAGGCCTGACCGACGAGGCCGTCGCGAAGCGGCTGGGCGTCTCGGCCCGGACCGCGCGCCGGATCGCCAACAACCTCATGGAGCGACTGGGCTCCCGCAGCCGTTTCCAGGCCGGGGCCCTGGCGGTGCAGCGTCAATGGCTTCCCTCCCAGCCATGAAACGCCACTCCATGTCCCCCTCTGCCGTGACGTCGGTCCCCCTGCGGGGGGCGGATCGCTGTCACACTCCATCGGGCTCGGCCGCCTAGCGCCCTGTTCGAGATCGTCCCGGTCCACCGACAGCCGCGATCGCAGCGAGCGGCGCCGCGATCGCGTCGGCCGTGAAGCACCGGCCGACGCGATCGCGCTCCCCGGCGCCGGCGCGCCGTGCCATCGAACATCGACGGGCATACCGCTGCCCGGCACGGTGTGCGGACTTCGCCCGGAGGCCGGCAGCGAAAGACGTTCTCCCTCGCGTACACCGTTCCCCGTGCCGGTCCCGGAAAGTCTCTGGAAGACAGACCGGAGCATTCCGTAATCCTCGGGAGGGAACAACGGGAAACGCTTCCGGCATTCACGTGGGTCGTCCAACGAAGGCACTGTGACGAAATGCGGCGCCGGAGTGCGGTCAAGGATTCCGAAGGGCAGTTTCACATCCGTGACGCGGGCACTGAGTCCCTCGCCCGGTGATCCTCCAGGAATTCCCGAGTCAGCCCCCGGACCGAATGCTTGGTCCTTCGCCGGGATAAAGTCCGGCCGGTCGGTCAGGTTTCTTCCTCCGCCGAAGCCAAGCACCACCATTGCTGCTTTTCGCGGCCCGTTGTGGAGCTCCTCCGACAACCGGGCCGGTACGGCCACCCGCGACAGGCTGCGGAACCGCGGCATGCTCGCTCCACTGCTTGATCGGTTCAATACGAGGGTCTGAGGAGCATGCCAGGCAGCCGCCCCATCCCTCTGTACGGCATCTGCACGCGGAACTTCCCGTCCCGGCTGCCGCCATCCTTCGGCGTCGAAGGGCGCGGATGCCGCTGGGCGCACGTGCGATCCGGAGGCGCTACCACTGATGGCAGGCTGCCAGAGGTCCGAGACCGGTTGCGGCAGCCGGCCTTCGTCATTCGCAGGCGCCGGCGGATCGGGCTCTCACAGCCAGTCCCGCCGCTTGAAGATGACGTACAAGCTGGTGCACACGACCGCCATGAGGATGATCGCGAACGGGTACCCGAACGCCCAGTGCAGCTCCGGCATATGAGCGAAATTCATGCCGTAGATGGTGCCGACGAGAGTGGGGGCAAAGAGAATCGCCGCCCAGCTCGAAATCTTCTTGATCTCCTCGTTCTGTTCGAAGCCGGCCTCGGCCAGGGCGCGCATTTCGGCGTTCTGCTGCTGGTTCACCAGCGTCGCGTTGACGGTGAGGATGTCTTGCAGGGCCTGCCGGAAGCCGTCCACGCGTTCCGTCGTGTGCAGCACGTGGTCGGCCACATCGCGCAGATAGCGACGGAGCTCCGCATCGATCGCGTACTTCTCGAAGCCGGCGGTCAGGCTCTCCAGGATGCCGTTCAGCGGGCGGGTCGCGCGCTGGAACTCCACGACCTCGCGGGAGAGTTCATAGATACGCCGGGAGACCCGTGGGTCACCGCCGAAGACCTCGGTCTCGATCTCGTCGATGTCGTTCTGGACCCCCGCGACGACCGGCACGTAGCCGTCGACGACGGCGTCGAGGATGGCGTAGAGGACCGCTTCGGGGCCACGCTTGAGAAGTTCGGGGGTCTCCTCCATGCGGCGCCGTACGGCCGAGAGGTCGGGGGCGCCGCCGTGCCGCACGGTGATGACGAAATCGCGGCCGACGAAGAGATGCAGCTCCCCGAAATCGACCTCCTCGGGATCGTCCAGATAGCGGGCGGCGCGCAGAACGACGAAGAGGGTCTCGCCGTACCGCTCCAGCTTTGGCCGCTGATGGGCCTCCAGCGCGTCCTCGACCGCGAGCGGGTGGAGATCGAACTCCGAAGCCAGAGTGACCAGTTCGTCGGAGGAGGGGCGGTGCAGCCCGATCCACGCCAGCGTGTCCGGGGTGCTGCGCAGCTGTTGAAAGGTGTCGGCCAGGGTGTCGTGGGTGCTGACGCGCCGCCCCTCGCGGTAGAGGGCCGCGTGGAGAACGCTGCTGGCCGTCTCTGTCGGCTGCTCGTTCGAGTCGGGACGCCTCGTCGCCTCGTCGGCCGGGGGCGCGGCAGGCCGCTTCTTCGCGGGTTTGCGCAGGCCGCGCAGTCGGCGCAGACGCCTACCGGGAGGCTCAGTGCTCACGCAGAACCGACCTCCTTCACAAGGGGGGATGAACAGGCACACAGAAACTCGACGCAGGATATCTGCCCCGGCTGTCGGTACTGGTCAGGGGCCATGGTGCAGGATGGGAGAGGGGCCTGACGCCGCGTGTGTCGCGTCCGGCAATATTTGTGTGTTTATCCCTAGAATTGTGCGATGCAGATACCGCAGACAGTCAGCGCTCCTCTGAGTGAGGTGATTCGGTGAACGGCCGACCCGATGCCACCGACGAGCAGTGGGAAGGGCTCGCCGAGGTCGTACCGCTCCGCAGCAGCAGCGAATGGCCCTCCTGGCCCGACCACCGCGCCCTCCCCGAGGAGGAACCCGCGGAGGAGATGCGGCGGTTCATCGTCATCCGCGTACAGACCTTCGCGGACGCCCGCGAGGTCGCCGAGTACCTCATGGCGCAGATCCCCGTCCTGCTGGACCTCAGCAGCGCCGACTCCGATGTCGCCAAGCGCATCCTGGACTTCTCCAGCGGCGTCGTGTTCGGCCTGGGCAGTGGAATGCACCGCGTCGACACCAACGTGTTCCTGCTGGCGCCGGTCGGTACGGAGGTCGCGGAACCTGCGGGCGGCACCGTCCCCCGTTCGTAGGAAGAGCTGTTGGGCGTAACGGTTCTCCGTGCGGACCGATGCATAGCGTCCCCGTATGGATACCGACAGTGCACGACCTGCGGTCACCGAATTACGGCTGTCCGCCTTCAAAACCCACCGAGGGGTCACCCTGCCGCTGGGCCCCCTGACACTGCTGAGCGGGGAGAGCGGCAGCGGCAAGTCCAGCGCCCTGCAGGCGTACGAGATCCTCTCCCGGCTCGGCAGCGGGGAGTCGCTGGCGCGGGCGGTCGAGGCGGTGGCCGGCGGCGCGTCGGCGTGCGTTCCGGCAGGTGCGCGCCCCGACGATCAGGGGCGGCGCGGCTTCCGCATCGGCTGCACGGTCGACGGCCCGGCCGGCCCCGTCATGCTCGATCTCGCCGTACAGGCAGAACCTGAACTGCGCATCGTCGGGGAGCGGTTGACCGGTGGCGGTGAGACGCTGCTCACCACGGCGCTCACCGACCCGGCCCGCCCCGCCGTCCAGGCGGCCTGGCACACGGCGGGCGCCACCCCCGTGACCCGCGCCCCGCTCCCCGACGACCGACTGGGCACCTCGCTGCTGCCGCTGCGTGTCGCGGGCAAGACGGCGGGGCAGCGCCTGGTGCTGGCCGCGGCCGAGCAGGTCGTGGTCGCGCTCCGATCCGCCTTCGCGTGCGACCCGCGTCCGGAGGTCATGCGGGGCGCGGGGCAGGAGCGGGCGGGCGCCGTTGCGGGTGGTGCGGGGCGGGCCGTTGAGGCACGCGGTGGTGACGGGGGTGGCGGGGGTGGCGCCGGGCGAGGGGGCGGGGCGGCGCGCGGTAGTGGCAAGGGCGGGAACTCCGCGCGGGGGAGCGCGAACAAGCGGGGGAGGCCGGCGAGCCGGGGCGGTGGCGAGGCCGGCGGCTGGGGCCGCGACGCCGACGCGGAACCGGACGAGGGCAGGCTGAGGTCGTCCTGCGACAACCTCCCCGCAGTCCTCGATCGGACGAGCCGCGAGTGCGCGCGACGGCATGCGGTACTGGTCGCGGCCGTACGGGATGCCTGTAACGGCCCTGTCGACGGGTTGCGAGCGATCCCTCGGCAGCCGGATGCCACGGACAAGGGGGCTGTGCCCGGTGCGGCGGCCGGTGCGACGGGCGCGCGGGGCACGGCAGGCGGGGCCGTGGCCGGCCTCGACGCGGGTGACCGTGGCGTAGCGCCGGGAGCGCCGAAGGCCACGGGGTGGCAGGGGTCGCCAGGTTCGCCCGGCGCGCCGGGGTCGCCGGTTTCGACACTCTCGTCAGGCGTCGGGCAGGCGTCGAGGGGCACTGTGACAAGCCGGGTGGGGCAGGCCGCTCCGGCGGGGCAGGCGGACCGGTCGGGCCACCGGGTGGTGGGGAAGGCGGGCCAGGCAGGTCAGACACCTCGTGTGAGCGACAAGGGGGAGGGCGCGGCGGGCGGCGTCCAAGCCGTGGTCGACCGGGGTGCGCTGGGCGTGATGCCCGTTGAACAACTCGGCGACGGCGAACTCCGCTTTCTCGCCCTGGCGCTGGTACTGCTCACGGGGCCCGGGGTGCTCGCAATGGACCCGGCGGGCGAGATCCCGTCCGCTCAGCAGCAGCTGACGGTCATGGCGGACGGCATGGACCGCTGCATGGACCGCAGGCAGGCGCGCGAGCTGGTGTCGCTGGCCGTACGGATGGCTGAACGCGGGCACGTCCGGCTGCTGGGGACGGTAAGGGACCCGTCGGTCGCCGAAGGGCTGCCCGGTGTGCAGGTGCTACACCTAGGGGCATGAGTGAGGATCTTCATGCCCTGCAGCGGCGACTGGCCGAATTCGCGGCGGCCCGGGACTGGCAGCAGTACCACACGCCCAAGAACCTGGCCGCGGCGCTCAGTGTCGAGGCGGCCGAACTGGTCGAGATCTTCCAGTGGTTGACCCCGGAGGAATCGGCGAAGGTGATGTCCGACCCGCGGCGGGCCGGCCGCGTCGAGGACGAGGTCGCCGATGTGCTGGCGTACCTGCTGCAGTTCTGCGAGGCGCTCGGCATCGACGCCCTGACGGCACTCGCCGCGAAGATCGAGCGCAACGAGTCCCGATTCCCTGCGGTTCGCGAGGCGCGACCGGACCGGCCCCGGGGGAGCGAAGGCGAGGCGGAGGAGTAGGCGGAGGAGTAGGCGTAGGGGTAGGTGGGGGCAGGGGAGCGGAGGAGTGGGCGTAGGGGTAGGTGGGGGCAGGGGAGCGGAGGTGTAGGGGGATAGGGGAGCGAGGGGGGAGGGGGGATGGCGTCCGACGCCTTTCCTCTCGCCGCCCTGCGCCTCCCTCTCGGCGCGTGTCCGCGTCGTCGTGCGTTCCGCCCCTGCCCCCTCTCTGCCAGCTCCTCCCTCGGTCATTTCCCAGTAGCCGGCCCGGCGCTGGGGGACGGCGGCTCCCTCGGCATCCGCCCCCTCGGCATCCGCCCCTGCGCTGCGTGCCCCCGGTCTTCGCGTCCTCATCACCCTCGTCGCCCTCTTGCTCGCTTCCGTATCCGGCCCCTCTCTCGGTGCTGTGGATCGGGCTGCGCGGAGGGATAGCAGTCATCGGCGCGCCGGTAGTGCCTTACGGGGCGTGTGTGCCGTCGAGTGGTAGCGGGGCACATGGAGCCAGAGTGGCCTGTGCGCTTGGAGTGCTCTCCGGCAGGCCATTGGTTACGCTCCGGAGTCATGGATCTTTCCACATCGCCTTGCTTGTCCACAGATTTGCGAAATTCTCTGGTGTTTTCGGCTGCCAGCCCTCACTCTGGGTAATGACAAGGTGTAGGGCGGACGCGAGTGAGGGTGGAAGGAGGGGGCGCGGATGGACGCGGTGCGGATCATCGCGGCCAGTCGGCGCGGTCTGGCGCAGGCGAACACGGTCCAGGACGTGATTGTCGAGGCGTGGCAGGCGCAAGCTTTAGCCGAGGCGATCGGCAGCCATATCGCGATATTCGGGCCGTACGAAGTGCGGTCCAGAGCGCGAGGGTTGGGCGACGCGGGCGGGCGGTTCAGCGGGGGACTGCTGTGCCCGGTGTCGGCAACCGGAGGGCTGAGGGCGGCTCAGCTGTCCGAAGTGCGGGACGTCAAGGCCGCTTTGACGGGGCTGTGCCTACTGCTGAGAGAAGTGTGCGAAGCGCTGGTGAACGTAGTGTGCTCGGCTGACGAGGAGGGGATGTACTGGACCTGCGTCGAGGCCATGGATACGGCCGATGAATCGAGAGACCGGGTGACCGGAATACTCGAAAAACTGGAGTTGCGAGACCGGGACCCCGCGTGACGCCATGCGCAATCTCGCAGCCGCCACGTAGGTGTGGGGTGCCATGCGCGGTGACACTTCGGAGTCCGTCCACTCCGGCACGAAGCTACTCGCCCTCCGGCCACCCGAGCGGTGCGTGACCACGACGTTCAGGCAGGCGCCATTACGGCCTCAGGCCCCGGCTGCGACTTGCGAGCGGTAACTCTCGCCACCGCCAACTCATCACGAATGCTCACGAGATGAGCAGGGACTCCGGAGGCGGCGACGGCCCCCGCCCCCCCCGCACAGAGCCGACAGAGCTCACGGAGATGCTCGAATCCACGGCAGATCGATCCCTCGGCCGGGACTCTCCGCCCGCACTCGCCCCGGACCGCTGATCTGCGCAGGCGCAGCCCCCCCCGTGGTCACCCACCTCTACAGGCTGGGGCTATCTCCCCCAGTCCATACAGTCGCCTCCCCAAATAGCTGCCGACCACAATCCACCCCACCCCACCCCACTCCACCCCGCTTCACCCAACCCCACCCCGCGCGGCGCAAGTAATTGGCCGCTTTCCAGGGCCTATTGAATGACCCAACCCAGTGATCGACGCGGCCTCACGGTTGGTATGCCGTTGAGCGTGCAGGATGGAGGCATGGATCTACGAATTTTCACGGAGCCTCAGCAGGGGGCCTCCTACGACACCCTTCTTACCGTCGCCAAAGCCACCGAGGATCTCGGCTTCGACGCTTTCTTCCGCTCCGACCACTATCTGCCGATGGGCAACGCGGACGGCTTGCCCGGCCCGACGGATGCCTGGATCACGCTTGCCGGTCTCGCCCGAGAGACCAAGCGCATCCGCCTCGGCACCCTCATGACGGCGGGGACCTTCCGTCTCCCGGGGGTGCTGGCCATCCAGGTCGCGCAGGTCGACCAGATGTCCGGTGGGCGGGTGGAGCTGGGCCTCGGAGCGGGCTGGTTCGAAGACGAACACAGGGCGTACGGCATCCCGTTCCCGAAGGAGAAGTTCGCACGGCTGGAAGAACAGCTGGCGATCGTCACCGGCCTGTGGGCGACCGAGGCAGGAAAGGAGTTCAGCTACGACGGCATCCACTACCAGCTTGAGCAGTCGCCCGCGCTCCCCAAGCCTGCCCAGGGCAAGGTGCCGGTGCTGGTCGGAGGCCACGGCGCGACGCGTACGCCACGACTGGCGGCGCAGTACGCCGACGAGTTCAACATCCCCTTCGCCTCCCTGGAAGACACCGAGCGCCAGTTCGGCCGGGTGCGTGCGGCTGCCGAAGTCGCCGGGCGAAAGGGTGACGACCTGGTGTACTCCAACGCCCTTGTGGTCTGCGTCGGTAAGGACGACGCCGAGGTGGCGCGGCGGGCCGCAGCCATCGGACGGGAGGTGGAAGAACTCAAGGCCAACGGTCTGGCGGGCTCTCCCGCCGAGGTCGTCGACAAGATCGAACGGTACGCCTCCGTCGGTGCGTCCCGCTTCTACCTCCAGGTGCTCGACCTCGACGACCTGGACCACTTGGAGCTGATCTCCTCGCGCGTGCAGTCCCAGCTGAGCTGACGGCAGAGACCAATAGGGAGTAGGGGTTCGTCTCCCCTCCTTTTGATGAGCATGACTATGAGTTGCTCCGGCTCCGGCTCCGGCTTGGGGTCTCGGTCGGGGCCGGGTGACGTATGGGCGACGCTGCCGAAAGCTCTTTTTCCGGGCTGGCGGCATCGGACGGGCTCGGGGGCACGGGTAGCCGCCGAGGCCGGAAGCGGCAGCGCCGCCCTTCCGCGGATCGGCCTCGGCGCCCTGCTGAACAAGCACCTCGATCATGCGTAGTGGTGCTCGACGCTGTGCGGCGTGTATGTGGTCTGCATCGCGATCTCCGCGCAGCATTGCCCGGGCGCAGTGCCATTGGGCGTGGCGGACCGCAGGCCGGCACCCGGGGCCGGAAGACGAGGGGACGCGGGCGGGCCGGGCTGAACGAGCGGTGCCGGGCAGCGAGTGGATTGGTGCGGGCGGGTGCGCGGCGGGTGTGGGTCGGGGCGGGGGCCAGGGCTGAAAGTCAGGTGGGGGCTGTTCGCGGTGGCCTAGCGTCTCGTGCTCGTGCTCGTGCTCTGGGAGAGGCGGAGCGAGGGGCGTGGACGCCGGGGGCAATGGCAATGGGCGTGGGCGGCGGCTGCCATTGGTTGCGGTTGGCGCGATGTAGGGGCTGACCGTGGCCGCTTGTGCCCTGTGTCGGTTTCCGGGGCTGGGCACCTGGTGTGCCGGTTTCCGGTCTCGGATTGTGCCGAGATCTTTCGACATCCCGTGACGACGCTCGCGCGGGCGTGGAAACGGCCAAGATGGGGAGATGGGATTCCAAGTCGACTCCGAGGCCGGGCGGCTGCGCCGCGTCATTCTGCACCGCCCCGATCTGGAGCTGAAGCGGCTGACGCCGTCGAACAAGGATGCGTTGCTCTTCGACGACGTGCTGTGGGTGCGCCGGGCGCGGGCCGAGCACGACGGGTTCGCGGACGTGCTCCGGGACCGGGGCGTGGAAGTGCACCTCTTCGGGGATCTGCTGGCCGAGAGCCTGGAGATCCCGGAGGCGCGGAACCTTGTCCTGGACCGGGTCTTCGACGAGAAGGAGTACGGTCCGCTGGCCACCGACCATCTGCGGACGGCCTTCGACGAGCTGCCTGTGCCCGAACTCGTCGAGGCGCTGGTCGGTGGGATGACCAAGCGGGAATTCCTGGAGCGCTACCCCGAGCCGACCTCGGTTCGCTTCCATGTGATGGACCTGGACGACTTTTTGCTGGGGCCGTTGCCCAACCACCTCTTCACCCGCGACACCTCGGCGTGGATCTATGACGGAGTGTCGATCAATCCGATGCGCTGGCCGGCTCGGCAGCGTGAGACGGTGCATTACGAGGCGATCTACCGGCACCACCCGTTGTTCCTCGGCGAGGATTTCCACGTCTGGTCGGAGGGTCAGGCCGACTTCCCCTCCACGATCGAGGGCGGGGACGTCCTGGTGCTCGGCAGTGGTGCGGTGTTGATCGGCATGAGCGAGCGGACCACTCCGCAGGCCGTGGAACTGCTGGCGCGCGGGTTGTTCGCGGCGGGGTCCGCGCGGTGCATCGTGGCGCTGGACATGCCTAAGCGCCGTGCGTTCATGCACCTGGACACCGTCATGACCATGATCGACGGAGATACCTTCACGCAGTACGCCGGGCTGGGGATGTTGCGCTCGTACACCATCGAGCCGGGCTCGGGCGACCAGGACCTGAAGGTCACCGACCATCCGCCGGAGCACATGCACCGCGCCATAGCGGCAGCTCTCGGCCTGGCCGACATCCGGGTCCTGACCGCGACGCAGGATGTGCACTCCGCGGAGCGTGAGCAGTGGGACGACGGCTGCAACGTGCTGGCGGTGGAGCCGGGCGTGGTGGTGGCGTACGAGCGGAATGTCACCACGAATACCTTCCTGCGCAAGCGCGGCATCGAGGTGATCACGATTCCGGGGAGCGAGCTGGGTCGGGGACGTGGTGGGCCGCGCTGTATGAGCTGCCCGGTGGAGCGGGATGCGGTGCCCGGAGCGGGACCGGGAGCGGGGCGGGGATAGGAGCGGGGGCAGGGCAGGGGCAGGGGCGGGGTCTGTCCAGGAGCGGCACTGCCTGGTCCCCGAGATGCGACAGCCCACAGTCGACGGCTCACGCGCACGCTCACAGCCGACCCGGCACCCGGTACCTGCCGTTAGGTCGGCACGGAACAGGCCCGGGGTGGTCGGTGGCTGCCGTCCGGGCCTGTTCCGGCTTGTTTCTGGGGCGTGGCTCCTTGCGGTGCCAGCCGCTCCGTTCCGGTACGTCATCCGTTCCGGCAGGACGTACCGGAACGGAGCCGGCCTGCGGGTTGCCTTCCGGGTGGCGGTGAGGCCGATGCGTTTTGGGCTCTGGGGCGTTGCGGCAAGGATGAATGCGGAGGCGTGTCAGCCCGGAGCTGCCGGGACCGGGGAGAGGCTGCGGGTGGGCTGCTCCGTATAGAGATGCATTGGCTTGTATATACTTCCAGGGTTAAGGACCGTCCCCCGACAGCCGCGAACCAGGAGCCCCTCATGGCGATAGACCTCACGGGCCGCCACTTCCTCAAGGAGCTGGACTTCAGCGCCGAGGAATTCCGCCGACTCATCGACCTGGCTGCCGAGCTGAAGGCGGCCAAGCGCGCCGGAACCGAGGTCGCCCGCCTGAAGGGCAAGAACATCGCCCTGATCTTCGAGAAGACCTCGACCAGGACCCGCTGCTCCTTCGAGGTCGCGGCGGCGGACCAGGGGGCATCCACCACCTACCTCGACCCGTCCGGCTCGCAGATCGGGCACAAGGAGTCGGTGAAGGACACTGCCCGGGTGCTGGGCAGGATGTTCGACGGCATCGAGTTCCGGGGGAGTCGCCAGGCGGACGTGGAGGAGCTTGCGGCGCATGCCGGCGTGCCCGTCTTCAACGGGTTGACCGACGAGTGGCACCCGACGCAGATGCTCGCCGACGTGCTGACCATGGTCGAGCACGGTCAGGGCCGGCCCCTGAAGGAGACCGCCTTCGCCTACCTCGGCGACGCCCGCAACAACATGGGCAATTCCTACCTGATCACCGGCGCGCTGCTCGGTATGGATGTCCGGATCGTGGCGCCGCAGCAGCTGTGGCCCGAAGAAGCGGTCGTCGAGCAGGCGCGGGCGCTTGCCGAGAAGAGCGGTGCCCGCATCACCGTCACGGCCGATGTCGCCGAGGGTGTGCGTGGCGCGGACTTCGTCACCACCGACGTCTGGGTCTCCATGGGTGAGCCCAAGGAGGTGTGGGACGAGCGGATCGCGCTGCTCGTTCCCTACGCGGTGACGATGGACGTGCTGCGTGCCACCGGCAAGCCGGAGGTCAAGTTCCTGCACTGCCTGCCCGCCTACCACGACCTGGGTACTGCGGTCGGCCGCGAGATCCACGAGCGGTACGGACTGTCGTCGCTCGAGGTCACCGACGAGGTCTTCGAGTCCGCGCACTCCGTCGTCTTCGACGAGGCGGAGAACCGGATGCACACGATCAAGGCCGTGCTCGTCGCGACGTTGGCCGGCTAGCTGCCCTGCCGTCTGGCCGGGCGGGTGAGCGTCGGGTCGGGCTGACGTATCCCGCCGTGCGCCCTGGCCGCCGTGTGTCTGGAGTCTTCGGTCGGAGGGGTGTGCGGCGGCAGTCGGGGAGTGGCACTGGTCGGGGAGTGATGGCAGCTGGGCGAGGGGCCAGCGGTACACGCCACCCGGCGTAGGGGACGTCACGCCGCATACCCATACGCACAAATGGGCGATCATGCAGGCAAAGCGGCTACCATCGATTCGCTCACGGGGTTCGGACCCACCGGTCCGGGCCCCGACCCGTGTGCGGCCCCACCCCCGGCCGTGCGCGCCCCGCGCCACCAGAAAGCGAACACCCCATGCGTTCTTCAGGTCCGTCCGGACTGCGCATCAAGTCCCCCGACATCCTCGTCGCCGAATCCGGCGCGGATCTCGAAGGTAACGGCCTCAAGCGCAGCATGGGCTTGTTCCAGCTCGTGTGCTTCGGCGTCGGCGCCATCGTCGGCACCGGCATCTTCGTCGGACTGTCCGACACCGTCGCCGAGGCCGGTCCCGCCGTCATCGTCTCCTTCGTACTGGCGGCCATCACCTGCGTTTTCACCGCCTTCTCCTTCGCGGAGCTGGGCGGCGCGATACCGGTTTCCGGCAGTTCCTACTCCTACGCGTACGCGACTCTCGGCGAGCGCACCGCCTTCCTCGTCGGCTGGTGCCTGCTGCTCGAATACGGCATCTCCGTCTCGGCGGTCGCCGTCGGCTGGGGCCAGTACGTGAACGAGCTGCTGGGCAGCCTCATCGGCTGGGAGCTGCCGGCGGCGCTGTCCAACCCGCCCGGTGACGGCGGCATCGTCAACATCCCGGCGGTCATCGTGATGCTGCTCGCCGCGCTCCTCCTTGTCCGCGGAATCCGGGAGAGCGCCCGCGCGACAGCCGCGATGGCGGTGCTCAAGATCGGGATCCTGGCGGTGTTCTGCGTGATCGCCTTCAGCGCCTTCCGGGACGGCAATCTCTCTCCGTTCGCACCGGAGAGCGTCGCCGGCATCACCTCCGGCGCCTCGCTCGCGTTCTTCTCCTACATCGGCTTCGACGCGATCACCACGGCCGGTGAAGAGGTCAAGAACCCGCGGCGCAATATCCCCCTCGCGATCATGATCTGCATCGGGGTGGTCACCGTTCTGTACAGCCTGGTCGCGGTCGCCGCCATCGGCGCGCTCTCCTCCGACCAGGTCGCCGACCAGCCCGCCGCCCTCTCGCTGATCGTCAACAGGGTCACCGGCTCGGCCCTCGGCGGCGGCGTGATCGCCTTCGGCGCGGTGGTCGCCATCGCCTCCGTAGTGCTGGCCGTCATGTACGGCCAGACCCGCATCCTGATGTCGATGTCCCGGGACGGCCTGATCCCCCGGGTCTTCGAGCGGATCTCGCCCCGGACCTCCACCCCCGTCGCCAATACCTGGATCGTCGCGGTCGTCTTCGCGGTCCCGGCCGCGGTCGTCCCCCTGGACGTCGTGATGAACCTGACGACGATCGGGACGCTGGCGGTCATGGCCGTGGTCAATGTCAGCGTGATGGTGCTCCGCCGTACCCGCCCGGCTCTCCCGCGCCGCTTCCGGGTCCCGCTCTACCCGCTCAGCCCGGTGCTCGGCATCGCCTTCTGCGTCTACCTGATCTACGGCACCGGCCTGGAGACCTGGCTCCAGTTCGCCGCCTTCCTGGTCGTCGGCGCACTCGTCTACACCCTCTACGGACGCCGCCACTCGCGCCTGGGCGCTCAGCCCGCGGAAACGGTGGGAGACGGCGATGAGTCCGTGGACCAGCCAAGTGGCGTCGCCCCGGTCCCGGCCCAGCTGTAGCCGCACCCGCAGCTGGTTCGACGGGCCGGGAGGTCTGAGGGAGGGAGCGCGGGAACGGTCCGTCGGTCCGTCGGTCCGTCGGTCCCTCGGTCCCTCGGTCCCTCGGTCGGTCGGTTGGCCGACCGATCAGCCGATCGGCGGGGTTGGATCGGACGTTGGGGGCGGGCCGGTCCGGCACCGTCTGCCCGCAGCGATTCGAGCGCCTGACCCGCGCCGCCCAGGCCCTCACCGTGCCCCTGCCTGACCGCCCGGACCGCACCGCCCCCGGCGTCACCGCCCCGAACACGGAGCCGGACCGCACGGGCGGGGCGTAGCCGTTCTCCTTGCAGGAAACGATGGGCCGCCCGCCGCCCGCCGCCCGCCGCCCGCCGCCCGCCGCCGCACTCGGCGCAGGGCCCCGTGCATAGGCACCAACGGGCAGGTGGCGGGCCCGGTGGGCTCCCGCCCACCATCAAGGGCAGCCACACCCGCCTCCGCCCTACCCGGGTGCGCCGAGCCCCCGGGCCTCCGGCCCTGCCCCCATCACCGCAACCCGGCCCACCGAGCGTGCCCGTACGCGCCCCACGCCCCCCTCAGCCCCCACGGCCCGCCTGCCCCACGCCCACCCGCCACCTCGCACCCGCCACCTCGCACCCGCGACTCCCACCCGCGACCCTTCACCCCTCGCGATATCGCGCTCTCGTGACGACAGTCACGAACCAGTGATAACTTCGAAGGGCAGCAGGAGCCGGTGGCACGGCACGCGCCGGCTCGTACGGGAAAGCCCAGGCATCGCAGCCACACACAGGCACCAGCCGTCCGGCTGAAGGGGGCAGGCAGCCCAATGAGCCCGTTCGCAGGATCCGCCCGCAGCACAAGCGCATGGGAGCACATCCGTGTGACCAGGGACGACGGCATCGTGACCGTCACCCTGGCGCGTCCGGAGAAGCTCAATGCGCTCACCTTCGAGGCATACGCCGACCTCCGCGATCTGCTCGCGGAGTTGTCCAGGGAACGCTCGGCCCGTGCCCTTGTCCTCGGCGGGGAGGGCCGCGGGTTCTGCTCCGGCGGTGACGTCGAGGAGATCATCGGCGCCACGCTCGGGATGGACACGGACCGGCTGCTCGACTTCAACCGGATGACCGGCCAGGTCGTCCGCGCGCTCCGCGAGTGCCCCTTTCCGGTGATCGCGGCCGTGCACGGTGTGGCGGCCGGGGCGGGGGCGGTGCTGGCGCTGGCCGCGGACTTCCGGGTGGCCGACCCCTCGGCACGGTTCGCCTTCCTCTTCACCAAGGTGGGGCTCTCCGGCGGCGACATGGGTGCGGCCTATCTCCTGCCCCGCGTCATCGGGCTCGGGCATGCCACCCGGCTGCTGATGCTCGGCGAGGCCGTGCGCGCACCGGAAGCCGAACGACTCGGTCTGATCAGCGAGTTGGCGGAGGAGGGGCAGGCCGACGAGGCGGCCGCGGCACTCGCCCGGCGGCTCGCCGACGGGCCCGCGCTCGCGTACGCCCAGACCAAGGCGCTGCTCACCGCCGAACTCGACATGCCGCTGGCCGCGGCGGTGGAGATGGACGCCGCCACGCAGGCGCTGCTGATGAACAGCGCCGACTACGCCGAGTTCCACGCCGCGTTCACTGAGAAGCGGGCGCCCAAGTGGCAGGGGAAATAAGGGTGTCCGCGCCGACCGAGGAGCGGCGGACGCCCGCAGGGCCTGGCGAGCATGGCCGGTCCGCGCTGAAGGTCGCCATCCTGGGGGGCGGCCCCGGCGGGCTCTACGCCGCAGCCCTGCTCAAGCGCCTCGACCCGGCCCGCGAGATCACGGTCTGGGAGCGCAACGCCCCCGACGACACCTTCGGCTTCGGCGTCGTGCTCTCCGACGAGACCCTCGGCGGTATCGAGCACGCCGACCCGGTCATCTACCGTGCGCTGCAGGAGGAGTTCGTCCGCTGGGACGACATCGACATCGTGCACCGTGGCCGCACCCTGACCTCCGGCGGCCACGGCTTCGCCGCGCTCGGCCGCCGCCGGCTGCTCGCTCTCCTGCACGAACGCTGCCGTTCCCTGGGCGTACGGCTGATCTTCCGCACCGAGGCGCCGCCGGCCGCCGAACTCGCCCGCGACCACGACCTGGTGATCGCGGCCGACGGCGTGCACAGCACCACCCGCACCGCGCACGCCGACGTCTTCCGCCCGCAGCTGGCCACCCACCGCTGCCGGTACATCTGGCTGTCCGCCGACTTCGCCTTCGACGCCTTCCGGTTCGAGACCGCCGAGACCGGGCACGGCATCGCCCAGCTGCACGGCTACCCGTACGCCCGGACGACGCCCGCCGCCCCCGACCACACCGGATCCCCGACCGGCACCGGCACCGGCATCGACACCACCGTCCCCACCACCGCCTCCACCAGCGGCGACCCCGCCACCGACTCCGCCCCCACCCCCGGCGCCAGCACCGTCATCGTCGAGATGCGCGAAGAGGTCTGGCGGGCGGCCGGACTGGACCGCTGCGACGAGAGTGCCTCGGCCGCGTGGTGTGCCCGGCTGTTCTCCGACGCCCTGCGCGGCCGTCCGCTGCGCTCCAACAACTCCAGCTGGATCGCCTTCAGCACGGTCGTCAATGAACGCTGGTCGCACGGCAGGATCGTGCTGCTCGGGGACGCCGCGCACACCGCGCACTTCTCCATCGGCTCCGGCACGAAGCTCGCCGTGGAGGACGCGCTCGCGCTCGCCGCCTGCCTGGAGGAGCAGGGCAGCCTGCCCGAGGCGCTCGCGGCGTACGAGGCCGAGCGCCGCCCCGTCGTCGCCTCCACCCAGCGGGCCGCCCGTGCCAGCCTCGCCTGGTTCGAGGATCTCGCGACCTACGCCGCGCAGCCACCCCACCAGTTCGCCTTCAACCTCCTCACCCGAAGCCGCCGCGTCACCCATGACAATCTCCGCCTGCGCGACGGGGAGTTCGTCACGTCCGTGGCCAAGGAGGCCGGGGTCCCGGCCGGTACGCCGCCCATGTTCACCCCGTTCCGGCTGGGCGATCTGACGCTGCGCAACCGGGTCGTGGTGTCGCCGATGGACATGTACTCCGCCGCGGACGACGACGGGACGCCGGGGGACTTCCACCTCGTTCATCTGGGCGCCCGTGCACTGGGCGGCGCGGGGCTGGTGATGACGGAGATGGTGTGCGTCAGCCCTGAGGGACGCATCACCCCGGGCTGTACCGGGCTCTACCGGCCGGGCCATGAAGAGGCGTGGCGGCGGGTGACGGACTTCGTGCACCACTCCGCTCCCGGCACCGCCATCGGCGTGCAGCTCGGTCACTCCGGCCGCAAGGGCTCCACCAGGCTGATGTGGGACGGCATCGACCAGCCCCTCCAGGACGGCAACTGGCCCATCGTCGCCCCCTCGGCCCTGGCCTACCGCCCGGGCGTCAACCAGGTCCCACACGCACTGAGCGCGCCTGAACTCGTGGCCGTACGCGATCAGTTCGTGGCGTCCGCCGCGTCCGCCGCGCGCGCCGGCTTCGATCTGCTCGAACTGCACTGCGCGCACGGCTATCTGCTCTCGGGCTTCCTCTCGCCACTCACCAACCACCGCACCGACGCCTACGGCGGTGACCTGACGGGCCGGTTGCGCTTCCCTCTGGAGGTCTTCGACGCGGTCCGCGCGGTGTGGCCGGCCGGGCGCCCGATGACCGTCCGTATCTCCGCGACCGACTGGGCGGACGGCGGGACCACCGCCGACGACGCGGTGCACATCGCCGCGGCCTTCGCCGCCCATGGGGCCGACGCCATCGACGTCTCCACCGGGCAGGTCGTCCCCGACGAGCGCCCCGACTTCGGCCGGTCCTACCAGACGCCGTTCGCGGACCGTATCCGCAACACCCTCGGCGTGCCGGTGATCGCGGTCGGCGCCATCTCCTCCTGGGATGACGTCAACTCCCTTGTCCTGGCCGGGCGCGCGGACCTCTGTGCCCTGGCCAGACCTCATCTGTACGACCCGCACTGGACGCTGCACGCCGCCGCGGAACAGGGGTACACCGGCCCCGGCGCGCCCTGGCCGCCGCCCTACGGAGCGGGCAGTCGAACCCCGCCCACCGGACGTACCGACGCGCCGAAGCCCCGCCTCACGCTGCGATGACGGGGAGGCCGGAAGCAGCGGGGGCGGGGCCGAAAGGGGGGCGGTGGAAGAGCCGCCGGTGCGTCGTCAGTGCGTTGTCAGCGCGTAGTCAGTGAGCCGTCAGCGAGCTTTCGTCGGTGCGTACTGTCCTGTCGCTGATCCGGCGCTGATCCGGCGCGATCCGTCAGGGTGCCGGCACGCTGGTGATCTGCGCCGAGAGCACCAGCTTGTCGTGCTGCTCGATGTCGACCTCGACCTGCCGGCGACCGTCGTCGTAGCGTCCGGTGGTCCGCGCCCGGACCCAGGAGGGTGCGTCCATCTCCGCGTACCGCTCGAAGGCGCATTCCAGCGTGATGGGCAACGCGAATCCGGGCGTCGCCGCCTGGGCGGCCTGCCGGGCGGCCTCGACCATCAGCATGCCGGGGGCGTGGTCCACGGGGTGGTCGAAGAGCACCGGGTGCGAGGTGTCCACCCGCAGCTGCCAGTGATCGGGGCGGTTCGTGGGGGAGAGCACCACGTCCCGGGTGCGGTCCCGGGCGACGAGTTGGGGTGCGACGGCCTCGGGGACCGGCAGCTTCCGGGCGTTGGCGAGCGCCAGGTCGCCGTATTCGCCGCGCAGCCGGCGGTAGACGGCCGGGCTGTGACAGGAGAAGTCGAGCATGGCGGTGGCCAGGTCGGCCCCGTCACACCGGATGCGGAAATCCTGGCGGGCGCTGATCACACGCTTTCCGCGCCGGACCACATCATGGTCGGTGACGTGCAGGGTCACCTCTGCCGGGGTCTCCGCCGTACGCAGGGCCTGGGGCGAGAGGTCGCAGCGGACCCGCTGCCAGATGATCGGGTGGTCGAGGGGCACGTCGTGCGCGACGTGGCTCAGTAATATCCCGGCCTGCCGCACGGTCTCTATCACCAGCATCGGGTCGTGCAGCCCGTTCACCGGGCCGTAGAAGCAGTGCGCCCGCGGCCACTGCGCGCTCACCGCCCAGCGGTCGGCACCGTCGCGACGCCAGTTGGTCAGGAAGACCTCCGAGACGGCGGTGCGGTGGACGAACTCGCGGGGCACCGTCGTGGTGAGTTCCGGGGGTCGGTTTCCAGGAGTGGGCCGGCAAGCGAACTCGTCGTGCCGATGGCGTGCGTGCGACGTAAGGGTGGCGCTGGCCATGTGGGGTCCCTTCGGATGGGCAGCTCTCGGTGCCCTGCCCTGCGGGCGGAGCATTTGGTAACGGAGGTGCGTGACCAAAGATACGAACCATGTGGTTTGTTTTCCAGTGTCGAAGGGGTCATATCCCGTCCGGGCGGAGGCCGGCAGGAGTCAGGCGATCAGATTCACGCAGCGGCCGTGCGGGTCGAGGTGGCTCAGTGCGCCGGGCGAAGCGAGCCCCGGCAGGGTGTGCTTCCACAGGGCGGTGACCCGCTCCGGCAGGTCGGCGCGGTTGGTGGCGGCCCGTGAGAACAGCTGCACGCCCATGTAGGCGGCGACGAAGAACTCCGCCGCCCGGTCGGGCGCGACAGCGGGCAGCAGCTCCCCGTTGTCCCGCGCCTCGGTGAACATCGTGGTGATGATGTCGGTCCACGCCTGGTAGGGGACCAGGGGGTCCTCGCTGAATGTCGTCTCGACCGCGATACGCGTCCCTGCCTGCAATAACGGGTCACTGCGCAGTGCCAGCGCCACCTGGTGGGTGAAGTCGATGGCGTCCTGCAGCCGGGAATCGCTGACCGGGGGGAGGAAAGGGTCGGTCTGTTCCGTGATGACCGCGCGGGCCAAGGCGTCCTTGGAGGTGAAGTGAAAGTAGACGGCTCCCTTGGTCACCCCGGCGCGCTGGATGATCTCGGCCATCGTGGCGGCCTGGTATCCGCGGGTGCCGATGACGTGGGCCGCTGCTTCGAGGACGGCGCGTCGCGTACGCACTGCGCGTTCCTGCTTGACCACCGATCATCCTCCGTATGCTCTCTTGGAGTTGTTGTGCCTGAGTGCGACCCGCCGCCCGTGGCCGCGCAGTCTATTTCCGCATCATAAAGAAGCCAACCATGCGGTATTGAATGGCGAAGCCGGTTCGGCGGTGTGGCGCGAGGCCATGTCACCGAGAGCGCTAGGAGCTGTCCGATGTCCCTCACAGCCGTCCCCGCCATGCACCGGGAGATCCGGCTCACGACCCGCGTCGAAGGGGAACTGTCCCTGCGGCACTTCGACGTGACCGAGGTCCCGGTGCCTGAACCGGAGGCCGGACAGGTGTTGGTACGCAACCGCATGATGGCCGTCACCGCCGTGATGCGGACCCAGATGACGGGAATGCGGCTCCCCATACCGTCCTTCGTGCCGGGGAAGGCCCTGTGGGGCGCGGCGATCGGTGAGGTCGTGGCGGCGCCCGACGGCGGCCACGAGGTCGGCGATCTGGTCCATCACCCGTACGGATGGCGGGAGTTCGCCGCGGTCGAGGAGTCGAAGGTGCGGCGCCTGGACCCCGACGCGCTGCCCGCTCTCGGTGCGCACCTGTCGCAGGGCGCCACCGCCTGGGGCGCCCTGCACCGGGCTGCGGAGGTCCTGCCGGGTGACACGGTGTTCGTCACCGGCGCGGCCGGTGGCGTGGGCAGCCTGGCCGGCCAGATCGCGAGGCGGCTGGGCGCCGGCCGCGTCGTCGGCAGCACCGGCTCCGAGCGCAAGGCGGCGCGGCTGCGCGCGGAGCTGGGCTACGACGACACCATCGTGCGCGGCGCGGGCCCGATCGAGGCGCAGCTGCGTCGCGCGGCCCCGGACGGTGTCGACGTCCTGCTGGACACCGTGGGCGGTGAGCAGCTCACGGCCGCGCTTGCGGTGGCCCGCCCGGATGCCCGCTTCGCGTTGGTGGGGGCCCTCTCCAGCCAGCTGGGCGGGGACGGTGGGGTGGCCGCCCCGGTCGCGCTGGACGCGGGGTTGATCATCACCCGCCGGGTGGCGCTGCGCGGCTTCGGGCTGCACGCTCACCCGGACCTCCCTCAGGAGTGGACGAAGGTATTCGGGCGGGGCCTGCGGGACGGCGAACTGGTCTTCCCGCACGCACTGCTGCGAGGTATCGCGCAGGCGCCGCGAGCGCTGTGCGAACTGACGCAGGGGCGCCACATCGGGGCGGTGCTGGTCGAGTTGTGAGGTCGGGCGGCGGGGCCGTACGTGACCGCGCGGCGGGCCGCCCGGGGCGGGCGGGTCAGCCGGCGGGGAGGTGAACGGGCGTCGGGAAGCCGGCCGGCACCGCGTCCCGCGGTGTGCCGGACAGCAGCCCCCACAGGCCGGCCACGGACTCCTCTTCCCACCACGTGCCGTCCTCGCCGCCGAGGTGCAGCAGGCCCACCACGATCGACGTCAGCAGTTGGGCGGTGCGCCGCGGTTCGGTGTCGGACGCCTGGGGGCCGGTCGGCCCGACGGAGGCTCCGGGGCCGATGGGATCGCCGGCCGGGCAGGTCATCGCCTTGTCGAGGAACAGGGCGTACCAGCGCTGTTCCAGCGCGTAGATGCCGAGCCCCGGTGCGGTCTCCGGCCGCAGTCGCAGACCGGCGCGGAGCACCGCGTCGGTCTGCACCCGCCGGAACAGTTCGACGGCGAAGTCGCGTACGGCGATGGCGAGGGGGCGCGTCGAGCGGGTGAGGGCGTCCTCGACCTCTTGCAGGGTCGCCAGGGCGGCATCCCGCACCGCCAGCGTGAGGTCGTCCTTGGAGGTGAAGTGGAAGTACAGCGCCCCCTTGCTCAGGCGGGCCCGTCTGCTGATCTCCACCATCCCCGAGGCGGGAACTCCCCTCTCCAGGAAGGTCTCGGCGGCCGAGCGGATGAGCGCCTGGCGGCTCTGGATGGCGCGATGCTGCGTAGGCACGGTGTCCGTCCCGTCTCTAGTACGGCTGCGAGCTCCCGTGCAGTCTACATAGAAAACCAACCATGCGGTTCGATATGCTGGGGTTGAATGGCTGGATCTGGCACGGGTGTCGCGAAGTCACCGTCCGGGCCTCCGTGTGGGGTTGGGGGACCCCGTGGCGTGCGGGTAACCAGTCTGGCCTGGATGAAGAGCGATGTCGACCCGTCAGCGTGTGACAAAGGCACATTGACAAACAGCGCAGGCGGTTTTTAAATCTCCGCAGGCGGTAAACGGGAGGATCCACTTCCGTAGCCACCGCCTCGACGGTCACGCACCGCCCTTGGACAGCGGTGCGCCATGGCGAGGCCGCCTCTGCCTCCCTTCGTCAATCGACCGCGGGCCGCCCGAAAAATGCCGAGTCAGCAACGTCACCCGAGCCACTGCATCCATCGGAATCCGGAAAGGTCTCCAGCCATGCGCGTAACAGCGGAAGTCGGCGAACGTCCTGTCAGAGGCGCGCGGGGCGCCGGCGGTGAGACGATCAAGGCCGCCGTCTTCGACCTCGACGGCACCCTCGCCAACACCCTGCCCGCCATCAGCAAGTTGCTGGTCAAGGTGGCCTCGGAGCAGGGGTGCTCGGTCACCGCCCGGCAGGCGGCACACGCCATCGGTAAACCTCCCGGCCCCGCGTTCGGCCGGCTGCTGGGCAGGCCGGAGGACGACGGCCGGGTGCAGGCCGCCATCGCCCGCTATCGCGAACTGTTCGCGTACGAAGTCCTGTGCCAGGGACCGCAGCTGCTCTTCCCCGGCGTCACCGCGGGCCTGTCCGCGCTGCGCGCACACGGCGTCGAACTGGCCGTCGCGACGTCCAAGACCACCCGCAGCGCCGAAGCTCTGCTCGACGTCATGGGAATCCGCGACCTCGTCGGACCGGTCGTCGGCCAGGACATGGTGCGCCGGGGCAAGCCGCACCCGGAGATGGTGCTGCGGGCCGCGGGCCGGCTGGGTGTCGCCGCGTGGGAGAGCGCTTATGTAGGGGACACGGTGGGGGACATGCGGATGGCGGTGACCGCGCGCATGGCGCCGGTCGCCGTCACCTACGGGGTCGGCACCTTCGGTGAGCTCGCCGCGGTCGCCGGCACCCGCATGTGCAGCTCTTTCAAGGATGTGGTTTCCGTCATCGCAGCCGCCAGGCCGCGACCGGCAGCAGCCACCGTGGGCGCCGGCCAGCGCAGGCGCTGAGGCGCCGAGGCGCCCACGGTCAGCCGCAGCCGCCGGGGGGCTGCTGCGGCTCGGCCGGCGCCTCGTGCGCGTAACGGGCGCCCGCCGCCCGCAGTTTGCTGTGCAGCCGGCCGAAGACGTCCGCCGCGCGGCCACCCGGCCAGTCCTCCGGCAGGAGGGGAGAGGGCAGGCCCGGGTCCGCGTAGGGAAGGCGGCGCCAGGCGTCCAGCGCCAGCAGATAGTCGCGGTAGGCGGCCTCGGGGGGCACCGTGCGCCGCCGCGACCATTGCCGCAGCACCGGTTCCTGTTCCGCGAGGAAGGCCCGGTGCTGCGCGGCGATGGCGTCCAGGTCCCACCACCGGGCCACCGCCCGCGCGGTCGGCTCGAAGCCCGCGTGGGTTCCGGTGAACAGGTCCACGTAGGAACCGAGTTGCAGGCGGTCCAGGGTGTGCCGGGTCTCCTCGTACAGGTGCGCAGGGGCGATCCACACCCCTGGCGCGGCGGTGCCGAAGCCGAGGCGGGCCAGCCGGGAGCGCAGCAGGTGCCGCTTGTGCCGCTCCTCCTCGGGGACGGAGAACACCGCGAGCACCCAGCCGTCGGAGAGCCGGGCGGCGGGCCGGCCGTAGATCCGCCGGTCACCGTCCGCCAGCAACTGGTGTGCGGTGTCGGACAGGCCGTACGCGGCCGCGCCGGTGGCGGTGCGCTCCGGGACGAGCAGGCCGCGGCGCTTGAGGCGGGAGACGGCGGAGCGCACCGACGGCGGATCGACCCCGAGCACGCCGAGCAGCCGGATCAGGGCGGCGACCGGTACGGGGGCGGCCGGTCCGCCCGGTCCGTCCGGTTCACCGCGCCCGTAGGCGCCGTAGAACGTGACGATCAGGGATCGTGGGGTGCGCTGCGCTTGCTGGTCGCTCACCGGGTCACTCTAGAGCCGTCGGTGGAGCCGTCAGCGCAGGCGGAAGCGCTGGAGCTTGCCGGTGGGGGTGCGTGGCAGGGAGGCGTGGAAGACCAGTTCGCGCGGGCATTTGTAGGGCGCGATGAGGGATTTGGTGAACGCGCGCAGCGCAGCGACGGTCTTGGCCCCCTCGGGGACGCCCGCGCGGAGCACCACATGCGCGACGACCACCTGCCCGCGGTGCTCGTCGGCCCGCCCGACCACCGCGGCCTCGGTCACATCGGGGTGCCGGAGCAGCGCGTCCTCCACCTCTGGGCCGGCGATGTTGTAGCCGGCCGAGATGATCATGTCGTCGGCGCGGGCGACATAGCGGAAGTACCCGTCGGGCTCCCGGACGTAGGTGTCACCGGTGATGTTCCAGCCGTCCCTCACATACTCCGCCTGCCGGGTGTCCGCGAGGTAGCGGCAGCCGGTCGGGCCGCGTACGGCGAGCAGCCCCGGTTCGCCGTCCGGGAGGGTCTGGCCGTCCGGGCCCACGACGCGCGCCTGGAAGCCGGGCACCGGCAGCCCGGTCGTGCCGGGCCGGATCGCGTCATCGGCGGCGGAGATGAAGATGTGCAGCAGTTCCGTGGCGCCGATGCCGTTGATGATCCGCAGGCCGGTCGCGTCGTGCCAGGACTGCCACGTCGCGGCGGGCAGATTCTCGCCGGCCGAGACGCACCGGCGCAGTGAGGAGACGTCGTGCGCGGCGAGTTGGGGCAGCATGGCGCGGTAGGCGGTCGGCGCGGTGAAGAGCACCGAGATGCGGTGCGTGGCGATGTCGGCCAGCAGCCGGTCGGGCCCGCCCCAGTCGGCGAGGAAGACCGAGGCGCCGGCCCGCAGCGGAAAGATCACCAGGCCGCCGAGGCCGAAGGTGAAGCCGAGGGGCGGACTGCCCGCGAACACGTCGTCCGGGTTCGGGCGCAGCACCTGCGCCGAGAAGGTGTCGGCGATCGCCAGGACATCGCGGTGGAAGTGCATACAGCCCTTGGGGCGGCCGGTGGTGCCCGAGGTGAAGGCGATCAGCGCCACGTCGTCTGCGGAGGTCGCCACGGCCGGGTACGGCGCGGTGGGGAGCTGCGCGAGTCGGCGGAGGTCGTCCGGGCCGTCCCCGCCGTAGGCCGTCACGGTCAGGCCCGGGACCTCGGCCTTGACGAGGTCCTCGACGGAGCGGGCGTCGCACAGTGCGTGCCGCACCTCGGCGAGCCGGCAGATTGTGGCGAGTTCGTCCGGGCGCTGGGCCGCCAGCACCGTCACCGCGACCGCCCCCGCCTTCATCACCGCCAGCCAGCAGGCGGCCAGCCAGGGCGTGGTCGGGCCGCGCAGCAGCACGCGGTTGCCGGGCAGGATCCCCAGGCGGCCCGTCAGCGCGTGGGCGATCGCGTCGACCTGCTCGCGCAGCTGCCCGTACGTCCACACCACGCCGCTCGCGTCGCGGAGCGCGGGCCGGTCCTGCCCCACCCGCTCGATGGTGCCGTCCAGCAGCTCCGTGCCGCAGTTCAGCCGGTCGGGGTAGCCCAGGTCGGTGAGGTGCGGCCACTGCTCGTGGGGCGGCAGCCGGTCGCGGGCGAAGGTGTCGGCGTGGGCTGAGGACCGTAGCTCCATGGCGGGTGCGCCCCCTTGGTGGGTGAGTCCGGAGTACCGCCTGCGGGAGGTGGCCGACGAGCGGCCGGGTGAGGGATGAGGGACCGTGGAGACCGGTTCGCAGGGCGCGGTCAGGTCGGGTACGGAGGCCGGCCGGGCGGTGCGGAAACCGGTCGGATGGGGCGTGAGGGCTGCCGTTCGGATCCGTCGTCAGCGTAACGTGTTCGTGACGGCAGTCAACAGATCGCGATAGAAGGCCCGCTACCAGGGAGTCGCCCCGTGACCGCATTCGCGCTGGGACCGGACGAACAGGAATGGTGCGCGGAACTGCGCGCGCTCACGGCGGAGAAGCTGCGGCCGCTCGCCGAGCAGGGCGAGGAGGGCAGGATCAACCGCCCCCTGGTCGCCGCGCTGGGCGAACTGGGCCTGCTGCGCCGCCTGTTCCCCGCCGACGGAGCACTGCGCGCGCTGGACCTCTGCCTGTTGCGGGAATCCCTCGCGCAGGAGTGCACCGAGGCGGAGACCGCGCTGGCGCTGCAAGGGCTGGGGGCGTCCCCGATCGTGCAGTCCGGCACGGCCGAACAGCGCGCCCGCTGGATGCCGGAGGTCACGGCAGGGCGGGCCGTCGCGTCCTTCGCGCTGAGCGAGCCGGGCGCGGGTTCCGATGCCGCGGCTCTGTCCCTGGCCGCCGAACCGGACGGCCAGGACCGCTGGCGGCTGACCGGTGAGAAGTGCTGGATCTCCAACGCCCCGGAGGTCGACTTCGCCACCGTCTTCGCCCGTACCGGGGGCGGCGCGGGCGCCCGGGGCGTCACCGCGTTCCTGGTGCCCGCCGACCGGCCCGGTCTCAGCGGTGAGCATCTGGACATGCTCAGCCCGCACCCCATCGGCACCCTCGTCTTCGACGGGGTGCCGGTGACCGGCGCGGACGTGCTCGGCGAGGTCGACCGCGGCTTCGGGGTCGCGATGCGGACGCTGAACCTCTTCCGGCCGAGTGTGGGCGCCTTCGCCGTCGGAATGGCGCAGGCGGCCCTGGACGCGGCGCTGGCGCACGCGGGCGCGCGCACGGCGTTCGGCGGCCCGCTGAAGGACCTGCAGTCCGTCGGCCACCAGCTCGCCGAGATGGCCACCCGCGTCGAATCCGCCCGGCTGCTGGTGTACGCGGCCGCGTCGGCGTACGACCGGGCGGATCCCGACATCGCCCGCCGCGCGGCCATGGCCAAGCTGATGGCGACCGAGACCGCGCAGTACGTCGTCGACGCGGCCGTCCAGATCCACGGCGCCCGGGCGCTGCGCCGCGGCCACCTCCTGGAGCACCTCTACCGCGAAGTACGTGCCCCCCGCATCTACGAGGGCGCCACCGAAGTACAGCGGTCGGTCATCGCCAAGGAGCTGTACCGGGCCGCACTGTGAACGGCGCGCCCGGCCGGCGGGCCGACCGCTGCACCAACGGGCCGTGCGCGTGTGCCGTAGGTGCTCAGCTGTTGATCTTGAAGACCCGGCCGAGCTTGCACTTGCCCGCGGTCGGCTGCTGGTCCGCGCTCTTGATGAAGGTGCCGGTGACCGTCGTGGGCAGCGTCTGGCCGGCGGACACCCGGAGCGAGGAGATCATCGCGGTGCCGAAGGTGCGGCCGGTGCCGTCCGTGAAGTCCACGGTGCCGTTGTAGGACGCGGAACTCGTGCTGTTGCCGTTCCGCACGCTCAGCCGGGCGCTCAGCGTGCCGGCCGCGCTGTCGACCTTGCAGTCGGTGATGCTGATGTCCGACTCCGGCGGCGTGGTCGCGCCTGCCGTCGGCGAGCCGGTGGTGCCGCTGCTGGTGGTGTTGCCGGAGCTGCTGTAACCACCGTTGGAGCTGCTGTAGCCGCCACTGCTGCTGCTGCTACTACTGCTGGAGTGGCTGCTGCCGCACCCCCCGCCGTGCGAATGCCGCGCTCCTGTCAGCGCGACGACCACGAGCCCGAAAACGGCAACAGCACGCACATGGCGACGATTCACGTTGTGTTCTCCCCCGAGAGAGCGGCCGGCGGGCCGCTGTTGTGTGCGCCCGCGCACTGGAGTGGCGGGCGGTGCGCTCGCACAATTGTTGACGAGCGCGCGTCAGGCTAGCAGCAGGGGCACGGCCGACGAACCGGGCCGACGGGCAATTGTCAGTGGTGGGTGTCAGGCTGAAATCACAGCGGATCCGCGAAGGGAATCGTGATGATCACTACTGACTTCGTCCCCGGCTCCCCGTGCTGGCTCGATCTGGGCGCCCCCGATGTCGAGGCGGCGGCCGCCTTCTACGGCGCGGTCTTCGACTGGCAGGCGTCGCCGTTCGGCGACGGCGAGGCGGGCGGCTATTCCGTCTTCCGCCTCGACGGCAAGGTGGTCGCCGCGGTCGGCCCGCTCACCGACGAGGGCGACCGTTCCGCCTGGACGATCTACTTCCACACCCCCGACGCGGACGCCACGGTCAAGGCGGTCCAGAAGGCAGGCGGCGCGGTGCGCGTGCCGCCGACCGAGGTCGGCGCGAACGACGGACGGTTCGCGCAGCTCACGGACCCGCAGGGCGCGCGGTTCGCCATCTGGCAGCCCACCGGCCTCGCGGGAATCGAGGCGGCGGACGGCCCCGGCAGCCTCGGCTGGATCGAGCTGTACACCTCCGACTCGACCGGCGCGCAGACCTTCTACAAGAGCGTCTTCGGCTGGACGACCCAGGACATGCCGATGCCGGGCGGCGAGGGCGTCTACACGCTGATCACCCCCGCGAACTGCGGCGAGGAGCGGATGCACGGCGGCATCATGGGGGCCCCGGAGATGTTCGGCCCCGGAGGGAAGCCGTACTGGCACCCGGTGTTCGGCTCCGCGGACTGCGACGCCACGGTCGCCCGGGTGAAGGAGAGCGGGGGCGCCCTGTCCATGGGCCCGGAGACCGCCGACGGCGTCGGCCGGCTGGCCGTGTGCACCGATCCGTCCGGCGCGGAATTCGTCGTCCTCACACCGGAGGAGAGGTGACGGACGGGCCGTAGGCCCAGCAGTGGCAGGCGGGAACCGCGGGCTGAGGGGGCCGAACCCGGGTGGGTCGACCCCCTGTTGCCCCGCAAGGTATGAAGCGCCCTCAGCGTTCAGGCTTGACCGCGAGGATGGGCACCTCGGCCTCCAGCAGGAGTTGCTGGGACACCGATCCCAACAGCGCCTTGCCGACCGGTGTCCGCCTCTTCAGGCCGATCACCAGCAGGTCGACGCGGCCCTCGTGCTCGTCGAGGGTGGTGAGGACACTGTCGACGAGGTCCGGCCCGCTGCGCGCGCGGACCGATACCGGAACGTCCGCAGGCAGGGCGTCCGGGTCGAGCGGATCGAGGCCGAGGTTGATCACGACGAGGTCCGCGGAACGGTGGCGGGCTTCCTCGCCGGCAGCGGAGAGGGCGGCGCGGCCCTCGGCCGAATCGGGCACGGCCACCAGGACGGTCATCGGCCACCCCCGAGCGCGCCGGTCCCGAAGTGCTTGTCGATGAGGGCGGTGGCCGTCTCCCGCTGACGGACGCTGATCTCCTCGGCGCGCTCCTCCCAGCCGAACACGCACGAGGAGACCACTCCGTCGAAGCCGACCGAGGCGAGCGCGGCGAACACCTCGTCGAAGTCGACCTCGCCACGGCCGATCTCGGCGTGCTGGTGCACACGCGCGGGTGAGCCGGGCGGGTTGACGATGTAGCGCAGCCCGTTCGACGCGGTGTGGTCGAGGGTGTCCGCGAGGTGCACGTAGGTGGTCTTCTCCGCGGCCGCGGTGATGATGCCCGTCGCGTCGTTGCCCTGGTGGAAGGTGTGCGGCGTGCAGTAGAGGAACGAGATCCACTCCCGGTTGAGCCCGCGCACCATGTTCACCGCGGCGTGACCGTCCTCGATGAAGTCGTCCGGGTGGGGTTCGAGGACCAGCTTGACGCCCTCACGCTCGAACTCCGGGATCAGCTCCTCCATCGAGCGCAGGAACTGGCTCTCGGCGAACTCGGCGCCCTCGGGGCGGCCGTTGAACTCGGAGTTCATCGTGTCGACACCGAGATCGACGGCGATCTGGATGGCCCGCTTCCACGCGCGCACCGCGGCCTGCCGCTCCTCCTCCCCGGGGCCCGACCAGCGCAGCACCGGCAGCACCGAGGCGATGCCGACCCCGGCATCGGCGGCGCGCTTGCGCAGCTCGGCCACGGTGGCGTCGTTCGCGCGCGGGTGACTGAAGAAGGGAAGGAAATCGGCCTTGGGCGAGAGCTCCATCCAGGAGTAGCCCATGCGCGCCACCACGTCGGGCAGTTCCAGTACGGAGTGTGTCGAGTAGAACATCTGCGGATCAAGGGCGAGCTTCATCGCTGTCCTCCGGCGAGAGGGTGGTGTGCGGGGAGAACCGTGGCGCCCCGTGCCCGGTCGGCGGGAACGGGGCCACGTAAGGGGGTGGGTCAAAGTGCGGACGCGGCGCTGTGCAGACTCTTGGCGGCCAGGGCGAGTCCCTCGGTCTGCGAGTAGGCGGCGTCCTCGTGCTCGATGTTCACGGCCATGTCCGGGTCGACCTCGGCGAGGGCGCGCAGGAACTCGGTCCAGTAGTCGACGTCATGTCCGAGGCCGACGGCGACGAACTTCCAGGCAGGGTTCTCCGGCCAGGAGTTGCACCAGAACCCGTAGCCGGTGGGCACCTTGCCGGGCGCGTCGGCGGGTACGCGGGTGAACGAGGTGTCGAGCACGCCGCGGATGTCGGCGCCGGGGCAGAGCGCGGCGTCCTTCGCGGCGGCGTGGAACACCAGCGGGCCCAGCCACTTGATGCAGGCGACGATGTCCATGCCCTGCCACATGAGGTGGGAGGGGTCCATCTCGGCACCGAGGTGCGTCGCACCCGTCGCGTCGACGAGCCGCTTCAGGGTGACGGGGGAGAACACCAGGTTGTGCGGGTGCATCTCGATGGCGACCCGGACGTCGTTCTCCCTGGCCAGCGCGTCGATCTCCTTCCAGAACCCGACCGCCACGTCCCACTGGTAGTCAAGGACGTCCATGTAGACGCCGTCCCACGGGTTGACGACCCAGGAGGGGTACTTGGCGTCGGGGTCGGAGCCCGGGGTGCCGGACATCGTCACGACGTGCTTCACGCCGAGCAGGCCCGCGAGGCGGATGGTGCGGCGCAGGTCGTCGGCGTGCTTGGGGCCGACACCCGGGAGCGGGTTGAGCGGGTTGCCGTTGCAGTTGAGGCCGGTCAGTTCCAAGCCACGGTCGGCGAAGGTCTGCAGGTACTCCTCGCGCGCGGTGGCGGAGGACAGCAGAAGGTCGACCGGGCAGTGCGGGGAGGGGATGAAGCCGCCGGTGTTGACCTCCACGGAGGTCAGGCCGTTCTCCTTGAGGATGTCGAGGGCCTCGGTGAGCGTCCGGTCGTGCAGACAGGCGGTGTAGGCGCCGAGCTTGAGAGCCATTGCTTGTTCCTTCGAGTGCGGGTTCAACGGGGGGTGGTTCAGGCGAACTCGGGGGTGTTTCAGACGGTGGCCGGAAGCTCGACGGCGGCGCCGCCGTTGCGGGAGGAGGTGACGATGGCCTGGATGATCTCCATGGTCCGCAGTCCGTCGGCGAACGTGGCGCAGGCCGGCAGCGGCTCGGCGACGCCCGCGACCTGGTCGAGGAAGGCACGGGCCTGGTAGGTGAACATCTCGGCGTTGCCGCCGCCCACGCCCGGCGCCTCCATCGGGTAGCCGCCCGCGAAGTACGGCATCTGCGGCCCGGCGATGATGTGCCGCGCGCCCCGGGTACGGGCCTCGGGCTGCGTGTCGTCGAAGAGGTACTCCGCAGGCCGGTGCTGGTCAAACGCGGCCCGGCCGCCCACGCCCAGGACGTCGAAGGCGAGCCCGTTGGGCAGGCCGAAGGCGGTGCGCGACACCGAGAACGTGCCCACCAGACCCGATGCGAAGCGCGCGGTGAACGATGCGGTGTCCTCGTTGTCGACCTCGCCGAGTTCGTCGGAGACCGGAGCGGCGTTGTGCCCGACGACCGCGCCCAACGGAACGGGACGCTTGGCGATCTGCGTCGACAGCGAGGCGCCGGAGACGGCGACGATGGGGCCGGCGACGTACTCGGCGACGTCGATCACGTGCGCGCCGACGTCCCCCAGGGCGCCGGAGCCGGAGCCGCCCTTGAACCGCCAGCTCAGCGGCCCGTTCGGGTCGGTCGCGTAGTCGCACCAGTAGCGGCCGCTGAACAGTGTGAGGTCGCCCAGCTCGCCACCACGCACGTGATCACGGATCGCGGCGATGGCCGGGGAGCGACGGAAGGTGTAACCGACGGAGGTCACGACGTCGGCGGCGCGCTCCAACTCGACCATCGCGCGGGCGTCCTCGATCGAGCCGGACAGCGGCTTCTCACACAGCACATGCTTGCCCGCGGCGACCAGGGCCTCGGCGATAGGGCGGTGCAGCGCGTTGCCGACGACGATGCTGACGGCGTCGATCGTCGGGTCTTCCGCGACGGCCTCCCAGCTCGGGACGGCCTTCTCGTACCCGTAGCGGCGGGCGGCGTCCTCACCGAGTTCGACGTTGGTATCGGCGATCGCGGCCAGCCGGACCGGCGGCAGGCCGGCGCCGAAGACGGTGTTGACGTTGCGGTAGCCGGCAGCGTGCGTGCGGCCGGCCATGCCGGCTCCGATCACCGCTACGGAGAGGGGCTTGCTGGACGTGGTCATGGGTGCGCCTTTCTGAAGGGGGGAGGTAAGGGCTTGCTCAGGCCGCGAGTTGCCGGCGGAAGTGGGACTCCAGCTCCTCCATCGAGCGGCCCCGGGTCTCGGGAACGGCGCGGAGGTAGAAGACGTACGTGACGACGTTCACCGCGGCGAAGATCAGGAACGTGACTCCGCCGATGGCGTCCATCAGGGGCGGGAACGTCAGCGTGACGACGAAGTTGGCCATCCAGGTGCCGAACACGGCCGTGCCCATGGCGAAGCCGCGCAGGCGGAGCGGGAAGATCTCCGAGAGCATCAGCCAGAAGACGGTCGCGACGCAGCCCTGCATGAACAACAGGAACGTCAGCATGAAGGCGAGCACCAGGTAGCTGCGGGCCGTCGACTGGGGCAGCACCATGAGGCATACCGCGATCAGCACCAGCGACGCGGTGACGCCGAGCTGGCCGGTCAACAGCATGGGGCGCCGCCCGAACCGGCCGAGCAGCCACATGCCGGTCGCCACCGCGAGCACCGCGACGACGCCGTTGGTGATGGTGGCGGTGAGGGCGGCCTGGGTGCCCAGGCCGGTGTCCAGGAGGATCTTCGGCGCGAAGTACATGATCGAATTGACGCCGGTGAGTTGGGTCAGCACGGCCAGCCCGAAGCCGAACGTCACGAGACGTCGCACCCAGGGAGTGGCCAGATCCCGCCACCCCGCCCGCGGCTCACCGGCGTCGGTGGCGACCCGGCGCTCGATCTCGGCGAACTCCGCGTCCACGACCAGCGGGTCGCGGACCCGGCTCAGGGTGCGCTTGGCCTCATCGGCCCGGCCGTGGGCGGCCAGCCAGCGGGGCGACTCGGGCACGAACAGCATCCCGAACCAGAGCAGTACGGCGGGGACCGTGGCGATCGCGAGCATCCAGCGCCACACGCCGCCCTCGCCCACGGTTTCGGCGATGACCGCGTTCGAGGTGTAGGCCAGGAGCTGGCCGGTCACGATCATCAGCTCGTTCTGCGTCACGAGACGGCCACGCCGGTCGGCGGGAGCCAGCTCGGCGATGAACACCGGGACCGTTGCGGACGCGCCGCCCACGGCGAGCCCCAGCAACACCCGGAACAGCACCATCACCGCGATGCCCGGGGCGAGCGCGGTACCCAGTGCGCCGACGAAGAACAGCACGGCGAGTCCGAGAATGGTCCGCCTGCGCCCGTAACGGTCGGAGAGACGCCCGCCGAACAGGGCCCCGAACGCCGCGCCGAGCACGAGCGACGAGGCGACGATGCCCTCGGTCAGCGGGTCGAGGCCCAGTCCGCCCTCCTCGGGGGAGAGGGACATGAAGGGCAGGGCACCGGAGATGACGCCGGTGTCGTAGCCGAACAGCAGTCCGCCGAAGGTGGCGATGACCGTGATGATCCTCAACCGCCGGTAGATCTCCGGTGGTGTGGTGTCCGCGGCGGCGGAGGGTGAATCGGGGGCCTGAGTCGCGTCGTCCCTGACGTCCATGGCCACCTCCTACTGGTTGATGGGCGGGCGTCGGGTGCCGGCGGGGCCGCGGCCGGCCGGGTGCTCGCGCGTGCTGACAGCGAGGGGCAGCGGCACGCGGGGCATGCCCGGGTGCTGGTCCTGACGGGGGAGGGGTGACGCCGTTGCCATAGCGAGTCCTTCAGGGGGCGGGGGAGTTGCCGAACGGTTCCCTTGGGGGCTGTCGGGTGTGGCCGGCGGGGTTCAGCTGGAGGTGGGGAAGCTGAAGCCCGCGGTGACCTGCTGCCGGGGCTGCGGCCAGCGGGTGGTGACGACCTTGGGGCGGGTGTAGAAGCGGATGCCTTCGGGGCCGTGGATCGGGGAGTCGCCGATGAGGGAGTCCTTCCAGCCGCCGAAGGAGTAGTACGACATCGGCACGGGCACCGGCACGTTGACGCCGATCATGCCGACCCGGACGTTGCGCTGGAAGCGGCGTGCCGCTTCGCCGGAGCCGGTGAACAGGGCGGTTCCGTTGCCGTAGGGGTTGGCGTTGATCAGGGCGATCGCCTCGTCGAGGGTGTCGACCCGGAGGACGGCGAGGACGGGCCCGAACAGCTCTTCCTTGTACGCGTCCATCTCGGCGGTGACGTGGTCGAGCAGGGACGGGCCGGTGAAGAAGCCCTCGGCGCACTCGGGGTGGCCGTCGACCTTCAGGCCCCGGCCGTCGACCACGACGGTGGCGCCCTGGGTCGCGGCGGTGCCGACGGCGTGCTCGACGCGCTCCTGGGCGGCCTTGGTGACCAGGGGGCCCATGTCGGTGCCGGGTGCGTCACCGGGGCCGACCTCGACCTCGCGGGCCTTGCGTTCGAGGACCTCGACCAGACCGTCCGCCACTTCACCGACCGCGACGGCAACCGATACCGCCATGCAGCGTTCGCCGGCCGAACCGTACGCGCCGGCGGTGATGTGGTTCGCGGCGAACTCCAGGTCCGCGTCCGGGAGGACGACAGCATGATTCTTGGCGCCGCCGAGCGCCTGGACGCGCTTGCCCGCCGAGATCCCCGTCTCGTGCACGTACTTGGCGATCGGCGTCGAGCCGACGAAGGACACGGCCTCGATGCCGTCATGGGCGAGGATCGCGTCGACCGCGTCCTTGCCGCCGTGCACGACGTTGAAGACGCCGTCGGGCAGTCCGGCCCGCCGGTACAGCTCGGCCACGAAGTTCGCGGCCGACGGGTCCCGCTCACTCGGCTTGAGGAGAAAGGTGTTGCCGGTGGCGATGGCGATCGGGTGCATCCACAGCGGCACCATCGCCGGGAAGTTGAACGGCGTGATGCCCGCGACCACACCCAGCGGCTGCCGGAAGTTGTGCACGTCCACGCCGCGCGACACCTGGTCGGAGAAGCTCCCCTTCAGCACGTCGCCGAGGCCGCACGCGAACTCCACGACCTCCCGGCCCCGCGCGATCTCGCCGCGCGCGTCGTCGACCGTCTTGCCGTGCTCGGCCGATATGAGCCGGCCCAGTTCCTCCTCGTGCTCCAGCAGGAGCTGCCGGAAGGCGAACATCACCTGGCTGCGCTGCGTGAGAGAAGACTCCGACCAGGTCTCGAAGGCCGCGGTGGCGGCCGTGACCGCGGCGTCCACGTCGGCCGACCCGCCCAGGGCCACCCGGGCCCGCTCCTGGCCGGTGGCCGGGTTGAACACGGGGGCGGTGCGCTGCTCGGAGCCCGGCACGGGGCCGCCGTTGATCCAATGCTCGATGGTCTTCACGTGAGGGTTCCTTACAGGTAGTGGCGCTGGGACTGCTTCTGGGAGGCGTAGGTGTCGTAGGCGCGACGGGTGGATTCCAGGGCGGAGGTCTGGCTGACCGGCACGTCCCACCAGCCGTGCCCCGGCGGGTTCGGCCCGTACAGATCGGTCTCGACGTGTACGACGGAGGTGCGGTCGGCGGCCTTCGCCTTCTCGATCGCCGCGCGGAACTCCTCGACGGTCGCGGCGTGCAGCACGTCGGCGCCGAGCGAGGCGGCGTTCACGGCGAGGTCGACCGGCAGCACGTCGCCGTCGAGCCGTCCCGAATCGCCGTTGCGGAAGCGGTATTTGGTGCCGAAGCGCTGGGATCCGAGCGACTCGGACAGCGAGCCGATCGACGCGAAGCCATGGTTCTGGACGAGGACGATGATGACCTTCAGGCCCTCGGAGACCATGGTCACGATCTCCTGAGCCATCATCAGATACGAGCCGTCACCCACCAGCACGACGACCTCACGCGAAGGGTCCGCCATCTTCGCGCCAACCCCGGCCGCGACCTCGTAGCCCATACAGGAGTACGCGTACTCGACGTGGTACGCCTTCGGGTCCCGGGCCCGCCACAGCTGCTGGAGGTCGCCCGGCATGGACCCGGCGGCGTTGATGACGACGTCACGGTCGCCGAGCGTCTCGTTGAGCGCGCCGAGGATCTGGGTCTGGGCCGGCAGTTCGCCGGTGTTCCGGCCGGGTGCGAAGCACTCCTCCTCGATCTCCCTCGTACGGGCGATGAGGTGGCGCGTGTGCTCACGGTGGGCCGGGGTGACCTCCCAGTCCGTGAGCGCCCCCGCGAGCGCCTCCACGCCGAGCCGCGCATCGGCGACCAGCGGCTCCGCCGAGTGCTTCACGGCGTCCAGACGAGCCACGTTGAGGTTGACGAAGGTGACGTCCGGGTTGCCGAAGACGGTGTGGCTCGCGGTGGTGAAATCGGAGTACCGGGTGCCGATGCCGACGACGACATCGGCCTCCCTCGCCAGCTCGTTGGCGGCGTACGACCCGGTCGAGCCGATGCCGCCCACCGCGTACGGGTGGTCCCACGCCACCGCACCCTTGCCGGCATGGGTGTCCGCGACCGGGATCCCGGTGGCCTCCGCGAAGGCCCGCAGCGCGGTCTCGGCGCCGGAGTAGACGGCGCCGCCACCGGCGACGATCAGCGGCTTCCGTGCGCCCCGCAGCAGGGCGGCGGCCCGCTCGACCGCCTGCGGTTCCGGCACCGGGCGGCCCACGTGCCAGACCCGGCGCCGGAAGAACGCGACCGGCCAGTCGTACGCCTCGGCCTGCACATCCTGCGGCAGCGCGAGCGTGACGGCACCGGTCTCGACCGGGTCGGTCAGGACCCGCATCGCGGCGAGCGCGGCCGGGATGAGCTGCTCGGGCCGCTGGATCCGGTCGAAGTACTTCGACACGGCACGGAAGGCGTCATTGACCGTGACGTCCCCGCCCCGGGCGTCCTCCAGCTGCTGGAGGACCGGGTCGGCGGCGCGGGTGGCGAACATGTCGCTGGGGAGCAGCAGCACCGGCAGGCGGTTGGTCGTCGCCAGGGCCGCACCCGTGATCATGTTCGTCGAGCCGGGACCGGTGGAGGCCGTGCAGGCGAAGGCCGAGAGCCGGTCGCGCATCTTCGCGAACGCCACCGCCGCGTGCACCATGCCCTGCTCGTTGCGGGCCAGGTAGTACGGGAGGTCGGCCTCCTCGGTGAGCTCCGCCTGCAGGAGCGCCTGACCGATTCCGGCCACGTTCCCGTGCCCGAAGATGCCCCAGGCGCCGGGGATGAGCCGCTGCTCCTGCCCGTCGCGCTCGCTGTACTGGTTCGCCAGGAAGCGGACGAGGGACTGGGCCGTGGTGAGCCTGATCGTTTCCATCAGTCGGTCTCCTTGGCATCGAACGGGAGCCGGTCGTCGACGTCCTGGGACTCCCACGTCGTACGCACCCATCCGTGTGCCGGGTCGTCGCAGATCAGCCAGGCGCGGTCCTGGCCAGGACCCGCCATGACGTTGAGGTAGTACAGGTCGTAGCCGGGTGCGGCGATCGACGGGCCGTGCCAGCCGTGCGGGATGAGCACGGCGTCGCCGGAGCGCACCTCGGCGAACACCTCGATGGGGCGGTCCGGGGTCCCGTACACGCGCTGGTAGCCGAAGCCGTGCTCGCCCCGGACCTCGAAGTAGTAGATCTCCTCGAGCTCGCTCTCGACGGGGCTGCCGTCGGCGCCGACACGGGCCTCGTCATGCTTGTGTGGGGGATACGAGGACCAGTTGCCGCCGGGCGTGAGTACCTCGCAGACCAGGAGCTGGTCGGCGTCGAAGGTGCCCGGCAGGCAGTAGTTGTTGACCTGACGCGAGCAGGCGCCCGCGCCGCGCAACTCGACCGGCACGGCCTCCTTGGGCCCGTACCTGGCGGAGAGGCCACCCTGCTCCGTACGGGCCGAAGGCAGTGCGAACGTCCCGCCGGCCGCACTGCTGATCAGGGCCTCCGACGCGGGCGGCAGGTACGCGAAGTCGGTGGCCGAGGCGAACACGTCGCTGCGACCGTGCAGGGAAAAGGGTCCGCCTTCGACGGTGACGGTGCAGCCGCCGTTCAGCGGCAGCACCAGGATCTCGGAGTCCGCGGTGGACAGCGAGTGCGCCTCTCCCGGGCCGAGGGTGAGGATCCGCAGGCCGGAATGGCCCCAGCCCGCCGACTCGGGGGTGATGGCGAGGTCGTACGCGCCGTCCGCCGACGCCCCCTTGGGGAGGTGGTACTTGCTCACAGCAGGCTCACCGCCCGGTCCACGGCACCGGCGACATCGCCGTCCGCGGGGTAGAGCAGGGACCGGCCGATGGTCAGACCCTGTGCGGTGGGCAGCTTCAGCGCCTTGCCCCAGGAGGCGAACGCCGCGTCCGCGTCCTTGACTTCACCGCCGAGCAGCAGCGCCGGCAGCGTCGAGGAGGCGAGGACACGCTCCATGTCGTCGACGACGGGCAGCTTCAGCCAGGTGTAGGCGGTGCGCCGGCCGAGGCCCGAGGCGATGGTGATGGACTTGATGACCGCGTCCGGGGACAGGTCGTTGCGGATCTTCCCGTCCTGCCAGGTGGACAGGAACGGCTCGACCATCGCGATGAGTTGACGACCATTCAGCTCGTCTACGGTGCGGGCCGTGTTCTCCAGGACGGATGGGGTCGCCGGGTCGTCGAGGGCGATCCGGGTGAGCATCTTGCCGCCGTCGAAGCCCATCGTGGCGATCGTCTGCGCGTCGTACCCGGTGAAGCGGTCGTCGATCTCGAAGACCGAGCCCGCGAGCCCGGCCCGGTTCATGGAGCCGAAGACGCTCTTGCCGTCGAGGACACCGAGGAGGAGCAGGTCCTCAAGGATGTCGGCGGTGGCGAGGACGCCGGTGACACCGGGCCGCTCCAGGGCGACGCACATCCGTTCCAGCAGCGCGAAGCGGTCGGCCATCGCGGACGGATCGGAGCCCACCGCGTTGGCGCCACGCGCCGGATGGTCGGCGGCGATGATCATCGCCTTGCCGTGCTCGCCGAACGGTGACGTGGCCCTCACCCGCCGGGCGGCCGCCGCCGCGATGGCACCCGGGTCCTTGACCCTGGTGTCCACGATCCGGCTCACCTTGTCACTCGGCACGGTCACACCTCTCGGTTCGGCTCGTGGGCAGCGCCGCGGCCGGCGGTGCGGAGCTTGTTCTCGACCTCGGCCTCGGTCGGCATCGCGTCGGAGCAGGCGAGCCGCCCGGCGACCAGCGCACCCGCGGCATTGGCGAAGGACACCGTGCGAGGGGTGTCCCAGCCGGACAGCAGGCCGTGGCAGAGCGCGCCGCCGAACGCGTCACCGGCGCCCAGGCCGTTGACGACCTCGACCGGGACCGGCGGGATCTCCGCCGTGGTGCCGTCGCGGTCCATCGCGAGGACGCCCCGGGGGCCCTGCTTCACCACCGCCAGCTCGACACCCGCGGCGAGAAGGGCCTTGGCGGCCGCGTACGGCTCGCGCTCGCCGGTCGCCACCTCGCACTCGTCGAGGTTGCCCACGGCCACGGTGGTGTGGCGCAGGGCCTCGGCGTAGTACGCCCGTGCCTGGTCGGCCCCGCCGCGGCTGCCGCTGGGGTCACCGGGCCAGAACATCGGCCGCCAGTCGAGGTCGAAGACCGTCGTCCCGGACTTCGCCCGCTGCGCGAGGGCGGCCAGGGTTGCCGAGCGGCTCGGCTCCTCGCTCAGGCCGGTACCGGTGACCCAGAGGATCCGGGCCTCGCGTACGGCGGCCGGATCCAGCTCCTCCGGGCGCAGGTCCAGGTCAGGAGCCTTGGGCAGGCGGTAGAAGTACAGCGGGAAGTCGTCGGGCGGAAAGATCTCGCAGAAGGTCACCGGGGTCGGCCCGATGTCCGACCTACCGACGAAGCGGGTGTCGACGCCGTACCCCTCCAGGGCGGTGCGGACGAAGTCACCGAACGGGTCGCGTCCCGTCTTGGTGACCACGGCCGAGGAGCGCCCGTAGCGGGCGGCGGCGACGGCGACGTTGGTCGGGCTGCCGCCGAGGTACTTGCCGAACGAGGTGACCTCCGCCAGACCCACGCCGGTCTGGAGTGGATACACATCCACTCCCACGCGGCCCATGGTCAGTACTTCCAACGGCATTTCACGGTTTCCCTTCGCTCCGGAGACTCCGGGGACGGCGTCTTAAAGCGCTTTAAAGCACTCTCGGCCGAGAACGATGCCTGCGCTCAAATGTCATGTCAATAGGTTGTCGCTACGAGATCTCGCGACGTGATGTGCGTGGCTCGGTCGGTGCGGGGTCGGCGATGGCGGGAGCCCAGGGCTGCCGCGATGGGGTGGCTCATCGGGTAGATGGGCGCCGCGTCGACGACCGGGGCCCGAGCGGGTGCCGCCATGAGCGGCGCAGGTGTGGCTCGCGCCGCCGGCGCCGACCGGCGGCGGTTCCTGGCGGCAGCGATCGCGAGTCGATCGTGGGTCGTTGCCGGGGAACGCAACGCCTCGCCGCCGGCCGGGGCGCGTGGACCCGCGGCCGGCCCGGCTCCGACGGATCCCCGAGGGGCTTCGGTCGAGCGGCGAGGCCGTTTAAAGCGATTTAATTTCTGGTACTATCTACTCGTTTCGAGAGCGTGTCAAGGGCGTTGCGCAAGGAGATCTGGCCGGGAGGCAGAAGTGGACGAGGTCGGGTCCGAGCGTCGCCGGAACGGCACGAAGCGTCCGCGGCTGGAGGACGTGGCGGCCCGCGTGGGTGTGTCCACCGCCTCCGTCTCCCTGGTGCTGCGGGGGGTGTCCGGCCCCAGTGAGCGCACCCGGCAGCGGGTCCTGAAGGCGGCCGCCGACCTCGGATACCAGGTGGATCGCACCGCAAGCATGCTGGCCAGCAGGCGCACCCGGCTGCTCGGCGTCATGGTCGACGTCCACAGTCCGTACCACGCCGAACTGGTCGAGCACCTGCACACGGCCGCCGAGGAGGTCGGCTACGACCTGGTCCTCAGCACCCAGACCCGCACCCGCGACGAGCACACCGCCGTCGAGACGCTGCTGGCCTTCCGCAGCGAGGCCCTGATCCTGCTCGGCCCGACCGCACCCGCCGACGCGCTCGCAGCCCTCGACCGCAAGGCTCCCGTCATCGTCGTAGGCCGCCGGATCGCGGACGGGGAGCTGGATGTGGTCCGCAGCGCGGACGACGAAGGGGTCGGCAAGATCGTCGACCACCTGGTGGCGCTGGGGCACCGTGCCATCGCGCACGTCGACGGCGGCAAGGGCGTGATCGCCACGGACCGGCGCCGCGGGTACCGCACCGCCATGCGCCGGCACGGCCTGGACGCGCACCTCAGGATTCTGCGCGGTGACAACACCGAGGCGGCCGGCGAACGCGCCGCCCACCACCTCCTCGACTCCGGCGACCTGCCGACCGCCGTCGTCGCCTTCAATGACCAGTGCGCCATCGGCGTCCTGGCCGCCCTCGCGCGCGCCGGCGTCGCCGTCCCCGGTGAGGTGTCCGTGGCCGGCTACGACGACGACACCCTCTCCCGGTTGAGCTGCTTCAGCCTGACCACGGTCAGTCAGGGAGCCGCGGAGCAGGCCCGGTACGCGGTGGCCGCCGCCGTGGAACGCCTCGATCAAGGCCGCACCGACCCCCGCGAGGTCGTCCTGACCCCCCACCTCGTCGTACGCGCCACCGTGGCCGAGCCCCGCTGATCCACTCGGCCCGTACGGAACCCGGCGGGGCGGGACCCGGAGCATCAGCGGGGACCGGAGCGGCGATGTCCGGAGAAGTCCCACGGGCGCCGCCGCCCCCGCTCAATTGCACTTCGTTGCACGTCAGTTGGGGGTGGCGGCCTAACGCGATCAGATGTCCCGGAAGATCTCGATCTGCGCGCCGATCGAGTTCAGTCGCTCCGCCAGGTCCTCGTAACCCCGGTTGATGACATAGACGTTGCGCAGGACCGACGTGCCCTCGGCGGCCATCATGGCCAGCAGGACGACGACGGCCGGGCGCAGGGCCGGGGGGCACATCATTTCCGAGGAGCGCCAGCGGGTCGGGCCGTCGACCAGGACGCGGTGCGGGTCGAGGAGTTTGACCTGCGCGCCGAGGCGGTTGAGGTCGGTGAGGTAGATGGCGCGGTTGTCGTAGACCCAGTCGTGGATGAGGGTCTGGCCCTGGGCGCTGGCCGCGATGGCCGCGAAGAAGGGGACATTGTCGATGTTGAGGCCCGGGAAGGGCATCGGGTGGACCTTGTCCAGCGGGGCCTGGAGCTTGGAGGGCCGGACCGTCAGGTCGATCAGCCGGGTGCGGCCGTTGTCGGCGGCGTACTCCGCGCTGCGTTCGTGGTCCAGGCCCATCTCGTCCAGGACGGCCAGCTCGATCTCCAGGAACTCCACCGGGACCCGGCGGATCGTCAGTTCCGACTCGGTGACAACTGCCGCCGCCAGCAGGCTCATCGCCTCGACCGGGTCCTCGGACGGCGCGTAGTCGACGTCGCGGTCGATGTGCGCGACGCCGTGGACGGTGAGCGTGGTGGTGCCGATGCCGTCGACCCGGACGCCCAGCTCCTCCAGGAAGAAGCACAGGTCCTGGACCATGTAGTTGGAGGAGGCGTTGCGGATGACCGTGACGCCGTCGTTCCGGGCTGCCGCCAGCAGGGCGTTCTCGGTGACGGTGTCGCCGCGCTCGGTCAGCACGATCGCGCGCTTGGGGGAGACGCTGCGGTCGACCTGGCCGAGGTAGGTGCCATCGGTCGCGGTGATCTCCAGACCGAAGTGCCGCAGGGCCGTCATGTGCGGCGTGACGGTGCGGGTGCCGAGGTCGCAACCGCCCGCGTACGGCAGCTTGAAGTGGTCCATCCGGTGCAGCAGCGGGCCGAGGAACATGATGACGCTGCGGGTGCGGCGGGCCGCCTCGGTGTCCATCGTGTCGAGGTTCAACTCGGCCGGGGGGATGATCTCCAGATCGTTGCCGTCGTTGATCCACCGCGTCCGGACGCCGATGCTGCCGAGCACTTCGAGGATGCGGTAGACCTCCTCGATCCGGGCCACCCGGCGCAGAGTTGTCCGGCCGGCGTTGAGGAGGGTCGCGCAAAGCAGCGCCACGCAGGCGTTCTTGCTCGTCTTGACGGCGATGCTGCCGGACAGTCGTCGCCCGCCGACCACGCGCAGATGCATCGGGCCGGCGTAGCCGAGCGAAACGATCTCGCTGTCCAGGGCTTCGCCGATGCGCGCGATCATCTCAAGGCTGATGTTCTGATTCCCGCGTTCGATGCGGTTCACCGCACTCTGACTGGTGCCGAGCGCCTCGGCCAGCTGCGTCTGTGTCCAGCCGCGATGCTGCCTGGCGTCGCGGATGAGCCTGCCGATGCGTACGAGGTAGTCGTCTGCCATAACTCGACCGTATCTCAGATATGAGATGAATACGTGGAGGCGGCGGTCCTGTGCGTCGTCGCGTGGCTGCCCTGTACGCGTCGGTTTGCGTGATCGCTGCCGGTGGTCCGGCTGTCGTCGGGCACGACGGCGTGCGCGCCCTCCGGTGGCCACCTGTCACCAGGCTCGAACTGCACACGTTCGGCCGTATCCCGCCCGGAGAGGCAGGCGTCTCCCACTCCGGCGTGAGCCGGACGGGCCTGCGGCCCTCTCACGCACGGCAGTTACATTGAGCGGCGTGATCACTCGCCCTTCCCGTCAGGGAGCCTCTTCGCGCGACGGTGCCTCCTCCCGTGAGGGAGCCCCCTGCGGTGACGGAGTCTCCTCGCGCCCCCGTGCTCTCGCCCTGACCGCCGTCCCGGTCGCGGCGCTGCTGGCCGTCGCGGGGCTCGCGCCGCTTCCGTACTCCCTCGCCCGGCCGGGCCAGAGCACGAATGTGCTGGGGGAGTATCAGGGCGAGGACGTCATCTCCCTCACCGGCGCTCCGGCGCGTGAGACCAGCGGTCAGCTGCGGATGACGGCGATCGTCGCGACCGCGCCGCGCACCGAGATCCGCCTGGGTGAGGTGATCGACGGGTGGTTCCGTACGGACCGTGCGGTGATGCCCAGGGACGCGGTCTTCCCGCCCGGCAAAACCGACGCGGAGATAGCCGAGCACAACACCGCCGAGATGAAGGACTCCCAGCACACCGCGACGACGGCCGCGCTCGGGTATCTGGGCGAGGACCCGGACCGGGTGAAGGTGAGGCTGAGCCTCGCCGATGTGGGCGGGCCGAGCGCCGGGTTGCTCTTCTCGCTCGGCATCGTCGACAAGCTGGACGGTGACGGCGACGGCGGCGAGCTGACCGGCGGCCGCACGATAGCCGGCACCGGGACCATCGACGCGAAGGGGACGGTGGGAGCCGTCGGCGGGGTGGCGCTGAAAACCCAGGCCGCCAAGCGGGACGGTGCGACCGTCTTCCTTCTCCCGAAGGCGGAGTGCGAGAGGACGCAGAACGCCCCGGACGGGCTGCGGCTGATACCCGTCACGAGCCTGAAGAGCGCCGTGCAGGCGCTGACCGCCCTGAACAAGGGCGGCGCGGTCCCGAGCTGCTGACGTGGGTGATTGACCCGAGCCGGCGGCCGCCGTAGCCCGCCGACCGCCCCTGGCCACGCGCCCCTCGTGCCCCGTACGCGGGGCGCGCCCCCTCGCGCCCCGCGTACGGCCACGGTCCGTCCTCAGCCGTCGAGCCGGCTCACATCGAGCCGCTTGAGGCGTGCCGGGTCGGCGAGGATGTTGATCTCGACGACCTTGCCGCCCACGACGGTGAAGGCCATGACCGAGAGCAGCTCCCCCTCCCGGAACGTGACGAGCCCCGGGGCGCCGTTGACCAACGCGGGGCGGGCGAGCAGGGCGGCCTTGGAGAAGGTGAGCGCCTGAGCCACCACCGACCGTGCCCCGCGGACGAGTTTCGACAGGCTCGGCATCGCCTCGCCGCTGTCGGCCCGCAGCACCACATCCGGGTCGAGGACCGCGAGCAGTGCGTCGAAATCGCCCTGGCGCGAGGCGGCGAGGAAGGCGTCGACCACCTTCCGCTGCCGGGCGAGGTCGGTGTCCGGCGCCGGCGCGGCGCCCTGGACCCGGCGTCGTGCGCGGCTGGCGAGCTGCCGGGCCGAGGCCGGAGTCCGTTCGACGATCGGGGCGATCTCGTCGAACGGGACGGCGAACATGTCGTGCAGGACGAAGGCGAGCCGCTCGGCGGGAGCCAAGGTGTCGAGCACGACGAGCAGCGCGAGGCCCACCGAGTCGGCCAGCACGGCCTCCTGCTCGGGATCGATGCCGTCCGCGCGGCTGACGACCGGCTCGGGCACATGGGTCTCCAGCGGATCCTCACGCAGCGTCCTGCGGGTGCGCAGCTGGTCCAGACAGATCCGCCCGGCGACGGTCGTCAGCCAGCCGCCCAGATTCTCGACCCCGTCGACACCGGACCGTTCGGTCCGCAGCCAGGTTTCCTGGACGGCGTCCTCGGCCTCGCTCAGCGATCCGAGCATCCGGTAGGCCACCGCTGTCAGATGGGGACGGTGCTCCTCGAAGCGCTCCGCCAACCGGTCACGTTCGTCCATCGCTGCCATTCCTCCGTAGCGGTCCGTCACGGACGTGACGGACCCGGCCCAGGCCGTGTGACATGAAGATACGCAGAGGTCCGCGCCCCCGCCCGCCCTATGGACGGATGCCGGGGGCTTCGGAGCCGAGGGGACGAAGCGGTCGTCGGCGGGTCTCTGCGGCATATTCCCTGCCCGCGGGGGTGGGGGCGCCGACTCCCGGAGAAAGAGGCCAGGCCAGGGCATGACCTCGGCGCGGTGATGTACTAGAGTTATCTCGACATCGAGATATCTACGGAGAGGCGTACCGCTGCCGCGCCAGTAAGGCGTACCTAACTTAGGCACACCTTAGCGGATGGGCAAGGGCCTGTGACGGCAGGATTGCGGTGGTACGCGCGAATTTCATGCATGAAGGAGACTGTCGTGTCGGCGAACAGCTTCGACGCCCGCAGCACGCTGCAGGTGGGCGACGAGTCGTACGAGATCTTCAAGCTGGACAAGGTCGAGGGCTCCGCCCGTCTTCCGTACAGCTTGAAGGTGCTGCTGGAGAACCTGCTCCGTACCGAGGACGGCGCGAACATCACCGCCGACCACATCCGGGCCCTCGGCGGCTGGGACTCCCAGGCCCAGCCCAGCCAGGAGATCCAGTTCACGCCGGCCCGCGTGATCATGCAGGACTTCACCGGCGTGCCCTGTGTCGTGGACCTGGCCACCATGCGCGAGGCCGTCAAGGAGCTCGGCGGCGACGCGGCGAAGATCAACCCGCTCGCCCCGGCCGAGCTGGTCATCGACCACTCCGTCATCGCCGACAAGTTCGGCACCAATGACGCGTTCGCGCAGAACGTCGAGCTGGAGTACGGCCGCAACAAGGAGCGCTACCAGTTCCTGCGCTGGGGCCAGACCGCCTTCGACGAGTTCAAGGTCGTCCCCCCGGGCACCGGCATCGTCCACCAGGTCAACATCGAGCACCTGGCCCGCACGGTCATGGTCCGAGGCGGCCAGGCCTACCCCGACACCCTCGTCGGCACCGACTCGCACACCACCATGGTCAACGGCCTCGGTGTGCTGGGCTGGGGCGTCGGCGGCATCGAGGCCGAGGCCGCGATGCTCGGCCAGCCGGTCTCGATGCTCATCCCGCGCGTCGTCGGCTTCAAGCTGACCGGTGAGCTCAAGCCCGGCACCACCGCCACCGACCTCGTGCTGACCATCACCGAGATGCTGCGCAAGCACGGTGTCGTCGGCAAGTTCGTGGAGTTCTACGGTGAGGGCGTCGCCGCCACCTCGCTCGCCAACCGTGCCACCATCGGCAACATGTCGCCGGAGTTCGGCTCCACCGCCGCGATCTTCCCGATCGACGACGAGACCCTGAACTACCTCAAGCTCACCGGCCGCTCCGAGCAGCAGGTCGCGCTCGTCGAGGCGTACGCCAAGGAGCAGGGCCTCTGGCTCGACCCGGCCGCCGAGCCCGACTTCTCCGAGAAGCTGGAGCTGGACCTCTCGACGGTCGTCCCGTCGATCGCCGGCCCGAAGCGCCCGCAGGACCGCATCGTCCTCGCGAACGCCGCGCAGCAGTTCGCCGTCGACGTCCGCAACTACGTCGCCGACGACGAGGAGGCCGGCAAGGAGTCCTTCCCGGCGTCCGACGCCCCGGCTTCCACCAACGGCATCCCGACGAACCCGGTCACCGTCACCGCCCCCGACGGCTCGACCTACCAGATCGACCACGGCGCCGTGACCGTCGCCGCGATCACCTCCTGCACCAACACCTCGAACCCGTACGTCATGGTCGCCGCCGCGCTGGTGGCCAAGAAGGCGGTCGAGAAGGGCCTGACCCGCAAGCCGTGGGTCAAGACCACGCTCGCCCCGGGCTCCAAGGTCGTCACCGACTACTTCGACCGTGCGGGTCTGACCCCGTACCTCGACAAGGTCGGCTTCAACCTCGTCGGCTACGGCTGCACCACCTGCATCGGCAACTCCGGCCCGCTGCCCGACGAGGTCTCCAAGGCGGTCAACGACCACGACCTGGCCGTCACCTCGGTGCTCTCCGGCAACCGCAACTTCGAGGGCCGGATCAACCCCGACGTCAAGATGAACTACCTCGCCTCCCCGCCGCTGGTCGTCGCGTACGCCATCGCCGGTTCGATGAAGGTGGACATCACCAAGGACGCGCTCGGCATCGACCAGGACGGCAAGCCCGTCCACCTCGAGGACATCTGGCCCTCCGAGGCCGAGGTCAACGAGGTCGTCGCCTCCGCGATCGGCCAGGACATGTTCTCCTCGTCCTACCAGGACGTCTTCGCCGGTGACGCCCAGTGGCAGGCGCTGCCGATCCCCACCGGCAACACCTTCGAGTGGGACAACGAGTCCACCTACGTGCGCAAGCCCCCGTACTTCGAGGGCATGACGATGGAGACGACCCCGGTCGAGGACATCGCGGGCGCCCGGGTGCTGGCCAAGCTGGGCGACTCGGTCACCACCGACCACATCTCCCCGGCCGGTGCGATCAAGGCCGACACCCCCGCCGGCAAGTACCTCACCGAGCACGGTGTGGAGCGTCGCGACTTCAACTCCTACGGCTCGCGCCGTGGTAACCACGAGGTCATGATCCGCGGCACCTTCGCCAACATCCGCCTGCGCAACCAGATCGCGTCGGGCACCGAGGGCGGCTACACCCGCGACTTCACCCAGGACGGCGGGCCGGTCTCCTTCATCTACGACGCGTCGCAGAACTACCAGGCCGCCGGCACCCCGCTGGTCATCCTGGCCGGCAAGGAGTACGGCTCCGGCTCGTCCCGCGACTGGGCGGCCAAGGGCACCGCGCTGCTCGGCGTCAAGGCCGTCATCGCCGAGTCCTACGAGCGCATCCACCGCTCGAACCTCATCGGCATGGGCGTCCTGCCGCTGCAGTTCCCGGAGGGCGCCTCGGCCGAGTCGCTCGGTCTGACCGGCGAGGAGACCTTCTCGGTCACCGGCGTCACCGGCCTGAACGACGGCGGCATCCCCGAGACCGTCAAGGTCACCGCGGGCGACGTCGAGTTCGACGCCAAGCTGCGCATCGACACCCCCGGCGAGGCGGACTACTACCGCAACGGCGGCATCCTGCAGTACGTGCTCCGGTCGCTGATCAACAGCTGAGTGGGCCTCCGCAGGGACTGACCTGCGACTGAAGGGCCGCACCCCGGACACCGGGGTGCGGCCCTTGCGCGTACCGGAGGCCGGGCGGCCTTCAGAACATCAGGCGGTAACTGCCGAAGCTCCCGCGCAGCTTCACGGGCTTGGCGTATGGGGCGGCTGCCTTGCCGGTGCCCTTGCAGAAGGAGAGGCTCCGTCGGCGGCGCGGGTCGGCGGGTCGGCGGTGGACTGTCGGCGAAGGCCGTGCCCGTGCTCGTGCCCGCGCTCGTGCCCGCCCGGGCGGCGACGAGCACCGCGGTCGCGAGCCGGGTCCGTAAGCGCCCGCGCGTATGGCGAGGGGTGAAGTCCCTATGTCTCCAAGCATTCGGACAAGAGACGTGACGCGCCCCCATGGGGGACGCGTCACGTGATCATCCGAAGGTTGCGCAGTGCCCGTGTACCTCGGGGCGATTCATGACGCCCCGAGCAGCTCCACCTCCGCCAGCGTGGCCTTCCCGGCGGGCACCAGCCGGTAGTGCCGGTACTCGCCCGGCCGGTCGACTGCGAAGACCCGGGTCTGGTGATCCCAGGTGAAGGACTCGCCCGCCCGCCGGTCGAGGGCCTGCCAGTTGTGGCCGTCGTCGGAGCCCTCCAGCACCCAGCCGGAGGGCGCGGCAGCCCGGTCCGCCGACGTGAGGGTGTAGGACGTCACCCTGGTCGCCTCGGGCAGATCGACCGGGGCATCGGTGAGCGCCGCGGAGGTGTCCGAGGTGTTGTCGAAGAGCGGACCGCCGCCCGTGCCGGTCACATCGCCTGGCGGGGAGGGAACCTCGTCGTCCTTGCTGACGGAAGACGGGGCGGCGTTCTTCCCGCTGCCCCAGGCGGACGGCTCGGCGCCCATCGCGAAGTCGAGGGTGCCGCCACGGGCCAGCAGGTCGTGCGGCAGGGCGGTGGAGTTCCACGCCTTGCCGTTCACCCGCAGCCCCTGGACATAGACGTTGCGGGCGCTGTTGCGGGGTGCCTTGATGACGAGGTCGCGACCGTTCTCCAGGTGGACGGTGGCCTTGGTGAACAGCGGGGATCCCACCGCGTATTCGCCTCCGCCCATGACCAGCGGATAGAAGCCGAGCGAGCTGAAGACGTACCACGCGGACATCTCGCCGTTGTCCTCGTCGCCCGGATACCCCTGGCCGATCTCACTGCCGAGGTAGAGCCGGGACATCACCTCGCGGACCTTCTCCTGCGTCTTCCACGGCTGCCCGGCCGCGTCGTAGGTGTAGGCGATGTGGTGCGAGGGCTGGTTGCTGTGCCCGTACATGCCCATCCGGGTGTCGCGGGCCTCGGTCATCTCATGGATGACATCACCGTAGGAGCCGGCGAATTCCTTGGACGCGGTCTCCGGCGTGGAGAAGTACGTGTCCAGCTTCTTGGCCAGGCCGGCCCGCCCGCCGTAGAGGTTGGCCAGGCCGCGGGTGTCCTGCGGCGCGGTGAAGGCGAAACTCCAGGCGTTGGTCTCGGTGTAGTCGTGGCCCCAGACCCGCGGGTCGAATTTGTCCGCCGGCAGGCGCCAGTTGCCCTTGCCGTCCTTGCCCTGGAAGAAGCCGACCTTGTCGTCGAAGAGCTTGACGTAGTTCTGCGCGCGGCCGAGGAAGTAGGCGGACTCCTCCTTGTAGCGCGGCTTCTTGGTCTTCTCGTACAGGGCCTTGCCCATGCGGGAGATGCCGAAGTCGTTGAGGTACCCCTCAAGTGCCCAGGACGCGCCCTCCCGGGTGTCGGTGCTCGTGTAGCCGAGGAAGGGCGAGGTGTTCATTCCCTTGCGGCCGACGCCCGGATTCGACGGTGCGACGGTCGCGTTCTTGACGGCCGCCTCGTACGCCGCCTCGGCGTCGAAGCGCACCCCCTTGGCGTACGCGTCCGCGAAGGCCACATCGGAACTGGTCCCGGTCATCAGGTCCGCGTACCCGGGGGAGGACCAGCGCGAGATCCAGCCGCCGTCCTTGTACTGCTGCACGAACCCGTCGACCATCTTTCCGGCCCGCTTCGGGGTGAGCAGTGAATAGGCCGGCCAGGTCGTGCGATACGTGTCCCAGAAGCCGTTGTTGACGTAGACCTCACCGTCGACGATCTTCGAGCCGGTGTGCGTCGGGGTGTCCTGGCCGACCTGCGGCGAGAACGGGCTGGCGTAGCGGGTACGCGAACCCACTCGCTCGGCACCGGAGTTGGGGTAGAGATAGAGCCGGTAGAGGTTGGAGTAGAGAGTGGTGAGCTGGTCGCGGCTCGCCCCCTCGACCTCGATACGGCCCAGGATGTCGTCCCACTGCGCCCGCGCTCCGTCCCGGACGCCGGTGAAGGACGCACCGGCGGGGATCTCGCGGGCCAGGTTCGCCTTCGCCTGGTCCACCCCGATCAGCGAGGTGGCGATGCGCATGGTCACGGTCCGGTCCGCGCCCGGTGCGAAGCGCAGGTAGCCGGTGACGTCCTTGCCTCCGCCGCCGTCGAGCCTGCCGCCCTTGGTGACCGGCGCGTCGAAGACGCCGTAGACGAAGAGCCGGGTGGCGCCGGTGGACAGGCCGCTCTTGACGTCGGAGAAACCGGTGACGACGCCCCGCTCGGTGTCCAGGCTCAGCCCGCCCTTGTTGTTGACGTTGTCGAAGATCAGGCTCGCGTCGTCGCCGGGGAAGGTGAAGCGCATCATCGCGGCGTGATCGGTCGGGGTGATCTCCGTCTTGAGGCCGTTGTCGAAGGTCACGCCGTAGTAGTGCGGCTTCGCGGTCTCGTTGGCGTGGTGGAAGGGCAGCGCGCGGGCGGTACGCGAGGCGTCCGGGGTGCCCGTCGCGGCGGACGGCATGACCTGGAAGGTCTGCCGGTCGCCCATCCACGGGCTCGGCTCATGGCTGGCGCTGAAGGCCTGCAGGGTGGGCAGGTTGTCGGCGTTGTTCTTCCGCGCGTATTCGTAGAGCCAGTCGGAGGAGCCCGCGTTGGTCACCGGCGTCCAGAAGTTGAAGCCGTTGGGCACGGCGGTCGCCGGGAAGGTGTTGCCGCGCGAGAAGCTGCCGCTGGACAGCGTGCCGCGGGTGGTCCGGGCGTAGTCCGACAGGTGCGCGAGCGGCTTCTCCGGGGCCTTGGCGGCGAGGGAGACATCGTCGACCCAGCCCCGGAAGGCGGGCGCGGTCGGCGGGGCCTCGGCCGCGTCGTAGGCGACCAGGATCCGGTCGACGGTCTTGCCGGCCGCGACGGAGCCGATCCGCGACTCCCGGTTGTTCCACTGGTTGACGTACAGCGTCTTCGAAGCGGCCTGGCCCTGGGGCGTCAGCGGGGCGCCGTGCTGGTCGACCGCGCGCAGATCGCTGAGATACGTGCCGTCGGTGAAGGCGAGATCGACGGCGACATGGGTCGCGGGGTAGTCGGCGTCGCTGGCGCGCATCTCAGGGAAGAGCTTGTAGGAGAGGGAAGTGGCCGCGGTGACATGGGTGTTGACGTCAAAGATCTTGTTGTACGCATAGCCGCGCCGGTCCGCGGTGTGCGTGCCGGCGTAGCGCAGCGCATGGCCGCCGGAGAAGCCGGCGTTCGCCTTGGCAGTGGGGGATTCGGCGGGGCCGGTGTCGGTCCTGGTGGTCATGCCGGGGGCCGCGGGAGTGGTCTCCGGGCTGACGCCGGAGGCCCGTGGCGTGCCGTCGGGGCCGGTCTCCGCGGTGTCGGTCCAGTCCGGGCGGGGGTCGCCGGACTCGAAGGAGGAGCTGAACCCGTCCGTTCCGCGCGGGGTTTGCGGGGGTGCGGCCCCCGCCGGGCCGTGCACGGTGAGGACGAGCAGGGTGGCCGCCGCGAGGGCGGCGGGGCGGGCGATCCGCCGCAGTGGACTGTGCCGGTGTCTGAGCCGCACGCGTGCCCTCTCAACGAGATTGACATCGTTGTCAGTTGCGTATTGCAGAGATAAGTAAGGTGCGTGGGAAGTTTGGTGTCAAGGGTGGCGCTGCGATTCGTGGGTCGGACATGCGCTCGCGTGGTCGGGCGGAGTCGAGCGCCGCGCGATCCGCCGCATGTCGGGGAGGTCTCAACTAGGGAAAGACTCCCGTCCAACCCTGCATTTGATCTTGCCCCTTCGACCGGAAGTGGACTATACCTGTCGGCGTCCGACCGGCCGTGGGAACGCGGCCGCGGATCCGGGGGGAACTGCGGGGGGACGGATGATTTCCCCGCATATCTCTAGCGCGCCCGGTGCACATCCCGTACAACTCAGCTTCATCTGACCCGCGGTGCCGGGGTGGCTCCGGTACACCGCCTGAGTCCTGAAGAAGGCGAGGACTTGAGCATGGGATCCACCTCAGAATTCAACCGTCGTGATCTGGTCAAGCGGGCCGCCGCCCTGGGAATCGTCGCCGTACCGGCGATGAGCGCGCTTTCCGCGTGTGCCACCGGAGGTGGTGGAGGCGGCGAAACCGACGGGACCAAGAACAAGGGCGCGACATCCGCCAAGAACCCCCTCGGTGCGAAAAAGGGCGCCGCGCTGGAAGCGTTCATCTTCAAGGGCGGGCTGGGCGACCAATACGCCAAGGACGCCGAGGCCGACTACAACAAGACGTACGGCGTCACCATCAAGCACACCGGCACCCAGCAGGTCGGCCCGAAGCTCCAGCCGCGCTTCGCCGGCGGAAATCCGCCGGATCTCATCGACAACTCCGGCTCCGACCACCTGGACATGAACAAGCTGTCCTCCCAGGGCCAGTTGCAGGATCTGGCGCCGCTGCTCGACGCCCCGTCGCTGGACGACCCGAAGAAGAAGGTCCGCGACCTGCTCTACCCGAGCACCCTGGAAAAGGGCAAGCACAAGGACACCTTCGATGTCCTCTATTACGCGTTCACCGTGTACGGAACGTGGTATTCCAGCAAGCTCCTCAAGGACAAGGGCTGGGAATACCCCACCTCGTTCGACGACATGATCAAGCTCTGCGCCGAGATCAAGAAGTCGGGGATCGCGCCCTGGACCTACCCGGGCAAGTATCCGTACTACGTGCACTTCAACGTCTTTCCCCAGATCGCCAAGATCGGCGGACTGGACAAGTGGATCGCGATCGACAACCTGGAGCCCAAGGCCTGGACGTCGAACGACGCCGTCAAGCAGGTCATCGAGCACTATGAGGAGCTGGCTGCCAAGGGCTACTTCCTCCAGGGCAGCCAGGGCCTGACGCACATTCAGTCGCAGACCGCCTGGACGCGGGGCAAGGCCGCCTTCATCCCCAACGGCTCCTGGGTGGAGAACGAGTCCGCGCCGACCACGCCGGACGGGTTCCAGATGGCCGTCGGCCCGCTCTTCGACGGCGGCAGCGGCGACAAGATGCCGCACGGCACGCTGCGAGCCGAACCCAGCGAGCCGTTCATCGTGGCCAAGGGGGGAAAGAACCCGATCGGCGGCATGGAACTGCTGCGCATTCTGCTGTCCGAGAAGCACGCACAGAACTTCGCCACGAAGGTCAAGTCCCTCACCTCGGTCCAGGGTGCGACCGATGGGATGAAACTCTCGCCGGGTCTGTCCTCCGCGGCCCAGGCGGTGAAGGACGGTGGCGAGAATCTGCTGATGATTCAGCTTCAGGAGTGGTATCCCAAGCTGACCGACGAGAAGCTGGGCGGTCTCACCAGTCAGCTGCTGACCGGTGACATGAAGGCCGCGGAGTGGATCAAGAAGGCTCAGCAGTACGCGGACGAATTCGCCAAGGACGACTCCGTCACCAAGTTCCACCGCGGTTCCTGACCACGCACCACCGCTGACGAGGGAGGGCCGGGGAGCGCAATGCAACACGGCAAGTACCGATTCATCGTGGGGTTCCTGGCCCTGCCTCTGCTGATCTACGCGATCTTTGTGATCTCACCGTTCGTCCAGGCGTTCCAGATCTCGACGACGGAGTGGAGCGGCCTGCGGGGCGCCGCCGAGAGCATCGGCCTGGACAATTACGACAAGCTGTTGCACAGCGACGAGTTCTGGAACGCGCTCCGGCACAACGTCGTCATGCTCGTGCTGGTGCCGATCGCCACGCTCGCCCTGGGGCTCTTCTTCGCCTTCATGCTCAACGTCGGCGGCCGGGCCCGGCGCGGCGCCCTCATCACCGGCGTACGCGGAGCGGCCTTCTACAAATTCGTCTACTTCTTCCCCCAGGTCATCTCGATCACCATCATCTCGGTGATCTGGTTCAACATCTACAATCCGGATCCGCACGACGGCATGCTCAACTCGCTGCTCGGATCCGTCGGTCTCGATTCCCTCCAGAGCTCCTGGCTGGGCGAGCGGAGCATCGCACTCGCCTGCATCATGGTCGTGATGGTCTGGGCGAATGTCGGCTTCTATGTCGTGCTGTTCTCCGCCGCCATGGCCTCCATTCCACGGGAGATCTACGAAGCCTCGCTGCTGGACGGCGCCAACCGCTTCCACACCTTCTTCCGGATCACCCTGCCGCTGCTGTGGGACACCGTGCAGACGGGCTGGGTCTACATGGGCATCATCGCCATGGACGCCTTCGCCCTGGTGCAGATCATGTCGGTCAACATGGGCGGCCCGGACGGCGCGACGGACGTCGTCCCGCTCCGGCTGTACCAAACCGCTTTCCGCGACAGCCAGTTCGGCTACGCGGCGGCCATGGGTGTCGCCATGCTCGTCGTGACGCTGCTGTTCGCCGTGCTCACGATGCGCTTCGCGCGGCGTGAGCGGATCGAGTTCTAGGGGGACGGGCGCATGACGACGGAAACCGATGCGGTCGAGAAGCTGCCGGCCCTCACCGGCCGGCGGTTGGACGAGCACCGACGCGCCAAGAGGTCGCGCAGGCGCGCCGAGGGCGGCGCGCTGAACGTCTTCTCGCACGGCATGCTGATCGTGTGGGCGCTGATGGTGGGCCTGCCCCTGGTCTGGGTGCTGTGGAGCTCCTTCAAGAGCAGCGGCGACATCCTCACCACCCCCTGGTCGCTGCCGGACACCCTGCACTTCGAGAACTGGGCCAACGCCTGGAACAAGGCCAAGATCGGCAGCTTCTTCGTCAACACCCTGATCGTGGTGGGTGGTTCGGTCATCGGGACGATGGTGCTCGGCTCGATGGCGGGCTACGTCCTGGCGCGGTTCGAGTTCCCGGGCAACAGGTTCATCTACTACCTGTTCGTGGCCGGTATGTCCTTCCCGGTGTTCATGCTGGTCATCCCGCTGTTCTTCGTGATGCGGGACTTCCCCGGGGTGCCGCTGCTGGCGACGTACCAGGGCCTGATCATGGTCTACATCGCCTACTCGCTGCCCTTCACGGTGTTCTTCATGACGTCCTTCTTCCGCACCCTGCCGACGTCGGTGGCGGAGGCGGCCATGATCGACGGCGCCTCGCACGTCCGGACGTTCTTCCAGGTGATGCTCCCGATGGCCAAGCCCGGCCTGATCAGCATCGGGATCTTCAACTTCCTGGGGCAGTGGAATCAGTACCTGCTGCCGATGGTCCTCAACCAGGACGAGGACAAGTACGTACTGACCCAGGGCCTGGCGAACATCGCCCTGCAACAGGGCTACGAGGGCGACTGGGGCGGTCTGATGGCCGGCATGATGATCGCGATGCTGCCGGTGCTCATCGTGTACTTCATCTTCCAGCGACAGGTGCAGGCCGGTCTGACGGCCGGCGCGCTGAAGTAGGACCCACGCCGGTGGGACGGCGATTTCACGCCACCAGGGCGGTTCCGCTACGGCGGGACCGCCCTGCGGCGCGTCCGCGCACGCCCGCTCACGCTCCGTGCAAGGGGTGTACAGGACCGGGCAGAGCCGTACCGCAGGGCTCACATATGAGCTGGCTTCCGATCATGCTTCGCTCAACACCTTGACGAGACTTCCGTGCTGGCGTTCTGCTTAGGGTTCACATGTTGAAATCGAAGCCGCCCCCCGAAGACGTGGGTGCGGCCGGCGGGCGGTCGTCGTACCTCCCCAGCCACGGCTGGGAGGTACCCCCAGCCCCAGATGGGAGTGGATGAGTCGATGGAGACTCCGGGGTCACAGTCTTCGCTGCACCGGGCCAATCTGGAGCGGGTCGTGCGCGCGGTGCGTATGGCGGGCTCACTCACGCAGGCGGAGATCGCCCGGAGCACGGGGCTGTCCGCGGCCACGGTCTCCAACATCGTTCGCGAACTGAAGGACGGCGGGACCGTCGAGGTCACCCCGACGTCCGCGGGCGGTCGGCGGGCGCGCAGCGTCTCGCTGTCCGGAGACGCGGGCATCGTGGTGGGCGTCGACTTCGGCCACTCCCACCTGCGGGTCGCGGTCGGCAACCTGGCCCACCAGGTACTGGCCGAGGAGGCCGAGCCGATCGACGTGGACGCCTCCGCCGCGGAAGGCTTCGACCGGGCGGAGCAGCTGGTCAGCAGGCTGGTCGAGTCGACCGGGATCGCCCCGGGCAAGGTGATCGGCGTCGGCCTGGGCGTCCCGGGCCCCATCGACGTCGAATCCGGCACCCTCGGCTCGACGGCGATCCTGCCGGGCTGGTCCGGGACGAACCCCAGCCAGGAGCTGTCGGAGCGCCTCGGCGTGCCCGTCTACGTCGACAACGACGCCAACCTCGGCGCGCTCGGCGAGCTGGTCTGGGGCGGCGGCCGTGGAGCCGCCGACCTCGCGTACATCAAGGTCGCCAGCGGTGTCGGCGCAGGCCTGGTGATCAGCGGACAGATCTACCGGGGGCCGGGCGGCACGGCGGGCGAGATCGGGCACATCACCCTGGACGAGTCGGGTCCGGTGTGCCGCTGCGGCAACCGCGGCTGTCTGGAGACCTTCACCGCGGCCCGGTACGTGTTGCCGCTGCTCCAGCCGAGCCACGGCCCGGACCTGACCATGCCGCGGGTGGTGCAGCTGGCCCGCGAGGGCGACCCGGGCTGCCGGCGAGTGATCGCGGACGTGGGCCGTCATATCGGTAGCGGTGTGGCGAATCTGTGCAATCTGCTCAATCCGAGCAGGGTGGTGCTCGGCGGTGATCTCGCGGAGGCCGGCGAGCTGGTGCTCGCGCCCATCCGGGAGTCGGTGTCGCGGTACGCGATCCCCAGCGCCGCGCGGCAGTTGGGCATCGTCCCCGGCACGCTCGGGGGGCGCGCGGAGGTGCTGGGCGCACTGGCGCTGGTGCTGAGCGAGATGGGGGATTCCTCCCTCCTCGACGGCGTGCAGGCCGCCGAGGCCCCCGCCCTCGCCTGATCGGCTCTGACTTCAGACAGCTAACGCATGGCACCGTTGTCATCTCGTTAAGGATTTACTCCTTGACGGTGGGCTGGCGGCCGAGTTGACTTCCAGCCACCTCGGCCGCAACGACGCGGCCTCGTCAGGGAGGCAACCCCAATGAACGTTTGGACGCGTCGCGTCGTCATAGGCACCGCCGCCGTTTCGATGGCGCTCTCCGTGGCCGCCTGCGGCAAGGCCGGGGACGGCGACAAGGCAGGTGCCGGCGACAAGAAGACCATCGGCCTTCTGCTGCCGGAGAACAAGACCACGCGTTACGAGACCTTCGACCGCCCGCTCATGGAGGCGAAGATCAAGGAGCTGTGCAGCGACTGCACGGTGAGGTACAACAACGCGGCGCAGGAGACCGAGACCCAGAAGAAGCAGTTCGACGCGCTGATCACCCAGGGCGTCAAGGTGATCATTCTGGACGCGGTCGACTACAAGGCCACCAAGTCCTGGGTCAACCAGGCCGCCAAGAAGGGCGTCAAGGTCGTCGCGTACGACCGGCTGGCCGAGGGCGAGATCTCCGCCTACGTGTCCTACGACAACGAGAAGATCGGCCGCCTGCAGGGCGAGGCGCTGGTCAAGTCGCTCGGCGACAAGGCCAAGGACAGCAATGTCGTCATGATCAACGGTTCGCCGACCGACCCGAACATGCCGTTCTTCAAGAAGGGCGCCCACAGCGTCCTCGACAAGCAGGTCAAGAAGATCGCGTACGAGCAGGACATCCCCGACTGGTCGCCGGACGAGGCCAACCGGAAGATGGGCGCGGCCCTCGACTCGCTCGGCAAGGACGGCTTCCAGGGCGTCTACTCCGGCAACGACGGCATGGCCGGCGGCATCATCACCGCGCTCAAGCAGAAGGGCGTCGACGTCCCGGTCGGCGGCCAGGACGCCGAGCTCGCGGGCCTGCAGCGGCTCCTCAAGGGCGACCAGGCGTTCACGATCTACAAGCAGATCAAGCCGCAGGCCGACTCCACGGCCGAGATCGCGGTCAAGCTGCTCAAGGGCGAGAAGATCGGCTCCCTGACGGACACCAAGGTCGACAGCCTCAGCGGTGAGGTCAAGGGCATCCCCGCCAAGCTGTACGACGCGCAGATCGTGACCAAGGACAACATCGCGGACACGATCATCAAGGACAAGGTCTACAAGGCCAAGCAGATCTGCTCGGCGGACCTCAAGGCGGCCTGCGAGGCGGCCGGCATCAAGTAAGCACCCCGGCTCCGCGGGGCCGCGCGGCACAGCCCGCGGCCCCGCGCCCCCGGTCCGGTGCCACCCGAGCCCTTCCCGCTCCGGCCGGCACCCACCGCACCTCGCATCCACCCCCCTCTGCTCCACGCAGCACCATCCCCGCCGTTGCCACGGCGGCGAAGGAGATGATTCACGTGTCCGCTACGCCTGTGCTGGCGTTGCGCGGAATCTCCAAGCGGTTCGGCGCCGTCCAAGCACTCACGGACGTCACCCTGGAGATCCACCCCGGCGAGGTGGTCGCCCTGGTCGGCGACAACGGCGCCGGCAAGTCCACCCTCGTCAAGACCATTTCGGGTGTTCACCCGGTCGACGACGGCGCCATCGAGTGGGAGGGCGCGACGGTCCGCATCAACAAGCCGCACGACGCCCAGGAACTCGGCGTCGCCACCGTCTACCAGGACCTCGCGCTCTGCGACAACCTCGACGTCGTCGCCAACCTCTACCTCGGCAACGAGATCCGCACCGCCGGGGTCCTGGACGAGATCGCGATGGAGAAGCGAGCCAAGGAGCTGCTGGACACCCTGTCCATCCGCATCCCCAGCGTCCGCATCCCCGTCGCCGCGCTCTCCGGTGGCCAGCGGCAGGTCGTCGCCATCGCCCGCGCGCTGATCGGCGACCCGAAGGTCGTGATCCTCGACGAGCCCACCGCGGCCCTCGGCGTCGAGCAGACCGCGCAGGTCCTCGACCTCGTCGAACGGCTGCGCGAGCGGAATCTCGGCGTCATCCTCATCAGCCACAACATGGCCGACGTGCAGGCCGTCGCGGACCGCGTCGCGGTGCTGCGGCTGGGCCGCAACAACGGTGTCTTCGACGTCGAGGGCACCTCGCACGAGACGGTCATCGCCGCCATCACCGGCGCCTCCGACAACGCCGTCACCCGCCGCAAGGCGCGCACGGACCACGTGAAGAAGGAGGCCCGCGCATGAGCGACCTCACCAAGCAGCCCGCCGCCGGCGAGGCCGAGGTGGACCCGACCGCCGCCCCGGCCGCCGTCGACACCCCCCGGCCCGCAGCCGTCGACCCGCGTCTGCTCGTCCGCGAGCAGGGCTTCGCCGGCTACCTCAGCGACTTCAAGCGCCGGGTGCGCGGTGGTGAGCTGGGCTCGCTCCCGGTCGTCATCGGGCTGCTCGTCATCGCCGTCGTCTTCCAGCTGAAGAACAGCAGCTTCCTGTCCGCCGACAGCCTCGCGAACATCGGCGTCTACACCTCCGGCCTCGGCATCATGGCCGTCGGCATCGTCTTCGTCCTGCTGCTGGGCGAGATCGACCTGTCGGTCGGCTCGGTGGCCGGTGTCGGCGCCGCCGTCTGGGCGGTGCTCAGCGTCACCAACGGCGTCAACGACTGGCTTGCGGTACTGATCGCCATCGCCTCCGGCGTCGCCATCGGCGCCCTGCACGGCTTCTTCTTCGCCAAGGTCGGCGTCCCGGCGTTCGTCGTCACGCTCGCCGGCTTCCTCGGCTGGAGCGGCCTGCAGATCTGGATGATGGGCAAGGAAGGCTCCATCAACACGCCGACCGGCAGTGTGGTGGAGAACCTCACCGGCTACTACTTCGAGGACAAGGCCGCCGCGTACGGCCTGGCGCTGATCGCCGTCCTCGCCTACGCCGGGTCGCTGCTGCTGGACGCCAAGCGCCGCAGGGCCGCGGTGCTGCCGTCCCGCCCGCTCAGCGAGATCCTGCTGCGCACCGGCGTCGTCGCGCTGCTCGCCTTCGTCGTCGCCTACGTCCTCAACGAGCCGGCGGGCGCCCGCGGCCTGCCGCTGGCTCTGGTGCTCTTCCTCGCGGTCCTGGTCCTCGCCGACTTCGTGGTGCGCCGCACCACCTACGGTCGGCAGATCTTCGCGGTCGGCGGCAACGCCGAGGCGGCCCGGCGCGCCGGTATCAACGTCAACAAGATCCGCATCACGGTCTTCGCCATCTCCGGCATGCTCGCCGCCTTCGGCGGACTGTTCATCGCCAGCCTCTCCGGTGGCGCCACCAAGAACCTGGGCTCCGGCAACACCCTGATGAACGTCATCGCGGCGGCCGTCATCGGTGGTACCAGCCTCTTCGGCGGCCGCGGCAAGATCTGGTCCGCGCTGCTTGGCATGCTGGTCATTCAGTCCATCCAGCAGGGCCTGAACCTGCTCGGCATGGCCAGCGAGATCCAGTACATGATCACCGGCGCGGTGCTGCTCGCCGCCGTCGTGATCGACTCGGTCTCCCGGCGGACACAGAAAACGGCCGGAAGGACATGATCCCGGGGCCGCTGCCGCGGCCCCGCCCGGCCCCGTCCGGCCGGCCAGGCCCTCACCAGGCACGATCTGGTGGGGGCCGGCGCCTTTTCCGCGGCGGCCGCCGTCCGGCGGCCTCACCCGAGTGACATACATCGCAAGGCCCGGCCACCGGCGCAGCGGGCGGAACATTAGACTCGACTGATCGGCAAGCTCGACCAGCTCGGACCCGACCAGGTTCGAACACGCTCGACAGCACAAGGAGGCACGGGTGGCGCTGCTGACCCGCATCGAGGGACCGCGCGATCTGGACCGGCTCGGACCGGACCAGCTCGAGCAGCTGGCCGGGGAGATCCGTACCTTCCTCGTCGACGCGGTCGCCAAGACCGGCGGACACCTCGGGCCGAATCTCGGCGTGGTCGAGCTGACCATCGCCCTGCACCGTGTCTTCCACTCCCCGCAGGACCGGGTCCTCTTCGACACCGGCCACCAGTCGTACGTGCACAAGCTGCTCACGGGGCGTCAGGACTTCTCCCAGCTGCGGGCGAAGGGCGGTCTTTCCGGCTACCCGTCGCGGGCCGAGTCCGAGCACGACGTCATCGAGAACAGCCACGCCTCGACGGTGCTGGGCTGGGCCGATGGTCTGGCCAAGGCCAATCAGGTGCGGGGCAAGGACGACCATGTCGTCGCGGTGATCGGTGACGGCGCGCTGACCGGCGGGATGGCCTGGGAGGCGCTGAACAACATCGCCGTCGCCAAGGACCGCCCGCTCGTCATCGTCGTCAACGACAACGAGCGCTCCTACGCGCCGACCATCGGCGGCCTCGCCGACCACCTCGCCACGCTGCGCACCACCGACGGCTACGAGCGTTTCCTGGCCCGTGGCAAGGACATCCTGGAGCGCACCCCGGTCGTCGGCAAGCCGCTCTACGAGACCCTGCACGGCGCCAAGAAGGGGCTGAAGGACTTCATCGCCCCGCAGGGCATGTTCGAGGACCTCGGCCTGAAGTACGTCGGCCCGATCGACGGCCACGACCTGGAGGCGCTGGAGTCCGCGTTGCAGCGCGCCAAGCGCTTCGGCGGCCCGGTCATCGTGCACTGCCTCACCGAGAAGGGCCGCGGCTACAAGCCGGCCGAGCAGGACGAGGCGGACCGCTTCCACGGCATCGGCGTCATCCACCCCGACACCGGCCTGCCGGTCGCGGCCTCGGGCGCCGACTGGACGTCGGTCTTCGGCGAGGAGATGGTCAAGCTCGGCCGGGAGCGCGACGACATCGTGGCGATCACCGCCGCCATGCTGCAGCCCGTCGGCCTCCAGAAGTTCGCCACCGCCTTCCCCGACCGGGTCTACGACGTCGGTATCGCCGAGCAGCACGGCGCGGTCTCGGCGGCGGGTCTGGCGACGGGTGGACTGCACCCGGTCTTCGCCCTGTACGCGACCTTCCTCAACCGCGCCTTCGACCAGGTCCTGATGGACGTGGCGCTGCACAAGTGCGGCGTCACCTTCGTCCTGGACCGCTCCGGTGTCACCGGCACCGACGGCGCCTCCCACAACGGGATGTGGGACATGTCGCTCCTCCAGGTCGTGCCCGGCCTGCGGATCGCCGCGCCGCGCGACGCCGACCAGGTACGCGCCCAGCTGCGCGAGGCCGTCGAGGTCGATGACGCGCCGACCGTGGTGCGCTACTCCAAGGGCGCCGTCGGCCCGGCCGTCGAGGCCGTCGGACGGGTGGGCGGCATGGACGTGCTGCGCGCGCCCGCCGCCGCGGTCACCCGGCCGGATGTCCTGCTGGTGTCGGTCGGTGCGCTCGCCCCGATGTGCCTGGAGATCGCCGACCTGCTCGACAAGCAGGGCATCTCCACCACCGTCGTCGACCCGCGCTGGGTCAAGCCGGTCGACGCGGAGCTGCCCGGCCTCGCCGCCAAGCACCGCGTGGTCGTCACCGTCGAGGACAACATCCGTAGCGGCGGCGTCGGTTCGGCCGTCGCCCAGTCGCTGCGGGACGCCGGTGTGGACCTCCCGCTGCGCGACTTCGGCATCCCCGAGCGCTTCCTCGACCACGCCTCCCGCAAGGAGGTCATGGCCGAGATCGGGCTCACCGCGCCGGACATCGCGCGTCAGGTGACCGGCCTGGTCGCGAAGATCGACGGGCGCTACTCGGACAGCGCGGACTCCGTGGGGACCGCGGACGAGGCGCAGCCCGCCGAGGCCGCCCGCGACTGACCTCACGACTGCCGCACGGGGCCGGCCGGTCATCCGAAAGGGTGTTCCGACCGGCCCTTCGGCATATCCGCGGCCGCGCCCTATCGGGTGAATCACCGCCGCCCGAAGGCCCGCCGGGCCTGGCTGCTTCGCGCCATTACGGAGACTCGGTCAGTTCAGGAGAATTGCGAGGGTCGTCCAGGCGGAGGTTCGCCCATGAGCACAGAGCACGGCACACAGTCCGATTCGCGCCGCAGCCACGGCATGTTCCGTACGAAGACCGTGGAGCAGTCGATCCAGGACACCGAGGAGCCCGAGCACGCGCTCAAGAAGTCGCTCTCGGTGCTCGATCTGACCGTCTTCGGCGTCGGTGTCGTCATCGGCACCGGAATTTTCGTCCTTACCGGAAAAATCGCCAAGGAGCAGGCCGGGCCCGCCGTGGCCCTCTCCTTCGTCGTCGCGGGTGTCGTCTGCGCGCTGGCCGCGCTGTGCTACGCGGAATTCGCCTCCACGGTCCCGGTGGCCGGTTCGGCCTACACCTTCTCCTACGCCTCGCTCGGTGAACTGCCGGCCTGGATCATCGGCTGGGACCTGGTCCTGGAACTGGCGCTGGGGTGCGCGGTGGTCGCCGTCGGGTGGTCGGGCTATGTGCGCTCGCTGCTGGACACCGCGGGGGTGCAGCTGCCCGCGGGGCTGTCCGGCACCCATGAGGGGGAGTTCGGCTTCGATCTGCTCGCCTGTGTCCTGGTGCTGTTGCTGACTGGGATCCTCGTGCTGGGGATGAAGCTGTCCTCGCGGGTGACCGCGGTGGTCGTCGGCATCAAGGTCACTGTCGTGCTGCTGGTCATCGTCGCCGGCGCCTTCCTCATCACCGGCTCCAACTACGAGCCCTTCGTCCCGCCGAGCAAGCCCACCGAGGGCGGCGGCGGACTGGCGGCGCCGCTCGTCCAGCTGATGTTCGGCTTCACCCCGGCCGACTTCGGCACGATGGGCATCTTCACCGCGGCGGCCGTGGTCTTCTTCGCCTTCATCGGCTTCGACATCGTGGCCACCGCCGCGGAGGAGACGCGCAACCCGCAGCGTGACGTCCCGCGCGGCATCCTCGGCTCGCTCGCGATCTGCACTTTCCTCTACGTCGCCGTCTCGGTCGTCGTCACCGGCATGCAGAAGTACACCAAGCTCTCCACCGACGCCCCGCTCGCCGATGCCTTCAAGGACCTCGGGCACCCCTTCTTCGCGGGGTTGATCAGCTTCGGCGCGGCCGTCGGCCTGACCTCGGTCTGCATGATCCTGCTGCTCGGCCAGAGCCGGGTGTTCTTCGCGATGAGCCGGGACGGTCTGCTGCCGCGGGTCTTCTCCCGCGTCCACCCGAGCTTCGGCACGCCCTACCGGTCGACCCTCCTGCTGGGCGGTGTCGTCGCCGTCGTCGCGGGCTTCACCTCCATCGACGAACTCGCCGAACTGGTCAACATCGGCACCCTGTTCGCGTTCGTGGTGGTCGCCATCGGCGTGGTGCTGCTGCGCCGCTCACGCCCCGACCTGCCGCGCTCATTCCGCACCCCGCTCGTGCCGCTCGTCCCGGTGCTGTCCGTTCTCGCCTCGCTGTGGCTGATGATCAATCTGCCTGCCGAGACCTGGGTGCGGTTCGCGATCTGGATGGGGGTCGGCTTCGTCGTCTACTTCGTGTACGGGCGCTCACACAGTCGCCTCGGCATCCGGGGGCGGCAGAACCGGAAGGTCTGACACCGTCCCCACCGGCACCCTTCCCGCCGCGGTACAGGCCGCGCCGCGAAACGAGCGAACCCCGGAACCTGGAGGTTCCGGGGTTCGAGGTTTCCGGCCGGCCTCACCGGTCTTCGTCGAAGGCGGTGGGGCCGTGTCATGCCGGAGGCCGCGACGCGGGTCGCGGCGGTCGCTGTCAGACGCCGGAGGCGTGCACCGCGACGAGACCGGAGACGTGCGCCTGGCCGGGGGCCAGGGAGACCTGCGCACCGAGGGTGGCGTCGATGTTCAGGCCGGCGGCGTGGATCTGCGCACCGGCGCCGGCACCGGCGGCCAGACCACCGGCAATGTTGTCCAGCTCGCTGTCGGAGATCTCGCTGGTGGCGATCGCGGCGGTGACGTCGTTACGCATGGGGGCCTTCCTTGTAATGTGCTGAAGTTAAGGAAAAAATCACGCCCGCCGGGTGGCGGGGATAAAGAATCCGACCGGTGCGGTGGGCGTCCGGCACCCGAAATCGGGAGCCGAAATTGACGACTCGCACACTAGTAGGATGCAATCACGCCGACGGACCGTCGGGCAACTTTCCGTACCCGTTTTTTCCGGTACGCGCTTTGAGATCGCAATTGGTCTGACGTGCAGCTTTACCAGGTCCCTTGCGGACGAACCCCTTGGCGTCGCACCTCCTGGACAACCGCCGCAATAGCGCGGCAAATCCTGGTCGAGGGATATCTGCATTTACCGTTCGATGCATGCCCAGGTGTGTCACAGGCGCGGGATGGCATGAGATGTCGGCATCTTCTGCTTTTCCCGTGCCCAGCGTGTGTCGAATGTGTCGAACCGGTGAAACCAGAGGGCATCATGCGGCGAAATTCCGGGATGCACGGGCGCGGAAGGCGCCGTCGTAAAGCCCGTACGAATGGCGCTCATGCCGGCAGTGAGATTTTCGGCGGGCAGCTGCCCTGTCAGCCGTGGGAAGCCCGCCCGCCGCCCTGTCCGCCGTCGCGCCGGCCCCACACCGCGCGCGGCCCCGTCACCCGGGCGCCCAGTGCCTCGACGCGCTCGCGCAGCCCCCGGTCCGCGGTGACCACGAGACACTCCCGGGCCCCGCCGCCCTCCTCGGCGACCAGGTCCACGATCCGGTCATCGCCGCTGCCGCTCGCGGACTCCACCCGCACGCCCTCGATGGACGCCACGGCGCGCGCCGCGCCCTCCACGACGAGCACGATCTCCACCGGCGGTTCGACGATCCCTGGCAGCCCGGTGGCGACGTATCGCGGCAGCGCGTCCCGCAGCCGCTCCGCCGCGCCGTGCCGGTCCCGCCACCAGCCGTCGGGCACCGAACCGACCACGTTCGCGGCATCGACAATGACCAAGGAATCCATGGGCGCCACCCTCCCACGCCGGGCCGTCGCAGCAGCCGGACGAGCGGGGCCCATCACCTCGTGACGACCCCCGAACGCACGGATGCGCGGGCCGACTCCGCCGAGTCGGCCCGCGCATCCTCCTTCAGTTGCGCGCGCTTACGCGGGCACGCTCGCGACGCCCGGCTCCAGGAACCGCTTGCCGGTCACCCGCTCGGAGACACCCGCGCGGTCCAGGTACGGCGTGATGCCGCCCAGGTGGAAGGGCCAGCCGGCGCCGGTGATCAGGCACAGGTCGATGTCCTGCGCCTCGGCGACGACACCCTCGTCCAGCATCAGGCCGATCTCCTGCGCGACGGCGTCCAGGACGCGGTCGCGGACCTGCTCCTCGGTCAGGACGACATCGCCCTGCTTGAGGAGCGCGGCGACCTCCGGGTCCAGCTCCGGCTTCCCGGAGTCGTAGACGTAGAAGCCGCGCTTGCCGGCCTTGACGACGGCGGCGAGGTTCGGCGAGACGGTGAAGCGGTCCGGGAAGGCGCCGTTGAGCGTCTCCGAGACGTGCAGACCGATCGCCGGGCCGACCAGCTCCAGCAGCACCAGCGGCGACATCGGCAGACCGAGAGGCTCGATGGCCTTCTCGGCGGTCGCGACCGGGGTGCCCTCGTCGATGACGTTCTGGATCTCGCCCATGAAGCGGGTCAGGATGCGGTTGACGACGAACGCCGGGGCGTCCTTCGTCAGCACGGCCGTCTTCTTCAGCGACTTGGCGACCGAGAAGGCGGTGGCCAGCGACGCGTCGTCGGTCTTCTCCGCCCGCACGATCTCCAGCAGCGGCAGGATCGCGACCGGGTTGAAGAAGTGGAAGCCGACGACCCGCTCGGGGTTCTTCAGCTTCGACGCCATCTCGGTGACCGAGAGGGAGGAGGTGTTCGTGGCCAGGATGGCGTGCGCCGGCACGACCGCCTCGACCTCGGCGAACACCTTCTGCTTGACGCCCATCTCCTCGAAGACGGCCTCGATGACGAAGTCCGCGTCGCCGAAGGCGGTGGCCTTGTCGAGGTGACCGGAGACCAGACCCTTGAGGCGGTTGGCCTTGTCCTGGTTCACCCGGCCCTTGAGCAGCAGCTTGTCGATCTCGCCGTGGACGTACTCCACGCCCTTGTCGATCCGGGCCTGGTCGATGTCGGTGAGAACGACCGGGACCTCCAGGCGGCGCGCGAACAGCAGCGCCAGCTGGGAAGCCATCAGACCGGCGCCGACGACGCCCACCTTGGTGACCGGGCGGGCCAGCTTCTTGTCCGGGGCACCGGCGGGACGCTTCGCGCGCTTCTGCACCAGGTTGAAGGCGTAGATGCCGCTGCGCAGCTCGCCACCCATGATCAGGTCCGCGAGGGCCTGGTCCTCGGAGTCGAAGCCCTGCTGGCGGTCGCCGTTCCTGGCGGCCTCGATGATCTCCAGCGCGCGGTAGGCGGCCGGGGCCGCACCGTGCACCTTGCCGTCGGCGACGGCCTTGCCGCGCGCCACTGCCTCGTCCCAGGCCGCACCGCGGTCGATCTCGGGCCGCACGACCTCGGTGCCGCCCTTGAGGACGGAAGCGGTCCAGATCAGCGACTGCTCCAGGAAGTCCGCACCCTCGAAGAGCGCGTCCGCGATCCCGAGTTCGAAGACCTGCTTGCCCTTGAGCTGCTTGTTCTGGTTCAGCGAGTTCTCGATGATGACCGAGACCGCGCGGTCCGCGCCGATCAGGTTCGGCAGCAGGACGCAGCCGCCCCAGCCCGGGACCAGACCGAGGAAGACCTCGGGCAGCGAGAACGCCGGCAGCGCCTTGGAGACGGTGCGGTAGGTGCAGTGCAGACCAACCTCGACGCCACCGCCCATCGCCGCGCCGTTGTAGTAGGCGAAGGTCGGCACGGCCAGGCCGGAAAGACGCTTGAAGACGTCGTGGCCGCCCTTGCCGATGGCCAGCGCGTCGTCGTGCTGCTTGAGCAGCTCGACGCCCTTGAGGTCGGCCCCGACCGCGAAGATGAACGGCTTGCCGGTGATGCCGACACCGACGATGGTGCCGTCCGCGGCCTCCTTCTCGACCTGGTCGACGGCGACGTTGAGGTTCGCCAGCGACTGGGGCCCGAAGGTGGTCGGCTTGGTGTGGTCCAGGCCGTTGTCCAGCGTGATGAGCGCGAACTTCCCCGCGCCCTGGGGCAGGTCGAGGTGGCGCACGTGTGCCTGCGTCACGACCTCGTCGGGGAACAGCTCTGCCGCACCCTTCAACAGCTCAGCGGTAGTACTCACTTGTTCCCCTCGAAGTGCGGGTTCTCCCAGATGACCGTTCCACCCATGCCGAAGCCGACACACATGGAGGTGATGCCGTAGCGGACGTTCGGCTGCTCCTCGAACTGCCGGGCCAGCTGCGTCATCAGGCGGACGCCGGACGAGGCCAGCGGGTGGCCGAACGCGATCGCGCCGCCGTACTGGTTGACGCGCGGGTCGTCGTCCGCGATGCCGTAGTGGTCCAGGAGCGAGAGCACCTGCACCGCGAAGGCCTCGTTGATCTCGAACAGGCCGATGTCGTCGATCGTCAGACCGGCCTTGGCCAGCGCCTTCTCGGTCGCCGGGACCGGGCCGATGCCCATGACCTCGGGCTCGACGCCGGCGAAGGCGAAGTCCACCAGACGCATCTTGACCGGCAGTCCCAGCTCGCGCGCCACGTCCTCGGCGGCGATCAGCGAGGCGGTCGCGCCGTCGTTGAGGCCGGCCGCGTTGCCCGCGGTGACCCGGCCGTGCGGACGGAACGGGGTCTTGAGGCCGGAGAGGTTCTCCAGGGTCGTGCCCGGACGCATCGGCTCGTCGGACGTCGCCAGGCCCCAGCCGGTCTCGCCGGCCTCGGCGTTGGTGCGGCGGACGGAGATCGGGACCAGGTCGGCCTGGATCTTGCCGTCGGCGTACGCCTTGGCGGCCTTCTCCTGCGAGCGCACGGCGTATTCGTCGGCGCGCTGCTTGGTGATGTGCGGCAGGCGGTCGTGGAGATTCTCCGCCGTCATGCCCATGAACAGGGCCGACTGGTCGACGAGCTTCTCCGACACGAAGCGCGGGTTGGGGTCGACGCCCTCACCCATGGGGTGGCGGCCCATGTGCTCGACACCGCCGGCGAGGGCGACGTCGTACGCGCCGAACGCCACGCCGCCGGCCATGCTCGTCACGGCGGTCATCGCGCCGGCGCACATGCGGTCGATGGAGAAGCCGGGGACCGACTGCGGCAGACCCGCGAGGATTCCGGCGGTGCGGCCCAGGGTCAGGCCCTGGTCACCGATCTGGGTGGTCGCGGCGATGGCGACCTCGTCGATCTTCGCGGGGTCCAGGTCCGGGTTGCGGCGCAGCAGCTCCCGGATGGCCTTCACGACGAGATCGTCGGCGCGGGTCTCGTGGTAGATGCCCTTCGGGCCCGCCTTGCCGAACGGGGTGCGGACGCCGTCGACGAAGACGACGTCCCTAGCGGTACGAGGCACGTTGGCTCTCCTCCAGGTGCGGGATGGCACTGCTGCGGGGCGCCCCGGGGGACGCTTCACACCCCACATGCTACTTACGGGTAACCAAGCTGCACACCCCCACCGCCCGGAGCGGTGAACGTCACACCGGGAGGAGGCGGAAACTGCGGCGCGGGACCCGTGTGGGCGCGGCTGCCGCCGGTGCGCACGAAGCCACGTCCGACGGGTACTCAGAATCTACTCATATTGGACTTAGAGTGCCCATATGTGTGCGAAGAGAACTGGCGCCGCGGGAGCGTGCCGGCGTCCGGCGGCGCCCCGCGCGCTCGGCCTGGCATGCGTCATCGCCGCCGCGGGAGTGCTGCTGGCAGGCTGCGCGGACGAGGACAGCGGTGTCGCGGACGGCGCCACCAAGAGCAGCGCGGCCGGCACCGCGCCGAGGTCGGCGGCGCCCAGCGCGCCGGCGTCCCGGTCCGCCCCGGCCTCCCCGAGCGGCGGGCTCACCGAGGACCAGGCCGAGCGCAAGGCGCTCGTCCCGGCGGCCAAGGTCAACTACGAGCAGGCGCTGACCGCCGCGATCGCGGCGGTCCCGGCCACCGAGCCGGTCTCCGCCGAACTCGAGGGCGCCCCCGGCGGCGGTGCGGTCTGGGAGACCGAGGTGGCGACCGTCGACGGCACCGCCCACACCGTCCGCGTCGACGCGGCCACCGGCAAGGCGGACCCGCCGCGCGCCGAGCCGGATCAGGACGCGGAGGACAAGCGGGAGCTGGCCGGCCGGCTCAGCCGGTCCACGGTGACGGCGCAGCAGGCCGTGCAGAGCGCCACCGCCGGGCAGAAGGGGACCGTCAGCTCCATCGAGCTGGGCGGCTTCGGCAACGGCACGCTCTCCTGGGCCGTCGACATCGTCACCCCCGACTGGAACAGGGCGACGTACGACATCGGCGCGACCGACCGCAAGATCCTGCGCAAGCACGTCGACCGCGACTGAACGGCGCCGGTCCGCCCCGGACCGGCGCCACGGGCGGTGTCAGTCGGCGTCGGCCAGGAGTGCCGCGGTGAGGATCGGCGCGACCTTCTCGATCTGCCAGGGGCGTGCGCCGTGCCCGGCCAGCACCTCGGCGACCGTCTCCTCGGTCGGCTGCGCCGGCGGCTCCCAGCACAGCCGGCGCACGGTGTCCGGAGTGATCAAGTTCTCCTGCGGGAGATTCAGGCTCTCGGCGAGCGAGGTCACCGTGGTCCGCGCGGCCGACAGCCGGGCCGCGGCGGCCGGGTCCTTGTCGGCCCAGGAACGGGGCGGCGGCGGCCCGTTGAGCGCCTGTCCCGGCTGCGGCAGCTCGTTGTCGGGCAGGGCCCGCGCGCGGTCGACCGCGGCCTGCCACTGCTCCAGCTGACGGCGGCCCATGCGGTGGCCGAAGCCGGGCAGCGCGGCCAGGGCGTGGGTGTTCGGCGGCAGATTCAGCGCCGCCTCCACGATCGCGCCGTCGCCGAGAACCTTGCCGGGGGAGACGTCGCGGCGCTGGGCGACCTGGTCGCGGGCCGTCCACAGCTCACGGACGACCGCCATCTGGCGACGCCTGCGCACCTTGTGCATCCCCGAGGTACGGCGCCAGGGGTCCTTGCGGGGCGGGGCCGGGGGAGCGGCGGCGATCGCGGCGAACTCCTGACGGGCCCACTCCAGCTTGCCCTGCTGCTCCAGCTCCTCCTCCAGGGCGTCGCGCAGATCCACCAGCAGCTCGACGTCGAGCGCGGCGTAGCGCAGCCACGGCTCGGGCAGCGGGCGGGTGGACCAGTCGACGGCGGAGTGGCCCTTCTCCAGGGCGTAGCCGAGGACGTTCTCGACCATCGCGCCCAGGCCGACCCGGGCGAAGCCGGCCAGCCGGCCGGCCAGCTCGGTGTCGAACAGGCGGGTGGGGACCATCCCTATGTCGCGCAGACACGGGAGGTCCTGGGTGGCGGCGTGCAGTACCCACTCGGCGTCCTCGATGGCATCGCCGAGCGACGACAGGTCGGGGCACCCGACCGGGTCGATCAGTGCGCTGCCGGCGCCCTCGCGGCGCAGCTGTACGAGGTAGGCCCGCTGGCCGTAGCGGTAGCCGGAGGCGCGTTCCGCGTCGACTGCGACGGGTCCCGTGCCGGCCGCGAAGGCGGCCACGACCTCGGCGAGCGCCTCATCGGTGGCGACCACCGGGGGGATGCCTTCGCGTGGCTCCAACAGCGGTACCGGCGCCGGACTGGGATCCGGAGGCGAGTCTCCGGCTGCTCGCAGTGTCGTGTCTGCTGCGGTCTTTTGGGCGTCGGTCACCAGTCAAGGGTATCTGTGTATGCACGTCGCCCGTCGAGGGAACGATCCCTCGACGGGCGAGACGTAACGCTGACGGGCTCAGTGGATGATGCCGGTGCGCAGTGCGACCGCCACCATTCCCGCCCGGTCACCGGTTCCGAGCTTGCGTGCGATGCGGGCGAGGTGACTCTTGACGGTCAGCGCAGACAGTCCCATCGAGACGCCGATGGCCTTGTTGGACTGGCCCTCCGCCACCAGCCGAAGCACCTCGACCTCGCGGCCCGACAGCTCGCGGTAGCCACCGGGGTGCCCGGGGGCACCCGGAGGCCGGCGCTGCATGCGGGCCGCGTTGGCGCCGATGGGTGCGGCGCCCGGCCGGCCGGGAAGGCCGAGGTTGGTACGGGTGCCGGTGACGACGTAGCCCTTGACGCCGCCCGCGAGGGCGTTGCGCACGGCACCGATGTCGTCGGCGGCGGACAGGGCGAGACCGTTGGGCCAGCCGGCGGCCCGCGTCTCGGAGAGGAGAGTGAGGCCGGAGCCGTCTGGAAGGTGGACGTCGGCAACGCAGATATCGCGCGGGTTGCCGACGCGGGGACGGGCCTCCGCGATGGACGACGCCTCGATCACGTCACGCACTCCGAGCGCCCACAGGTGGCGGGTGACGGTGGAGCGAACGCGAGGGTCGGCCACGACGACCATGGCCGTCGGCTTGTTCGGGCGGTAGGCGACCAGGCTCGAAGGTTGCTCGAGGAGAACAGACACCGGGCCTCCTGGGGGGAGTGGCGGGGCACGGAAGCGGGAAGCCGACGGGGGAGTCGGAATGATCCGTGTTTGAAGGGTCACTGACCTCTTCGGCAGCAATCCCGCGGGACTTTAGAGTTTGATCACGATTTAGTTAGGGGCAATTCGGGCAAATCGGACGTCTGCTCGATCATAGGGGAGTGCCGGGCGCGCCCCGGGACGGCCGGAGCCGTGTGCGGAGGGGCCGGCGCCCGCGGCCCGGACGCGCGAGGACGATCACGAGGCCGAGAAGGCGACACGGGGACATCACGGGGACATACGGAACGGCCGGGCCCCGCCGCGACGTGCGGCGGGGCCCGGCAGTGGGGAGAAGACGCTCAGCGTGGCTGCGGGCCGCGGCGCTGCGGCAGCGGGACGACCCCGCCGCGCGCCGCGTCGAGCGAGGCCGGCGGCAGCCCGGCGACCTGGCACAGCAGGTCGCACCACGCCGACAGATGCGCCGCCATGTCCGGCACTCCGCCCGGCCCCTCGGCCGGTGTCCACGAGGCCCTGATCTCGATCTGGGTGGCCGGCTCCCGCGCGGACAGCCCGCCGAAGTAGTGCGAGCCGGCCCGCGTCACCGTGCCGCTCGGCTCGCCGTACCGCACTCCGCGGGCCTCCAGCGCGCCGGTGAGCCACGACCACGACACCTCGGGCAGCAGCGGGTCGGCGCCCATCTCCGGCTCCAGTTCCGCCCGTGCCAGCGTCACCACCCGGAAGGCGCCCTGCCAGGCGTCGTGCCCCTCGGGCTGGTGGAGCAGCACCAGCCGCCCGTCCGCCAGGTCCTTGTCCTCGCCGTCCGGGCCGGTGCCGGGTTCGACGACCGCGGCCTCCAGCGCGTACGCGAAGGGGGCGAGTTTCTTGGGAGCGGGGGTCGGGTCGATCTCGATCTCCGGCCGCAGTCGTGCAGCCCGTAGCGCCTCGACCGCCTTACGGAAGGGGATCGGGGTCTCGTCCGCGCTGTCCGCGAGGTGTTCTTGAGCCGCAGCCATGCCCGGAAGGGTAGGGGGAACGGGGCCGTCATACGGGGAGGACACCCAATGCGCGCGTCGCCCATTCGGAGGTGTCCTCGGGCACGTGCGAAGATTTGGGCGTGAGCGCCAACGACCTTCCCCAAAGCCTCCACTCGGATCGAGCAGGGGAGACCCCCATCACGGGCCAGCAGCAGAGCGGAACGTACGACTCGGCATTCCTCCGGGCCTGCCGGCGCGAGCCGGTGCCGCACACGCCGGTGTGGTTCATGCGCCAGGCCGGGCGCTCACTGCCGGAGTACCGCAAGGTCCGCGAGGGCATCGCGATGCTCGACTCGTGCATGCGGCCCGAGCTGGTCACCGAGATCACCCTGCAGCCGGTCCGCCGGCACGGCGTCGACGCCGCGATCTACTTCAGCGACATCGTCGTGCCCCTCAAGGCCATCGGCATCGACCTCGACATCAAGCCCGGCATCGGCCCGGTCGTCGAGAACCCGATCCGCACCCGCGCGGACCTGGAGCAGCTGCGCCTCCTGGAGCCCGGCGACGTCGACTACGTCACCGAGGCCATCGGCATGCTCGTCCGTGAGCTGGGCGCCACCCCTCTCATCGGTTTCGCCGGTGCGCCCTTCACGCTCGCCAGCTACCTCGTCGAGGGCGGCCCGTCCCGCAACCACGAGCGCACCAAGGCGCTCATGTACGGCGACCCGCAGCTGTGGGCCGACCTGCTTGACCGGCTCTCCGACATCACCGCCGCCTTCCTCAAGGTGCAGATCGAGGCCGGGGCGAGCGCCGTCCAGCTCTTCGACTCCTGGGTCGGGGCGCTCTCGCCCGCCGACTACCGCCGCTCCGTGATGCCCGCCTCCACCAAGGTCTTCGACGCGGTCGCCGGTTACGGCGTACCGCGCATCCACTTCGGCGTCGGCACCGGCGAGCTGCTCGGTCTGATGGGCGAGGCGGGCGCGGATGTCGTCGGCGTCGACTGGCGGGTCCCGATGGACGAGGCAGCCCGCCGGGTCGGCCCCGGCAAGGCGCTCCAGGGCAACATCGACCCGGCCGTGCTCTTCGCCCCCCGGGAGGCCGTGGAGGCCAAGGCCCGTGAGGTGCTGGACGCCGCCGCCGGGCTGGAGGGCCACATCTTCAACCTCGGCCACGGCGTGCTGCCCAGCACCGACCCGGAGACGCTGACCCGCCTCGTCGAGTACGTCCACACGCAGACGGCACGCTGAGCACCAGCCCCGCCGGTCAGGTACCCGCGGACCGCACGGCCGCCGTCGCCTTGCGGGCCGCGACCAGCACCGGATCCCACACCGGGGAGAACGGCGGGGCGTAGCCGAGGTCGAGGGCGGTCATCTGCTCCACCGTCATCCCCGCGGTGAGCGCCACCGCGGCGACGTCCACCCGCTTGCCCGCGCCCTCGTGGCCGACGATCTGCACGCCGAGCAGCCGGCCCGTACGGTGCTCGGCGAGCATCTTGACGTGCATCGGGCGGGCGCCGGGGTAGTAGCCGGCCCGGCTGGTGGCCTCGACGGTGGCGGTGACGAACCGCAGGCCGGCGGCGCGGGCCTGGGCTTCGAGCAGCCCGGTGCGGGCGATCTCCAGATCGCAGACCTTGCTGACGGCGGTGCCCACGACGCCGGGGAAGGTGGCGTAGCCGCCGCCCACATTGCTGCCGATGACCTGGCCGTGCTTGTTGGCGTGGGTGCCCAGCGGGATGTGGCGGTGGCGCCCGGAGACCAGGTCGAGTACCTCCACGCAGTCCCCGCCCGCCCAGATGGTGTCGTGGCCGCGCACCCGCATCGCCAGGTCGGTGAGCAGCCCGCCGGACTCGCCCAGCGGCAGGCCGGCCGCGTCGGCGAGGGATGTCTCGGGGCGTACGCCCAGGCCCAGCACGACGACGTCCGCCGGGTACTCGGCGTCCTCCGTGGTGACCGCGCGGGCGCGGCCCTCGGCGTCGGTCAGCACGGCGGTGACGGTCGCGCCGCACACGGTCTCGATGCCCATGCCGCACATCGCCTCGTGGACGAGGCGGCCCATGTCCGGGTCGAGGGTGGACATCGGCTGCTCGCTCCGTTCGAGGACGGTGACCTCGTAGCCGCGGCGGATCAGTGCCTCGGCCATCTCGACGCCGATGTAGCCCGCGCCGACGACCACCGCGCGGCTGCCGGAGCAGGCGGTGAGCGTGTCGAGCAGGGCCTGGCCGTCGTCCAGGGTCTGCACGCCGTGCACGCCGGGGGCGTCGATGCCCGGCAGGCCGGGCCGCACCGGGCGGGCGCCGGTCGCCAGCACCAGCTTGTCGAAGCCGGTCCATGACTCCCTGCCGCCGTCCTCCAGGTCGCGGGTGCGCACCCGGCCGCGGTCGAGGTCGAGCTCGGTGACCTCGGTGCGCATCCGCAGATCGATGGCGCGCTCGCGGTGCTCCTCGGCGCTGCGCGCGATCAGGGCGTCCGGGCCGTCCACATCGCCGCCGACCCAGTACGGGATGCCGCAGGCGGAGTAGGAGGTGAAGTGGCTCCGCTCGAAGGCGGTGATCTCCAGCTCGTCGGGTTTCTTCAGCCGGCGGGCCTGTGAGGCGGCCGCCATGCCCGCCGCGTCGCCGCCGACGATCACCAGTCGCTCTGTCATCCCGCGCGCCTTTCGCTCAGCCGTCCTCGTGGCACGTCCGCGCCGTGCCGCTTCTCGTACCCCTTACCGGGCGCGTCACGTCCGGGTGGGACGCGCCACGCCGGTCTTGTCACCTTGTGACCCGCTGCCGTGGTGGATCGGGCGGAGCCGTTCGAAGGCCGTGGGAGTGGGGCGGCGGGGGAGGAAGTCCTTGATCTGCTGGGCGCACTCCATGGGGCCGGTGGTGGTCGTGTCGCACTCGATGTCGTAGACGCCGTGGGCGTGCACGTTCTCCATCTGGCCGGCGGCCAGGCCCGTCGGGCGGTCACCGCGGGCACGCTCGCGCCGCTCCAGCTCGGGCAGGGAGCAGCGCACGCCCACGAAGACGACGTCCCGGGGAGCGAACAGGCCCAGGCAGTCCCGCAATCGCCAGGGCTGGCTCAGGACGTGGTCCACCACGACGGTGTTGCCGCCCTCCGCCATCCCGGCGACCGCGCGGTGGAAGCCCCGCCAGGTGCGGTGGAGTACGGACCGCAGATCGTCAGGCGACAGCTCCCGGCGGGACCGCATGGCGTGGAAGGAGTCGACGGGCATGTGGAAGCACGTTTCGTCGAGCGTGCCAAGCAGCGCCTCGGCGATGCTCGATTTGCCGGAACTGGACGTGCCGTTCAGGAAAATGATCAGTCCGCGCGGCGGCGGTGCGGCGCCCTCCGTCAGGTCGAGCTCGCCGAGCTGTGCACGGCTGCTTTCCGGCATCGTGGCCCCCTCCCTCAAGGCGGGCACAGGACCGGCCCGCGACCGCTCCCGACGCGCTCGTGCTAGCGCTCCAGCACGAGCGCCAGCCCCTGCCCCACCCCGATGCACAGCGCAGCCAGGCCCGTACCCGAGCCCAGTGCCGCCAGCTGATGGGCCACGGAGCCCGCGAGACGGGCACCCGACGCGCCCAAGGGGTGGCCGATGGCGATGGCGCCGCCGCGCGGGTTCACCACCGACGGGTCGAGGTCCGGCCACTGGCCGATGCACCCCAGTGCCTGGGCCGCGAACGCCTCGTTGAGTTCGAACGTCGCCACCTCGGCCGGGCCGCGCCCGGACCGCTCCAGCGCACGCCGCACGGCCTCCACCGGGCCCAGCCCGAAAAGCTGCGGCTCGACGCCGGTCACCGCGCTCGCCCGGATACGGGCCAGGGGTTCGCGCCCGGTGGCCCGCAGCCCCTCCTCGTCGACGAGCAGCAGCGCGGCCGCGCCGTCGTTGAGCGGGGAGGAGTTACCGGCCGTGACCGTGCCGCCGGCGGCACGGAACACCGGCTTCAGCTTGGACAGCGCCTCCAGCGAGGACGCCTCGCGGATCGTCTCGTCGCGCTCCAGCTCCACTCCGGGCAGTGGCACGACCTCCGCGTCGTACGCGCCCTCCCGCCAGGCCCGGGCGGCCTTTTGATGGCTGGCCAGGGCGAAGACGTCCTGCTGCTCGCGGGTGATGCCGTGCTGGTCGGCGATCAGCTCGGCTCCCTCACCCAGCGACACCGTCCACTCCGGGCGCATCCGCGGATTGACCATCCGCCAGCCCAGCGTCGAGGAGTACATCTCCTGGTTGCCCGCGGGAAAGGCGCGGTCGGGCTTGCGCAGCACGTACGGCGCGCGGCTCATCGACTCCACGCCGCCCGCCACCGCGATGTGCGCGTCGCCGTGCGCGATGGCGCGGGCGGCCTGGATCACCGCTTCCAGGCCGGACCCGCACAGGCGGTTGACGGTCACGCCGGGGACGGTCACCGGCAGCCCGGCGAGCAGGACGGCCATCCGCGCGACGTTGCGGTTGTCCTCGCCCGCGCCGTTGGCGTCGCCGAAGCAGACATCGTCGATTCGGGCCGGATCGAGCTCCGGGGTCCGGTCCACCAGCGCCTTGACGACATGGGCGGCGAGGTCGTCGGGCCGGATTCCGGCCAGGGCACCGCCGTACTTGCCGACGGGGGTCCGTACGGCATCGACGACATAGACATCCCGTACGCGTGGGTCGGTCATCAGACGGTGTCCTCGCTGTCCCGGCTCGATGGTCGGCGGGCGCCACGAAGATCGCGATCGCCCGGTCCGAGTCTTTGCCCGCCGCCCCCCGCTGTCAACGGGGCCGTCAGCCACCTTCCGGGGAGCGGGGGGCTCCCCTGACACCGGAAGTGCCGGACGAGTCCGCCGCCGGGTCCGGGGCGGCCGCCCCGGCCGGCTCGGGAGCAGCGGGCGGCTGCTGCGGGAGCACGGCCTTCGCGCTGTCCCCGCCGGGCCCACGCCGCCGGCGCAGACCGGCCGGCAGCCGGTTACGGATCAGGCGCCACAGCGTGTACAGCAGGGCCCCGGCCACCGCGAACGGCAGCACCGCTCCGATCACCACCAGCACCCACCGCACCGCGGCCGTGAAGGCGTGCCAGCCGCCGGACAGCGCGTCGCCGAACGAAGTCGGCTCGTCCCGCTCCTCCTCCGGGGCCGCGTCCGGCTCGCGCAGCAGCAGCGTGATGGTGGCCGTTCCCGTCCGGTCCTTGAGGGACTTCAGCTGAGCCTGAAGGGACTCCAGGTTCGCCTGGCGGGTGGTGAGTTCGGATTCCAGCGAGACGATGTCACTGATCGTCGTCGCCTTCTGGAGCAGTGTCCGGACGCGCGCCACACTCGCCCGCTGCGTCGCGATCCGGCTGTCGACGTCCACCACCTGGTCGGTGACGTCCTTCGCCGAGACCTGCCGCGAGAGGAGCTTGCCGAGCTTGGACAGCCGCCCCAGCACGGCGTCGTACTCCGCGGGGGGCACCCGCAGCACGATCCGCGACCTGTCGTGCCCCTCGGAGTCCTGATCGGTGGTCTCGTCACCGACGTAGCCGCCCGCGCCGTCCACCGCCGAGCGCGCCTTGGCCACCGCGGCGGGCACGTCCTCGGTCTGCACGGTGACCGTGGCGGTCCTGATGATCTGGGCGGCGGCGGCCTTCGCCGTCCTGTCGCGGTCCGATCCGTTCGCGCCGTCCGCGGCACCGCCGGGCGTCGCCGTGCCGCCCTCCGTGTTCGCCCCGCCGTCGACGCGTTCGCCCGCCCGCTGCCCGTCCGGCGCGTACCGGTCGCCCGCCGCCTGGGTCGGTGCGACCGCCCCCTTGTCGGCCTTCGCGTCACCGGCCGTGCTCGCTTCGCCCGGCGCACTGCACCCGGCGACGGTCAGGGTCGCCGCGAGCAGCACACCGGCCGCGGCTCCCCGGCGCCCGCGCCCGGCCGGTGGGCCCCACGTTCCCCGTACTCGTCGTGCTCCGTGCATGACCTGTCCCCCCGAAGTGGCGTGCCGATGTTGCCTCTTCGACGGCCACCGGCTGCCGCGGGTTGCCGTCCGCAGGTCCCGATGCGGTCACGGTCAGGACTCCGTGCGGACTCCCCGGCCGTCCACCGTCGCCGAGCCCGACCGGCCATGAGCCCGATCGCCTCTGAGAGAGTGGGGACATGAGCGCAGCGCACACAGGTACGGGCCCGGAGCCCGGCAGCGTCGGTCACGTCGTGGTCGTCGGCGGGGGCATCTCGGGTCTGGCGGCGGCGCACCGCCTTCTGGAGGGCGGCGCCCGGGTGACGCTCCTGGAAGCCTCCGACCGGCTCGGCGGCAAGCTGCGCACCGGCGAGATCGCGGGCGTACCGGTCGATCTGGGGGCCGAGTCGATGCTGGCCAGGCGGCCGGAAGCGGTACGGCTCGCCCGCGATGTCGGCCTCGGCGACCGGCTGCAGCCGCCCACCACCGCCTCCGCCTCCCTGTGGACCCGGGGCGCCCTGCGCCCGATGCCCAAGGGACACGTCATGGGAGTCCCCGGGGACCTCGATCTGCTCGCCGCCGCCGGAGTGGTCTCCGAGGAGGGGCTGGCGCGGATCACCCGGGACGAGACCCTGGAGCGTACCGAGGCCGGCGAGGACGTCGCGGTCGGCAGTTATGTCGCGGCACGGCTCGGCCACGAGGTCGTCGACCGGCTCGTCGAGCCGCTGCTGGGCGGCGTCTACGCGGGCGACGCCTACCGCATCTCCATGCGCGCCGCCGTACCGCAGCTCTTCGACGCCGCCCGCGCCGAGCGCTCGCTGATCGCGGGCGTACGGGCCGCGCAGGCGCGTGCCGCTGCCGCGGCGCCGCCCGGCGGACCCGTCTTCATGGGCATCGACGGGGGAATCGGCACGCTGCCCGGTGCCGTCGCCGACGCCGTGCGCGGCGCAGGCGGCGAGATCCTCCTCTCCACCCCGGCGCGGGAAGTGAAGTGGTCCGCCGGAGACGGCTGGACGGTCCGCGCCGGCGACCGGTCGATCCGTGCGGACGCGGTGATCATGGCCGCGCCGGCCGGCCACGCGGCACGCCTCCTCCGCCCCGACTGCCCCGCCGCCGCCACCGAGCTGGCCACCGTCGACTACGCCTCGATGGCGCTGATCACCATGGCCTTCCGCCGCTCCGACCTGCACACGGTGCCCGAAGGCAGCGGCTTCCTCGTACCGCCGGTCGACGGCCACCGGATCAAGGCCTCGACATTCGCCAGCCACAAGTGGGGCTGGATCGGGGACGCCGACCCCGACCTCTTCGTCCTGCGCACGTCCATCGGCCGGTACGGCGACGACGCCGACCTCAAGCGCGACGACGCCGAGCTGGTCGATCTCTCGCTCACCGACCTCGGAGCGGCGGTCGGCCTGGCTGCCCGGCCGGTCGCGAGCACGGTGACCCGCTGGGACGGCGGCCTGCCGCAGTACGACGTCGGCCACCTGGCGCGGGTGGCGGCGATCCGTGAGGCGGTGGCCGGCCTGCCCGGTGCGCTGCGGGTGTGCGGCGCGGTCTACGACGGCGTCGGTATCCCGGCCTGCATCGGCTCCGCGCGGCGGGCCGCGGACGAGATCCTCGGGACCCTGACGCCGGGCGCCGCCCGGAGCGAGGGAGAATGGACGGCATGACAGACGCTTCCACCCCCGCTTCCGAGCCCGGGACCTCCGCAGCCGCACCGGAGAAGGCCCCGAACGCCGGCAAGAAGGCGAAGGACCTCAACGAGGTCATCCGCTACACCCTCTGGTCGGTCTTCAAGCTGCGTGACGTGCTCCCCGAGGACCGCAGCGGCTACGCCGACGAGGTCGAGGAGCTGTTCTCGCAGCTCTCGGCCAAGGACGTCGTGGTGCGCGGCACCTATGACGTGTCCGGTCTGCGTGCCGACGCCGACCTCATGATCTGGTGGCACTCCGAGAGCTCGGACGCTCTGCAGGAGGCGTACAACCTCTTCCGCCGCACCCGCCTGGGCCGCGCGCTGGAGCCGGTGTGGTCGAACATGGCGCTGCACCGCCCCGCCGAGTTCAACAAGTCGCACATCCCGGCCTTCATGGCCGACGAGGTCGCCCGCGACTACGTGAGCGTCTATCCCTTCGTGCGCTCCTACGACTGGTACCTCCTCCCCGACGAGGACCGCCGGCGGATGCTCGCCGACCACGGGAAGATGGCCCGCGGCTTCCCGGACGTCCGCGCCAACACCGTGCCGTCCTTCTCGCTGGGCGACTACGAGTGGATCCTGGCGTTCGAGGCCGACGAGCTCTACCGCATCGTCGACCTGATGCGTCATCTGCGTGCCTCCGAGGCGCGTCAGCACGTCCGCGAGGAGATCCCGTTCTACACGGGCCGTCGCAAGCCGGTCTCCGAACTGGTCGCCGGCCTGGCCTGACCGGGCCGCGCCGCACAGCACTGCGGGCCGCCCCCTCGGGGACGGCCCGCAGCGTCTTTTCTCCGTGCACACCGCCTGCCGGCGCCTACTTCTTCTGCACCGCCGGCTTGCCCGGCTCCGGCTCGGCCCGCGGCGCGCAGTACACCCGGTGCGCCGGGACCTTGCCCCGCAGCAGATATGCCTCCGTGTACGCGTTCACGCAGGTGTTGTCGCCGAGGGCGATGCCGTGCGTGCCCGCCTTGTTCTCGGTGACCAGCGCGGAGCCGGCCAGCCGCTGCTGCAGTTCCAGCGCGCCCGGGTACGGCGTCGCCGCGTCCCGCTCGGCCGCGAGCAGCAGCACCGGAGGCAGCGCGCCGGGCTCCGTGCGGATGTCGACCGGGCCGTGGCCCCCGGGGTTGAGCGCGTCGTCGACGCCGGTCGCGGCGGCGCGCGCGGTGGCCTCGGCCAGGCCGTTGTCGCCGCTGCGGTTGCTGCCCCCGGCGGCCTGGCGGACCGTCTTGTCCGCCGCGGCCTCGATCCCGGCCTGGGCCGACACCGACCGTTCCGGCCAGTAGGCACACGGCAGGTTCATCCAGGCGTTGTCCCAGGTCTCGAACGGCGCCGCCCGCGCGACCTCCGTGTTGTCGCGGTCCCAGGTCTGCCAGTCGCGGGGCCACGCGGCGTCGTTGCACTCGACGGCGGTGTAGACGGCGTTGCCGTTCTCCTCGGCCTTGGCGCCCTCGGCCCGCGGAGTGGCCTGGGCGATCAGCGGCTTGGGGTTGCCGTGCAGGAAGCCCGCGAGGGCCTCGGCGCGCAGCGGCCAGTAGGCGTCGTTGTAACCGGTCTTGAGGAAGGCGGCCTGGAGCTGGGCGGGGCCGATCTTCCCGTTGAGCGGGGTGCGGCGGACCTTCTTGACGGCCGAGTCGTACGCGCGCTGCACCGCCTTGGCGTCCTTGCCGAGGCGGTAGTGGGTGTGGTGCTTGGCGACCCAGCGCAGCCAGTCGCCCCAGCGGCGCTCGAAGGCGATGTTCTGGTCGAGGTTGTTGCGGTACCAGATCTGCCGGGGGTCGGGGTTGACCACACTGTCGAAGACCATCCGGCGCACGTGGCCGGGGAAGAGCGTCGCGTAGACGGCGCCGAAGTACGTCCCGTAGGACGCGCCCATGAACGTCAGCTTCTTCTCGCCGAGCGCGGCCCGCACCATGTCCAGGTCGCGGGCGTTGTTGACGGAGTTGTAGAACGGCAGGTCCGCCCCGGCGTTGCGGGCACAGCCCTGGGCGTACGCCTTGGCCTGCGCCTGCTTCTGGCGCTTGAACTCATCGGTGGGGTACTTCTGGCTCTCGGTGGGCGCCTTGGTGAACTCCTGCGGGTTCTGGCAGGACAGCGGCGCCGAGCGGCCGACACCGCGCGGCGCGTAGCCGACGAAGTCGTAGGCACGGGCCGTCTTGCGCCACTTGGGGAGCGCGCCGTAGAGCGGGAATTCCATGCTGCTCGCGCCCGGACCGCCGGGGTTGAAGACCAGGGCGCCCTGCCGCTCCTTGGGTGCGGTGGCGCGGATCCGGCTGACGGTGAGGTCGATCTTCTTGCCGTTGGGGCGGGCGTAGTCGAGCGGGACGGTGACCTTGCCGCACTCGACGGTGGCGGGCAGATGCTCCACCGCTGCGCACCGGCCGAAGGCAATGGGGTGGGGGACAGGGGCCGGCGGCGCGGTGGAGGGCCCGGTGGCACCACCCGCCGGGGCGGTGGCGAGGGCGGTCAGGACCAGCGACCCGATGGTGCCGTACAACGCGAGTGCTCTCACGAACGTCCCTTCGTGTGGTGCGTGGTGCGCGGCGCACGGCGAGAGGCTGGTGCACTGGGCCGCACGGTGTGCATACAAAAGGGATAGTTGGGCCGGTCGTTGCCGATGTAAAGCACCGGGCACCGGTGTCGGCAGCTATACCCCGGAAGAGTGGAGCGCGGCTCGCAGCACGGGATCGGCGAGCGCGTCGGGGCCGTGGACGGCGAGCGCCGTGAGGGCGGCACGGGTGTCGGTCCTGCCGTGCCCCTGGCACCTCTGACGCCTCGCGCGCCTGCTCCGCCCACCGTGTCGTCCGGGAGGACAGCCACCCCTGTAGGCCGTGCCGTCACTGCTGTCCCTGTCGTTGCCGGCGCCCTGTTCGGGGACCTCGCTGCCGGCGTCGCCGCCGTGCCGCTCGGCCCGGCCGCCGGCGGCCGCGACCCGCCGCACCAGGTGCTCGCCCGCCGCGGTGGCCCAGTGGGTGTACGGGTGAACGTCCACCCGGGCCATCGCCCAGGTGCCCGTGGTGAGTACCAGGGGGAGGGCGAACCAGGCGAGCATCGGCCCGGTGGCCGTGCCCGGCGGCGTCATCCACAGGGCCGCCGCCGCGGTCAGCAGCACCACGGCGGTGGCCCGCCGTAACCGGCGCACCGCGTGACCGACGTCCCTGCGGGCCGCGTCGGGCTGCGCGAGACCGGCGGTGACGAGCCGGCCGGCCAGCGCCCGCACCGCGTCGGATCCGTCGAGGGCGCCGCGTACCGCCGGTATCGCGCGCTGTCCTTCCGGGCCGATGGCGGTGAGCGTGGCCCGCTCGACGGCGTCCCGGCCGACCGGGTCGACGACGGTCGCCCACCCGGTGTGGGCCAGCAGCAGCCGGTCCTGCTGAGCCATCGACACCAGCGCGACGTCCGCCAGCCGGCCCGGGCCGCCGGTGAGGTAGGCCGTCTCGTACAGGGTCAGCGAGGGTGGCCCGTGGCGGTCGGCGAATTCCCGGTCCTGGCCGCTGCCGGATGTCGTCCGGGCAACGCCGTCCGGAGCCTGGGCGGCGGCGAGCGCCGTACGGCAGGCATACGCGCAGGAGAGGCAGGCCGCCCCCCAGGCGATGAGGAGAAAGAGGAGCCACATGGCGGAAGGTTCTACGGGACGGACGTCACCTGCCGCCACGCGGTTTCTCGGTATCCGGAAGGCAGTTGGCGGCTTGGCGGCGGAGGAGCCTTCGGCGGGGCGGGGAACATGGCCGGTTTCCGTCGGTCGCGCGGCGGGGCCGGGGCGGGCGTCCGCGCTGTTGCCACCCCCGCTCCCGAGAGGCCCCGGCATCCGGGTAGGCGCGCCGGCCCCGGTCTCCCGCCCGGCGTCAGCTGCCGCAGCCGCCCCCGCCGCAGCTCGACCCACCGGAGGACGACCCGCCACAGCTGCTCGATCCGCCGCCGCACGACGAGCCACCGCCGGACGACGAACTGCCGCACCCCGAACCCCCGTCGGAGGAACCGCACCACGACGCCGTCCCGTCGCCCGGAGAACTCCAGCCGGAGTCGTTCCCGGAGGAACCGCCGGACGACGTGGCGGAGCCGGACGCCGTGACACGCTGCGCCTCCGCGAGCTGCTGCCGCAGGATCTCGTCCGTGAGCAGGGCCGTTCCGCCGAGCGCCACCACGAGTCCGGCGGGCCGCAGAGCCGCCCCCAGGGCACCGGAGGCGTGGGCCACCCGTGCGGTGTGCAGCGTGAAGGAACCCGCCTTGGTGACCCGGCGGCCGGCCGTGCGTTTGCAGACCGATCCGACGGCGACGCCCACGAACACCGCCGGGGCGATGGTGAAGAAGGTGGGCGGCTCGTCGAAAGCCTCCTCGATCGCCCCCGAGAGCGTCAGCAGCACACTCAGGAAGAGGACCGCCACGCACGCCGTCATCTGCGCGCCGGCCAGCCGCCGCCAGACCCGGGCGCGCCGCGGATTGCGCATCAGGCCCCGCACCTCCAGCCGGTCGCCGATCTCCTGGACCGCGGGGCTGCGCATCAAGCCGGCGCGCAGCGTGGCCAGCGCCCCTCCCGGTGTCCGGGCGAGGGTGTCGAGCACCGCTTGCTCGACCGGGTCCCGGGCGACGGCCTGACGTACGGTCACCACGCCGGGACCGCCGATCGCGAGCCGGCCGTCCTCGTGCAGCGTGGCGATCGCGGCGTCCGCCACCCGGGCAGGGCCGCCGGCGAGGAAGGCGATCTCCCATGGGTCCTGGGTCGGGGCGTCCACCAGCCGGGTGGACGGCGTCCGGCGGCCGGAGGCGGCCACCCCGATGATGAGCAGCAGCGACGAGGCGAGGACGCCCGCATACACCCCTTGCGCGAAAGACACATCGAAAGACATGGCGGTCACCCCCGGCCCAGTGCACGCCGCAGGGCGCGCGCGAGGCGGGACACGGGCCCGGCCGACGGCGGCCTCGGCCCCGCGCGGTCGCGCCACCACTGCGCCAGCTCCCGGCGCGCGGCGGCATCCCGGGGACGGTCCTGGGCCAGCAGATACGCTGCGAAGTCCATGGCGTCCTGCCGGTAGCCGCCGCTCATGGGGCGGTGCCGTGCGTAGCCGGGAAAGGCGGCCCGGTACTCCTCGCCGAGGATCTCGGGCAGCTCGGGAGCCACCTTGGCCACCACGGATGCCCGCTTGGCGGTCAGCGCCCTGCTCTGCACCCGGAGCCGGGCACCGTCGAAGCCCTCCGGGGCCGGCGTCCCCGCGACCAGGGCGGACAGCAGCGCGGTCTGCGCGAGGGCGAGCCGCTGCCGCGCCGCCTCGGTGCCGGTCTCCGCCGCCTCTCGGCCGCCGGACGGCGATGCCGGGGACCCGGTGCCGGGTCCGGCCCCGCTCCGGCCGCTCATGGACTCAAGCTGCCCGGACATGGCTGACCTCCTTCAGCACGGTGCGTATCGCGTCGAGTTCGCCGGCCAGCTCGCCGCCCTCGGGGAAGTCCTCGTCGCGCTCCAGCAGCACCCCGGGTGGGGTGACGCGGGCGCAGAGTTCGGCGAGTACGTCCAGGACGGGCCGGGTCACCGGGTGGGCGTGGCTGTCGTGCCACACGCCGTCCCGCTCCACGCCGCCCGCGACATGGACGTAGGCGATGGCCTCGACCGGCAGCGCGTCCAGCGCGGCGGCCGGGTCCTCGCCCCGGTTGACGTGGTTGGTGTGCAGGTTGGCGACATCGATGAGCAGCCGCGCGCCCGTCCGCTCGACGAGCTCGGTCAGGAACTGGCCCTCGGTCATCTCCTCGCCCGGCCAGTTGATGAGCGCGGCGATGTTCTCCAGGGCCAGCGGTACGGGCAGCGCGTCCTGGGCGATCAGGACGTTCTCGCAGAGCACGTCCAGCGCGTCCCGGGTGCGCGGCACCGGCAGCAGATGACCGGCCTCCATCAGCGGCGAGGCGGTGAGCGGTCCGCCGCCCCGGACGAACGCGATGTGCTCGGAGACCAGCGGCGCGCCCAGGGCCTCCGCGCGGTCGGCGAGGGCGGCCAGCCGGCCGGCGTCGGGACGCTCCGCGCCGCCGAGGCCGAGCGAGACGCCGTGCGGGACGACGGTGGTGCCGCGTGCCCGCAGTTCCTGCACGGCCGGCGGGAGATGGCCGGGACAGATGTTCTCGGCCACGACCTCCACCCAGTCCACGCCGGGCAGTTCCGCGATCTCCTCGGCGATTTCCGGCCGCCAGCCGATTCCCGTACCAAGGCGCTCCATAGCTCCCCCGTCCCCTCCGTGGTGTGGGTACTCTTCACCCGGCCGCGGTAGGCCGAACCCTGTAGCGGTGCGGTTCAGAGGTTGATTTGAGCTTCACCGGGGACGCGGTCCGGCACCCGTGGACCAACGTGGACATCCCCGTCCGCGCCTTCGCGCCTCGCGCGGGCAGCCGCCGTCGGGTGGCCGGATCCGGATCCGGATGCCGTGGCCAGAGGGCGGGGCCGCGGGCACCGCACGGCCGCCGCAACGGCAAAGGGGCCACGCGCAACGGTCAGTGGCTGCCCGGCGGCGTCCGGCGCAGTGCCGGGTGGTCCGCGACGACCGTGCACGAGCCCGGGGCGATCTCCGTGAACCCGGCGTCCTGGACGACGGGCAGCCCGCTGCGGGTCAGCGCTTCCCAGGCGGCCGGCTCCGCGGAGCGGACGGCCAGGGGGAAGCCGGCCGCGCGCCAGGCTGCCTGCTCTTCCTCGGTCAGACCCCACCACGCCAGCTGTGCGCCGTGTCCGGCCTGCGCCATCTCCTTGCCCGCCGACATCTGCAGTTCGGGGTTGAACCACAGCACCGGCCGGTCCGCCGGCGGCGCCTCGGGCTCAGCCGGGTCGTCCAACTCGGTCCCCGAGACCTGGAGCCGCGCCAGGTCCTTGGGCCAGCCGTCCAGCGGCACCGGCGGATGGACCCGCACTTCGGCGTGGTGGCCGCGGACCGTGATGCCCGGCAGCTCCTGCGCCCGCCGCCACTCGGCGCCGCGCGCCCGCCGCACCACCTTCCGGATCTGCGCGTCCTGCCAGTCCCGCACCGCGGCGGCCCACTCGCCCTCGCCGACCGCCCGCTCGTCCGACAGGAGCACGAGCACCGCGCGCGCCGCCGTCTCCAGCGCGTCCGTACGGGCCGGCGGCTCGGCCCGCTCGATCCGCGCGACCAGCGGCAGCACGAACTGCGGCGCCGCTTCCGGGCCGGTCACCTCCCGCGCGTCCGGGACATCCTGCGGAGCCGGGGCGGGCCGGGGAGCCGGGCGGTCCTGGTCGGCCGGACCCGCGGCGTCGGTGATACCGGTGGATCGGGCGGATCGGGTGGTCTCTGCGCTGGTCACCCGCCCAGTTTGCCAGCCGCCTCCGACAGCGGCGCAGCCACCGCCGGAGGGGCGGGCTCCCCGCATCGTCCACCGGCAAGGCGCACCAGGGGCGCGGTCGGGCAGCACGGCCCCTCCGCCCGTCCGCTGCCGATTTCACCTCCGCCCCGTTCACGAACGGCCTAGCATCCTGGCCATGAACAGTGACCTCTTCGCCTCCGAGAACATGGCCACACAGGCCACCGCGCCCGGCATGACACAGCAGAACGCCAAGTCGATCAAGTACGCGCTGGAAGGGGAGTGTTACGCGCGCCAGGGCGCGATGATCGCCTACCGCGGCGACCTGCAGTTCGAGAAGCAGGGGCAGGGCGTCGGCAAGTTCCTCAAGCGGGCCGTCACCGGCGAGGGCCTGGCGCTGATGGCCGTCCGCGGCAAGGGCGAGGTGTGGTTCGCGCACGAGGCCGCCAACTGCTTCATCATCGACCTCGGCCCCGGCGACGGCATCACCGTCAACGGCCGCAATGTGCTGTGCTTCGACCCGTCGCTGGCCTACGAGATCAAGGTCGTCAAGGGTGCCGGCATGGTCGGCGGCGGACTCTTCAACTCCGTTTTCAGCGGCCACGGCAAGCTGGGCGTGATGTGCGAGGGCAACCCCATCGTCATACCCGTCTCCCCGCAGGCCCCGGTGTTCGTCGACACCGACGCGGTGGTCGGCTGGAGCAGCTCCCTGCAGACCTCGCTGCACCGGTCGCAGAGCATGGGGTCGATGCTGCGCGGCGGCTCCGGCGAGGCCGTCCAACTCCGCCTGGAGGGCGAGGGGTTCGTGATCGTCCGGCCGAGCGAGCTGCGCCCCGAGAAGACCGCGGGCAACTGACCCGGCTACTGTCGGGGACAGCGGGGGAGGGGGAAGGCGCGTGAGGCTGGACGGAGTCGGGCGGCGCTACGGGGTGCGGGGGGACTGGGTGCTGCGGGACGTGCACCTGGACGTACCCGCCCACGCGCTGCTGCGCATCGAGGGCACCAACGGCTGCGGAAAGTCCACGCTGCTGCGGTTGCTGGCGGGGATCGACCGGCCCTCCGCCGGGCGGATCACCGGGCGCCCGCGCACCGCGTACGTCCCCGAACGGTTCCCGGCCGCCCTGCCCTTCACCGCCGTCGGCTACCTCACCCACCTCGGCCGCGTGCACGGCCTGCGCGGTCCCGAAGCGGACCGACGCGCCACGGAGTGGCTCACCCGCTTCGGGGCGGCCGGGCACGCACGCACGCCGCTGGCCGACCTGTCGAAGGGGACGAGCCAGAAGGTCGCCGTCGCCCAGGCGCTGATGGCCGAGCCCGAACTCCTCGTCCTGGACGAGGCGTGGACCGGCCTGGACGGTGCGGCGCGCGACGAGCTCGACCGCGCGGTCGCCGAGCGGGTCGCGGCCGGCGGCACCGTCGTCTTCGTCGACCACGACCCGCGCCGTCTGGCCGGCGCGGCAGACGCGCGCTACCGCGTCGCCGAGGGGCGACTGCTGGCCGAGGAAGCCGCGGGGCCCGGAGGCGGCCGCGCGGCGGCGGACCGGGGCCCACGCGTGATCATCGATGCCCAGGGCCCGCCGGGCAGCACCCCGCGCCCCGGCGCGGACGCCCTGCCGGGACGTCCGGACATCGTGGCAGGGCCGGAGGGAACGACCCGGCTGACCGTCCCGGCCTTCCACTCCGACGCGCTGCTGCGCGCACTGCTCACCGCCCGTCCGCCCTGGCACATCCGCGCGGTGACCGCCGCCCCGCCCGAGGGACGGACAGGGCCCGGAGCGCACCACGGCCACGATCTCGACGCCGACCCCGACCCCGACCCCGGCCCCGTCCCCGATGAGGAGGGTCCCCTCCCGTGACCGCCCTGCTCCGCTACCAGGCGGCCCTGCTCCTCGGCTCGCACCGCTGGCTCCCGCCGGCCATCATGTACGCCGCGTTCCTGGCCATCGGTGTGCAGACCGGCGGCCCCGTTCTCGACGCGTACGGCTATGCCGCCGCCGGGCTGCTGCCCGTCGCGGCGTGGCTGACCAGGGTCTGCGTAGGCAACGAGCCGCCTGCCGCCCGCAATTGCGCCGCGGCCGCTGCCGGCCCCGGCCGCGTGCACCTCGCCTGCGTCCTGACCGCGGCGGGCGCCGCACAGCTCCTCGGGCTGGTCGGCGTCGCGTTCGTCGCACTGTTCTCCGACCCGCACTCCTCCGTTGACCGCGTCGCCGTACCGATCCTGCCCGCGGCCGGCGCCGGGCTGCTCGCCGGGCTGGCCTGTGTGCTGCTGGGCACCGCGATCGGTGCGCTGTGCAACTGGCCGGTCCTGCGCAGTCCCGCTTCCGCCGTGCCTGCCGGGCTGCTCGCCGCGCTGCTGCTGTCCGTGCTGAGCGCCTCGCCCGCCAACGCCGCCGTATCGGGCCTGGTCACCGGCTCCGTACGCGGGACGATCCACACCCCGTGGCTGCCGCTGGCCGCCACCGTCCTGATCGCGGCCGCCGCGACAGCCGTCGCCTGCGCTCTCAGCTCCCGTCGGACCTGAGCGGATTGGCTTCCGGGCGAGGCCCGCTCACGGACTCTGCCGCCGCCCGGCCGTGCCGGACCGGCGTACGCTCGGAGGTATGGCAGCCAGCGACGCGCACACGCGCAACCGCGACAGCGCCCCCGAGGGCACCGGCGCCACGGGTGCCGGTTCCGAGGCCGCTGTCGGCCCGCCCTTCGCCGACTGTGTGCAGTGCGGCAAGCCGACCGAGTACCCGGTCACCCGCCCCGGCATCGTGCTGTGCCCGGTCTGCGAGTGGCAGGAAGCCGAACGTTCCGCCTGCTCCGGCTGACGTCGCGGACGCGGCGTCGCGCGGCCGGTCGGGTACCCGGGCCCCGAGCGCCCGGGTACCCCGCCGGCGCGGGACCGTCAGTGGTGCCAGGGCCCGGTCACGGCGAAGGTCGTGCCCGGCGTGTAGCAGTTGACGTACATCGTCCGGTGGTCCGGGGAGAAGGTCACCCCCGCGAACTCGCCCCACTCCGGCTTCTCCGGGGTGCCGATGTTCTGCCGGCCGCGGGCCATCGCATAGACCTGGCCGCGCCGGGTGAGCCCGAAGACGTGCTGCGCGCCGTCCCCGTCCTCACAGACCATCAGGCCGCCGCTGGGCGCCAGCGTGATGTTGTCGGGGGATTCGCCGGGCAGCTGGAGGTCGGCGTCCGGTCCGAAGACGACCACCAGGGTGAGCCGGCGCCGCCGCGGGTCGTAATTCCACACCTGGCCGTAGTGGTCGGCGGCCGAACCCTCGTCGCTGTGCGCGAAGCTGGAGACGAAGTACACGCAGGAGCCGCCCCAGTAGCAGCCCTCCAGCTTCTGTGCGTGGGTGATGCCCCCGGGCCCGAAGTCCTGGAAGCGGATCGGGGTCTCGCGGGCCAACGGGTCGGGGACATCCACCCAGGAGACATGATCGAAGGTGGCGCCGGGCTCCTGGACGCCGGAGAGGTCCGGGACTCCGGGGACGCGCAGGGCCTGCAGCCGGCCGCCGGCGCGCAGTGAGCCCCGTCCGCCCTTCGGCTTCTCGGGAAGGAAGCGGTAGAAGAGACCGAACGGCTTCTCGAAGGCGTCCTCGGTCTCGTAGACCGTGCCGGTGGCGGGGTCCACGGCGATCGCCTCGTGCTGGAAGCGGCCCATGGCGGTCAGCGGGACGGCGCCGGTGCGGCGCGGGTCGTACGGGTCGACCTCGAAGATGAAGCCGTGGTCCTTGGTGTAGTTCTCCTCACCGGCCCGGAGTTCGGTCTCCTCGCAGGTGAGCCAGGTGTGCCAAGGCGTGGGCCCGCCCGCGCAGTTGGTGGAGGTGCCGGCGATGGCGACCCGCTCGCTCCGGAGGTTGTTGTCCCGGTCGAGTTCCAGGGCCGTACACCCGCCCTCGCCGCCCGGGTCGTAGGTCAGCTCGGGGACGGTGGGGACGGCGGAACGCGACCCCGTGCGGTTCTCGTGGTTGCGGACGAGATAGGTGCGGTTGGGCCGGCCGTCGGGGCCGGGGAAGGCCGCCATGCCGTCGCAGTTGCTGGGCACCTTGCCCTCGCCGGAGGACAGCGGACCGCCCTCCCGGGAGAGGACCTTGTAGCGGAAGCCCTTGGGGAGGTCGAGCAGGCCGTCCGGGTCGGGGACCAGCGGTCCGTAGCCGCTCCCGCCCGTGCTCTGGGCGGCGGCGGTCCCCGCGAAGAGCTCGGTGAGGCTTCCGGTGAAGGCGATACCCGCCCCCAGCGCACCGGTTCTTGCCAGGATCTGACGTCGTGTCGCGGACATGGGCAACTCCCTGTTGGCGGACAGGTGACGTGACCCGCACGTGTGTATCACGCGACCAGGCCGCCGGGAACCATGCGCGAAGCGCCGTCCCCCGGATGCACGGGGACGGCGCTCGGCCACAGAAGGGGAGAGGCTAGCCCCGGTCCGCCACCAGCGGCCCCGCGTCACGCGCCAGTGCCGTCAGCCGGGAGATGGCGCGGAAGTACTTCTTGCGGTAGCCGCCGCGCAGCATCTCGTCGCTGAACAGCTCGTCGAAGGGCTTGCCGGACGTCAGCACCGGCACCTCACGGTCGTAGAGCCGGTCCGCGAGGACCACCAGCCGCAGGGCGGTGGACTGGTCGGGCACCGCCTGGACGTCGGTGAGGCAGACCGCCCGGATGCCGTCGCACATCGCGCCGTACCGGCTGGGGTGGACCTTGGACAGGTGCTCCAGCAGGGAGGGGAAGTCGTCCAGTGAGGCGCCGGGGGTGCGGTAGGCGGCGCGCGTGACGGTCTCGTCGTCGTACGGGGCGGGCGCCTCGGGCAGGCCGCGGTGGCGGTAGTCCTCGCCGTCGATGCGCAGCGGCCGGAAGTGGGCGCTCAGGCCCTGGATCTCGCGCAGGAAGTCGGCGGCGGCGAACCGGCCCTCACCGAGCTTGCCCGGCAGGGTGTTGGACGTGGCGGCCAGCGCCACCCCGGCGTCGACCAGCTTGCCGAGGAGGGTGGAGACCAGGACGGTGTCCCCGGGGTCGTCCAGCTCGAACTCGTCGATGCACAGCAGGCGGTGCTCGCCGAGCGTGCGCACGGTCTGCTGGAAGCCGAGCGCGCCGACGAGGTTCGTCAGCTCGACGAACGTGCCGAACGCCTTGCGCTCGGCCGGTGCGGGCGTGGCGTGCCACAACGAGGCGAGCAGGTGGGTCTTGCCGACGCCGTAGCCGCCGTCCAGATAGACACCGCGAGGGCCCTTGGGCACGGCGGGCTTCTTGGGGCTCCTGGCGAACCAGCGCCGCTTGCCGGCGCCACCCGCGCCGGCCCCGCCGTCGATGCTCTCGGCGAAGGCGCCGAGGACCTGGACGGCCTCGGCCTGGCTGGGCTGGTTCGGGTCCGGGATGTAGGTGTCGAAGCGCGCGCCCTGGAAGCGCGGCGGCGGCACCATCTCGGCGACTAGGTGCTCGGCCGGGACGTGCGGCGCGCGTGCGGTGAGTGCGACCGGGGCCGCCTCGCTCCCTCCGGCCGGCGGCTCGGCTATGGGAGCGGACTGCGGGGACGAGGGCTGGGAAGTCGACACAGCCGTCCAGCCTAGTCGCTCCGCCGTACTCGCCGGTCCGATGAGCGAGGCATGTCACACTGCCGCCATGCGACGCCTGTTCCCTCTCAGCTCCCCGACTGCAGCCCCGCCCCCGTCGGCCCACGACGACGGGAACCCCGCTCCGGTCCCGGCGCCGCCGGACGTCACGGACCGCGAGTGGACGCTGGAGGAGCTGGCCGACGCCTACGTGTATCCGGCGGCGGACGATTCGGTGCGGGCCGGCCGCCCCGGCTGGCTGCGCGCCAACATGGTCTCCTCCGTGGACGGCGCGGCCCACCACGACGGGCGCTCGCAGCCCCTCTCCGGCGCCGCCGACATGCGGATCTTCGGCGTGTTGCGGGGTCTGGCGGATGCGGTGGTGGTGGGTGCAGAAACGGTTCGTCAGGAGGGGTACCGGCCGGCCCGCGCCCGCGCGGCGTTCGCGGCGCGCCGGGAAGCCGCGGGGCAGGGCCCGGCGCCCGCCATCGCGGTGGTGAGCGCCGGGCTGGCGCTGGACTTCTCGCTGCCGCTGTTCACCGAGCCGCTGGTGCCGACCCTCGTGCTGACCGGCGCGGGCGCCCCGGCGGACCGGGTGCGAGCGGCCCGGGACGCCGGCGTCGAGGTGCTTTTCGCCGGCGAGGGCATCGGCGTCGACCCGGCCCGGGTGGCGGCGGTGCTGGCCGAACGGGGACACACCCGGCTGCTCACCGAGGGCGGGCCGAAGCTGCTGGGGCAGTTCGCGGCGGCCGGCGCGCTGGATGAGCTCTGCCTTTCGCTGGCTCCTGTCGTCACGGTGGGCGCCGCGGCGCGCATCATGAACGGTCCCGCGGTCGCCGTCCCGGAGCGGTTCGCCCTGGTGTCCGTACTGGAAGAGGCCGGGTTCCTCTTCACCCGCTACCGTCGGTCATGACAATCAGTGGAATTGCCCGTTCCGCTTAGCTTCCGTTGGGCAGACTTAAGGCCAACAGGCCCCGTGTGGCGACGGGGCAGGATGAATTCTGAATGGGTGCCGTGCCATGCGACGCCCGGAAGAAGAGAAGAAGGGCGCCCGTCGTGTTCACGAGCGTATTGATGATCGAGAAGCCTCTGACGCCCGCCGACGTGGAGTTCGTCACCACCCTGCATGGCGGCGACCAGATCTCCTTCGTCGTCCTCATGCAGCCGCGCGGCAGGCAGGACGTGCTGCTGCGGGCGATCGACGACGTCGCACTCGGCGAGTTCGACGACGCCGTACGGGAGGGCGAGGAACCCGGCGGCACCCGGGCGGAACCCCCCGCCGAGCGCGCCCTCGCCCACACCCTGGCCGCACTGCGCGCCACGGGGGCGCAAGCCGTCGGACAAGTGGTCGAGGACCACCCCCTCGACCTGCTGCGGTCCATGGTCGACCAGACCGACGCGGACGAGGTGATCGTGCTGACCACCCCGCACTTCGTCGAGGAGTTCTTCCACCGCGACTGGGCCTCCCGCGCCCGTCACAAGGTCGGCGTGCCGGTCCTCAAGCTGTTCTCGCACGCCGCCGACGATCCGGCCCAGGACTCCGCGGGGAGCTGACCCCACCCCCGCGTGGGCCCAGCCGCCCGTCCAGCATCCCGGCCACCTCGTCCACCGCGTCCAGATGGGCGCGGTCGTGGGTGACCAGCACCGTCGCGGTGGCCCGCTGCCGCGTGAGGGTGGTCAGCAGGTCCAGGACCGCCGCGCCCCGCTCGTGGTCCAGCGCGCTGGTCGGCTCGTCCACCAGCAGCACCGCCGGGTCGTTCATCAGCGCCCGCGCGATGTTGATCCGCTGCCGCTGACCGCCCGAGAGCTGGTGCGGCCGGCGGCCGGCCTGATCGGCGAGGCCGACCGCAGCCAGCAGCTCCAGCGCGCGCGGCCGGGCCGCGCGCGGGGAGCGGCCGTCCAGGTGCGCCATGACCTGCAGCTGCTCGGCGGCGGTCAGCGACGGCAGCAGGTTCGGCTGCTGGAAGACCGTGCCGATCGTCGAGCGACGCAGTGTCGTCAGCGCGGCGCGGCTCATCCCCGCGGTGTCGGTGCCGTCGATCACCACCCGGCCGCGGTCCGGGGTGATCAGCGTCGCGGCCACCGCCAGCAGGCTGGACTTGCCGGAGCCGGACGGGCCGATCACGGCGGTCACGCAGCCGGCCGGTACGGCCAGGGAGACCTCGTCCAGCGCGGTCAGCCGGGCGCCGCCGTCGGGGTAGGTGAGGGTGACATCGGTCAGTTCGAGGCTCATCGGGCACTTCCCAGGGCGGTCAGCGGGTCCACGGACGTGATGCGGCGGATGGACAGCGCGGCGCCGGCGGCACCGAGCGAGATCATGATCAGGGCGGGTACCAGCACGGTGGACGCCTCCAGGACGAACGGCACCGTGCCGTCGACCGCGGCACCGACCCCGGCCGCGACGGCGGTCCCCAGGCCGGTACCGGCCACCAGCAGGACGACCGCCTGGCCGAGCGCGTCGCGCAACAGATAACCGGTGGGGGCGCCCAGCGCCTTCAGCACGGCGACATCGCCGCTGCGCTGGATCGTCCACACGGTGAAGAACGCGCCGATGACCAGCGCGGAGATGGCGAACAGAAAGCCGCGCATCAGTTGCAGCGAGCCGTTCTCGGCGCTGTAGGAGCCGATCGCCTCCAGGGCGTCCTCGGCGGTGACCGTCGTCGTGCCGAGCTTTCGGTCGGCCGAGGCAAGATCGGCCGCACCGGTGGTCGACAGGGCGAGCACCGCGGCGCCGCCGGGGGCACCCGGGCCGCCCGCGGCCTCCCGCCCGTCGCCGAGGGACGTCCAGATCACCGGTGCGTGGCTGTACATCGCCCGGCCCGACACCGCCGTGATCCGCACCGACCGGCCGCCCAGCGTGAGCGAGCCGCCGACCCGTACGCCCAGGGCCTCGGCGGCCTGCTCGGAGAGCACCGTCTCGCCGTCCCCGACCGCACCCGCCGACGGTGCCAGCGGGGACCCCGGGCGCACTCCGAACGCCGACAGCGCGGCCGTTCTGCCGCCCGCCTGCGCCTTCGTCGTCGCGATCCCCAGTGGCTCCGCACGCCGCACCCCGGGCACCCGCGCCCACTCGCGCACGGTCCGCTCCGGCAGCGCCGCGTCGCCGAACGCGACGGCGCCGCCCTCGGCGGGCTCCGGGAACACCAGGTGATCGGCGGGCAGCCCGGTGATCGCGGAGGTGTTCTCCCTGCCCAGGCCCGCCGTGAGACCCGACAGCAGGCCCACGAGCACCGTGATCAGCACGATCACGGTGCCCATCAGCGCGAAGCGCCCCTTGGCGAATCCCAGGTCTCTCCAGGCGACGAACACAGACTTTGCCCACCTCGGCTCGGGCGCCGGACCCGCTGTCCGGCCGCTGCGCCCACCGTCACCCGCCAGGCGGGCCCCGGGCATCGCGCCCCGGAGCGGTTCAGGAGGATCGAAAGGCCCGGCCGCCCGTCCACCTTTTGATTGATGCCGCGGGCGGTTCCCGCGCATAGCCTGAAGAGGCCGTGACCGATCACCACCTCACCCCTGTCCTGCGGGTACTGCGCAGCTGCCTCCATCTGATGGTGGCCGCGCTGCTCGCCCTCGCCGCCGTACGGGCGGTCGCCGACCGCACACCGGACGCCCCGGCCGTCATCGCCACGGCCCTCGCGCTGCTCGCCCTCTACGCCGTCGGCCCCGCCCTGCCCCGCGTCCGCACCTCGCTGCCCGCCGCGGCCCTCTGGCTCGCGGCCGTCGCGCTGGGCTGGACGGTGCTGCTCGCCCTCACCCAGGACGGCGTCTGGCTGGCCTTCCCGCTGTTCTTCGTCGAACTGCACCTGCTGCCGCTGCGCTGGGCCCTGCCCTCGGTCGCGCTCACCACCGTCGTCGCCGTCGCCGGCTTCGGGTGGCACACCCACACCCTCGGCGTCGGCACGGTCCTCGGCCCGGCCCTCGGCGCGGCCGTCGCGGTCGCCGTCGTCCTCGGCTACCAAGCCCTCTACCGCGAGAGCGAACAGCGCCGCCGGCTCATCGAGGAGCTGACCGCGGCACGCAGCGAACTGGCCGACGCCGAGCACGCCGCGGGAGTCCTCGCCGAGCGTGAACGTCTGGCCCGCGAGATCCACGACACCGTCGCGCAGGGCCTGTCCAGCATCCAGCTGCTGCTGCGTGCCGCCGAGCGCGCCCTGCCGGAGCGGCCCGGGACGGCCCTCGGCCATGTCCGGCAGGCCCGGGTCGCCGCGGCGGGCAATCTCGCCGAGGCCCGGCGGTTCGTCCGCGGTCTGACCCCGCCCGATCTGGAGTCCGGCTCCCTTCCCGCCGCCCTGGAGCGGCTGTGCGCCACCACCGCCCGCAGCACCGGCCTGGCCGTGCGCTGCCGGATCTCGGGGACGCCCGCCGAGCTCCCCACCTCGCACGAGGTCGCCCTGCTGCGCATCGCCCAGTCCGCGCTCGCCAACACCGTCCGGCACGCCGCCGCGGGCCGTGCCGAGCTGACCCTGAGCTACATGGACACCGAGGTCGCCCTCGACGTCGTCGACGACGGCGCCGGATTCCGCCCCGACGAGGTGCCCGTACCCGGCTCCGCGCAGGTCACCGGTACCGGCTTCGGCCTGGCCGCCATGCGCGCCAGGGCCCGCGCCCTCCAGGGGACCCTCGCCGTCGAGTCCGCACCCGGCGAAGGGACCGCCGTCGCCGTGACCCTGCCCTGCCCGACCGTGGCGGCGGGCGCAGCCGACGCCCCGGGCGGTGCCCCCGGGAGCATCCCCGCCACCGCCGGGGACCCCGCCCCGGGAGCCGCCACGTGACGCCCGGAACGCCGATCCGGCTGCTCCTCGCCGATGATCACCCCGTGGTCCGCGCGGGCCTGCGCGCCGTCCTGGAGACCGAACCCGGCTTCCACATCGTCGCCGACGTCCCCACCGCGGAGGAGGCCGTCGACCTCGCCGGGCGGCTCGCCCCCGATGTGGTGCTGATGGATCTCCAGTTCGGCGGCGAAATGCTCGGCTCACGGGCCACCGCCGCCATCACCGCCCGCGAGGGCGCACCCCGCGTCCTGGTCCTGACCACGTACGACACCGACGTCGACATCCTCGCCGCCATCGAGGCGGGCGCCACCGGCTACCTCCTCAAGGACGCCCCGCCCGAGGAACTGGCCGCCGCGGTGCGCACCGCGGCCGCCGGAAAGTCCGCGCTCGCACCCACCGTCGCGCTGCGCCTGATGGACCGGATGCGGGCCCCCGCCACCGCCCTCTCCCGCCGCGAGACCGAAGTCCTCCAGCTCGTCGCCGACGGCCTGTCCAACGCGCGGATCAGCAAGCAGCTCTTCCTCAGCCAGGCCACCGTCAAGTCCCACCTCGTCCACATCTACGCCAAGCTGGGCGTCGACTCCCGCACCTCCGCGGTCGCCGCCGCCACGGCCCGGGGTCTGATCCGCCGCTGAGCGTGCGCCCTCGCACGCGGCGGGACACACGTTGTCGGTGCCGGGTGCGAGAATCATCGGCAGCACCACCGCTCGCGACGATCAGGGAGACCCGCCCATGGCACCCGCCATCCCAGCCACGATGGACCGGCCGCACTTCATCGGCATCGGCGGAGCCGGTATGTCGGGCATCGCGAAGATCCTCGCGAAGCGCGGCGCCCAGGTGGCGGGCAGCGACGCCAAGGACTCCGCGACCGCCGAGGCCCTGCGCGCCCTCGGCGTGACGGTCCACCTCGGGCACGCGGCGGATCACCTCGCCGAGGACGCCACCAGTGTCGTCGTCTCCTCCGCGATCCGCCCCGACAACCCCGAGCTGGCCGCCGCCCACGAGCGCGGCATCCCGGTCGTGCACCGCTCCGACGCCCTCGCGTCCCTGATGGACGGCCTGCGCCCCATCGCCGTCGCCGGCACCCACGGCAAGACGACCACCACCTCCATGCTCGCCGTCTCCCTCGGCTCGCTCGGTCTCAAGCCGTCGTACGCCATCGGCGGCGACCTGGACGCCCCCGGCTCCAACGCCGAGCACGGCGAGGGCGAGATCTTCGTCGCCGAGGCCGACGAGAGCGACCGCAGCTTCCACAAGTACGCCCCCGAGGTCGCCATCGTCCTCAACGTCGAGCTGGACCACCACGCCAACTACGCCTCGATGGACGAGATCTACGAGTCCTTCGAGACCTTCATCGGCCGGGTCCGCCCCGGCGGCACCCTGGTCATCTCCGCCGACCACGCGGGCGCCCGCGAGCTGACCGCCAAGATCGCCGGTCGGTACGACATCGAGGTCGTCACCTACGGCGAGGCCGCCGACGCCGACGTCCGCATCCTGAAGATCAACCCGCGCGGCCTGACCAGCGACGTCACCGTCGCCCTCAGCACCGGGCGGATCCTGACCTTCACCGTCTCCGTCCCCGGCCGGCACTACGCCGGCAACGCCGTCGCCGCGCTCGCCGCCGGCATCGCCATGGGCCTGCCGCCGCACAACCTCGCCTCCGCGCTCGGCACCTACACCGGCGTCAAGCGCCGCCTCCAGCTCAGGGGCGAGGCGGCCGGCGTGCAGGTCATCGACTCCTACGCGCACCACCCCACCGAGATGACGGCCGACCTGGAGGCCATCAGGGGCGCCGCTGAGGGCTCCCGGGTGCTGGTCGTCTTCCAGCCGCACCTCTTCTCCCGCACCCAGGAACTCGGCACGGAAATGGGCCAGGCGCTCGCTCTTGCCGACGCCTCGGTGGTCCTGGAGATCTATCCCGCCCGCGAGGACCCGATCCCGGGCGTCACCAGCACCCTGATCATCGACGCCGCGCGCACCGCGGGCGCCGACGTCACCGCCGAGAGCGACCAGGCCGCCGTCCCGGACGTCATCGCCGGAATGGCGAAGCCCGGTGACCTTGTTCTCACCATGGGCGCGGGCGATGTGACCGACCTCGGCCCCGCCATCCTGTCCCGCCTGGGCAGCTGAGCTGAGGAGGCACTCCTGATGTCGTACGAGATCGACAAGCCCGACGAGCAGTGGCGCGAGGAGCTGACACCCGCGGAGTACCAGGTGCTCCGCAAGGCCGGCACCGAGCCCGCCTTCGTCGGCGAGTACACCGACACCAAGGCCGCGGGCGTCTACTCCTGCCGCGCCTGCGGCGCCGAACTGTTCCGCTCCGACACCAAGTTCGAGAGCCACTGCGGCTGGCCGTCCTTCTACGACCCCAAGGACACCGACGCCGTGGAACTCATCGACGACCGCTCCCACGGCATGGTCCGCACCGAGGTCCGCTGCGCCCGCTGCGGCTCCCACCTCGGCCATGTCTTCGAGGGCGAGGGCTACCCGACGCCCACCGACCAGCGGTACTGCATCAACAGCATTTCGCTGCGGCTGACGGCTGACTAGGGGCGTCACCCTCCCGGCCGGTCCGCGGTGCCCGACACGGCAGAACCGGCCGAGCGGGGGCGGCCGGACAAGGGACCGGGTGAACGAGGCGCCGGGCGGAGGTGCCGCCGAGGCGCGTCCTCCGCCCGTCCCGTCACCCCGGCACCACGACAGCCGTCACCACCAGTCCCTCAGCGACCAGCCACTGCCCGCTGAACTCGGTGATCTCTCTGCCGTCGACGACCGGCCCCGGGACGAGCAGGCGGGCCGTGAAGGTGGCGTCCGTCGGGTCGAGCGTCAGGTGCGCCTCCTCGAAGCCGAGCCAGCGGTGGGTGAGCGGGTACCACGCCTTGTAGACGCTCTCCTTGGCGCTGAAGATCAGGCGCTCCCAGCAGATACCGGGTTCCAGCGCGGCCAGCCGGGTGAGTTGGGCGCGTTCCCCGGGGAGGGTGACGAGGCCGATCACTCCGGGGTCGTCGATGGGCTCGTTGGGTTCGGCGTCCAGGCCGATGGCGCGTATGTCCGACGAGCGGGCCACCGCCGCGGCGCGGTAGCCGGTGCAGTGCGTCATCGCTCCGACGATGCCGTCCGGCCAGCGGGGGGCCCGGTCGGGGCCGGGAAGCAGCGGCGCGGGGGCGATGCCGAACTCCGCCAGGGCGGCGCGGGCGCAGCCGCGTACGGTGCCGAACTCCTTCTGCCGTTGGGGGAGCGCGGCGGCCACCGCTTGCCGTTCCTCGGGGAACATGGCGGTCAGGGGAGCGTCGTGGAAGGCTTCGGCGGTCGCGATCGGCGCGGGCAGCAGCTTGCCGATCATGAGGTGGCCGCCGTCGACGCCGCGGTGACGGGGGGCAGGATCTGGACCGGGCGGCCGGGGGTGCCGGCGCGCGGCCGCCATTCGCGCGGGTAGCCGAGCGACACCTCCTGGTGGGGGACGCCGTCGCAGATCAGCAGCCGGGGGATGTGGAGGTGGCCGTAGACCACCGTTGCCGCACGGAAACGGCGCGGCCAGTCGGCGGTCGCCTCGGTGCCGCACCACAGCGAGAACTCCGGGTGCCACAGGGGCCGGAGGGGCTCGCGCACCAGGGGGAAGTGGTTGACGAGGACCGTGGGCAGCTCCTCCGGGACGGCGGCGAGCCGGGCCTCGGTGGCGGCCACCCGAGCCCGGCACCAGGACTCCCGGGTGGGGTAGGGGTCGGGGTGCAGGAACAGCTCGTCGGTGCACATCACCCCGGCCTCCTCGGCCACGGCGAGGGCCTCCGCCTTGGTGGTGACCCCCGGCGGCCGGAACGTGTAGTCGTAGAGGAGGAAGAGCGGGGCGATGACGACAGGTCCTTCGGCTCCCTCCCACACCGGATACGGGTCCTCCGGGGTCAGGACGCCCAACTCCCGGCAGATCGCGACCAGATGCTCGTAGCGTTCGACGCCGCGCAGCTGCACCGGGTCCTGGGCCGGTGTCCACAGCTCGTGGTTGCCCGGTACCCACACCACCCGGGCGAACCGGCTGCTGAGCACCGTCAGGGCCCAGCGGATGTCGGCGACGAACTCGCCGACGTCCCCCGCGATCAGCAGCCAGTCGTCGTCGGACTCCGGGGTCAGCCGCTCGACGATGTCGCGGTTCTCGGCGTAGCGGACGTGCAGATCACTAACGGCCACCAGCTTGCCGTGCCCCGGTCGGCGCGGCCCGTCGGCAGCGGGAGCGGCGGGCCGGGGAACGGGACCGGGAGGCACGGGACGGATTTCGTAGGTCACGGTCGAAGTAAAGTCGGTGGCCGGTGCGGAGTGAAGGGCGGCAGGCGAACGCCGCCCCTCATCGCCCGCGTGGCGGCGCCGGATTCAGCGAGAGCCGCCGCTGCCCGGGGCAGGAGTGTCGCCCCGGCGGATGCGGGTGGCAAGCCAGAGGTCGAAGCGGTCGTCGGGATCGTCCATGCGCCGACCGGTGAGGTCCATGGCCTTGTCGAGGCGGTTGCGCACGGTGTGACGGTGGACGCCGAGCCGGCGGCTGGTGGCATCCCAGGCGCCGCCGGTCTCCAGCCACGCCGCCAAGGTGGCCGTCAACTCCTCGCCGTTGTCCGCGAGATCGAGCGGTCCGAGCACCGCGTCGGCATAGCCGTGCAGCGTCCGGCTGTCCCCCAGGTCCAGCAGCAGCCGGCTGGTCCCGCTCGGGCGGGCCTCGGCGGGCTCGCCGCTCGCCCCGCTGACGGCGAGCAGCCCCGCCGCCTGACGCAGCGACACCCGGACCGCTTCGGGTGGGACCGCAGGGCCGATGCCGGCCGGGCAGTGCGGAGCGAAACGGCCGAGCACCTCACGGATGTCGAGGTCCTCGCCGACGACCGCCTCGATGGTGCCGTCCGCCACCCTGACCAGGCCGCCGGGCATCGCCAAGGCCAGGTCGGCGGCCATCTCGTACGCCGCACCCTCGGCACCGGCGGAGTCGGCCCCGACCGACTCGGGGCCGGAGGAACCGCCCTGCGCACGCCCCCGCCCCGCTCCCTGCTGCCGGCTTTCGCCCGCCGCCACCACGACCCCGCGCACCCGCTCCGCGGTCAAACCTGCCGAGACCAGCAGGTCGCGCGCCTGGTCGGCCGGCAGGTCCTCGTCGGTGAGCAGCTGGGAGAGCAGCGCTGACCTGCGGCGACGCTCCGGCTCATCGCGCAGATGGCGCCGCTCCAGTTCCAGTGAGAGCAGCGAGACGAGGCCCGGTACGACCGAACGGGCCGCGCCGTCGGGGCGGCCGGTGAGCAGCAGCAGCCCGCGCAGCCTTCGGGCGCCCAGCGGCTGCACCTCCAGCTGGTGTCCGCCGGCCGTGCTGGAGGCGCTGCCGCGCAGGCCGCGCGCCGCGACCCGCTCGACCAGCTCGCGTGCTTCTCGCGGTGGCGCGGGCGCTCCCCGCTCACCCACGGCCAGCAGCCTGCCCAGCGGGTCGAGGACTGCCGCGCCCACGCCCGTGGCCGCCGTCCATTCGGCCAGCATCGGCCGCAGCCCGTCGCCGGTCGCCGCCGCCGTCAGCCGCCGCTGGGTCGCGAAGGCCCGGTGCAGCATCTCGCGCTGCTCGGTGGCGCGCGCGTCGAAGACGGCCTTGGTGACGGCGATGAACGGCACCTCGTCCGGCACCGTCAGCAGCGGCAGCCCGGCCTCCTCGGCCGCCGTCACCAGGGGCTGTGGCGCCGACTGGTACGGCAGCCCCTGCCCGAGCCCGAGGGCGAGGCAGGCCGCCCCGCCCTCCGCCACATCCCGTACATAGGCGCGGCAGGCGGCCGGCTCCATGGGCAGCAGCAGACCGATGGTCATGAGGAGTTCGCCGCCCTGCAGCCATTTCCCCGGCGTGGGCAGGTCCGAGACGGTGGCCGCTTCGACGGTGCGGGCCAGCAGTTCCGGTGGCACGTCGTAGCCGACCGACAGATTGAGGTCGGGCCGGGCCAGGAGGTCGGAGAGGTGCAGCGGCATAGACATAGTGTCCACCACATATCTATGGAGTGGACGATCGGGCGATCGAATCGTGTGGCCCTTGCACCTAGATTCGCAGCACCGCAGACATGCCGCCGTCCCCCCGGAGGAGAACTCCATGGATCCCATGGCCGATGCACCAGGCGATGACGAGGGACGACCATCCCGCGTCATCGAGGCCCGCTCGATCGATTACGTCCCCGTCCGCGAGCGCCACGGGAAGGTATGGCACCAGGGACCGTTCTGGTTCACCGGCAACTTCGTGCTGACCACCATGGTCACCGGCTTCCTCGGCCCGGAGCTGGGCCTGAGCCTGCCCGCCTCCGTCGCGGCGGTCGTCCTCGGCGCGTGTTTCGGCACTTTCTTCATGGCCTTCCACGCCAATCAGGGCCCCCGGATGGGCCTTCCGCAGATGATCCAGTCGCGGGCGCAGTTCGGCATCCGGGGTGCCATCGTCCCGTTCGCCGCGGTGGTCTTCGTCTACGTCGGCTTCAACGTCTTCAACGTGGTCCTGGCCGCGCAGGGCCTGCGCACCGTCTTCCCCGGCGGCGCGACCCTCTGGTACGTGCTGATCATCGGCGTCGCCATCGTGCTCGCCATCGTCGGCCACGACCTGCTCCATCTGGTCCAGCGCTGGCTCACCTATGTCCTGATCGCCGTTTTCGGCGTGCTGACCGTCGGCGCGCTGGTCCAGCTCGACCCGTCCGCGGCCGCCGGCCCCGCCTCCGCCGCGCACGGCTCGTGGACGTCCTTCCTCGTCGTCTTCTCCGCCGCCGCCGGCTACCAGATCAGCTACGCCGTGTACGTGTCGGACTACTCCCGCTACCTCCCGCGCGACGTCTCCGCCCGCAAGGTCATCTGGTGGACGTACGCGGGCGCCGCGGGCTCCGCGGCCTGGCTGATGTCGCTCGGCGCGCTGCTGGCCTCCGCGCTGCCCGACCCGGACGCGATCAACGGCATCCGGCAGGTCGGCAACGCCATCCTGCCCGGATTCGGCACCTTCGCGGTGGTGGTCTCCTCCGTCGCCCTGATCGGCATCATGGCCGTGAACTCCTACGGCGCGATGCTCACCACCACCAGCGCGGTCGACGCCTTCCGTGCCGTCCGGCCGACCGTACGGATCCGTGTCGCCGGGATCGTCGCCATCGGCGTCGTCATCCTCGCCGTGGCGATGCTGCTCCCGGAGAACTACCTGGAGAGCTTCAACACCTTCGTGCTGATGATGCTCTACTTCCTCATCCCCTGGACCGCGGTCAACCTCGTCGACTTCTACTGGGTCCGGCGCGGCCACTACGCCGTCACCGCGATCTTCGACCCGGCCGGCATCTACGGCCGCTGGGCCTGGCGCGGCATCGTCGCGTACGTCGCCGGCTTCGTCGCGATGATCCCGTTCTTCGCGACGTCGTTCTACACCGGCCCGGTCACCGAGGCGCTGGGCGGCGCGGACCTCTCCTTCGCCCCCGGCCTGCTGGTCGGCGGCGGCCTGTACTACCTCCTGAACCGCGGCCTGGACTCGGCGGCCGAGGAGGCCGCGGTCGCGGCCAGCGAGCGGGAGCTGGAGGGCCCGGACGCGAACCGGGTCGTGTCCGCGGTCTAGGGGCCGCCGAACGCCCCTGCGGATGAGCGAACGTCGTTTGCCCCGTTATGGTCGGAGGTGGAGGAGAGCGACCTCTTCCTCATCAGCCGAATGACGGAGATGGACTGACCCGGACGGTCGTGCGGCCGGAGCGGCGCGGTGAGAACCGGCCGGCCGGAGCGGCCGGGACGAAGGGACGTGAACGCGGTATGCAGGTGGCATTTCTGGTGGCCCCCGAGGGCACGGAGCAGGTCGAGCTGACCGAGCCGTGGCGGGCGGTGACCGAGGCCGGAGGCACTCCGAAGCTGGTCTCCACCACGGAGGGGAAGGTGCAGGCCTTCGACCATCTGGACAAGGCCGACACCTTCCCCGTCGACCTGACGGCCGGCGAGGCGTCCGCCGCGGACTTCGACGGCCTCGTACTGCCCGGTGGCGTGGCCAACCCGGACGCGCTGCGCATGGACGAGCAGGCCGTGGCGTTCGCCAAGGCGTTCTTCGACGCGGGCAAGCCGGTGGCCGCGATCTGCCACGCATCCTGGACGCTGATCGAGGCGGATGTGGTGCGCGGACGGACGCTGACCTCCTGGCCGAGCCTGCAGACCGATATCCGCAACGCGGGCGGCACCTGGGTCGACGAGCAGGTCAACATCTGCACGGCCGGCCCGAATACGTTGATCACCAGCCGCAAGCCGGCTGACCTGGATGCCTTCTGCCCCGCGTTCATCGCGGAGTTCGCTCACTGACCAGACCCCCGCCCCGGCCCGCTACGGGCCGAGCACAACCGCCGACTCCGGTGGCAGCCACAGCACACCGTCGCTGCCGGGGACGGCGGGCTCGGACCATGCCGCCAACGCGCGCAGCGTGGGCTTCCCGGCAGTCGTCCCGCCGTTCTCTGCAGCCGCCGGACCACCGACCGGAATGGCGGCCGTGGTGTCGGAGGAGAGATTGACCGCCACCCTCAGCGGCCCACGCCGCAGCAGCAGCCAGCGGGCCCGCTCGTCATGGGTGACGCCCGTACGGGCCGGGTCCGGGTCCGTCAGCGCGGGCTGCGCGCGGCGCAGCGCGAGCAGCGTGCGGTGCCAGGCCAGCAGCGCGGAGTGCGGTGCCCGCTCCGGTTCGGCCCAGTCCAGCACGCAGCGGTCGCGAGTGGCCGGATCCTGCGGGTCCGGCCACTCGGCATCGGAAGGGCCTGCGGCGGCAGCCCCCTGGGCGCCCCAGTCGTGGGCGGCGAACTCCCGTCGCCGACCGGCCCGTACCGCTTCGGCCAACTCCGGATCGGTGTGGTCGGTGAAGTACTGCCAGGGCGTACGCGCCCCCCATTCCTCGCCCATGAACAGCATCGGGGTGAACGGCGAGCACAGCACCAGCGCGGCGGCACAGGCCAGCAGTCCGGGAGAGAGCGCCGCGGCCAGCCGGTCGCCCAGCGCCCGGTTGCCGATCTGGTCATGGGTCTGCGCGTAGGCCAGCAGGCGGTACGGAGGCGTGGCGCGCAGATCAAGGGGCGCGCCGTGTGCCCGGCCGCGGAAGGTGGAGTGCGTGCCGTCGTGGAAGAAGCCGCCGGTCAGGGTCTTGGCCAGGGCGGCCATCGGGGCACGCGCGAAGTCGCCGTAGTAGCCCTGGGATTCGCCGGTGAGTGCGGTGTGCAGGGCGTGGTGGAGGTCGTCGTTCCACTGGGCGTGCAGGCCGTGGCCGCCGGTCGACCGCGGCGCGGTGGTGCGCGGATCGTTGAGGTCGGACTCGGCGATCAGGAACAGCGGACGCCGCAGATGCCCGGCGAGCGCGTCCACCTCCCCGGACAGCTCGGCGAGAAAGTGCCGGGCGCGGGTGTCGTGCAGCGCGTGCACGGCATCCAGCCGCAGCCCGTCGATCCGGTAGTCGCGCAGCCAGCTCAGCGCGCTGCCGACGAGATAGCGGCGCACCTCGTCGGAGCCGGGCGCGTCGAGATTGACGGCCGCGCCCCACGGCGTGTGATGGGTGTCGGTGAAGTACGGCCCGAACGCGGGGAGATGGTTGCCGGACGGCCCGAGGTGGTTGTGCACCACGTCCAGCACGACCCCGAGCCCGTGTGCGTGCGCGGCGTCCACGAACCGCTTGAGCCCGTCGGGCCCGCCGTACGGCTCGTGCACCGCCCACGGCGCGATCCCGTCGTACCCCCAGCCCTGGGTCCCGGGAAAGGGGCAGACCGGCATCAGGGAGACATGCGTGATGCCCAGGTCGGCGAGGTGCCGCAGCCGCGCCGCGGCCGCGTCGAAGGTGCCCTCGGGGGTGTAGGTGCCGATGTGCAGCTCGTAGAGGACCGCGCCGGGCAGCGGGCGTCCCGGCCACGGATGCCGCCAGGCGAAGCGGTCGTGGTCGACGGCCGCACCGGGGCCGCCCGGGCCCTCCGGCAGCTGTACGGCGCGCGGGTCCGGCAGCGGCGGGCCGTCATCGAGCCGGTAGCTGTAGCGGTCCCCCTCGCGGGCCGGGCTCTCGGTGCGCCACCAGCCCTCGCGGGTGGTGTCACGCTCCATCGCCACGGCCGGATCGCCGGCCCGATCGCCCGCCCACTGGAGAGCGACCCGTCCGGCGCTCGGCGCCCATACCTCGAACAGCACGGCTGCACTCCTTCGTTCGCTCCCGGTCCTCCTCGACGTAAGCACGTCGCGCCGCCGCCCGGCAGCCCGACGTGGCGAACCGGGACGACATCGGGCCATTTCGCTGGGCCGTTCCGGCGAGCGGCGGACGCGGTGCCCCGCCGCGTGGCCACAGGGGCGTCCGCCGGGCTCCTGGGACCTGCCCGCCGCCCCGGGGCGCGCAGCACGGACACATCGCCTGGACACCGGCTCGCGGTGGCCGGACAATCACCGACATGACTTCGCTGGAGTTCCCTGCGCGGCCTGCGCGCCCGTCGGACGCCGACCGGGAGCGCGCCCTCGACCTGCTGCGTGACGGCGCGGCACACGGGCGGCTGTCCCAGGACACCTTCCTGCGGCGCCTGGAACTCGTCCTCACCGCCCAGCACAACTCCGAACTGGAGCAGGCCACCGCGGACTTGGCCGCCCGGGGCAAGGTCCAGGGCACCCTGCTGCGGATGGTCGGCCGGGCGTCGTCCTTCCACCTCAGGGTGCGCCGGGCGTGGCGCGCGGAGCGGCTGCCCAAGCTTCTGCTGCCGTCGCCGGGCCCCTTCCCGCTGCTCATCGGGCGGGCTCCCGGCGTGGGCCTGCGGCTCAACCACGAGACGGTCTCCCGTGCCCACGCCGAACTGCGCAGCGCCGGCAACGGCTGGCTGCTGCGCGACCTCGGCTCCACCAACGGCACCTGTGTCAACGGGCGGCGAGTGGTGGGCGAGGTGCCCGTGGGACCGGGCGACCACATCAGCTTCGGCCGCGTCGACTACGTCCTGACGGAGCGGTGAGCCGGACCCGGAGGACCTTTCGCCGGGGGCCGGCGGTCGGGGACGATGGCCGGGGGCGGGTCTGCCTCGCAAGCAACAGCTCGACGGAGAGCGAGTGTTGACGTATCGGGCGGCGTCACGAGACGCGCCGGTTCCGGCGCATGACGCACGAGCCCCGGCGCGCCCCCTGCTACGGATTCGGCGCCCCCTCGCGCACCGGCCGGTCGCCCGACGGATGCGAGGTCCACACCCCCTCACCGCGGGTCAGATGGGGCAACGCTCCCTCCGCTTCCCGGACACGCCGCGCCGGCAGGAAGCCGCTGAGCAGCCAGGAGTGCCGGCCGCCGGACGTCTCGCCGAGTTCGGAGCCCAGAGCCGTGAGCCGGGCGGTCACCGGAGCCAGCGCGTCGAGCGGGAGCTCCGCCTCGAAGGCGTGGTACGGCTCGTGGACCCGGGTGCCGGCTCGCCGTAGCGCCCGCAATAGCACCACAGGCGTGACGGCACGGAAGTCACCGGCCGTGCTGAGCGGGCCGACGAACCCGGAACGGGTCAGCACCACCCGGCAGTCGGTCACCGCCAGTCCACGCGGTCCGTGGCGCAGTGTCGCAAGGACGGTCTCCTCGATGGCCTGGTGGAAGCCGTGTGGCAGCGCGCCGAGCTCGGTCTCGTAGGTGAAGACCGGCCCGGAGCCGCGGACGCCCGGTTCGACCCGCAGCCCGACCGTCGCCCACGGCCCGGTGTGACCGCGCCGCGCGATCTCCTCATGCGCCTCGCCGACGCCGCACGGCCGTTCCACGCACACCACCCGGCTCGGTGCGAACTCCGCCTCGATGCCGTACGCCTGGCGCAGGGTCGCGGAGATGATCTCCTTCTGCACCTCGCCGTGCAACAGCACCGAGGTCGCTCCACCGGGCGCGGAGCGCACACGCAGCAGCGGGTCCTGATCGGCCAGGTCCAGCAGCGCCGCCCGCAAGGCCGCGGCGCGCGCCGGGTCCTGAGGCCGCACGACCGTCTCCAGGGTGGGGGAGGGGAACAACGGGGTCGCCGTACGGTCGCCCGGGTCCGCGGCGCCGGGGCCGGACGCGGGGCCGACGCGGTCGCCGGTCCGGATGCCGGGCAGCCCGCGGAGCACCGCGATATTGCCCGCGGTGAGCGGGCCTTCGTCACCGGGCGGGCGCCCGACGACCTCCAGCGAGGTGATCTTGCCGGTCAGTGCTCCGCTCGCGCCGTCCGCCTCCCGCCGGTGCAGCGTGATCCGCTGACGCGCGCGCAATTCCCCTTCGTAGAGCCGGATATGAGCTGTCCGCTCGCCGTGCGGCAGCTGCTGCACGGCGAAGACGGTGCCCCGCGGCTCGCTGCCCGATCCCACGGGGGCCGGGGGGATCAGCTGGACCATGCCCTCGATGAGGGCGCCGATCCCCTGCCCGCTGAGCGCCGACCCGAAGTACACCGGGTGCACCGTGGCGTCGGCGGTCCGGGCGGCCAGCGCCGCGCGGAGCCGGGCCGCCCCGGGCGGCGGACCCTCGACCACCTCCGCAAGGATCGCGTCGTCCGCCTCGGCCAGCGTCTCGGCGAGCCGCTCGCGGGCCGCCGGGTCGTCCAGCCGGTACGGGGTCGCGTGCGCCCGCGCGGTGCCGAGGTCGTGGGGCACCGCCATGGGGACGACCACCGGGGCGAGGGTGCGGCGGATGTCCGCCACCAGCGCGTCGCCGCGCGCACCCGGCCGGTCGATCTTGTTGACGAAGAGCAGCGTCGGCAGCCGCAGCCGCCGCAGCGTCTTCATCAGCACCCGTGTTCTGGCCTGGACGCCTTCCACCGCGGAGAGCAGCAGCACGACGCCGTCGAGCACGCCCAGGGCACGCTCGACCTCGGCGATGAAGTCGGAGTGGCCGGGGGTGTCGATGAGGTTGACCTGGACGTCGCCGACGGTGAAGGAGGCGACGGCCGAGCGGATCGTGATGCCGCGCTGCCGCTCCAGCTCGCCGGTGTCGGTACGGGTGTCGCCGGCGTCGACACTGCCGAGCCGGTCGATGACGCCGGTGTCGAACAGCAGCCGTTCGGTGAGGCTGGTCTTGCCCGCGTCGACATGGGCGACGATGCCGATGTTCAGGGTGTGGCGGGGGCGACGGCTGCCGCGGAGTGGCCGCGCGCCGTGCGGAGAAGGGGCGTCAGCAACGTGGCCGGTGGGGCGCGGGGCGCTGCGCGGAGAAGAGGATTGCATGGCTGTTCGAAACCTCGACAACTGTCGTCCGGTAAGGGCGCTGAGTCGTTCCGAGGTTTCGGCGCATGCGGTACTCCTGGGGGAAGGTCGTCTGTACAGCTGCATGCTGCCAGGCGGGGGTGAGAGCGCAACCGGTTTTCCGTTGCGCGTCCCGTGGCCCGCCCACAGCAATGACTGTCAGCCGTCGGATCGCGCCGCCCGACGCCCCGTCACTCGGCCACCAGCAACGCCACCGGCGACACGGCCAACAGCTCATCCAGCCCCAATGCCGCGCCCCCCGCCACCGAGCGGCCCGTCAGCAGATCGCGCCACGAGCCGCCGGGCGGCAGCCGCAGCACGGTGTCCCACCAGCCACCGGTCTCCACCAGGCGCAGTGAGAGCCGGGTCGCCACCGACACCACCTTCCCGCTGCGGCAGTAGGCCACACAGTGTTCGGCCGCGGGCCCCTCCGCGCGCAGCGGCTCGTACGACGCGTCGGCGCCGAACCACTCCGGGTGGGCGCGCCGCAGCCGGAGCGCGGCGGCGGTCAGCAGCAGCTTCTCGTCGGACAGACCGCGCGGCGCGGCACCGCCGTCGAGGTCCGCGAGCAGCTCGGGGCAGAAGCGGGCCGGCGCCCGGTTGTCGGGATCGACGAGCGCCGCGTACTGGCGCTCGGTGCCCTGATAGAGGTCGGGCACCCCCGGCATGGTGAGGTGCAGCAGCGCGGCGCCCAGCACATTGGCGCGGACGAACGGGGCCAGTTCCTCGTCCAGCGCGCTCAGCGGGACGGCCCCGGGCCCTGCGGGTCCGCTGCGTACGAATTCCGTCACGGCGCTCTCGTAGTCCACGTTCGGCTCCGTCCAGGAGGTCCGCAGCCCGGCCTCCCGGACGGCCTTGAGGACCGCCGGCGTCATCCGCTCCACCGCTTCCTCGCGGCGCCCGTCGCCCGCCGCGGGACCGGCGCCGCCCGGCGTGCCGAGACCGAACGCGGTCTGCCAGGCCAGCCAGGACACCATCGGGTCCGCGGGGCCCGTGCCGTCCACCCCCATGACCCCGACCGCGCCCCCGGCCCCGCCCGACAGCTCGCCCAGCACGTCCCGCCACCGGTCGGGACACTCCGAGAGCACCGCGATCCGCGCGCGGACATCGGCACTGCGCTTGGTGTCGTGCGTGGAGAGCACCGTCCCGGTCAGCGGCCGGTCCCGCTGCGTCCGGGCGCAGAAGGCGTGGAAGACCTCGGGGCCGAGCGCCGGCTCCCCGGGGTCGCCACCGACCTCACAGGCCGACAGCAGCACCGGGTAGCGGTAGAAGGCCGTGTCCTCAACGGACTTGGCGTGCAGCGCCGACGCGGTCTGGGCGAAGCGCGCGGCGAAGTCGGCGCAGTCCGGGTCGTCCTGGAAGAGCCCGAGCGCGAGATCGCGGACCAGGTCCACCGCCCGCGCCTCCTCGGGCACGCGGAACGCGGTACGCGCCTCCACCGCCGCCTTGTCCAGCATCGCCGCGTCCTGCTCCGCGCGGCCGGTGTCCGCGGCGTAGGGACGGTAGACGGGCAGCCGCACCATCAACTCGCGAATGGCGTGCCGCAGGGACCACGTCGAGTGGTCCCCCGGCCGGGGGACGCGTTCGCTGATCCGCTGCGCGGTGCGCGTCAGCCGCTCGACCTCGGCCGCCAGATCGTGCGTGACGACCTCGTACGCGGCCCGGCGTACCGTCTCCTCCCAGTCGCCGCCCTCGTCGGCGAGCGGGGTGACGAAGTCGCGGTAGTGGGCGAAGAGCCGGGCGGAGCCCTGCGGGCAGACGAACAGCGCGTCGATGTGCCGCAGCGCGTCGTAGCCGGTCGTGCCCGCGCACGCCCAACCGTCCGGCAGCCGCTCGTCGCCGGTCAGGATCTTCTCCACCACCGTCCACCGGCCGCCCGTCGCGGCGTCCAGCCGGGCCAGATAGCCGCCCGGGTCCACCAGCCCGTCCGGATGGTCGACGCGGAGCCCGTCGATGACGCCCTCGCGCATCAGCCGCAGCACCGTGCCGTGCGTCGCCTCGAAGACGTCCGGGTCCTCGACGCGCACCCCGATCAGCTCCGAAATGGTGAAGAAGCGGCGGTAGTTCAGCTCGCTGCGGGCCAGCCGCCACCAGGCAAGCCGGTACCACTGGGCGTCCAGGAGACGGTCCGGCGGCAGCTCCTCGGTCCCGGGCCGCAGCGGAAAGGCGTGCTCGTGACAGCGCAGCACACCCCCCTCGACGCGCAGGTGCCGGGCCTCCTCACCGATCCGCCCGCCGAGCACCGGCAGCAGCAGCCGCCCGCCGTGCCCGCCGTCCCAGTCGATGTCGAACCACCGGGCGTACGGGGACCGCGGACCGTCGCGCAGCACCTCCCACAGCGGGCCGTTGAGCGATGCGGGAGTCGGCACGGCCATGTGGTTCGGCACGATGTCGACGATCAGGCCGAGGCCGTGCGACCGGGCCGTCGCCGCCAGGGCCCGCAGCCCCTTCTCGCCGCCCAGCTCGGCCCGCACCGCGGTGTGGTCGACCACGTCGTAACCGTGCGTGGAGCCCGGCACCGCCTCCAGAACGGGGGAGAGGTGCAGATGGGAGACGCCGAGCGCGGCGAGATGCGGCACCGCCCGCTCGGCGGCGGCGAACGGGAAGTCCGGCTGGAGCTGCAGCCGGTACGTGGCGGTCGGTGACGGACTCGATGGCTGCGTCATGGGAACACCCGTACCCCGTCGGCGGCTTGTTGTGTCATCCGCGCTGTGGATTCATCCGAGCCGGCGGGCCGGTGCACCGCACACCTTTGTACGTCCCGTGCATGGGGCCCGCGACTCCTCCCTGGGTAGCGTCGGCCGATGATCGCTGCTCTTGCCACCTACCGCCGGGTGATCGCACTGGGCGGGCCGGTGCTGCCTGTCCTGTCCTTCCTCGGCCGGCTGCCGACCGCCATGTGCCAGCTCGGCAGTCTGCTGCTGGTGGCCGAGACCAGCGGCAGCCTCACCACGGCGGGCCTCGTCGGAGGTGCGTTGGCGGCGGGCCAGACGGCCGCCGGCCCGCTGATCGGCCGGCTCGCCGACCGGCACGGGCAGCGCACGGTGGTACTGGCCGCCTGCTGGCTCAACGCGTTCGCGGTGGCCGCCCTGGTGGCGGCCGCGCTCGCCCGCACGGCGACGCTGCCGCTGGCCCTGACCGGCCTGCTGGCGGGCGTCACCGTGCCGCAGATCGGGCCGCTCGCCCGCACCCGGCTCGTGGCCCTGGCCCGGCGCGCCCGCGCCGACGAGCGGCTGGTGGGCGCCGCGCTGTCACTGGAGGGGACGCTGGACGAGGTGTCGTTCGTGCTCGGCCCGGCGCTGGTGGGCCTGGCGGCCGCGGTTGCCCACCCGGCCCTCGCGCTGGCGCTGGCAGCGGGACTGCTGGCCGTCTGCGGTTCGGCGTTCGCCCTCCATCCGACCGCCCGCGTGCTGCCGCCCGCGCGTGCCACGAAGGAGGCGGAGCCCGCCGCGGACACCCACGGCAGCACGACGGCTTCCGTACCGGCCGCTCGCCTCCCGGGGAGCGCGCGGGCGCGGATGCCTCGCGCGGTGCACGCCATGCGTGCCTCGATGGCGCTGCAGGGCGCGATGTTCGGTGCCTGCCAGGCGGGCATCACCGCGCTCACCGAGCGCCTCCACCAGTCCGCCCAGGCGGGCCTCGTCTACGCCGCCATGGGCGTGATGAGCGCCGTCGCCGGTTTGTCGCTGACCCTGGTACCCGCCCGGATCACCCTGCCGACACGCTGGCGGGCGTCCGCCGTCGCCCTGATCGTGCTCTCCGTCCCGCTGCTGTACGTGGGGTCCCTCGGGGCGCTCTACGCGGTCGTCGTCATCCTCGGCGTGGCCTTCGCGCCGCACATGATCACGCTCTTCGGCCTCACCGAACGGACGGTGCCGCGCGGTCGGATGGCCGAATCGATGGCCTTCCTCACCAGCGCCGTGGTCGGCGGCCAGGCCCTGGCACTGGCCGCCGCCGGCCGGCTCGCCGACGCGTACGGCCCGCCCGCCGCCTTCGCCGTCGCGGTCGGTGCCGCGGTGCTGATCCTCGCCGTCGCGCTGGCCGTCAGGCCCGTGCCCCGGCCCGCCGCGCCGGGGCGACCCGCAGCAGACCGGCCGGTGCCGGAGGCCGGCCGGACGGAGGCGTAGGCGCTTCTCCCGCCCGCCTCACACCTGGCCGGCTCCCGCCCGCAGGCGCCGGCCTCGCGGCACTCAGGCGGGCCGCTGCAACACCAGCAGGCTGCGGCCGGTGAGCGTGACCTGATCCCCGGCCTTGACCTTGGCCCCTTCGCCGTCCGCCGCGGCCCGCGGCCGGTCGGTGTCCACCACCACCTGCCACTGCCGGCCGTGATGCACCGGGATCGTGAAGTCCTTCTCCTGCTCGTGCGCGTTGAACATCAGCAGGAACGAGTCGTCCGTGATCGGCTCGCCCCGCGACCCCGGCTCGGAGATGGAGCTGCCGTTGAGGAAGACCGTCAGCGCCTTGGCGTGCACCGACTGCCAGTCGCGTGGCCCCATCTCCTCGCCGCCGGCGGTGAACCACGCGATGTCGGACAGCTCGTCGTGGGTGCCCTCCATCGGGCGGCCCTGGAAGAACCGCCGCCGCCGGAACACCGGATGGTCACGCCGCAGCCACACCATCTGCTGGACGAACGCCAGCAGTTCCCGCTCCTCGTCGACCTCCTCCGCATCGTCGTCGTCCCCCGGCGGATCGGCCGGCTCCGGCCAACGCACCCAGGACAGCTCGTTGTCCTGGCAGTAGGCGTTGTTGTTGCCGGCCTGGCTGCGGCCGAACTCGTCGCCGTGGCTGAGCATCGGAACACCCTGCGACAGCATCAGCGTCGCGAGGAAGTTCCGCATCTGCCGCGCGCGCAGGCGGCGCACCGAGGGATCGTCGCTGGGGCCCTCCACCCCGCAGTTCCAGGACCGGTTGAACCGCTCGCCGTCCCGGTTGTCCTCGCCGTTGTCCTCGTTGCGCTTCTCGTTGTACGAGACGAGGTCGTTCAGAGTGAAGCCGTCGTGGCAGGTCACGAAGTTCACCGAGGCGATCGGCCGCCGCCCGTCGCCCTGGTAGAGGTCGGACGAGCCGGTCAGCCGGGAGGCGAACTCCGCGAGGGTGCGTGGTTCGCCCCGCCACAGGTCCCGCACGGTGTCCCGGTACTTGCCGTTCCATTCCGTCCACAGCGGCGGGAAGTTCCCCACCTGGTAGCCGCCCTCACCGACGTCCCACGGCTCGGCGATCAGCTTCACCTGGCTGACGACGGGATCCTGGTGCACCAGGTCGAAGAACGACGACAGCCGGTCCACCTCGTGGAACTGCCGGGCCAGCGTGGCGGCCAGATCGAAGCGGAAGCCGTCCACCCGCATCTCCTGCACCCAGTAGCGCAGCGAGTCCATGACCAGCTGGAGCACATGCGGGCTGCGCATCAGCAGGGAGTTGCCGGTGCCCGTGGTGTCCATGTAGTAGCGCTGGTCCTCCGTCAGCCGGTAGTAGGAGGCGTTGTCCAGGCCCCGGAAGGACAGGGTCGGCCCCAGGTGATTGCCCTCGGCGGTGTGGTTGTAGACCACATCGAGAATCACCTCGATGCCCGCACGGTGCAGCGCCCGCACCGCCGTCTTGAACTCCAGCACCTGCTGCCCGCGATCGCCCCAGGAGGCGTAGGAGTTGTGCGGGGCGAAGAACCCGATGGTGTTGTAGCCCCAGTAGTTCGTGAGCCCGGCGTCCACCAGCCGGTGGTCCTGAACGAACTGATGCACCGGCATCAGCTCCAGCGCCGTGACCCCCAGCTTCGTCAGATGGTCGATGATCGCCGGATGCGCCAGCGCCGCGTACGTGCCGCGCAGCTCCTCGGGCAGGTCCGGGTGGCGCATCGTCAGGCCCTTCACATGGGCCTCGTAGAGCACCGTCTCGTGGTACGCGGTGCGCGGCGGGCGGTCGTCACCCCAGTCGAAGTACGGATTGACCACCACCGACGCCATGGTGTGCGGCGCCGAGTCCAGATCGTTGCGTACCTCCGGCTTGCCGAAGTGGTAGCCGTAGACCGCCTCGTCCCAGTCGATGCGGCCGCTCATCGCCCGTGCGTACGGGTCGAGGAGCAGCTTCGCGGAGTTGCTGCGCAGCCCCTGCCCCGGCTCGTACGGCCCGTGCACCCGGAAGCCGTAGCGCTGCCCCGGCATCACCCCCGGGAGGTACGCGTGCCGTACGAAGGCATCGGATTCGCGCAGCTCGACGGCGGTCTCCGACCCGTCGTCGTGCAGCAGACACAGTTCGACGCGCTTCGCGGCTTCGGAGAACACCGCGAAGTTGGTGCCGGCACCGTCGTAGGTGGCACCCAGCGGATACATCTGTCCCGGCCAGACCTGCATGCGTAGACTCTTCAACTTTCTCATCGAGGGCTGCGGCGACTCCACGACACCGTCCGCGGACCGAATGGGAATCCTTCCCCAACTTGTCGCACACCTAGCGGATTTCGCGGGATCTTCGCCGAAAGGCGGGCAACCTGTCGCGATGTCGGATCGTCCTACTGGGGGACCGATGGGGGACCTATATGCGTGTGACGGAATGTGACAGCGAGGGGAAACCGTGCGCCAACTGATGCACCGCCACCTCGGCAAGTTAGTGGCGGGCGCGGCCATCGCGCTGACGGGTACCGCGGCCATGGCCGCCCTCACCCTTCCCGCCGACGCCGGAGCCGCCGACCGCGCGGCAGGCCGGTCCGCCCGGTCCGCCGCGGACGGCCAGGGCGCGCCGGGCAGCGCGGCGGGGAAACCGGCACCCGGCGTCGTCGAAGGAGCCCGCGCCCAGGGGGAGCGCGGCCGGGGACGGGACCCACTCACCGACGACGAGCTCCGGCGGGCCAAGGACCTGGCGCTGCCGCGCACTCTGCGCGCCGACGCCGAGGGCGTCACCGGAAAGCCCGGACCCGAACACCTGATCACCGAGCTGGCCGAACTCGGTCCCTCCGAGGTCGCCCTAGCCGACCCACCCAGGCGGGCGAACGTCACCCTGTACGACTACAAGAGCGACGCCTACCTCACCAGGACCGTCAACCTCACCACCTCCGAGGTGGAGTCGACGGACAGCCGGCACGGCGTCCAGCCGCCGCCCAGCCACGCCGAGGCCGTCGAAGCCGCCCGGCTGCTGATCGCCGCGCCGCTCGGCGCCGGCCTGCGCCAGGATTACCGCGACGCCGCCGGCCGCGACCTCACCGACCCCGACCAGCTCACCGTCAGCGGCTTCGTCTACCGCGGCCGCGCCGAGGGTGACGCACCCGGCGCGCTCGGCGAGTGCGGCGCACACCGCTGCGTACGCCTGTTCACGAAGGCCGACAACGGCCGGTGGATCGACACCCGCCGCTTCGTCATCGACCTCAGCGCCCGCACCGTGGCCCGCCTGGGCTGACCGCGCAGCCCGACCTGCCGGGAGCCGACCGGCCCGGCCGGCCGGGACCGTGCGATGCACACCGGCACACCTTCCGTCCGCATCTGCCGTACAGGAGCCTCCGCATGCACGAAAGCCCATCCGGCCCTGCCCGCGGTGGGGGCCGCCGCCGCACGCGCCGCCGCGCGGCGGCCCTCGCTACGACGCCCCTCCTGCTCGCCGCGACCGCTCTCTTCTCCGGACCGGCCGCACACGCCGCTCCCGAGGCGGCGCCCGCCGCGCCCGCCCCCGCGGAAGGCTGCAGCGCCGCCTACCGCATCACCCAGGCCCTGGACGGCGGCACCGTCTGGCGCATGTGCTGGCACTACGAAGGCAACGCCGGGCTCGTCCTGGACAACGTCTCCTACCAGCCCAAGGGCGAGCGCACCCCGATCAAGGTGCTGACCACCGCCAAACTCGCCCAGATCCACGTCCCCTACGACGACGGCGGCAACGAGTACGACGACCTCACGGGTCAGGGGTTCGCCCAAGGGCTGATGAAGCTCGCGCCCGCCGAATGCCCCGGCGGCACGATCAAGACGGTCAAGGTGCCAGGCGCCTGGGACCCGGCCCATCCGAACGTCAGCGGCCTGTGCGCCACCACCCGGGCCCGCGGCCACGCCTACCGGATGGGCGGCTACCCCGGGGAGGGCACCAAGACCTACCAGCTCCAGGGCAAGGACCTGCTGCTCTACACCGTCAACAAGGTCGGCTGGTACGAGTACATCACCGAGTGGCGATTCTCCGGCGACGGCACCATGACGATGCAGGTCGGCGCCACCGGGACGGTCTCTCCCAGCGACTACGACGCCGGCGACGGCCGGGGCATGCCGCTCGGCAAGGGCGCCAAGGACTACGCCACCAGCCACAGCCACAACGTCTTCTGGCGGCTGAACTTCGGCCTCGACGGCTCCACGGCGAACAAGGTCGAGCAGTTCGACTCCACGACCACGACCCGCCCCGGAGGCCGCACCCCCACCATCCGCACCACCAGCAAGCCCGTCACCAAGGAACTGGCCGGGGACGCCGGGCGGATGCGCTGGTGGCGGGTGGTCAGCCCGACCGGCAGGAACAAGGACGGCCATCGGCGCTCGTACGAGATCGTGCCGGGCGCCACCAGCAAGTACACGGGGCGCGGCTACACCAAACACGACGTCTACTTCACCGAGTACAACAAATGTGAGCAGTTCGCCAGCAACAACCTGGCCAACTGCGGGGCCCGCGCGGGCAAGAGCGTCGACGCGTGGGTCAACGGGCAGCCGCTGAAACACCCCATCGCGTGGGTCAACATCGGATTCCATCACATCGCCAGGGATGAGGACCAGGAGCCCATGCCCGTCCACTGGCAGGGCTTCCAGCTGGCTCCGCGCGACGTCACAGCTATGAATCCGCTCACGCCGCCCGCCCTTTCCGGGCACAACGGGCACTACGAATAAGGGGAGTTGGTAGACGTCTCGACCCATCATGCTGCACCGCCTCCCGCACCGCAGTAGTCTGCCTTGATCGTTGGCACGGGGGTTCGGAAGGCGGTGGCAGGTGAGCGGCGGGCTGGAGTTGCCCCCTGGTGACGAGAGTCACGAGGGTCATGAGGGCGGCTCCGTCGACGCACCGCCCGGCGCGGTGTCCCTGGCACGACCACTGGAGATCGGTGCGGAACTCGACTGGGGCGCCGACGCCTGGACCGAGGTGCGCACCCGCGCCCGCCGGGCCGGACGCGCCTATATCTGGCTGAATCTTGTCGAGCAGCGGTTGCGGGCCGTTGTCGCGGCCGTGCTGCGCCCCATCTACGAGCCGGTCCACGGCGACGAATGGGTCATCGCCGCGGCCGGCCCCGCCGGGCAGGAGTGGGTCCAGCGCGCCGTCGCCGTCCGCGAGGTCAGCCGCCGCAAGGGCTACCTCCTCGACCCGGCAGACGACAACATCGTCAGCTTCCTGACGCTCCCGCAGCTGCGGGAGTTGATGGTCCAGCACTGGCCCTGCTTCGAGCCCTACTTCGACGACCGCCGCGACGTCGAGCTGGCGCTGGACGAGCTGGAGGTCGCCCGCAACATCGTCTCCCGCAACCGCGCCCTGTCCGAGACGGTCCTCGCCCAGGCGGAGCGGGCATCCGCCCGGCTGCTCGACATATTGGGCTCCGGTGTCGGCACCCGCATCTCCGGCCGGCTGCCCATCGACGCCGTCGAGGACCTCGTCGGCGACCGCTACGCCGACGTGATCGGGGTCCACTCCGACCGGGTGCGTCTGCAGCGCCAACTCCCGGCGGAGGATCTCTTCGGGGACGCCCGCCGGCTGGACGCCGTGGGCATCGGCCTGAACCTCCTCGTCCAGAACTACTCAGGCCGCCGGCTGGTGCGGCTCGCCGAGTCCGGCTGCCGCGTCCGCCTGCTGTTCCTCAACCCGGCCAGCAGCGCGGTACGCCGCAGGGAGCGCGAAATCGGCCTGAAGAAGGGCGAGATGAGCCGCTCCATCGAGATGAACATCCTCCACATGCGGCGGGTGCGGGCCAGGCTGCGCGACCCCGGTGCCTTCGAGATCCAGGTCTTCGACGAGACCCCGCGCTTCACGGCGTACCTCGTCGACGGTGACGGCCCGGACGGCGTCGCCGTCGTCCAGACCTACCTCCGCAAGAGCCGGGGCATGGAGGTGCCGGTCCTCGTCCTGCGCGGCGGCGGCCGCGAGGTGGTCAGGCAGGACGCCAGGGACGGCCGCGGCGGTGAGCACGGGCTGTTCCAGACCTACCGCGAGGAGTTCGAGAGCATGTGGGCCGACTCCCGGCCGGTTTCCTAGCCGGGGGCTCGGGGACCGCGGGCTGGGTCCCGGGGTCCGGGGGCCGGTGGCTCCTGGGGCGCCGCGGGGCCCTATGAGGTCCCCGTGATGCCGCCGTCCACCCGTAGTTCGATGCCGTTCACGTAGTCGGCGAGAGGGCTGGCGAGGTAGGCGACCGCCGCCGCGATGTCCTGCGGGCGCCCCAGCCGGCCGGTGGGGTTCGGTGCGTACTCCGCGACGAGCGCGGCCTCCCCGGGGCCGCTCCTGACATCCGCGTCGGCGAGCTCCCCGCGCTGCTCGGGTTCCCCGCGTCGCTCGAACATGCGCTGCATCGACGGCGTGATGATCACTCCGGGGCTCACACAGTTCGCGGTGACGCCGGTGCCGGCGAGGTGCCGGGCCAGACTCGTGGTCATGTTCACCACGGCCGCCTTGGCCGCGGAGTACGTGACCATGTGGGGCAGCGGGGTCCGTACGGCCCGGCTGCCGATGGTGATCACGCGGCCCCAGCCATGGGAGCGCAGCGACGGCAGCAGGGTCTGGGTGACCCGGACCGTCGGCAGGACGTTCCCCTCGAACGCGGCCCGCCAGTCGGCCGGACGGGCACTGTCCCAGTCGTGCTCGGCGAACGGGCCCGCGTTGTTGACCAGGATCCTGGCCCCGAAATCGCGGGCGGTGACCGCGATCTGCTCGGCGACCCCCGGCTCCGTCAGATCCCCGAGCACGACCTCGGCGCGTACGCCGCGGAGCGCGACCCGCTCGGCGACGGCCGCGGCCGCCGCCGCGTCCCGGCCGTGGACGAGGATGTCGCACCCCTCTCCGGCCAGGGTCTCGGCGATCGTCGCCCCGATACCCGAACTGCTGCCCGTCACCAGCGCGCACTGTCCTGCCAGCCGTAGGTCCATGGCGGCCAGCCTAGGCGCGGCGGGCGGCCCGGGCGGCGGTGCGGTGACGCCGGATTCGTCGCGTTCGGGGCCGCCGACCTTTCGTGCGCATTGCGGCGGTTCGTGCCGCGTGCCGTCGGCCGAGCCGCGATGGGGTGCCGGATTCGTGCCTGCGGACGGTTCGCTGCCTTGCGCGGGCGGCCGGCCGGGCATTGTCAGTGGTGCGTGCGAGAGTGTCCGAGCAACGGGGGAGTACCACTGAAGGAGGCCGCCATGAGCTGGCATCAGGAGCTGTTGGTCAGCTTCGACCTGGAGACCACAGGCACCGACGTCGAGCAGGACCGTATCGTCACCGCCGCACTGATCCGGCTGGAGGGGGACGGCCGGGCGGCCGCCACGCAGTCCTGGCTGCTCGACCCCGGCGTCCCGATTCCCGACGAGGCGGCGGCCATTCACGGCATCTCGACCGCCCAGGTGCGGGAGCACGGCCGGCCGCCGGCGACCGCGATAGAGGAAATCACCGAGTCGCTGGCCGACGCCCTGCGGGCGGACATTCCCCTGGTGGTGATGAACGCGCGATACGACCTCTCGCTGCTGGACCGGGAGTGCCGCCGCCATGGCGTACCGACGCTCTCCGACCGGCTGGGGGGAGCCCCGGCCCCGGTCATCGACCCCCTGGTCCTGGACAAGCATGTCGACCGTTATCGCAAGGGGAAGCGTGCCCTGCAGGCGCTCTGCGGGCACTACGGCGTCCGGCTGGAGGGGGCACACGAAGCGGGCGCCGATGCGGCGGCCGCGGCCGGCGTCGCCCGGCGCATCGGGGAGAAGTACCCGGCCGTAGCCATCCCGTCCCCGCGCGCCCTGCACGCCCTCCAGGAGGAGGCGGCAGCAGAGCAAGCGGCGTCGTTCCAGGCGTATTTGCGGCGTTCCGGCGACCCGCGCGCGATAGTCGAGCCCGCCTGGCCGTTGATCCCGTATCAGGTGCGCCGCTAGGCCGCGTCCGCGATGCCACGTCGTCCGCGGGCCGGGCGGGACGCATTGCGGAGCCGCCCAGGACCGTCTGCGTACGGCCGCACGGAGACCGGGCCGCGAGGCTCTCCCGGCCCCTCGGAGCGGGCCTTCGGAGCGGTCCCTCAGAACGGGTACCACCGCACCGTCGCATCCTTGTCGCGCAGCGAGGCGATGCGGCGTCGGAACTCCTTGAGCGCCGCCGGGTTTCCGGGCGCGTGCTGGGACACCCAGGCGCAGCTCGCGGTCTCCCGGGCGCCGCGCAGCACCGCGCAGCCCTCCCAGTCCCGTACGTCCCAGCCGTAGACGGATACGAAGGTGTCGTAGGCGTCCGGGGCCAGGCCGTAGCGGTCCCGGCTCAGGGCCATGACGACGAGGTCGTGTTCGCGCAGATCGGAGGAGAAGGTCTCCAGGTCCACCAGGACCGGGCCGTCAGGACCGACATGCACATTGCGGGTCAGCGCGTCGCCGTGGATGGGACCGCGCGGCAGGTTCGGCTCAAGTGCCGTGGCAGCCGCCGCGAATGCGTCCCGCCGGCCGCGCAGGTACTCCGCGTCCTGCGCGGATACGGCGTCACCCGCCAGCCGCAGCCAGCGCTCCACCCCGCTGAGGAGTTCGCGCCGGGGCAGCGCGAGAGAGGGCTCCGGCAGGACGTGGACGCTCCGCAACAGTGCCGCGAGATCGCCGGGACCGGCGGGGCGAACGGCTTCCGGCAGCCGCTGCCAGTAGGTGACCGGGTGCCCGTCCACCAAGGCGGCCACGGGCTCGGCGGCGCGCACCGCCGGCACGCCCTCGGCCTCCAGCCACCGGGCCACGGCCAGTTCCCGCTCTGCGCGCTCCAGAAGCTCGGCGCTGCGGCCCACCCGTACGACCGGACCACTGTCGCCGAGCGCGAAGACGGCGTTCTCGCCGAGCGACAGCAGCCTCGCGTCCGCCGCCGCTTCGGGCCGTCCGGCCGCGGCCAGGACGTCGCGGGCGCGGGCCTCGGTGAAGGCGCCGGGGCGCGGTTCGGTCATCGTGGTGCCTCCTGCGGTGCGTGATCGCGACCAGTGTCGCAGGTCCGGGGGAGGTGGCCGGTGGGCAGATCCCGGTAGGGAAATCGGGCCGGAAGCTTGACTGCGCTGGCGGCCGTCACGACGATGACGGCGACTACCTGCGTCAACGCACCTCCCGTGCGCGCGCACGGGACGGAACGGGAGCGACACGAGAGCACCACGGGGCGAGGCTTGGCCGAGGGGGCCACGGGGGCCGGGGGAACCGGGGGAGGGGAGACGCGAAGGGGGAACGGCGGGCTGATGTGACACGTGTGGGCGACGGCCGCCTTGCCGACGGGGGATGCGGACGACGTGCCCCGCGCCGTTCTCGGAAGGTCATGTCCACGGCCCACCCACGGCCCTTTCCACAGCCCCGCCCATGGCCTCATCGCAGGAGCCGAGACCGTTGTCCGCACTGAGCAGACCGGGGTGCCGCGTCGCGGGGCGCCGGACCGAGCCGCGTCCCTAAGGAGCCTCTGCCGTGACCCCAGCGACCGTGCCAAAGCGGTCAACCGCAGCGGGCTCGCGCCGCGCCGCGGACCCACGCCGCGACCACGGCGCGTGGTTCCTGGTGCTTCCCGCACTGATCCCGATCCTGGTGCTGAGCGTCGGACCGCTGTTGTACGGCATCGGCCTGGCGTTCACCGACGCGCAGTCGGGGCGGACCAGGTCCACCCAGTGGGTGGGCCTGCTGAACTTCTCCGACCTGTTCCAGGACTCCCTGTTCTGGGACTCCTTCCGCATCGGCCTGGTGTGGGCCGTCGGCGTCACCGTCCCGCAGTTCTTCCTCGCGCTCGGTCTCGCGCTGCTGCTCAACCTGAATCTGCGGTTGCGCTGGCTGGCCCGCGCGCTGGCGATCGTCCCGTGGGCGATGCCCGAGGTCGTCATCGGCATCATGTGGCGGCTGGTCTACCACCCGGACGCCGGCATCCTGAACGAGACGCTGCGCAGCCTCGGCCTTGCCGGAGCGGCCGACGGTCGGAACTGGCTCAGTGGTCTGGCGACGGCGCTGCCCGCGGTCATCGTCGTCGGCGTGTGGGCCGGTATGCCGCAGACGACCGTCTCGCTGCTGGCCGGCCTCCAGAACGTCCCGAACGAACTGCACGAAGCCGCGTCCATGGACGGCGCGGGCGCCTGGCGTCGCTTCCGCACGGTCACCTGGCCCGCCATCCGGCCGATCGCGCTCGCCGTCACCGCACTCAACTTCATCTGGAACTTCAATTCCTTCGCCCTGGTCTACGTCCTGACCGACGGCGGGCCCGGCGGCCGCACCAGGCTGCCGATGCTCTTCGCATACGAAGAGGCGTTCCGCTACGGGCAGTTCGGATACGCCGCCACGATGGGCCTGGCGATGGTCGCGGTGATCTCGGTCCTGCTGGCCGTCTTCCTGGCCGGCCGGCTGAAGGGGGACGACCACTCATGACCCGTGTCAGCCCGGTGAGCGAGCCGCAGCACCCGGCCGAGGCGCCGTCACGGCCGGCTCCGGAGCACCGCCCGGCCGGCAAGCGCCGGCCGACCTTCACACGCACCGCGGGCCGCACCGGACAGTACGCCGCGCTGCTGTGCTATCTCGTCTTCCTCGCCTTCCCATTCCTCTGGCTGATCTCCACGGCCTTCAAGCCACCGCGCGAGCTGGGCAGCATCCATCCGACGTGGATCCCCGAGGCGCCGACCCTGGAGAACTTCCGGCAGGCCTTCGCGCAGCAGCCGTTGCTGGAGGCGGCGGGCAACAGCCTGTTCGCGGCGGCCGTCTCGGCGGTGGTCGCGATCGTGCTGGCGACCCCGATGGCGTACGTCCTGGCGCGCTACCGCAACCGCTTCGCGCGGGCGGCCACCGGCTGGGTGGTGATCAGCCAGGCGTTTCCGCTGGTGCTGGTGATCATCCCGTTGTTCCTGATTCTGAAGAACCTCCATCTCGTGGACTCCCGCATCGGTTTGATCATGGTCTATGTGGTGTGGTCGCTGCCCTTCGCCCTCTGGATGCTGACCGGCTATGTCCGGGCCGTGCCACCCGAGTTGGAGGAGGCAGCGGCGGTCGACGGCGCGGGCCGGGTCCGTACGCTCGTCTCGGTCACCGCGCCGCTGCTCGCACCGGGCATCATCGCCACCGCCCTGTTCGCCTTCATCACCGCATGGAACGAGTTCTTCTTCGCCTTGGTCCTGCTCAAGTCGCCCGGAAAGCAGACACTGCCGGTGGTGCTGACCCACTTCCTCGGGGCGGAGGGCGTCGCCGACCTCGGCCCGCTCGCCGCCGCCGCACTCCTCGCCACACTTCCCAGCCTCCTGCTGTTCGCCGTCATCCAGCGACGAATCACCGGCGGCATGCTGGCCGGGGCGGTGAAGAGCTGATGCGCGACGACTCAACAGCCCACCGGAGCTCCCCGGCGCCCGGCCCTGCGCGGCCGCGCGCCCGCTTCTCCCGCCGTGGCCTGCTCGCGGCCGCCGCCGCGCTGCCCGCCACGGCGCTCCTGCCCGGCTGCTCCGACGACTCGCGGCGGGCGACCGGCGGCCGGATCACCCTGCGCTTCCAGTCACTGGCCTGGCAGCAGGACTCCATCAAGGCCAACAAGCAGCTGGTCGCAGAGTGGAACGCGCAGCACCCCCAGATCCAGGTGCAGTACGTCCAGGGCGCGTGGCCCACTGTCCACGACCAACTGCTCACGTCCTTCGAGGGCGGCGAGGCACCGGACATCATCCACGACGCCTCCGACGACCTCGCGGACTTCGCCTATGGCGGCGACCTCACCGATCTCACCCCGTTGCTGCCCGCGCGGCTCCGGCGCGACATCCCACGGCACAGCTGGGAGACCGGGACGTTCGACGGCCGGGTGTACGGCGTCCCGTTCCTCCAGGAGCCGCGGGTGCTGATCGCGAACCGCGCCCTCCTGCGCCGCTCCGGCGTCCGCATCCCGACCCCTGAACACCCGTGGACCTGGCCGGAGTTCACGGACGCTGCCAAGCGGCTGACCCGCAAGGGCACCTACGGTGTCGCCTGGCCTCTGAAGGAGCCGGTCTCCGCCACCCTCAACCTCTCGCTGTCCACGGGCGGCCAGGTCTTCCACCGCCGCCCCGACGGCAAGGTGGAGGTCCGTTTCGACGCAGTCGACCAGGTGGTGCCGCGAGCCGTCCACGACCAGGTGAACGTCGACCGCAGCGCGTCCCGCACGACGCTGGGGATGGGCGGTTCCGACACCCTGCCGGGCTTCTTCGCGGGACGCTACGCCATGGTGCCCCTGGGGTTCTCCTACCGTCAGCAGATCGCCCAGCAGGCGCCCAAGGGCTTCGACTGGACGGTTCTGCCCGCCCCCAAGGGCAACGCCCTGGACCAGGGCGTGAGCCCGCAGACGCTGTCGATCGCCGACGCCTGCCCGTACAAGGAGGAGGCGATGGCTTTCATCGACTTCCTCCTCAGGCCACCGAACATGGTCCGGCTGGCCCTGGGGGACTGGATGCTGCCGACAGGTCAGGAAGCCTTGAAGGACCCGGCGCTGCGGGTGTCCAAGTACGACTGGGCGACCGGCACCGCGCTGGCGGACTCCCTGCGGTCCGCACCGGCGCAGTCCGTCCGCGGCTACCCGGAATGGAAGGACAAGGTCGCCACACCGGGCCTCCAGGAGTACTACAGCGGCGCGATCGGCCTGGGCGAGCTGCGCAGGCGACTGGTCACCGACGGGAACCTGGTGCTGGCTCGCTATCAGCGGTAGACGGGCGGGGCGGGGCCGGGTCGGACGCACTCTGTTTCACGCGGAGCGCGCGCGAGGCAGCCGCCTCGTCGGCCCGAACTGCAAACCCTGGCAGTGCACTTCGCAGCAGCCCGGCCCCGATACCGGAATAGCGGGCCGGCCTCGCCCTATTTGCTCCGCTCACCCCGCTCCTCTTGCGAGGCGCGAGCCTGCCACACCGAATTCGGTAATCCCACGCTTACTTCGCGTGACATCACCTTCTGTTGCGCGAATGTAAAGGGAGTTGAGCCTCCTCGGTTCAACTTGGCGAGTCCTTTTGCCCAGTTCCGCGGCTCTTTGTCATTAAGCAAACTTGTTGTCTATGTCACACGGCCTGGCGGGCCTTGAATTGGACCCGTCAATCAGACAGGGTTTCGAGCCAGCTCGCGGAGATCTTCCGGTCCCTGCGGGCTATTGCGCAACGCTTTCCCCCCACACCACGAACGAGGAGAACCCTCGCAATGGCTCACAAGCGTTCCAGCAAGAAGCGGCTCGTTACGGCGATAACCGCCGCGGTCGCCGCCACCGGTATCGCCGCGATCACCGCGGTCACCGCCGGCGCCGCTCCTGCCGAAGGCAAGATCTACGGCGCCGAGGCCAAGGGCGCCGTGAACGGCAGCTACATCGTCATGCTGAAGGATTCGATCCGTACCGCCGAAAGCGGCGATCTCGCCGACAAGTACGGCGGCAAGGTCAAGCGGAACTACTCGTCGGCCATCGACGGCTTCTCGGCGACCGGTCTGAGCGAGGACGAGGCCAAGCAGCTCGCCGCGGACCCGGCCGTCGACAAGGTCGTCCAGAACAAGAAGTTCCACATCGACGGCACCCAGGACAACCCGCCGTCGTGGGGCCTGGACCGCATCGACCAGGCGGACACCAAGGGCGACAAGAAGTACGCCTACCCGGACAGCGCGGGTGAGGGCGTCACCGCCTACGTCATCGACACCGGAGTCCGCACCACGCACAAGGACTTCGAGGGTCGCGCCGCCTCCGGCTTCGACGCCGTCGACGGCGACGAGGACGCCAATGACGGCAACGGACACGGCACGCACGTCGCGGGCACCATCGCCGGTGCGGAGCACGGCGTCGCCAAGAAGGCCAAGATCGTGGCCGTCCGCGTGCTGGACGACCAGGGCTCCGGCACCACCGAGCAGGTCGTCGCCGGTATCGACTGGGTGACCAAGAACCACAAGGGCCCTTCGGTCGCCAACATGTCCCTCGGTGGCGGCGCGGACGAGGCGCTCGACGCGGCCGTGCAGAAGGCCATCGCGTCCGGTGTCACCTTCGCGGTCGCGGCCGGCAACGAGTCCTCCGACGCCGGCCAGGGCTCCCCGTCGCGCGTGAAGGAGGCCATCACGGTCGCCTCCAGCACCGACGCCGACGAGCAGTCCGACTTCTCCAACTTCGGCAGTGTCGTGGACCTTTACGCTCCCGGCTCCGACATCACGTCGGACTGGAACGACAGCGACGACGGCACGAAGACGATCTCCGGTACGTCCATGGCCACCCCGCACGTCGTGGGTGCCGCCGCGGTCTACCTGGCCGGCCACCAGGACGCCACCCCCGAGCAGGTCTCCAAGGCCCTGACCGAGGGCGCCACCGCCGACAAGATCTCCAACCCGAGCGAGGGCACGCCCAACAAGCTGCTCAAGGTCGTCGAGTAGTAATCGTCGGGCAGTGAACGCCGGGTGGTAACCCGGCGGACAGTGGGAGAAGCGACACCGCAACACCGCACCACTGCGACACCTCAGCACCACACGCCGGCCGCCGCGCTCGCCCCCACGGGGCGCGGCGGCCGGCGCCGTGCTGTGTGCGGAGCGGGACGTGAAGTCGGACGTGAGGTCGGGTGCGACGGGCCGCGGAGAGCTGTGAACTCCCATGAACACCCCGCGTTCCGCGCGATGGTGACGCCTGGTGCCTTGCGTCGCCACTCCCACCGGCACGACGCACTTATCCACAGGAGGCAGCCTCCAGAACCATCCCATCCTGAACCCCGCTACGTTCGGTGACATGCACGGAGGACTGCCGTTCATCGGCATCAGCACTCTCGTCTACGGCGTGATCGGCCTGATCGCTGTCGTAGCCGCCGCATTCCGCACCACAGGGGGAGTTCAGCATGTACACCGTCACCGTCATCGTGCCGGCTCACAACGAGGAGGAAGGGCTGCCGGCCACGCTGCGATCCCTCGCGGCGCAAACCCTCCCGCCTGACCGCATCCTGGTCGTGGACGACGCGTCCACCGACCGCACCGGCGAGGTAGCGGCGTCACACGGCGTGACCGTTCTCCGTCCGCCGGACAACCTCGGCAGCAAGGCAAAGGCGCAGAACTACGCTCTGCCGCTCTGCACCACCGACCTCGTTCTGGCCGTCGACGCGGACACCGTCCTCGCACCCGACTACATCGAAACCGTCGTCCCCGTCTTCGACGATCCCCGCGTAACGATCGCCGCCGGCACGGTCCGCACCCGCCATACGCACACGATCTGGGAACGCGGCCGGTCCACCGAATACCTCTTCGGCTTTCATTGGCACCGCCCCATCCAGGCCCGCGCCAACAGCCCCATGGTCTGCTCGGGTTGCTGCTCCGTCTTCCGCCGCGACGATCTCGTTTCCTTCGGCGGCTTTCCCGAACGCACGATCGTCGAGGACATGGACTACACCTGGTCCCAGCAGATCGCGGGCAGAAAGGCGGTCTATGTCTCCGACGCGGTCGCCCTTGCCGCCGACCCGGAGGACCTCACCTATCTACGCAAACAGGTCTGGCGCTGGATGGCCGGCTTCTGCCAGAACGTGCGCCTGCACCTCGGGAGTCTGATCACCCACAAGCCCCTGCTGGCGCTCTGGGTCCTGCTCGCCCTCCTGGAGATCCTCACCGCACCCCTCTGGTGGGCAACGCCGTTCATGGCCGCCGCGGCGACGGACCAGCCCCTTCCGCTCGTCCTCGCATGGTGGGCCGGCGCCGAGCTCCTCCTGACGGCCCCACCACTGATCTACGCCGCCCGCCGCCGCAAACTCCCGCTCGGCGGCGTCCTGTTGAACCTTCCATGTGTCTACGCCACCAAGGCCGTCAACCTCGTCTACGCCTGGAAGGCCCTCATCGTGGAACTCCTCCTGGTGCCGCTCCATCTCTCGCGCGGCCTCACGGTCTACGAGAAGGGCCGAGCCGACTTCCGACCGACGCGATCAGCGCTCTCCGGGGCGGGGTGAGACTCGTGTCGATCGCTTGACGGCGAGAGCGCGGAGCGGGCTGGCCCTGTAGCGGGAGGGAAGCGTGCGGCTGTTGGTCGCGGTGTCGTGGTCGATGGGCGGTACGGCTGGGCCCGGGGCAGGCCCCGGGCCCGGTGCGGGGCTCGCGCGCGGGGGTGGGGACCTCACTGGCGTGCTCGGCGTCGCCGGAGTGGTCTGTGAGGGCCCTTCCGCCTCGGCGTCGCCTCCGGCCCGCCCCTGCTCCCCATCCCGTCGCCTGCGTCCGTAGCGCCGATGCATGGAGGGGGATGTACCGGCCCCCCGCATCGCACATCAGTTGGCGGATCTACTCGTGCATCTCCTCCTATGGGAGAAGGCGAGTGCCCAGAACGACCTCTGGCGAACCCGTACCCAGCGCGACGGCTGACCCCACGAGGTGAAGAAGGACGCCAAGGTTCAGCCGGTGGTGGCGCCGGCCGGAAGGGTCGGCAACGCCCGGATGTCGATGCCCGCAGGGGAACCCAGACCCAGCCGGCGGACTGTCCTGCCGCTCCTCTGCGGCCGTGGCGGGCGATCGGCCCGCACCATCGCCGCGTTCGAGTCCGCCGACTGCCGGGCCCGCCCGGACGTACGGACAGGGGTAGGGGAGACAGTCCGCGGCGACAGGCTGGGACGCCAGGCACGACCATGTGGGAGGTTTGAGTGTGACCGATTCAGGAGGGGACGATCGGCGGTATCTCGACTCGCGCCACCGCTTGGCCGCATATTCGGACCTCATTCATGTCCTGTGCCCGGGATGTGGCGGGCGCGCCGTCGTGGTACCGAGGCCCGACCTCCCGGAGCTGCGCTACTGGACGGAAATGCACTACCGGCCGCGACGCTTGTTGTGCCATCTCTGCGGCACGACAAGGGAATGGACGGCTGAACGCCAGGGCAATGCGCTGATCGCGGCGACGCTCGGCGGCCCCGATGACCCCTTCTTCGAACGGCCCCTGTGGCTGCAGACGCCCTGCTGCAACAAAGTGCTGTGGGCGTACAACGGCCGTCATGTCGACGTACTCGAGGCATACGTGGCCGCCCGCCTTCGTGAACGTGCCGGATACCCGGCCATGAGCATGCTCGACCGGCTGCCGGCCTGGATGAAGAAGGCCCGTAACCGCACGGAGGTTCTCAGGGCGTTGCAGCGTCTGCGGAGCCGGCTTGAACTGAGCGCGCCGAGCGACCGACCGGACGCCGCGTACCCCGGCCGGGGAGGCGCCGGCGCCCGCCCGGTGAGGGCTCCGTATTTCCGTCCCCCTTACTGATGCGGCCTCCGACTCCGGCAGACATGCGTGCCTGGACAACGCCGGAGGCCCGTCGCCCCGGGGCCCTCAAGCAACCAGCGTCGGCAAGTCCTGCCGGGACCGGAGGGACTGGTCGTAGCGGCGTAGCAGGAGGTGGGCGAGTTCGGGGGCGGGGCCGAGGACGGGGGCGAGGATGTCGGCGGAGGCTTCGACGGCACCGGCGGCGATGCGGTCGGGCAGGAAGCCGGGGGCTATGACGTAGGGAGCGACGGCCACCCGGTCGACACCCTCGGCCCGCAGGGCCCGCACGGCGTCCGCCGTGCGGGGAAGAGATGCGGAGGCGAACGCAGGTCGCACGGCACACCATCCAGCGGTGCGCCGCCACTCCCGCGCGGTTTCAGCGATCACTGCGATCGCCTCCGGGTCACTGGAGCCCGCCGAGGCCAGCACGACCCCGGTCGAGCGGCGGTCGCCGGGGCGTACCCCGGCTTCCTCCAGCCGGCGCTCCAACGCGGCGGTCAGGAGGGAGGAGGGGCCGAGGACCTCGGCCTGGTGGACGGACAGCAGCGGCAGCCGTGACACGGCCTCCCGCAGCGCCGCGGGAATGTCGGACTTCGCGTGGAACGCCCGGGTCAGGAGGAGTGGCAGTGCCACCACGTCCCGCACTCCTTCGGCCGACAGACGCTCCAGCACGCGGGGCACGCTTGGCGCGTTGAAGTCGAGGTAGCCGACCTCGACACGCAGCCCCGGCCGCAGCGCCCGGACCCGCGCGCAGAGCGCGGAGACGGTCGCCGCGTGCCGCGGGTCGCGGCTGCCGTGGGCGATGACGAGGAGAGTGGGGCGGGCAGACATGGTCAGCTCTTCACGAGGAGGCCGCGGCTGCGCAGCACCCGCCGCTCGATCGGGGCGAAGATCAGCAGTTCGATGCCGATGCCGACGATGAGGATCAGCAGGATCGCGGACAGCACCCAGGACATGTCCTGGAACTCGCGGCCCTGCTCCAGGAGCTGGCCGAGGCCGGTGCCCAGTTCGGGTGCGTTGACGATGAGTTCGGCGGCCATCAGGGAGCGCCAGGAGAACGCCCAGCCCTGCTTGAGTCCGGCGATGTAACCGGGCAGCGCGGCAGGCAGGAGGACATGGCGTACTCCGGCAAGACCGGTCGCGCCGATGGTGCGGCCCGCCCGCAGGTAGAGGGGCGAGATCTGGTCGACGCCGGCGACCAGCCCGTTGGCGATGGAGGGGACGGCGCCGAGCAGCACCACGGCGTAGATCGTGGCGTCGCTCAGTCCGAACCAGATGATCGCGGCCGGGACCCAGGCGACGGACGGCAGGGACTGCAGACCGCTCAGGATCGGCCCGATGGCGGCCCGGACGACCTTCACCCGGGCGACGATCAGCCCGAGCACCGTACCGATGACGACCGAGGCGAGGAAGCCGAGGGCGCCACGGGAGATGCTGGTCCAGACGTAGCTCAGCAGCGTGCCCTCGAGCCACTTGTCCTGCAGTGACCGGCCCACCTCGATGGGGCTCGGGAGCAGGTAGTGCTCCTTGAGCTCGAAGTGGTAGGCGAGCTGCCACAGTCCGAGGACGATCGCGATGGCGATGACGGGCGGCAACGCCTTCGAGGCGAGGGTGCGCAGCCAGGGCTGCCGGTCGACGACCTTGGATTCGAGGGCGTCAAGTCCGGCCTCCAGCCCGGCGAGATCGTTGGAGGAGTCACCGCCGGCGGAAGCCCGGTCGCCGGGCCTTCCGGTGGTGGACCGGTCCTTGGTCTCAGTGCTGGCCATGTCGGCGGATCTCCCCACGGAGCTGTTCGGTGATCTCGACGGAAAGGTCGGCGACGGCGGCGTCCTCGATGCGGCGCGGCTGCGGGATGTCCACCTGCCATTCGCGGGCGATGCGGCCCGGACGGGAGGACAGCAGCACCACGCGCTCCGCGAGCCGTACGGCCTCGCGGACGTTGTGGGTGACGAAGAGGACCGACAGGTTGGTCTCCCGCCAGATGCGCGTCAGCTCGTCGTGCAGGACGTCACGGGTGATGGCGTCGAGCGCGGCGAACGGCTCGTCCATCAGCAGCAGCTGGCTGTCCTGGGCGAGCGCTCGCGCCATCGCGACACGCTGGCGCATGCCGCCGGACAGCTCGTGCACCCGCTTGCCGTACGCGCCCTTGAGGCGGACGAGTTCGAGCAGCCGCTCGGCCTCGTCGCGGCGCTCCGCGCGCGGCACACCGCGCAGTCGCAGCGCCAGTTCGATGTTGCGGCCCGCCGTCAGCCACGGGAAGAGCGCGTGCTCCTGGAACATCAGGGCGGGCCGGCCGCCGGGCGTCTCGATGCTGCCGACGGACGGCGCGTCGAGCCCGGCAACCAGGTTGAGGAGGGTGGACTTGCCGCAGCCCGAGGCCCCCAGGAGGCAGACGAATTCGCCCGGTGCGACATCGATGGTGATGTCGTCCAGCACGTGCTGCTGCGCGCCGGGACGGCCGAACGACTTCGAGACATGGTCGATGCGAGCGGCGTACGGCACGGTGGTGCCGGTGTCCGCCGTGGCGGGCTGCTTGGTGAGCGTGGTGGTCGTCATCGGTGTCACCTCCTGGGGGACTGCGGTGCTGGGGCGGGACTACTTGCTGCCGAGACCGGCGTCGTCGACCGGCTGCTTGCCCTCGGACTTGAGCACCTTGTTCAGCAGCGTGAGGTCGTAGATGCCCTTGAGGTCGGGCTTCTTCAGCAGGCCGGCCTTGACGGCGTGATCCGCTTCCTCCTGGAGGGTGGCGGCCAGCGGGTCGTCGGTGAGGTCGACGTTCTTGAATGCCGGGTCGATGACGTCATTGGGCAGCGACTTGCCGGAGATGGTGGGGTCGGCAAGCTTGTCGTTGAGCGCCTTCTTCGCCTCGGCGGGGTGAGACCTGATCCAGGAGTTGGTCTTCACCGAGCCGCGCAGCACCGCCTCGACGGCCTTGGGGTGCTCCTTGAGGAACTTCTGCGAGACGATCATGTTCGTGATGACGAACTTGCCGTCCTTCCACAGCTTCTTCTCGTCCAGCAGCGTCTTGCCGCCCTCGGCGACGAGCTTGGAGGCGGTGGGCTCGGGGACCCAGGCCGCGTCGATGCTGCCCTGCTGGAAGGCGGTCGGCGTCACCTTGTTCTCGGTGCGCTGGACGGTGACGTCACCCCTGCCGGTGGTCGCGTCGACCTTGTAGCCCTTTCCGGCCAGGTAGTTCAGGAGCGCGACGTCCTGGGTGTTGCCCAGCTGCGGGGTCGCGATCGTCTTGCCCTTGAGATCGTCCAGGCTCTTGATCTTCTTGGGGTTGACCACGAGCGAGACGCCGCCGGAGGCGGAACCCGAGATGATCTTCAGGCTCTTGCCGTGCGACTTGACGTAGCCGTTGATCGCGGGGGAGGGGCCGATCCAACCGATGTCGATGGCGCCCGAGTTGAGGGCCTCGATCTCCGCGGGGCCGGCGTTGAAGACGGAGGACTTCACCGCCGTGCCGCCCAGTTCCTTCTGGAACAGGCCCTTCTGGATGCCGACCAGCGGAGTGGCGTGCGTGGTGTTGCCGAAGAACCCGATCTTGACTTCATCGAGTCCGTCGGTCTTCGCGCCCTTGGGGGCGACGTCGGCCGCGGTGTCTTTCTTGGCCTGGGAGCCGTAGCCGCAGGCGCCCAGCGCCCCTATCAGGAGCGGGACGGTGGCGGCGGCCGCCAAAAGGCGGAAACGAACGGCAGACACGGGAGGCGTTCCTCTCGGAGGGCCGGGTGGGTTCGCGCCCCTCTAGGGCGCGCCCGGCAATTCAGTGGATCTTCGGAAGGGTGGTGTGGGGGGCACGGAGTCGAGCATCGTCAGCACACACATCGGCCGACTCCGCCCTGGCCGCTCCCGAGGGCGCCGCTGCCGATGCGGCCGCCCTCCTTCGCGAAGGTCGAGAACATGTCCTTGAGCATGATCAGAAGTCCCATCCCTCGTCGTCCGCCTCGGCGGGCGCGGCGGCCTCCGCGGCCGCCTCCGCGAAGGCGGTGCCCGCCATACCGGCGGTCAGCGTCGTACCGTCCGCCGGGTCGATCAGCAGGAAGGAGCCGGTGCGGCGGGAGTCGGCGTAGGCGTCCAGGGCCAGCGGCTCGGCCGTGCGCACGACGATCCGGCCGATGTCGTTGGCGACCAGCTCGCCCGGCGCCGGGTGCTGGGAGAGGTCGTCCAGCGTCAGGCGGGACGGGATGTCCTTGACGATCGCCTTGACCGTGCGGGTGGTGTGCTTGAGCAGCACCCGGTCGCCGACCTTCAGCGGACGGTCCGCCACGTGGCAGATGGTCGCCTCGATGTCCTGCGACGCGCTCGGGGCCGAGGAGGTGGGAGCGATCAGGTCACCGCGGGAGATGTCGAGGTCGTCGGCGAGCCGGACGGTCACCGACTGCGGCGCCCAGGCGACGTCCACGGACTGGCCCAGCGCGTCGATCGCCTCGATGGTGGTCGTACGGCCGGAGGGCAGGACGGTGACGGCTTCGCCGACACGCAGCACGCCGGAGGCGATCTGACCGGCGTAGCCGCGGTAGTCGGGGTGCTCCGCGGTCTGCGGGCGGATGACGTACTGGACCGGGAAGCGGGCCGGGTCGTCCTCCGGGTCGTCGACGACCGGCACGGTCTCCAGGTGCTCCAGCACGGTCGGGCCGCCGTACCAGTCCATGTGCGCGGACGCGGTCACGACGTTGTCGCCGGCCAGCGCGGAGATCGGGATGGCGGTGATCTCCGGGACGCCCAGCGACGCCGCGTAGGTGGTGAACTCCTCGGCGATGGCGGCGAAGACGGGCTCGGCGTAGTCGACGAGGTCCATCTTGTTGACGGCCAGCACGACGTGCGGGACGCGCAGCAGGGCGGCGACGGCGGCGTGCCGGCGGGTCTGCTCGACCACGCCGTTGCGGGCGTCGACCAGCACCACGGCCAGCTCGGCGGTGGAGGCGCCGGTGACCATGTTGCGGGTGTACTGCACGTGGCCGGGGGTGTCGGCGAGGATGAAGCGGCGCCGCGGCGTGGCGAAGTAGCGGTAGGCGACGTCGATGGTGATGCCCTGCTCGCGCTCGGCCCGCAGACCGTCGGTGAGCAGTGCCAGGTCGGGCGTCTCCTGCCCACGGCCCAGGGAGGCACGCTCGACGGCTTCCAGCTGGTCGGTGAGGACCGACTTGGAGTCGTGCAGCAGCCGGCCGACCAGGGTCGACTTGCCGTCGTCGACGGAGCCGGCGGTGGCGAAACGCAGCAGCGAGGTGGCGCCCGCGTCAACGGTGTTGATCGTGGTCATGGTTAGAAGTACCCCTCGCGCTTACGGTCCTCCATGGCGGCCTCGGACATTTTGTCGTCGGCCCGGGTCGCGCCCCGCTCGGTGAGCCGGGAGGCGGCGATCTCCGTGATGACGGCCTCGATGGTGTCGGCGTCGGAGTCGACGGCCCCGGTGCAGGACATGTCGCCGACGGTGCGGTAGCGCACCTTGCGGGTCTGCAGGCTTTCGCCGTCCTTCAGACCGCCCCACTCACCGGGCGAGAGCCACATGCCGTTGCGGGAGAAGACCTCGCGCTCGTGCGCGTAGTAGATGGCGGGCAGTTCGATCTTCTCGCGGGCGATGTACTGCCACACGTCCAGCTCGGTCCAGTTGGAGAGCGGGAAGACGCGGACGTGCTCGCCCGGAGAGTGCTTGCCGTTGTAGAGCTGCCACAGCTCGGGGCGCTGCCGGCGCGGGTCCCAGCCGCCGAACTCGTCGCGCAGCGAGAACACCCGCTCCTTGGCGCGCGCCTTCTCCTCGTCCCGGCGGCCGCCGCCGAACACCGCGTCGAAGCGGTTCGCGCTGATGCCGTCCAGCAGCGGGACGGTCTGCAGCGGGTTGCGCAGGCCGTCGGGGCGCTCGCGCAGCTCACCGCGGTCGATGAAGTCCTGCACGGAGGCGACGTGCAGCCGCAGGCCGTGCTGCTCCACCACGCGGTCGCGGTAGGCGAGAACCTCGGGGAAGTTGTGCCCGGTGTCGACATGCAGCAGCGAGAACGGCACCGCGGCCGGCGCGAACGCCTTCAGCGCGAGGTGCAGCATGACGATGGAGTCCTTGCCGCCGGAGAACAGGATCACCGGCCGCTCGAACTCGCCCGCGACCTCGCGGAAGATGTGGACGCCTTCGGACTCCAGGGCGTCGAGGTGCGACAACGCGTAGGGGCTGTCGCCCCCGGGGTCGCCGCCGGTCTGGTTCAGAACGGTCGCGGTCGTCACGCCAGTCCCCTTTCGACGAGCAGCGCGTGGAGCGCGGCTGCGGACTCCTGCACGGTCTGGGTGTGCGACTCGATGCGCAGGTCGGGCGATTCGGGCTGCTCGTAGGGGTCGTCCACGCCGGTCAGACCGGAGATCTCACCGGCCGCCTGCTTGGCGTACAGCCCCTTGACATCGCGCTCGGAGCACACCTCGACCGGCGTGGCCACGTGCACCTCCAGATACGCGCTGCCCTCGGCCTGGTGGCGCTTGCGGACCGCCTCGCGGGAGTCGGCGTACGGCGCGATCACCGGCACCAGGGCGGTGACCCCGTTGCTCGCCAGCAGTTCGGCCACGAAGCCGATCCGCTGGACGTTGGTGTGCCGGTCGGCGCGGGTGAAGCCGAGGCCGGCGGAGAGGAACTCGCGGATCTCGTCGCCGTCCAGGACCTCGACCCGGCGGCCCTCGCCGCGCAGCCGCTCCGCCAGGGCGTGGGCGATCGTGGTCTTGCCCGCACTCGGCAGTCCGGTCAGCCACACCGTGGCGCCCGTCATCGATATCTCCTGAACATCCGCAGTGTCTGAAACTTCGTGGGTGCCGTGAGGGGCGCCCGGAGGACTGTGCAACGCGGCCATCAGTGCAGCCCGCACTCGGTCTTGTTGCTGCCGGCCCAGCGGCCGGCCCGTGCGTCCTCGCCGGCCAGCACCCGGCGGGTGCACGGCGCGCAGCCGACGGAGGCGTAGCCGTCCATCAGCAGGGGGTTGGTGAGCACGCCGTGCTCGTTGACGTACGCGTCCACGTCGTCCTGCGTCCAGCGGGCGATCGGCGAGATCTTGACCTTTCGGCGCTTGGGGTCCCAGCCGACGACGGGGGTGTTCGCCCGGGTCGGGGACTCGTCCCGGCGCAGCCCGGTCGCCCACGCGTCATACGCGGTCAGGCCCTCTTCGAGGGGCTTGACCTTGCGCAGGGCGCAGCACAGGTCCGGGTTGCGGTCGTGCAGCTTCGGGCCGTGCTCGGCGTCCTGCTCGGCGACGGTCTGACGGGGCGTGAGGGTGATGACGTTGACGTCCATCACCTCCGCCACCGCGTCCCGGGTGCCGAGGGTCTCGGGGAAGTGGTAGCCGGTGTCGAGGAACACCACGTCCACGCCCGGGATGGCGCGCGAGGCGAGGTGGGCGACGACCGCGTCCTCCATCGAGGAGGTGACGCAGAAGCGCGAGCCGAACGTCTCCGAGGCCCAGCTGAGGATCTCCAGCGGAGCCGCGTCCTCCAGGTCGCGGCCCGCGCGCTCGGCGAGCTGCGGCAGATCGGTGGCAGTGGTCACGACGCACCTCCATCTGGTGAAGCGGCGTTGGACAGGCCCTGCGAGAGCAGGCCGAGGAACTTCAGCTGGAACGCCCGGCTGCAGGAGTGGCATTCCCAGGCTCCGTGCCCTTCCTCGGAAGGGCGCAGGTCCTCGTCCCCGCAGTACGGGCAGTAGAACGGCGCGGCGCGTTCGCTCACTTCAGTGCACCCTCTTCCGCGCGGGCCGCCCAGGTGGCGAACCGCTCGCCGTCGGTGCGCTGCTCCTGGAAGTTGCGCAGCACCCGCTCGACGTAGTCGGGGAGTTCATCGGCGGTGACCTTCAGCCCGCGGACCTTGCGGCCGAAGCCGGGCTCCAGGCCCAGCGCGCCGCCCAGGTGCACCTGGTAGCCCTCGACCTGGTTGCCGTCGTCGTCCAGCACCAGCTGACCCTTGAGGCCGATGTCCGCGGTCTGGATGCGGGCGCAGGCGTTCGGGCAGCCGTTGAGGTTGATGGTGAGCGGCTCGTCGAACTCCGGCAGGCGGCGCTCCAGTTCGTCGATCAGGGCGGAGCCGCGGCCCTTGGTCTCGACGATGGCCAGCTTGCAGAACTCGATGCCGGTGCAGGCCATGGTGCCGCGCCGGAACGGCGAGGGGTTGACCTGGAAGTCCAGTGCCTCCAGGGCGGCGACCAGCGAGTCGACCTGGCCCTGCTCGACGTCGAGGATGATCATCTTCTGCTCGACGGTGGTCCGCAGCCGGTCCGAGCCGTGCCGGGAGGCCACTTCAGCGATCTTGGTGAGGGTGGCGCCGTCCACGCGGCCGACGCGCGGGGCGAAGCCCACGTAGAAGCGGCCGTCCTGCTGCTGGTGCACGCCGACGTGGTCACGCCACCGCTGTACGGGCTCGGCCGGGGGCGGGCCGTCGACGAGCTTCCGCTCGAGGTACTCGTCCTCCAGGATCTGGCGGAACTTCTCCGGTCCCCAGTCGGCCATCAGGAACTTCAGGCGGGCGCGGGTGCGCAGCCGCCGGTAGCCGTAGTCGCGGAAGATGCCGACCACACCGGCCCAGACGTCGGCGACCTCGTCCAGTGGCACCCAGGTGCCGAGACGCTGCGCGAGCTTGGGGTTGGTGGACAGGCCGCCGCCGACCCAGAGGTCGAAGCCGGGGCCGTGCTCGGGGTGCTCGACGCCGACGAAGGCCACGTCGTTGATCTCGTGGACCACGTCCTGCACCGGGGAGCCGGAGATCGCGGTCTTGAACTTGCGCGGCAGGTTGGAGAACTCCTTGCTGCCGATGTAGCGCTCGTGGATCTCGTCCACGGCCGGGGTGCCGTCGATGATCTCGTCGGCGGCGATACCGGCCACCGGGGAGCCGATGATCACACGGGGGCAGTCGCCGCACGCCTCGGTCGTGGACAGCCCCACGGCCTCCAGCTTCTCCCAGATGGCGGGCACGTCCTCGATGCGGATCCAGTGCAGCTGGATGTTCTGCCGGTCGGTGACGTCGGCGGTGCCGCGCGCGTACTGCTCGGAGACCTCGCCGATGGCGCGCAGCTGCGCCACGCTCAGCCGGCCTCCGTCGACGCGCACGCGCAGCATGAAGTACTTGTCCTCCAGCTCCTCCGGCTCCAGGATCGCGGTCTTGCCGCCGTCGATCCCGGGCTTGCGCTGGGTGTAGAGCCCCCACCAACGCATCCGCCCGCGCAGGTCGTTGGGGTCGATCGAGTCGAAGCCGCGCTTGGAGTAGATCGTCTCAATGCGTGTCCGCACATTGAGACCGTCATCGTCCTTCTTGAACTGCTCGTTGCCGTTGAGGGGCGTGTAGTGACCAACGGCCCACTGGCCCTCGCCGCGGTGGCGTCCGGCCTTGCGGCGGGTCGTGGCGGCTGCGGGTCGGTCCGGGGTGGCGGCCATGGGTGTACGTCCTTCTGGGCGGCTCAAGGGGTCCTGGCGTGGCGGGTGCACCCGCGATGACCTGTGCAGACACACCAAAGTGCGGCGCGCGGTGACGCGTCGGGGTGCCCTGCGGGGGTCGGGGGTGTCAGCGCGTCCGCAGCGATGGGGACGGCGCGAGATACGGCGGTGCTGAGACTGTCAGCCCGCCGGACAGATGGCGCTGGACATGCGGCCGAGGTCGACGTGCCGCCGACTCACCAAGACAATTCCAGCTCTGGACATGACGGAAGCGTGTCACGAGGCTCTCCGGCCAGTCCACCGTCATCCAGGATTTGGACACCCTGGTCCCGGATATTGAGACGATGTGGTGCTGGTCACTCCGCGGCGACGTGCGCGGTCGGACCGGCGTCGGGCCAGGGGCCCGGTGTCCGTACGTCGGGCTCCTCGGTCTGCGTCGTGTCGTACAGCCGGAAGCCGCGCCGCTCGTAGTTGGCGAGGGCGTGTGGGCCGTCCTTGCTGCAGGTGTGCACCCACACCCGCCGCGTCGGCGCACGCTCGGGCCACCGTTCGGCGAGGTCCCAGGCCCGCGCCGTCCCCTGGGCGAGTAGATGGCCGCCGATCCGGCGCCCGCGGAACGCCGGCAGGAGACCGAAGTAACTGATCTCCACCACGCCCTCCGGCTGGGCGTCCAGCTCGATGAACCCGGCAGGGGTGCCGCGCTCGTACGCCACCCAGGTCTCCACACCCGGCCGCCCGAGGAACTCCGCCCACTGCGCGTACGGCCAGGGCAGTCGGTCGGTCCACCGGACGTCCCCGCCGACCGCCGTGTAGAGGAAGCGGCTGAATTCGGGCGACGGCGTCTCGGCCCTGACGATACGGACATCCTGCTCCGCGGACGGAGCCTTGGCGGGGACGAGATCCGCGCCGGAGGTCTGTTCGAGGTACCAGGTGGTGACCGGGGTGCTCATGCGCTCAGCACACCATATGGGGGTCATGGGCCGGTACCCCGCCCGATCCGTGAGACAGGTGGCTCGTGGCCCTCGGCCCCGGCCGGACGGCGGGGTCCGAGGGGCCGAGGGCGTCCGGCCGGGCCCGCCGAGGGCCGCCGGCTAGGCGATTGCCGTCATCCGCGCGAAGACCACCACGTTTCCCGCGTAGCCCGCGTGCGCGGAGTAGCCGCCCCCGCAGGTCAGCACCCGCAGCTCCGGGCGTCCGGTGCTGCCGTAGACCTCCTCGGTGGGGAATGCGTCCTTGGCGAAGACCCGGACCCCGTAGACCTCGAACACGGCGGTCCGGCCGTCCTTGCGGGTCACCCGGACCGTGTGGCCCTTCTTCAAGGCGCCCAGGCCGTAGAAGACCGCCGGGCCGCTGAAATTGTCGACATGGCCGACGACGATGGCGGTGCCGTTCTCGCCGGGCGCCGGCGCGTCCCGGTACCAGCCCGCCAGGTTGGGGTTCTCGGCCGGCGGTGCGGCGACCCATCCGTCCTTGTCCAGGCCCAGGGGGACCAGCGGCGCGGACACCTTGATCGCGGGGATGGTCACCCGGGAGGGGGCGGAGCGCGGCAGCGGAGGCGGGCCGGAGGCGTCGCGGGGGCCGGCGGCGGGGGAGAGGGAGGCGGCGGCGCGGCTCGGCTGCGGTGGCCCGGCGGCCTGGTCCGACATCCCGTAGCGCACCATGGCGAAGCCGGTCAGGCCGACCAGCGCCAGCACGCCCCAGTTGGGGCGGCGCGGTGCGGCCGTCTGCCGCTCCTCCGGTGGGCCTACCGGGGTCATCGCTTACCTCCCGTGATCGCGCGCCCCTGCGCGTACGGTCCGCAGTCGGCACGCTAGGCGCGCGCCGGATCGGCTGCGACAGCTGACGGCTGAACGGGTGGGGGCCGGTAGCGGGCCCCTCGGGCGCGCGAGTGTCGCCTCCAGGGCGAGGCCACAGCGACCTGCGGCATCAGCTGTCGGCGTCCGCGCGGCCTGCCCGGCACGGGTGCCTCCACATCACGGAACACCGGTCCATCTGCTGGGACGGATGAGCGGCGCCGGCAAGGGGGTGCCCCGGCAGCGGCCACCGGGGCACGTCCCCGAAGCCCTCAACCCCGCCGGGCCGCCACCACCGCGGGCGCCGTCGACTGCGGCAGCAGCCGGCCGGGCCGCGAGGGCAGTCGCAGCTCCACCTCCACCCCGTCCGCGAAGCGGTAGGGCCGGTGGGACAGCACCCCCGCGAGATGCCGGCGCAGCCGCGACAGCTCGGCGCGCACCGTGACCGCGCGGCCTCCGTCACCGAACAGGTCCCGGGCGAGTTCCGCGGCGCTGCGCCCCTCCGGGTGCGCGGCCAGGACGAACAGCAACTCGGCATGGCGCGGGGTCAGTTCGTGCGACCAGTCGCCCACTGCGCCACTGACGGTCAGCGTCGCACCGTCCCGGCCGCCGAGGTCCAGCAGGACCCGGCCGGGCCCCGGGGGCGGCTCCTGGTGCCGACCGATCCGGATCAGCCAGCCGCCCGGAAGCGGCTCCAGCGCGCACATGCCGTAGCGCGGCAGCCACAGCGGCCCCGCTTCCGGCGCCTTCGGCAGCGCCACCCTGTCCGGCGGGGTGATGCCGTTCACTCCCGCGACCCAGCCGTGGGGGTCGACGGCCAGCGCCTGTCCGCCGAGCCGCGCCAGCACCGGCGCCGCGCTCGACCGCAGCCGCTCCAGGGAGCCGTGGTGCCGGGTGCGCAGCTCGCCCTCCGCCAGCCGGGCGACGGCGGAGACCAGCGGCAGCGTCGTGGGGTGGAAGGACTGCGCCGGGCCGCTGACGTCGACGGTGCCCAGCAGGCGCCCGTCGCGCGGGTCGTGGAGCGGTGCGGCGGCGCAGGTCCACTGGTGGTGGCTGCGTACGAAGTGCTCGGCCGAATGCACCAGCACGGGGCGGCGGGCCACCAGTGCGGTGCCGATGGCGTTGGTGCCGACGACGTCCTCCGTCCAGTCGGCGCCCTTGTCGAAGCCGAGCCGGTCGGCCATCCGCCGGACCGGTGCGCACCCCTCGCGCCACAGCACCCGCCCCTCGGCGTCGGTGACGACCATGATCTGCTGCGCGGCGTGGGCGGCCGCGAGCAGGCCGTCGTGCAGGACCGGCAGCACCGCCGTGAGCTGGGAATTCTGCCGTCGGTGCTCCAGCTCGGCCACGGAGAGGGGTTGCTGATCGGCATCGCGGTCCGGGTCCACCCCCGATCCCAGGGCCCGGAGCCAGGACTCGCCGATGAGCGTGCGCGGCGCGTCGGACGCAGGGTGGAGCGGAGCGGCGCCCGAGAGCGCGGCCTCCCGTACCGAGGCGAGGCGACGGGCGGTTTCGCGGATTTCCTGGGCCGACCGGATGGCGCGGTCGATCGGTCTGTCCATCACGCTGCTCTCCGTTGCGTGCTGTCGCCTGGGTCGTGCCCATCGTGCCGTCACCAGGCGTTCTCCGGTGGGCCAATCCCTGGATCCGGTGCAACGGAATGCAACCGTTGTGGCCTATGACGCACCGGGGGAATCTGGTCCGAGCGGCCGGGGTCAGCCCGATGTCGGTGGTGTCGCCGGTCAACTGCCGCGGACTGACGTGGTCCGCGTGCGCCGGGGATCCCGTTCGGTCGCGTGGTACGTCGGCACGATGCGGGAGGGGGAGCGCCATGGTGGCCACCGCTCCGCGTGTCGTGGTGATCGGAGCGCAGGAGGGAGTGCGCCTCGCCCGCTCCTCCCGGCTGGCCGGCCACTACGGCGTTCCCCGTATCGCCGCGGTCGACGTACTGGCCGGACGGCAGCCGCTGCCCGTGGACGGTTACGTCATCGACGGCGCTCCGCAGCTGCTCGACCGGGTGGCCGGCGTCGGCGGTCTGCTGCCCGCACTGGCTTTCGCCGACATCGTGGTGCATCTGCGGGACGCCGGCACCGGCGAAGGGCAGCACGCCACCCGCGTCCTGGGCTACTACGAGGCCCGCGGGGTCCTGGTCGGCTTCCGGACGGAGACCCCCATCAGCGACATCATCGTGGCCGTCGAGGCGGCGCTGCGCGGACGTACCGCCGCGGATCCGCCGCGATGGCCCTGAGACCGGGAGCGGCGCCGAGTCGGCGCGGCACCGCTCCCTGACCGGTGCGGCGGCGGTAACCCCCTGTCCCCGTCCCCCTGAGGGGGCGGGGAGCCGCCGCCGCTCCGGTGCCCACCCGCGGCGCGCCGTCGCGGTCAGTCGTCGGCGACCGGCCGGGCCCGCTCCACGATCGCCGCGAGATCCAGGGTGTGCGGCAGCGTCCCGAACGCGGCTCCCGCGTCACCGCCGAGCCGGGACGCGCAGAACGCGTCGGCGACCTCGTCCGGCGCGAAGCGCACCAGCAAGGAGCCCTGGAGCACCGTCGCCATCCGCTCCACCACCCGCCGGGCCCGCGCCTCGATCCCTTCCAGGTCGGCCAGTTCGGTCAGCAGTCCCTTGATCGCGCGGTCCAGCCGGTGGTCCGCGCCCCGGGCCGCGCCGATCTCCGTGAGGAAGGCGTTCAGCGCGGCGGGCTCGCGCTGCAACGCCCGCAGGGCGTCCAGGGCCTGGACGTTCCCCGAGCCCTCCCAGATCGAGTTCAGCGGCGCCTCGCGCAGCAGCCGCGGCATCCCCGACTCCTCGACGTAGCCGTTGCCGCCCAGGCACTCCAGCGCCTCGGCCGCCAGCGGCGCGCACCGCTTGGTCACCCAGTACTTGGCGGCCGGCACGGCGAGCCGCAGAAAGTTGCGGTCCTGCTCACTGCCGCTGTCGTACGCGGCCGCCAGCCGGAGTGCGAGCGTCGTCGCCGCCTCCGACTCCAGCGCCAGGTCCGCCAGCACATTGCGCATCAGCGGCTTGTCGATCAGGGGGCCGCCGAATGCCTCCCGGTGCGTGGTGTGGTGCACCGCCTGGGCGACCGCCTGCCGCATCACCGCGGCCGCCCCGGTGACACAGTCCAGCCGGGTCGCGGCGACCATCTCGATGATCGTCGCCACCCCGCGCCCTTCCTCGCCGACCCGGCGCGCCCAGCTCCGCCCGTCGAACTCGATCTCGGCGGAGGCGTTCGAGCGGTTGCCGAGTTTGTCCTTGAGCCGCTGGATCCGGAAGGAGTTACGGGTGCCGTCCGGCAGCACCCGGGGCAGCAGGAAGCAGGTGAGTCCTCCCGGTGCCTGGGCGAGCACCAGGAAGATGTCCGACATCGGCGCGGAGCAGAACCACTTGTGCCCGGTCAGGACGTACTCACCGGGCGCCGCGAGTGGCTCGGCGCGGGTGGTGTTGGCCCGTACGTCGCTGCCGCCCTGCTTCTCCGTCATCGCCATCCCGGCCAGCACCCCCGCCTTGTCGGAGGGCGGGCGCAGCTCCTGCTCGTACACCCGAGAGGTCAGCCGCGGCTCCCACTCGGCCGCCAGCTCGGGGTCGGTGCGCAGGGCCGGCACCGCCGCGTGGGTCATCGACACCGGGCAGCCGTGACCCGCTTCGGCCTGCGACCACACCAGGAAACCCGCGGTACGCCGGACGTGGCCGTCCGGCCGGGCCCACGCGGCGGTGAGACCCGTGGTGACGGCGTGGCCCAGCAGCCGGTGCCACGCCGGATGGAACTCCACCTCGTCGATGCGGTGGCCGTAGCGGTCGTGGGTGTGCAGGACAGGGGGATGGGAGTTCGCCTGCTCGCCCCACTGCTGCGCGTGCGCGGAGCCGGCGGCCTGCCCGAGACTGCGCAATTCCCCCCGCACCTCACCGAGGCGGGCGTCGGCGACATACCGGGCGACGCCCTCGGTGAGGGCCTTGTCGGACGTGAAGACGTCATATCCGACCAGCGGCGGGGGCTGGTTGGTGACCGTGTGAGTGGTGGCTGCCATGGCAGCTACGGTAAGGAGGTGCAGCCGGCAAACGAACCAACCGAGCGGCCCGCGGGGCGTTTGACCAGGGCCCGAGTCCTCTACCGCAACGTCTCCAAGCGGCGGCTGGCCTGGTTGCTGCTCAAGGACACCGTCAACTCCTGCATGCAGTACCGCGTCACTGGCCTGGCCGCCGAGGCCGCGTTCTTCTGCCTGCTGTCGCTGCCGCCGCTGCTGCTCGGACTCATCGGCCTGCTGGGCTACATGGAGCCGTGGATCGGCCACGACACCATCGACACCATCCGGCAGAACATCCTCGGCGCCTCGGCCACCGTGCTGTCCGACAAGGGCGTGGAGGAGATCGCCAGGCCGCTGCTGGACGATGTCTTCACCGGCCGCCGACCGGACGTCATCTCCCTCGGCTTCGCCATCGCCCTGTGGTCCGGCTCCCGGGCGCTGAACGTCTTCGTCGACACCATCACGATCATGTACGGCCTGGACGGGCGGCGCGGCATCGTCAGGACCCGCCTGCTCGCCTTCGTGCTCTACCTCGCGGCGCTCGTCGTCGGCGCGATCGCGCTGCCGCTGATGGTCGCCGGTCCCGACACGGCCGTCAGCTGGATGCCGGCCAGTGAGGACGTCATCCGGGCGCTGTACTGGCCGGTGGTGCTGCTCCTCTCGGTCGCCTTCCTGACCACGCTCTATCACGTGTCGGTGCCGGTCCGTTCGCCCTGGCCGGAGGACATTCCGGGCGCGGTGGCCGCGCTCGGCATGTGGGTGCTCGGCAGCTTCCTGCTCCGGATCTACCTCACCGAGACGGTCGAGGGGCCGACGGTCTACGGATCGCTGGCCGCGCCGGTGGCCGTCCTGCTGTGGATCGGGGTCTCCGCCTTCGCGGTGCTGGTCGGGGCCGCGATGAACGCCGCCCTGGACCGGGTCTGGCCGTCCGTGGCCACGGCCGCCGGGCGTGCGGAGAAGGAGCGCCGGGTGCGTGAGCAGGCGGCGAAGCGGGCCGCGGCGGACGCGGAGTCGGCGGGGGAGCCCGGCGTGGGGGAGTGGGGCGCGGGGCTGGCCGGGGCTCACGAGAAGGACGCGGGGTGTGGGCACGGCGGCGCAGGCGCCTGCGGGGCCGGCGGTGAGGCCGGCGGTGGGGCCGAGCCGCCAGCCGAATTCCCCGAGCGCCGGGCGCAGTTCCTCCCGCCGGGCGATGTGCGCTCCCGGCTGTACCCGCAGCGCAGGCATGACGGCTGAGTCGAGCTGAGTCCGGCGGCCGGGAGGCGGGTCGCCGGGTAACGGCGTGCGCGAGCCATTGACAGCCCCGGGACTCGGGCAGATGATCCTTGCCACCATCACGCGAACGAAAGTTCACCACGCGAACATCTCGCGGAGTCATCCGCGCTCTCCGCCGGGTCATTGCGAATCCGAGGTCCCCATGCCCCACACCGGTCACCCACCGCCCACCGGCACCGCGGCCGCCTCCGGCCGCCGTCACACCTTCCGCTCCGTCGCGCCCGTCCTGGCGCTGTGCTGGCTCGCCGTCTTCTTCGACGGCATGGACGTCAACGTCTACGGCGCCGTCATGCCGCACATGCTCGACGACCCGGGGCTCGGCCTCACCCCCGGCGCGGCCGGCACGATCGGCAGCTGGACCACCTTCGGCATGCTGATCGGTGCCCTCGGCACCGGCACCGTGACCGACTGGCTCGGCCGCCGCCCGGTGCTGGTCGCCAGCGTGCTGCTGTTCTCCGGCGGGTCCGCGGTCTGTGCTCTGGCCGGCTCGCCCGGCCTCTTCGGCGCCGGGCGGTTCGTCGCCGGGCTCGGCCTCGGCGGCCTGATGCCGATCTGCCTGTCCATGGTGATGGAGTTCGCGCCGCCGCGCCGGGCCGCGCTGGCCACCGGCCTGCTGATGACCTCGTACCACGCGGGTGGCATGTTCGCGACGGGCCTGGGGCTGACGCTCGCCCCCGCCCTCGGCTGGCGCTGGGTGTTCTGGGCCGGGGTGCTGCCCGCGGTCGTGGCCGCGCCGCTCCTGCTGAGGTCGCTGCCCGAATCCCCCGGCGTGCTGCTCGCCAAGGGCCGTACCGCCGAGGCCGAAGCCGTCGCCGACCGCTACGGCATGGCCCGGCCCGTACCCGCCGACGCCCCCGGCCAGGGGGCGAAGGGCCGGCTGGACGCGGTCCGCGCGCTCTTCCGCCCCGGAGCCCGCTGGGCGACGCCGCTGCTGTGGCTCGCCTCCTTCTGCGGCCTGCTGCTGGTGTACGGAGTGAGTACCTGGCTTCCGCAGATGATGCGCGCCTCCGGCTACGGCCTGACGTCCTCGGTGAGCTTCCTGCTCATCATCAACGCGGGCGGCATCGTCGGGATGCTCGTCGCCGGCCGCACCGCGGACCGCTTCGGCCCCGTCAAGGTCTCCGCCCTCTGGTTCCTGCTCACCGCCGCCGGCGCGCTGCTCCTGGGCGCGCGACTGCCGCTCGGCCTCACCTACGTGGTCGTGGCGATCACCGGTGTCTGGCTCTTCAGCGCGCAGGTGATGGTGTACGCGGCGGCCAACCGCGTCTATCCGGCCGCCGAACGGGCCACCGGAATCGGCTGGGTGACCGGCATCGGCCGCACCGGCGCGGTGGTCGGCCCCTGGCTCGGCGGGACGCTGGCCGCCCAGGGCAACGACCAACTGGGCTTCACCGCCTTCGCGTTGGCGGGGCTGCTCGGCGCTCTCGCCATCGGTCTGGTGCCACTCGCGCGACGCATCGGACGCACGACGCCCGCGGTACCCACGGCCGTCGGCACCGAGCCCTGAGGCGCCACACGGCACGTAGGGGTGCCACGCCGGATGCCCTCCGTGGGGCCCAACAAGGGGCGGCCGGCCGGGTGCGCGGGTGTGAGCCCCACGGGCACGGCCCGCTGCCGTGGCTGCGACCGCGACCGCGAGATGTCTCACGCGGAGTGGACCGTAGCCGGGGCATCCGTCCCCACCTGACGGGCCCCTGGGCGCCGGCGCCTTGCGGGCCGCCGCCCCGGCCGACCGAGCCCGCGTGCGTCGTCGGCCCCACTCCCTGGGGCCGCTGGTCGGCCGATCGGCTCCGCGTGGTCCTGGTGCGAGCCAGACGGGTGGGCCTCCGGGTGGGCTGTCGTCGCCAGGCGCGCGGACGGCGGCCCGCACCATCTACGAGCCGCCGAGGGGTCCCCCCGGCGCGCCACGGATCGGCTCAGTGGGTCGGGATGCGGGCGTAGCGGCCGGCGATGCGCAGGTCGGCCTCGATGTCGGCGGCGGCTTCGCGCAGGGCGGGCAGGAGGGACTCGCGGGCCTCGTCGGCCGGGCAACGGCCCGCGTGGGTCGAGACGTTGACGGCGGCGACGACCCGGCCGGTACGGTCGTGCACGGGGACGGCGATCGAGCGCAGCCCTTCCTCCAGCTCCTGGTCCACCAGGGCGTATCCCTCGTCGCGTACCCGTTCCAGGAGGGCGATGAGCCGCTCGGGTGCGGTGACGGTGTGCCGGGTGAGGGGCTTGAGGTCGGTGAGGGCGAGTCGTGCGGACAGCTCCTCCGATGACAGGCCGGCGAGCAGGACCCGGCCCATCGACGTCGGGTACGCGGGGAAGCGGGTGCCCAGGGTGATGTTGACGCTCATGATGCGGACGGTGGGCACCCGGGCCACGTACTGGATGTCCTCGCCGGACAGGATCGCCATCGAGGCGGAGTCGTGCACCCGCTCGACCAGCGAGGCCAGATGGGGCTGTGCGATGTCGGGCAGGGTCAGCCCGGAGAGGTGCGCGAAACCCAGCTCCAGCACCTTCGGTGTCGGGCGGAAGAGCTTGCCGTCGGTGGCGATGTAGCCGAGGTGCTCCAGGGTGATCAGGGCGCGGCGGGCGGTGGCGCGGGCCAGGCCGGTGGCCTCCGCCACGGCGGTGAGCGTGAGCTCGGCCCGGCCCGTGCCGAACGCGGTGAGGGTGATCAGCCCGCGCGCCATCGATTCGACGAACTCCGGCCCCAACTCCTGCTTGGACGCCTGCATCCAGGCCGCGGGGGCCGGTCCCGGCGGGTCGCCGGCGTCCCGGCCCGCGGTGGCGGGCGCGCTCAGGGCGTACTCCATCGCGGCCACCGTCTCCCGCAGCCGCGGCAGTACGGCGTCCCGCAGCTCCCGCGCGCTCAGCCGGCTGGTGTGGCTGACCGCGCTCAGCGCGCAGACCGTGCGTCCCGACGGGTCGCGGACCGGCACGGCCACCGCGACCAGGCCCGGCTCGATCAGCTGGTCGTCCAGGGACCAGCCGGCGTTGCGGGCGGCGGCTACCCGGTCCTCGAAGTCGGTTCCCGGGTCCGCCCCCGTCGGCCGGCCGTCACCGCGCCGCGGCACGGCGGGGAAGTGGGCGTCCGTCGGGTCGGCGGCGCGGCGCGAGCGCCAGCGCTCCCAGTCCCGCGCCGTCCACCGGTCCGCGAACAGCGCACCGGGCGCGCCCCGTTCTGCGGGCAGGAGATCGCCGATGCGGAAGGCGAGGGACATCGCGCGGCGGCGGGTCGCCTGATGCACGAAGCGCACCCCGTCGCCGTCCGGTACCGCGAGCGAGACGGACTCGTCGAGCTCGTCCGCCAGCCGGTCGGCGAGCGGCCCGAGCCGGTCGGGCAGCTCGGAGGCGGCGAGATAGGCGTTGCCGAGCTCCAGCAGGCGCGGCGCGAGCACCGCGTCACGGCCCTCGGTCCGTACGTAACCGAGACGGTCGAGGGTGCTCAGCACGCGGTCCACGGTGGATCGCGCGAGGCCGGTGTCGCGGACGAGGTCCCCCACGGACCTGCGGCCGCCTGCGGTCGCCAGCTCCCGCAGGACGGCCAGGCTGCGCATCAGCGGGCCGACCGCCTCCGGCGGCGGTGACTGCGGGGCGAGGGGGGCGGGGTGGGTCATCAGCTCTCCACTGGTGCGGCGATCTGGTCGGAACCGTACCCGGCGGACCGTTGACAGAGCCGGGGCCGGGGTTCAAACTCAGGGCAGCTCAATTATGAACTTAAGTTCACTACGCGAACAAGCGCGATGAAGAAGTGCAGTGAGCGAGCGCAGTGAACAAGCACCACGAGCAAGCACCACGAGCAAGCACCACGAGCAAGAGCGACGCGATCAAGAGCGCAGCGCGACCCGCGCACCCGAGCACTTCATCAAGGGGCGGTCCTCCGGACCGTGTGCCCGTACGACCCGAGGGCGAGGACATGGCCGAAATCCGTTCCCTGCACGACGCCGTCAAGGAACTGATCCACGACGGAGACACCGTGGCGCTGGAGGGGTTCACCCACCTCATCCCGTTCGCCGCGGCGCACGAGATCATCCGGCAGGGCATCACGGGACTCACGCTCGCCCGGATGACCCCGGACGTGGTCTACGACCAGCTGATCGGCGCGGGGGTGGCGCGCAAGCTGGTCTTCTCCTGGGGCGGCAATCCGGGCGTCGGCTCGCTGCACCGCTTCCGCGACGCCGTCGAGAACGGCCGGCCCGCCCCGCTGGAGATCGACGAGCACAGCCACGCCGGGATGGCCAACCGCTATGCCGCGGGCGCCTCGAAGCTGCCGTTCGCGGTGCTGCGCGGCTACCGCGGCAGCGACATCCCCGGCCGCACGTCCACGGTCTCCACCGTCACCTGCCCCTTCACCGGTGAGAAGCTCGCCGCCGTTGCCGCGCTCAATCCCGACGTCACCGTCATCCACGCCCAGCAGGCCGACCGCGCCGGCAACGTCCAGCTATGGGGCCTGGCAGGCGTGCAGAAGGAGGCGGCGCTCGCCGCGCGACGCGTCCTGGTCACCGTCGAGGAGATCGTCGACACCCTCGAACCCCGCCCCGGCGGCATCGTCCTGCCCTCCTGGGTGGTCGACGCGGTCGCCCTCGTCCCCGGTGGCGCCCACCCCTCCTACGCGGCCGGCTACTCCGTCCGGGACAACGCCTTCTACCAGGCATGGGACGGCATCTCCCGGGACCGCGAGGCGTTCGGGTGCTGGGTCGAGGAGAGCGTCCTGGGCCGGTCCGAAGAGGGCGTTCCCGCCCCGGCCCCCGACAGCGCGGCGCCGGCCCCCGTCGCGAGCGCCGTTCCGGCCGCGGCCTGCGCCGATGCCGTGTCCGCCGCTCCCGACTGCACCCGCGACGAGCTGATGGAGGTCAACGCCGCCCGCGCGCTGGCCGGCGCGCGCACCTGCTTCGTCGGCATCGGCCTGCCCAGCACGGCCGCCAACCTCGCCCGGCGCACCGTCAACCCGGACCTGGTCCTGGTCTACGAGTCGGGCACCATCGGCTCCAAGCCGACGCAGCTGCCGCTGTCCATCGGTGACGGTGAACTCGCCGACACCGCCGACTCGGTGGTGTCCGTGCCGGAGATGTTCAACTACTGGCTCCAGGGTGGCCGGATCGACGTCGGCTTCCTCGGCGCCGCCCAGGTCGACCGGTTCGCCAACATCAACACCACCGTCGTCGACCGCGGCCCCGACAAGCCCGAGGGACGGCTGCCCGGCGCGGGCGGCGCCCCCGAGATCGCCGCCAACTGCGGCCAGGTGCTGATGGTGCTCCGGCACAGCCGGCGCAACTTCGTCGGCAAGCTCGACTTCGTCACCACCCTCGGCCACGGCACCGGCCCGCACGACCGCGCCGCACTCGGGCTGCCCGGCGCCGGTCCCACCGCGGTCATCACCGACCTCGGCGTGCTGCGCCCCGACCCGGACACCGCCGAACTCGTCCTCACCGAACTGCACCCGGGGGTGACGGTCGAGCAGGTCCGCGAGGCAACCGGCTGGGAGCTGAAGGAAGCCGCGCGGCTCGGCGTCACCGCTCCGCCCACCGACGCCGAACTCGCCGCGCTGCGCGCCCTGAAGGCCGCCGAGCCCGCCCCGGCCGGTACGCGGACCGCCGCACGCACCCCCCGGAAGGAAGCCTGATGATCACCGACCGCCCCCGGGACGTCTACGTCGTCGACGCCGTCCGCACCCCCGTCGGCAAGTACGGCGGCGCACTGTCCGGCGTCCGCCCCGACGACCTCGCCGCACACGTCGTCAAGGCACTCGTGGACCGGGCCCCGGGCCTGGACCCGGCCCGCATCGACGACGTCCACCTCGGCAACGCCAACGGCGCGGGCGAGGAGAACCGCGACGTGGCGCGGATGGCCGTGCTGCTCGCGGGGCTTCCCGTGAGCGTGCCCGGCGTCACCGTCAACCGCCTCTGCGGCTCCGGCATGGAGGCCCTCATCCAGGCGGCCCGGTCGGTGGCACTCGGCGACGCCTCCGTGGCCATCGCCGGCGGGGTGGAGTCGATGAGCCGCGCCCCGTGGGTGCTGCCCAAGCCCGAACGCGCCTTCCCCGCAGGCTCGCAGACCCTGCACTCCACCACCCTGGGCTGGCGGCTGACCAACCCGCGGATGTCCGACGAGTGGACCGTCTCCCTCGGTGAGGGCGCCGAGCTGATCGCCGACCGCCACGGCATCACCCGCGCCCAGCAGGACGCCTACGCCCTGGCCAGCCACGAGAAGGCGGCGCGGGCATGGAAGGACGGCGCCTTCGACGCCGAGGTCGTGCCCTACGGCGACGGGACCGCCGCCGGTGGCGAGCCGGTCGCGGTCCGCGACGAGTGCGTCCGCGAGGACACCTCCCTCCAAGCACTCGGCAAGCTGCGGCCCGCCTTCCGCAAGGACGCGGGCACCGTCACCGCGGGCAACTCCTCGCCGCTGAACGACGGCGCGGCCGCGCTGCTGCTGATGGACGAGCAGGGCCTGCGCGAGTCGGGCTGCGAACCGCTCGCCCGGATCCGCAGCAGCGCCGTCACCGGCATCGAGCCGCAGTACTTCGGACTGGGCCCGGTGGCCGCCGCCGAACGGGCGCTGGAGAAGGCCGGCCGCGGCTTCGGCGACCTGCGCACCGTCGAGCTGAACGAGGCGTTCGCCGCCCAGGCGCTGGGCTGTCTCGCCGGCTGGCCCGACCTCGACCCGTCCCTCGTCAACCCGCACGGCGGCGCCATCGCCATCGGGCACCCGCTGGGAGCCTCCGGCGCCAGGATCGCCGGCGCCGTCGCCCACCGGCTGGCGGCCGCGGGCTCCGGTACGGGCCTGGCGACGCTGTGCATCGGCGTCGGGCAAGGTCTCGCCGTGGTGCTGGAGAGGTAGCCGTGGGCCGTCGGGCCAGGAGAGCTTCAACGCACTTCCGTAGAGCTTGAGTTGAAGCCTCCGGACTCTCCGCAGGCCCTTCGCCCCGCCCGCCACACGTCTTCGCTCCCACCCCCTGCCACCGCATGAAGAGGCACTCATGACCCCACCCACACCACTCGGCGACGTCACCGCCCCGGCGGCCGGCCCCACCGCCGACACCGCCCGCCGCGCGCCGCAGCCCTCGCCCACGCCGGCAACGCCCCCTACCCAGGCCGACATCAGCCGCGAGATGGCCGCGCTGGAAGCCGCAGCGGCGCAGGACCGGGCCGCGGGCCTCACCGCGTCCCCCCACCCCGCACGGGGCTACACCCCCTACCGCAGCAGCATCGCGCGCCACCCCCGGCAGCCGCTGGTCGAGATCGACGGCCTGGCCGACCCCGAGGCGGTGGAACTCTCCGGCCCCGCCTTCGGCGTCACCGACATCACCGACCTCGACGCCGACCTGACCCGGCAGCACCACGGAGAGCCCCTCGGCGAACGCATCACCGTCTCCGGCCGCATCCTGGACCGCGGCGGCCGTCCCGTCCGCGGCCAGCTCGTCGAGATCTGGCAGGCCAACGCCGCCGGCCGCTACGCCCACCAGCGCGACCAGCACCCCGCGCCCCTCGACCCCCACTTCACGGGCGCCGGACGCTGTCTGACCGACGATCAGGGCCGCTACGAGTTCACCACCGTCAAGCCCGGCGCCTACCCGTGGCGCAACCACGACAACGCCTGGCGCCCGGCCCACATCCACTTCTCGCTCTTCGGCTCGGCCTTCACCCAGCGGCTGATCACCCAGATGTACTTCCCTGGTGACCCGCTCTTCCCGTACGACCCGATCCTCTCCTCCGTCACCGACCCCGCCGCGCGGGCACGGCTGGTGGCCGCCTACGACCACGAACGCACCCGCCCCGAATGGTCCCTCGGCTACCACTGGGACATCGTCCTGGACGGACCGTCCGCCACCTGGATCGAGGAAGGCCGCTGATGACCGGCACCACCGACCGCGCCGAGCGGGCGGCCCCGCTCGCCGTCACCCCCTCCCAGACCGTCGGGCCTTTCTACGGCTACGCCCTGCCGTTCCCCGGCGGCGACCACATGGCACCCACCGGCCACCCCGACACGATCACCGTCCACGGAACCGTCCTCGACGGCACCGGGGCGACCGTTCCCGACGCCCTGCTGGAGTTCTGGCAGGCCGGCCCCGACGGCAGCCTGACCGGCGCCCCCGGCTCGCTGCGCCGCGACCCGGTCACCGGCGCGGTCCTCGGCCGCAACGGCGTGGACTTCACCGGCTTCGGCCGCGTCCCCACCGACGCCGACGGTCGCTACGCCGTGCGCACCCTGCCCGCGACCGCCCCCGCGGGCACACCGGACGCCGCGCCGTACCTCGCGGTGTGCGTCTTCGCGCGCGGCCTGCTGCACCACCTCTTCACCCGCGTCTACTTCCCCCGGAACGAGACGGCCAACGCCGCCGATCCACTGCTGTCGTCGCTGCCGGCACACCGGGCACGGACGCTCCTGGCCAGGCCCGACGGCCCCGCCCGCTACCGTTTCGACGTCCGTCTGCAGGCAGCCGAGGACGGCAGCACCGAGGAGACGGTCTTCCTTGCCTTCCGATGACACCCGGCGGCCCGCGACGCCGCCGGCCACCGACACACCCCAAGCCCCCCACGCCACCGCCGACCTGGGACTGCTCACCCCGTCCTGGGCCGGCTCCGCGGTGGCCGACGCGACCGGCGACGCCGCGTACCTGCGTGCCATGCTCGACGCGGAGGCCGCGCTGACCCGCGCCCAGGCCGCGCTCGGGCTCGCACCGAAGGCAGCGGCCGCCGCCGTCACCGCGGCCGCCACCGCCCCGTTCGACGCCGGTGACCTGGCGCTACGGGCCCGCTCCGCGGGCAACCCGGTGGTCCCGCTCGTCGCCGACCTGACGGCCGCCGTAGCGGACCGCGACCTGCAGGCCGCCGCCTACGTCCACCGGGGCGCCACCAGCCAGGACATCCTGGACACCGCCACCATGCTGGTCTGCGCACGCGCCCTGGACACCGTGCTGGCGGACCTCGCCCACACCGCGGCCGCCCTGCGCCGTACGGCCGCCGCGCACCGAGAGACACCGATGCCCGGCCGCACCCTCACCCAGCACGCGGTACCGACCACCTTCGGCCTGAAGGCCGCGGGCTGGCGCGCCCTCGTCCTCGACGCCCACGACCGGCTCACCGCCGTACGGGCCGCCCTGCCCGCACAACTGGGCGGCGCCGCCGGCACCCTCGCGGCCTTCCACGCCTTCGCGGAGGCCGACGGCGTCGAGGCCCACCGCACCGAGGCGGACGGCGCTCCCGACCTCGGCGGCCGACTGCTCGCCGCGTACGCCGCCGAGACCGGGCTCACCGAACCGGCCCTGCCCTGGCACACCTTGCGCACCCCGGTCGCCGACCTCGCCGGCGCGCTCGCCTTCGCCGCCGGCGCGCTCGGCAAGATGGCAGCCGACGTCCTGACCCTCTCGCGCACCGAGATCGGCGAGGTCGCCGAGGGCAGCGGCGGCGGCTCCTCCGCCATGCCGCACAAGGCCAACCCGGTGCGCGCCACGCTGATCGCGGCCGCCGCCCGCCAAGTTCCGGCCCAGGCCGCGGTCCTGTACGGCGCCCTCGCCGCCGAGGACGAACGCCCGGCCGGCGCCTGGCACGCCGAATGGCAGCCGCTGCGCGAGGCCCTGCGGCTGGTCGGCGGCGCGGCCCGCGACGCGGCCGAACTGACCGCCGGCCTGCGCGTCTTCCCGGGCCGTATGCGCCAGAATCTCGCCGCGACCGGCGGCCTGATCACCACCGAACGCCTCGCCGCGGCCCTCACCGCCCTGACCGGCCGCGGCGAGGCCCGCCGCATCCTCGACGCGGCGGCCCGGCGCACCGCCGAGGACGGCGTCGACCTGTACGACGCGCTGCGCGCGGCCCTCGCCGACCACCCCGCCGCCGCGGCCCTCCCCGAGGAGCGGCTACGCCGGCTCCTCGACCCCACCGACTACCCGGGCTCCGCGGCCCGGCTCGTCGACCGCGCGCTGGCACGCCCCGAGAGCGACCCGCAGGAGCCCGCATGACGCACCGCCCGACGCCCGCACCTGCGGACACCACCGACGCACCGCGACTCGTGCACCACCAGGTGGACGGCCCCGCCGACGCGCCGCTCCTCATCCTCGGCCCGTCACTGGGCACCTCCATGAACCTCTGGGAGCCCCAACTCCCGGAACTGGCACGGCAGTACCGCATCGTGCGCTGGGACCTGCCGGGACACGGCGGCACCCCCACCGACGCGCTGACGCCGACGGACGGCCCGACGCCCGAGACCCCCACCGCCACCGTCGCCGCCCTCGCCCGCCTGGTCCTCGACCTCGCCGACTCGCTCGGCGCCGACCGCTTCGCGTACGCGGGTGTCTCCCTCGGCGGCGCCGTCGGCGCATGGCTCGCGGCACACCACCCCGGCCGGGTCGACTCGCTCGCCATGGTCTGCTCCTCCGCCCGGTTCGGCGAGCCCGCCGCCTGGCGCGAACGGGCCGCGCTGGTCCGCGAGAAGGGCCTCGGACCGGTCGCCGCGGCCACCGCCGCCCGCTGGTTCACCCCGGCCTTCGCCGACTCCGCACCGGCGCGGGAGATGGTCCGGGCACTGCGCGACACCGTGGACCCGGCGGGCTACGCGGCCTGCTGCGACGCCCTCGCCGCCTACGACCTGCGCGCCGACCTGGCCCGCATCACCGCCCCCACGCTCGTCGTCGCAGGCCGCCAGGACCCGGCGACGCCGCCGGCGCACGCCCGCGAACTCACCGACCACATCCCCGGCGCGAGCCTCGTCGAGCTGCCCGGCGCGTCCCACCTCGCGAGCGTCGAGCGGCCCGCACCGGTGCTCGCCGCGCTCCTCGGGCACCTCGCGGAACACCCGGCGCACCGTGCCGGGCCCGTCCCGGCGGACCGGGCGGCGGCCGGCGACGACCGCTCCCGGCACGCCGCCGGCATGGCCGTGCGCCGCGCCGTCCTCGGCGACGCCCATGTGGACCGCTCGATCGCCCGGACCAGCGCCCTCACCGCGGTCTTCCAGGACTTCATCACCCGCTACGCCTGGGGCGAGATCTGGACCCGGCCCGGCCTCTCCCGCCGGACCCGCAGCTGCATCACCCTCACCGCGCTGGTGGCCCGCGGCCACCACGACGAACTGTCGATGCACCTGCGGGCGGCGCTGCGCAACGGCCTGACGCCCCAGGAGATCCAGGAAGTGCTCCTGCAGTCGGCCATCTACTGCGGCGTCCCCGCCGCCAACACCGCCTTCGCACTCGCCGACCGGGTCGTCGACGAGTACCTCACCGAGCACACCCCGCACCCGGGCACGGCAGAAACGGACAGCTGATGCACCCGAGCCACACCAAGGTCGGCATCGTAGGCGGCGGCCCCTCCGGCCTGCTGCTCGCCCGACTGCTGCACCGATCCGGTGTCGACTGCGTCGTCCTGGAGAACCGCGACCGCGCCTACGTCGAGCAGCGGCAGCGCGCGGGCATCCTCGAACAGGGCACCGTCGACGTCCTGCGCGAGTGCGGGGCCGGCGCACGGATGGGCCGCGAAGGACTCGTCCACGACGGCATCGAACTGCGCTACGACCGGCGCGCCCACCGCCTGGACTTCCCGGCGCTGACCGGCGGCCGCCGGGTGACGGTCTACGCCCAGACCGAGGTCGTCAAGGACCTGATAGCCCTGCAACTCGACGCGGGCGCACCCCTGCTGTTCGGGGCGCAGGTCCTCGACGTGACCGGCGCGGACACCGAACGGCCGGTCATCCGCTACACCCACCAAGGCCGCGAACAGACCCTCACCTGCGACTATGTCGTCGGCTGCGACGGTTTCCACGGCGTCACCCGGCACGCCGTCCCGGAGACCGAGCGCCGCACATATGAGCGCGCCTACCCCTACTCCTGGCTCGGCGTGCTCGCCGATGTGCCGCCCTCCTGCGACGAGTTGATCTACGCGCACTCCCCGCGGGGCTTCGCGCTGTTCAGCATGCGCACACCGACCGTCAGCCGCCTCTACCTCCAAGTCCCCAACGGCACCGATCCGGCCGACTGGCCCGACGACCGGATCTGGGACGAACTCCAGGCCCGCGCAGCGCTCGACACGCCCTGGAAACTCGAGCGCGGCCCGCTCACCGCCAAGGCCGTCCTGCCGATGCGCAGCGCGGTCACCGAACCGATGCGCTACGGGCGGGTCCTGCTGGCCGGGGACGCCGCGCACATCGTGCCGCCCACCGGCGCCAAGGGCCTCAACCTCGCCGTCGCCGACGTCACGGTGCTGGCCCGCGCCCTGGCCCAGGTCCACGACACCGGCTCGACGGAACTGCTCGACGCCTACTCCGACACCTGCCTGCGCCGGGTCTGGCGCGCCGAGCACTTCTCGTACTTCATGACGACGACCCTGCACACCGCGGCGGACCAGAGCCCGTTCGACACCCGACTGCAGCTCTCCCAGCTCGACCGCATCGCCACCTCCCCGCACGCCGCCGCCGAACTCGCCGAGAACTACACGGGGCTGCCGCTGGTGTGAGGGCACGGCGCGCCGGCCGCCACCGGGACGGTCACTGCTCCTCCTCGCAGGCGGTCCGGTAGCGGACCAGCAGCATCGCGGCGTCGTCGTGCAGCGGGCCGTCGGCATGCTCGACCAGATCCTCGCGGACCGCGCGCAGCGCGGCCTCCGGGTCGGGGTCCTTGAGCAGGCCGGCGCGCTCGTCCAACGGGTAGAACCGCCCCGCCCCGTCGCGTGCCTCGGTGACTCCGTCGGTGTAGAAGAGCATCTGGTCGCCCGGCGCGAACGGCACCTCGTGCGGGACGGGCGCCTGCGAGACGTACGGGGTGAGGCCCAGCGGCAGGGCGCGGTCGGGCGGGGGCGCGAAGCCGACCTCGCCGGTGGGCCGCACGATCAGCGGCGCCGGATGGCCGAAGTTCAGCAGCGTCGCGTTCGGTCCTTCGCCGATCTCGGCGAGCACGGCCGTCACGAACCGCTCGCCGGACAGATGCCGGTTCAGCGCCCGCTCCACCCGCTCGCCGACGGCCGGCAGGTCCGGCTCGTCGTGCGCGGCCTCGCGGAAGGCACCCAGCACCACCGCCGCGCTCTCCACCGCCTCAAGCCCCTTGCCCTGCACGTCCCCCACGATGATCCGTACCCCGGCGGGCGAGGTCACCACTTCGTAGAGGTCGCCGCCGATCCTGGCCTCGGCCACCGCCGAGGTGTACGACACGGCGATGCGCAACGGGCCCGCCCCGAGCGGCACCGGCCGCAGCAGGACCCGCTGGGCCACCTCGGCGATCGAGCGGACACTCGCCAACTCCTCCTCGCGGCGCTGGCGCATCACCGCGGCCACCACACCGGCCCCGGTGACGCCGGCCACCGACAGCAGCGCGGGCAGCCCGCGCCGGCCCTCGAACAGGCTGTTGTAAAACCCCAGGCCGAGGCAGAGCACACACGCGGTCAGCCCGGCGAGGGCCGTGCGGCGCCAGCCGCCGACCAGCCCGGCGAACGCGGGTCCCAGGGAGACCAGGGGCAGGAAGCCGACCCCCGGACCCGCGGTGAGTTCGACCGCGCTGACCACGGCCATGACGGTGTAGGGGAGCGCGGACAGGACACGGGAGCCGGTGCGCGGCTCCCCGTTCTCCACGGCCAAGGTGTACTCCGACGGTGTCGCGAGAGGGAACGGGGACAGGGGGGACATGGGGGCCGTCGGCCGCCGGTCTGCCCGAAACCGGCCCCCGACCTGAGCATATGCAACATATGCCGACCCGAATTACCTCGAATGCGCCGCTGTTACCGAATCGCAGCGGGCCGGGATCTTACGGACCCATGACACGGTGGCCGCCACGCCGGTCGGCCCGCCGCGCCGCGCTTAGCGTGACCGGTATGCGTGTACTGGTCACCGGCGGCGCCGGCTTCATCGGATCGCAGGTCGTCGAGGCGCTCCTGGCGCGCGGGCACGAACCCGTCGTCCTCGACGCGCTGCTGCCCTCGGCCCATGCCGAGCCCCCGCCCCCGCACCCCGAGGTACGGCGCATCGTCGCCGACGTCCGGGACCGCGCTGCCGTCGACGAGGCCCTGCGCGGCGTGCGGGCGGTCAGCCACCAGGCGGCGATGGTGGGCCTGGGCAAGGACTTCGCGGACGCGCCCGACTACGTCGGCTGCAACGACCTGGGCACCGCCGTCCTCCTGGCCGCGATGGCCGCGGCCGGGGTCAGCACCCTGGTGCTCGCCGGGTCGATGGTGGTCTACGGCGAGGGCCGCTACGCCTGCCCCCACCACGGCGTGGTGCGGCCCGGCCCGCGGGCGGAGGCCGACCTGGCCGCCGGACGCTTCGAGCCGCACTGCCCCGCCTGCGGCACCGCACTGCGCCCGGAGCCGGTGAGGGAGGACGCGCCGACCGACCCGCGCAACGTCTACGCCGCGACCAAGCTCACCCAGGAGCATCTGGCCGCCTCCTGGGCGCGCGCCACCGGCGGCCGGGCCGTCGCGCTGCGCTACCACAACGTCTACGGCCCCGGCATGCCGCGCGACACCCCGTACGCGGGCGTGGCGTCGTTCTTCCGCTCCGCGCTGGCGCGGGGCCGGGCGCCGGTGGTCTACGAGGACGGCGGCCAGCGGCGGGACTTCGTCCACGTCCGCGACATCGCGGCCGCCAACGCGGTGGCGCTGGAAGCCGCCGCCGACCGCGAGGCGGGGACCCTCACCGCGTACAACACGGGGAGCGGAGTGCCGCACACCGTGGGGGAGATGGCGCGGGCGCTGGCCGAGGCGTGCGGCGGCCCGGAGCCGGTGGTGACGGGGGAGTACCGGCTGGGCGACGTCCGGCACATCACGGCGTCGTCGCGGCGGATCGCCGACGAACTGGGCTGGCGGGCGCGGGTGGACTTCGCGTCGGGCATGCAGGAGTTCGCGCGTGACGGCATGCGGCCCGGGGCGGCCACGCGGGGCGGGGCAGCCCTGCGGGCCGGGGCGGCGGAGGGGCCCTGAGGGGGCCTGTCGACTCCCGGCCCTGCGGCCGCCCCGGCGAAGGCGTCGTCCGACGGCCCCCTCCGGTATCTCTCCCGTCCCCTCAATCCATCCCTTGGCCCCTCCCGATGCGCAGGTGAACGCATGACCTTCTCCCCTCCCGGCCCCCCTCCCGGGAAGTCTCTCCCCGCTCCGGTGGACGTCGTACTGCCCTGCCTGGACGAGGCCGCCGCACTGCCCTGGGTGCTGGCACGCATCCCGGCCGGCTGGCGGGCGATCGTCGTGGACAACGGCTCCACCGACGGCTCGGCCGACCTCGCCCGCGAACTGGGCGCCACCGTCGTCCACGAACCACGCCGCGGCTTCGGCGCCGCCTGCCATACCGGGCTGTTGGCCGCGGAAGCGGACATCGTCTGCTTCTGCGACTGCGACGCCTCCCTCGACCCCGCACTGCTCACCCCCTTCGTCCGCGCCGTACGCGACGGCGACAGCGACCTGGTGCTGGGCCGAAGACGCCCCCAGGGACGCGGCACCTGGCCGCCGCACGCCCGGCTCGGCAACATCGCCCTCGCCCGGATGCTGCGCAACCGCACCGGCCTTCGGTTGCACGACCTCGGCCCGTTGCGGGCCGCCCGGCGCACCGCGCTGCTCGACCTCGACCTCACCGACCGGCGCAGCGGCTACCCGCTCCAAATGGTCGTCCGCGCCGCCGACGCCGGCTGGCGCGTCGAGGAACGAGACGTCCCCTACCGGCCGCGCACCGGCCGCTCGAAGGTCACCGGCACCTGGCGCGGCACCTGGCACGCCGTACGCGACATGCGATCCGTCCTGCACCAACCGCCCCTGACGGCCCGTACGGAGGGATCCGCCCGATGACCGACCCCACCGGCTGTCCGGGACCGACAACGGTCCTGGTCATCGCCAAGGAACCGCTGCCCGGCCGGGTCAAGACCCGCCTCACACCGCCCTACACCCCGCACGAGGCCGCCGAACTGGCCGAGGCCGCACTGCACGACACCCTCCAAGCGGTCCGCGCCATGCCCGCCCGGCGCCGCGTCGTGGTCCTCGACGGCCGACCCGGCAACTGGCTGCCGCCCGGCTTCGAGATCCGGCCGCAGAGCACGGGCGGCCTCGACGAACGCCTGGCCGCGGCGTTCGCCGGCAGCCAGGGACCGACACTGCTGATCGGCATGGACACCCCCCAGGTCACCGCCCAACTCCTCGCCCCCGCCCTGCACACAGACGCCTGGCAGGAATGCGACGCCTGGCTGGGACCGGCCGAGGACGGCGGCTTCTGGGCACTGGGCCTGGCCGTCCCCGACCCGCGGCTGCTGCGAGGCGTACCGATGTCCACCCACCGCACCGGCGCCGCCCAGCGCGCCCGCCTGACCGCCGCCGGACTCCGGATCCGGGAGCTGCCCCCGCTGCGGGACGTCGACACCGCCGCCGACGCCGAAGAAGTCGCCGCGTCCGCCCCGCACGGGCGGTTCGCCACGGCCCTCGCCCGGCTGACCCCGGTCCCCGAACGATGAGCACCAGCACCCCCGTCAGCCGGGACGACACCGCGCCTTGGGGCGCCGACCCCTACACCGACGCGCTGCGCAGCGGCCACGGCCCGCTCTTCCTGCGCCGCACCGACGGCTGGCTGCTGCCCCTGGAAGTGGAGCGCTGGTGTGCCGGGGCGGACGCCGCGGACCTGTCCGCACTGCGCCGCTGCGAGGGGCCGGTCCTCGACATCGGCTGCGGCCCCGGCCGGCTGGTCGCCGCGCTGCTCGCACAGGGCCACCGGGCCCTCGGCATCGACGTCAGCGAGGCCGCCGTCGCCCGAACGTCGGCGACCGGTGGCGCCGCTCTGCGCCGCTCGGTCTTCGAATCCCTCCCGGATGAGGGGAGTTGGGGAACCGCGCTGCTGCTCGACGGCAACATCGGTATCGGCGGCGACCCCCGCGCCCTCCTCGCCCGGATAGCCGAACTCCTCGGCCGACGGGGCCTGCTCCTCGTGGAGACCACCCCCGCGGACATCGACGAACGGGTCCAGGTCCGGGTCGACGACCTGCACGGCCCGCACCGCCGACAAAGCGGCCGCCACCCCTGGTTTCCCTGGGCGCGCGTCGGCACCCCCGCGCTGCTGCGCCATGCCGCGGCCACGGGCTGGACACCCACCGACCGGTGGACCGTTCCCGAGCAGCAACCCGCCACCGGCCAGGGGCGCCGCCACCCGGAAGGGGCCGTCCCCGGGCAGAGCACCTTCCCCGGGCCGGAATCGGGTTCGGGGCCGGGACCGGATCAGCCTCCGGCGGCCGGGCGCTGCTTCGTCGCCCTGCGCCGCCGCGCCGAACCCCTCAGCCGCGGCTGAACCGTGCGCCACAGCAGCAACAGGGCGGACAGCGCGAACAGCGCGGCGGTGATGAGGAGCCAACGGGGCAGGAAGACCTCACCGGGCAGGCCGGTGGACGCCTCGTAGTGCGCCGCCGCGCCACTCCCGGCAGAGCCCGCGATCAACGGCAGCCACACCAGCAACAACAGTGCGGACAAGGCCGCCGGAACACGGACGTACGCGGTCCACGCGCGGTGCCGTCCCGCCCCCGCCGTGACCCCGGCCACCGCGCGGTCCGCGAGCGCATACAGCGGGAGCAGCACCAGGTCGTGCACCAACGCCGCCCCGACGAACCACACCACCACCAACGGCCACTGCGCACCGGACAGCAGCCGCACCCCCGCATAGCCGGTGAGCGCGAACGAGCCGAGCATCAGCACCAGATGCAGCGGGCCTTCCCCATACCAACGGCGCCGCCGCACCGGCCTACCGCCCGCACCGTTCCTGCGCTTCTTGTCCTCCCGCCGGTTCCGCCCGTTCATCACAGCTCCCCGAACGTCATACGGGCCACCCACTTGGTGTTGAGCACCCCCGGCGCCGCCGGCACGATGACCCGCGCCGGGTAACCGTGATTCCGGGACAGCTCCGCGCCGTTCACCCGCAACGCGAGCAGCGACCGCCCGTCCGCCACCTGGTTCCCCCGCAGTGCGGCCCGCCGGAACGCGCCGTGCAACTGGAGCGACTCCACCAGGACGTCCGGCGGCTGCTCCCCGGCCCCCACCAGCGCCGCGAGATCACGCAGCCGGACGCCGCTCCACCGCTGGTCGTCCGTCGACCAGCCCTCCACGCAGGCGATCGGCAGCGCCGCCTCGTACTGCGGTAGCGCCAGCAGGTCGGCGCGGCTGAGCAGTACCCTGCGCTCTCCGCTCACCACGGTCAGCCGCCAGACGTCACCGGTGTCCCGCGCGTGGATCCCCAGGAACGCCGCCGTCTTGTTGATCTGGAAGCCGTTGGGACCCCTCCCGGGGTCGGGGCCCCCGTGCGGCGCCAGCAGCGCCGTGCGGCGCCACGCCCCGCCGATGCTCTGCCCCGCCGTCGTCCCCAGCAGCAGCAACGAGCCGGCGCCCACCAGCCCCAGCGCACCCCGACGCGAGACGGTCGGCGCCGCCGGCCGGACCGCAACCAACCCGGTGTCGTCCTCCGCCGCCGCGGGGTCGGCACGCTCACGCAACGCCTGTACGACGCGAGGCATCCGCAGCACCACGTGCGCGACGAACGCCCCGATGAACACCCACGCGCCGTAGAAGTGCAGCGGATAGAACGACCCGGGAAAGAGGTACTCCAGCTGAATGTTGAGCAGCCCGGTCACGAACTCGAACAGCGCCCCGCCCACCAGCAGAAGCAACGACACCCGCTCCAGCGCATGGCCCACGGACCGGGCGGGCGGCATCCTGAAGAGCTTCGGGATCACCGACCAGAGCTTCGCCAGCAGGACGGGCACCAGCGCGACCCCCACCGTGACATGCAGCCCCTGGGTGACCCGGTAGAGCCAATGCGGGTCGGTCGGCCAGTCGAAGAGGAAGAACCCCAGCACACCCTTGGCCGGCGTCTTGTCATTGACGCCGGCCAGATCCGGGTTGTACGCCGCGTACGAGAGCAGGCCGGTCACGAACAGCAGAGTGATGCCGCCCAGCAGCACCACGCCGAGCAACGCCGTCAGCCGGGGCCCGCGCAGCGGACTGCGCCAGAACGACGGCGACGTGGGGGAAGGAAAAGGATGAGCACCCATGTGTGTCCTCGGCGTCTCACGCGACGACGGTCCGCCGCCTGCCCCGACGGTATGCCGCCACCGGGGCGCCACCGCCGGTGCGACGCGTGACGAAAGTCTGACGTCCCCCGAAGATCTGACGGATCGATGACACCGGCACCGCGAATCGGCAGAACGCCACCGGCCACGCCCTAGCGTGCCGATGTGACCCCAGATGAACGCACCGTGCGCCGCGCGGACCTGCTCGCCGCCGCGGCCGCCGCCCTGCTCGTCGCGGTCGCCGCGGCCGTCGGCACCGTCATCCAGCACACCAACGGCAGCCTGCACGTCAACTGGCCCCCGCTGTACGCCTCATGGTTCCCCCACCTCGGCCCCGGGACGCCCGCCGCCCTCGCGGTCGCCGCCGCCGTCATCGCCTGCGGGCCCCCACTGGCCGCCCGGCTGACCTGGCGTGCCCTCGTCCCGGCGACCTGGGCGGCGGCGCTGGCCTGGACGCTGTCGCTGGCGCTGATCGACGGCTGGCAGACCGGGGTCGCCGGCCGGCTCACCACGAAATACGAGTACCTGACGGTCATCCGCCGCTTCGACGACCTCGGCCCGGCACTGCGCGACTTCACCACACACATCCTGAACAACGCGCCGGACAACTGGCCTGCCCACGTCGCAGGACACCCGCCCGCGGCCGTCCTCACCTTCGTCGGGCTCGACCGTATCGGTCTGGGCGGCGGGGCCTGGGCCGGCATCTGGTGCCTCACCCTCGGCACCTCCGCGGTGGCCGCGGTCCTCATCGCCCTGCGTGCCCTCACCGACGAGGCGACCGCGCGCCGCGCCGCACCGTTCCTCGTCCTGGCACCGGCCGCGGTCTGGGTCGGCACCTCCGCGGACGGCTACTTCGCCGCCGTCGCCGCCTGGGCCCTCACCCTCCTCGCGCTCGCCGCCACCCGCAGCGGCCCCTCCCGGGTCCCGGCCGCCCTGAGCGCCGGACTGCTCTTCGGCCTGACGTGCTACCTCTCCTACGGCCTCACCCTCATCGCGGTCATCGCCGCCGCGGTGCTCTTGATCACCCGCACCGCCCGCCCGCTGCTGCCGGCGCTCGCCGGGACGCTCGCCGTGGCCACCGCCTTCACCCTCGCGGGCTTCAACTGGTGGGAGGGCTACCGCCTCCTGGTCGAGCGCTACTACCAGGGCGCCGCGTCCGTCCGCCCGTACGCCTACTGGGTCTGGGGCAATCTCGCCTGCACGGTCCTGATCACCGGCCTGGCCACGGCCGCCGGCCTGCGCCACACCCTCGCCGCGGCACCCGCCGCCCTGCGCCCCCTACGGCCGTCCCGCGCGACTGAGGACACCCCACCCGGGCCCCGGTCAAAGATCCCGCCCGGGTTCAGGTTCCGGCCCGTATCCCCGTCCGTATCCGCGTCCGATCGTCTCGTGCTCCTCGTCGTGGCAGCCCTCGCCGCCCTGCTCATCGCCGATCTCTCGGGGATGAGCAAGGCGGAGACCGAACGCATCTGGCTGCCCTTCGCCCTCTGGCTCCTGCCGGCCACCGCCCTGTTGCCGACATCCCGCCACCGCCACTGGCTGACCGCCCAGGCGGTCATGGCGCTGCTCGTCAACCACCTGCTGTATACGGGCTGGTAGAGCCGCCATGGCACCGACGGCCGCCCCGGATCAGCCGAACCGGTCTCCGCGGCCCGCGCCGCGCCGCGTCCCCTCCCCGCTCGGCCGCCTGCTCACATCGGTGTGTACATCGGGCCGATGTACGGCCGGGCCGCCCGCACCCGGCTCGGGTGCAGGATCCGGATCGGGCCGCCGTTGCAGGACGGGCAGGCGGCCCGGGTCAGCGGTGACGAGACCTTGACGCCGCGGACGAAGTAGTCGACGCGCTGCCGACCGGAAAGATCGGCGGAGTGCCGGATCTCGTAGTCCTCATCCCACCCGTGCCCGCAGTGCAGGCAGACGAACCCGTACGCCTCGTGCACCGTCTCGGTGTCCTTGCCCATGGTCACCACGCCCTCTCGCGGCCCGTCGTGCCTCTCGCGCCGGGTCCGGCTTTGTGCCGCACCTTCCAGTATCGCGCTCGGTGGGCGATATGGGCAGTGCGAAGGTGAGGGAGGCAACGAGGGGGCGTGTGCGCGAGCCGGGGTGGGACGGGGCGGGGCACGGGGAACGGGGGAGCAAGCCGAGCACGTCACGTATCGGCTGGTCCGGGGCCCGCCCCGAGGCGTGCCAGGGCGGCACGGTCGTCAGCCGTCGGCTCGCCCCGTCCCCGGGGCGGCGTCGCGATCAGCCGGCAGCTCGTTCCAGGGCCGCGTACACCGCAGTGACCAGGCCCCGATTGCGGGGGTCGTCGCCCGAGGTCCCGCCGCCGTACCTGTTCATCGTGTACGCGAAGGACAGCCGGTTCTCCGGGTCCGCGAAGGCGTAGGAGCCGCCCGCGCCGCCGTGACCGAAGGCCAGCGGGTTGGGGCCGGCCTGCCCTTCTCGGTTGAGCATGTAGCCCAGGCCCCAGTGGTGCTCGCGGCCGGCCGGCGCGAGCGCGTCGAGGGCCAGATCCCGCTCGCCGGAACGGCTCTGCGACCTGCGCATCTCCTCCAGCGTCCCCGGCCCCACCAGCTGTCCGCACGCCAGCGCCCCGTACACCGTCGCCAGGCCGAGCGCCGAGGCGTGGGCGTTGCCCGCGGGAATCTCGGCCGAACGATAGGCCGCACTGTTGACGTCACCGGTCGGGATGTACGTCAGAGCCAGCATGACGACGGCGAGCGGATGGTCGGCGATGCTGTGGAACGGAGGCTCGGGAACTCCGGGGAAGCGCTCGGCGATCCGCGCTTCGTCCAGCTGACCGACCATCTCCGCGCACCGCGCGTGCTCCTCGGCCGGCGTGCCGATGAACACCCGCGCTCCGAGCGGCTCGGTGATCTCGCTGCGCAGGAACGTGCCGAGGGACTGCCCGGTGATCCGGCGGACGACCTCGCCCACGAGGTATCCGAACGTCACCGCGTGATATGCCTGCGCCGTACCCGGCTCCCACCACGGACGGGTGGCCGCGAGCCGGCCGCACACGTCCTCCCAGTCGTAGGCGTGCCGTACGGTCAGCGGCTCGCGGGGGGCGATCAGGCCGGCGCGGTGGCTGAGCAGCCAGCGCACGGGCACATCCCGTTTTCCGGCCTGTGCGAACTCCGGCCAGTAGTGGGCCACCGGTGCGTCGAGGTCCAACTCGCCCCGGTCCACCAGTAGATGGGCGCACAGTGCGGTCATCCCCTTGGACGTCGAGTAGACGTTCACGAGGGTGTCGCGCTCCCACGCCCGCGTCATGGCCCGGTCCGCGTGACCGCCCCACAGGTCGACGACCGGCTCGCCGTCGACCGTCACCGCCACCGAGGCACCGATATCTCCGTGCTCGCTGAAATTCCGCTCGAAGGCAGCACGGACACCCTCGAAGCCCGGCGCGCAGCGGCCATCCACGACGGCTCGTTCCACGGTGTCTCCTTCGCCTCGTCCCTCGTCCCTCGTGCGACTGCCCTGGCGGGCCCCGCCCCGTGCGGTCATCCCCACACAGCCGTTACGGCACGGCTGTCCCTACGCGGCTGCCCCTGTGCGACTGGCCCTGCACGGCATTCCCTGCGCGGCTGTCCCCGGGCGGTCACCTCCACGCAGCTGTCTCCCCACAGTCTCCGCAAGGTCCGTCTCCCCGCAGCCCTCTCCGCGCCGCGGTCTTGCATGCGATCCGCAAGGTGGCCTGCCCAGATCGATGCCCGTGGCAACCATGTGGCAACCATGAGTTCCGTCCGGCTCGCCGCGACGGGTCCGCCGGGCGATGGCGGCAGCGAGTGGAAGTGCCCGCACTGCCCGCGGGCCGGGCCCAGGGGCAGCCTTGGCCGGATCTCGCCGTATGCCGGATCGCGGGGGCTTACTCCGCAGGCACGATGGTCCGTATGACCCAGCACGCGAGCCGGCCTGTCGAGGCCCTCCTCGTCATCGATGTCCAGACGGCCTTCTTCGCAGGCCGCGAAGCGGTCCCCGACGGGGAGCGGGTGCTCGACCGCAGCCGGGATCTGATCGCCCGGGCGCGTACCGCCGGAGCACTCGTCGTCCACCTGCAGAACGACGGCCCGCCCGGAGCCGTGGACGAGCCGGGCACGCCGGGCTGGGAACTCCATCTGCCCGTACGGTCAGGCGGCCCGCGCGAGGCTGTGGTCCGCAAGACGGACGACGACGGCTTTGGCGGCACGCCGCTGGGCGACCTGCTCACGGGCGCGGGGGTGCGGTCGCTGGCCGTCTGCGGTGTGCTGTCCGAGATGTGCGTCAGCGCGACCGCCCGTACCGCTCTGGAACGCGGCTATCGGGTGGTCCTGCCGCACGACGGGCACGCCACCTATGACATTCCCGCGGCGCCGGGCATCAGCGAGAAGGTCCCGGCCGCGATGTCCTCCCGGGCGGCGGAGTGGGCCCTCGGCGACAGCGTCGAAATCCTGCCCCACGCCGCCGACGTCACCTTCACCGCCCCACCCGACGCCCTGCGGGTCGACGCTGACCTGCGGCCAGATCGATTCCAGCGCCTCGCCGAAGCCGTAGTGCACGAACCCCTTGCTGCTGGGCCCGGGCACGGGCGGCGTGGCGGCATCGGACAGCCAGTCCTTCGCCTGTACCGGCTCCGTCCCCCGGAAGGCGGTAATGATCATGTTGTCACCGCCGATGGTGTACGCCTGGGTGTCCTCCAGCGGGAACGGAGGCCGGAACCGGGTGTGGTGATGGCGGACCCGGCCGAAGCTCCACTCCTCGGCCGTGGCCTCGATGGTGTGCTCGTCCTTGTAGGCGAATTCGGCGGCGCGGGCCATGCACAGGGCGTGGCCCAGGCTGTAGCGAGGGCGCGGTGATCGATGAAGGCGCTGGACACAGGGGCCTCCCGAGTGGAGAACGGCAACGGACAGTTACCAAGTCGCTCGCATCACTACACACAGTAATCGCGAATGTGGGAAGTGGTCGCCGCGTCCGTTCAAACCACTCGTTCGAGCCTCCGGTCGCACACACCGGGCAGGGAGGCGAGCCTGGAAGCGTCGGCTCCCAGAGGAAGGCCCCACAGTGAACAGCGCGAATCAGGTGTCACTCACGGAACATCAACATCCATCGGCCGAGGTCTTGGTGGAGGTCACCGGCTGCGACACGGCAGACGCGCACGCCGTCTTCAGCGCGTTGCGCACGTCCTTCGACTCCGACCGCGCCGCGGACGATGTGCCGCAGGAGATGGCGGGGCCGGGCGCGACGGTGTGGACCGCGACCTTCGACGTCACCGATCTGCGAGCCGAGGCCGAGCCCCGGTCGTTGACCGCCCCGGTGACGGTCAGCCTGCAGGGCGGCTACTGGGCGGTGGCCCGTCTGCGCGAGGCTCTGGCCGCCCCGTTCGCGGTGCAGGTGGAGGGCAGCGTCGCCGGCGACCAGGAGCAGGAGGTGCAACTGCGGCTGGAGAGCCGCTGACGCGAAGTGGTGTCGCCCTGGCATGCCCTCCGCCCTGCCGCCCGCGCAGTCCCGCCGCCCGCGCAGCCACACGGCCATCGCGGCCGCCCGCCCCCCTTCAGGCCGCCCGCCCGGCAGGCCGCCCCACCAGGGGACGTGTGCACGGCCCGGTCCGGCCCGGCGCGGTGCGCACGCGCCCCCCCCCCGTCGCCGACGCGCGGTGCCAGTCGTCTCCTGGTAGGCAGGAGGCATCCGGTTCACGATCGGAAAGGCGCGAGCGAGTGGAGTCCACCCACCCTCCGGCGGATGCCGGCGGACCGCAGTCGGCGCACGACGAGCGCTCCGAGCTGGTCCTGCACGTCAACGGAAAGCCGCACACCCTGACCCTGGACCATCGCACCACGGTCCTGGACGCTCTCCGCGAGCAGCTCGATCTGACGGGCGCCAAGAAGGGCTGCGACCAAGGCCAGTGCGGTGCGTGCACGGTCCTCGTCGACGGGCGGCGCATGAAGAGCTGCCTCCTGCTGGCGGTGGCCCAGCAGGGGCGGCACCTCACCACCGTCGAGGGCCTCGCCGACGGGGAGCGGCTCCATCCGCTGCAGGACGCGTTCGTGGAGCGGGACGCCCTGCAGTGCGGCTACTGCACACCGGGGCAGATCTGTTCGGCCGTGGGTGTGCTGGCGGAGGCGGCGGACGGTTTTCCGTCGCACGTCACCCCGCGGACCGCGGAATCGGGGGCGCCGATGGCACTCACTCCGGAGGAGATCCGGGAGCGGATGAGCGGGAACCTGTGCCGGTGCGGCGCCTACCCCCGCATCGTCGAAGCGGTCGCGGATGTCGCGGGCGGCCCGGCCGGGGCTGCCGCGGCCGGCGGGGGAGTGGCGTCGTGAAGCCGTTCGGGTATGTGCGGGCCGAGAGCGTCGAGGAGGCCGTACGGGCCGGAGCCGGGCACCCCGGCGCCCACTTCCTCGGCGGCGGCACGAATCTCGTCGATCTGATGAAGCTCGGGGTGGAGAACCCGCGGCTGCTCATCGACGTGACCGGGCTGCCGCTCGACCGCATCGAGGCGTTGCCGGACGGCGGACTGCGGATCGGGGCGATGGTCCGCAACAGCGATCTCGCCGCGGCCGCCGCGGTGCGCGACCGCTACCCCGTCCTGTCCCAGGCGCTGCTGGCCGGGGCCTCGGGGCAGCTGCGGAACGCCGCGACCACCGGAGGGAATCTGCTCCAGCGGACCCGCTGCGTGTACTTCCAGGACATCTCCAAGCCCTGCAACAAGCGCGCGCCGGGCACCGGTTGCCCCGCACGCGAGGGCGAGCACCGGGACCTCGCCGTCATGGGCCACTCCGCGCACTGCGTCGCCACCCAGCCGTCGGACATGGCGGTTGCCCTGGCCGCCCTCGACGCCACCATTCACCTGCACGGCCCCGAGGGCGAGCGCCGGGTTCCGGTGACGGACTTCCACCGGCTGCCCGGCGACAGCCCCGAACGGGACACCGTGATCCGGCCCGGCGAGCTGATCACCGCCGTCGAGCTGCCGCCGCACCGCCCCGACGCGCACTCGCGCTATCGCAAGGCCCGCGACCGGGCCTCGTTCGCCTTCGCCCTGGTCTCCGTGGGCGCCGTGCTCGACGTGCGCGACGGCGTCGTCCGGCACGTTGCGCTGGCGTTCGGCGGGCTCGCGCACCGCCCCTGGCGGGCCCACGCCGCCGAGGAGGTGCTGCAGGGCGCGCCGGCCACCCCCGACACCTTCGCCCGCGCCGCCGATACCGAACTCGCCGCCGCCCGGCCGCTGCGCGAGAACGGCTTCAAGGTCACCCTGGCCCGCAATCTGGCGGTCGGCGTGCTGACCGACCTGGCCGCCCGCGCGTGACCGGTACCCGTACCGGCATCCGCCGCTCCCTCCTCCCACGGACGACGACAGACGGAACCCGACCACAAGGACGCGCGCCATGAGCCATGCCCCGTTCCCGCTCAGCACCTCCCCGCACCCGCTGGGCGCACCGCTCGTCCGCCGTGAAGGCCGGGAGAAGGTCACCGGTGCCGCCCGTTACGCGGCCGAGCACACCCCGCCGGACTGCGCCTACGCCTGGCCGGTGCCCGCGACCGTCGCGCGGGGCCGGCTCACCGACATCGACACCGGCGCCGCCCTCGCGCTGCCCGGAGTGCGCGCGGTGCTGACGCACAAGAACGCACCCCGCCTCGAACCGTCCGACGACCCGACCCTGGCGGTGCTCCAGGACGACCGCGTCCCGCACCGCGGCTGGTACGTCGCGCTCGCGGTCGCCGACAGTCTCGAAGCGGCACGGGACGCCGCCGAGGCGGTGCGGTGCACCTACGAGACCGACTCCCACGACGTCCGTGTCACCGCCGACCACCCCGGCCTCTACACACCGGAAACGGCCAACGGCGGCCACCCCGGCCTCCGTGAACGCGGCGATTTCGCCGGGGCGTTCGCCGCCGCGCCCGTCACCGTCGACGCGACGTACCACCTCGCGCCCCTGCACAACCACCCCATGGAACCGCACGCCGCCACCGCCCGATGGACGGACGGACACCTCACCGTCCACGACTCCAGCCAGGGCTCCACCAAGGTGCGGGACGACCTCGCCACCCTCTTCGGGCTCGACAAGCACGAGGTCACCGTCATCTCCGAGCACGTCGGCGGCGGTTTCGGCTCCAAGGGCACGCCCCGCCCCCAGGTCGTCCTTGCCGCGATGGCCGCCCGGCACACCGGACGCCCCGTCAAACTCTCCCTGCCGCGCCGCCACATGTCCGCGACCGTCGGGCACCGGGCGCCCACCGTCCAGCGCGTCCGCATCGGCGCCTCCGCCGACGGCGTCATCACCGCCCTCGCGCACGAGGTGGCCACCCACACCTCCACGCTCAAGGAATTCGTCGAGCAGGCCGCCGTCCCGGCCCGCGTCATGTACACCTCGCCGAACAGCCGCACCGAGCACCGCGTCGTGCCGCTCGACGTGCCGAGTCCGTCGTGGATGCGCGCACCCGGCGAGGCCCCCGGCATGTACGCCCTGGAGTCCGCCGTCGACGAACTCGCCGTCCTCCTGGACATCGACCCCGTCGAACTGCGGGTGCGCAACGAACCGGAGACCGAACCGGACAGCGGCCGCGCCTTCAGCAGCCGGCACCTCGTCGACTGCCTGCGGGAGGGCGCCGAGCGCTTCGGCTGGCTCGCCAGGGACCGGCGCCCCGCCGTACGCCGGGAGGGCGACCTCCTGGTGGGCAGCGGGGTCGCCTCGGCGACCTACCCCGTCCTCATCAGCGGTTCCGACGCGGAGGCACACGCCGCCGCCGACGGCGGCTATCGCGTCCGTGTGAACGCCACCGACATCGGCACCGGCGCCCGCACCGTGCTCGTGCAGATCGCCGCCGCCGCGCTCGGCACCTCCGAGGACCGGGTACGCATCGAGATCGGCAGCAGCGACCTACCGACCGCGCCGCTGGCCGGCGGCTCCGCGGGCAGCGGCTCCTGGGGCTGGGCCGTCCACAAGGCGTCCACGGCACTGGCGGAGCGGCTGCGCGAGCACCAGGGGCCGCTCCCCGCCGAGGGGGTGACGGTCCGTGCGGACACCCGGCAGGAAGCGTCCGAGAAGGGCCCGTACGCCCGTCATTCCTTCGGCGCCCACTTCGCCGAGGTCCAGGTCGACACCGCCACCGGCGAGATCCGGGTACGTCGTTTGCTCGGGGTGTTCGCGGCCGGCCGGATCCTCAACTCCCGCACCGCGCGCTCCCAGTTCATCGGCGGGATGACCATGGGCCTCGGGATGGCGCTGATGGAGGGCAGCCCGCTGGACCCCGCCTTCGGTGACTTCGCGGCGACCGACCTGGCCTCCTACCACGTACCGGCCTGCGCCGACGTCCCCCTGATCGAGGCGCACTGGCTCGACGAGGACGACCCGCACCTCAACCCCATGGGCAGCAAGGGCATCGGCGAGATCGGCACCGTCGGTTCTGCGGCGGCCATCGGCAACGCCGTATGGCACGCGACCGGCGTACGCCTGCGCGACCTCCCCCTCACCCCCGACAAGCTGCTGCCGCACCTGCCCGAGCTGCCCCGCCCGTCGAAGTGACCGAGGCCGGTGCGGACGGCGCGTCCACGGACGGCCTACGACATCCCCCGGCGGCCCAGGATCTGTTGCGGACCGGCGATACCCGGGCCACGATGTCAATGACCCATACGTGTAAAAATGCTCACTCTTCGTATTCGGGGTTCGTTGTGGCAACGAGGTGAAGTACGTGAGCCTCGCGGTGAGGAGCCACGAATGACACTGGCCTGCGACCGTCGCTACACGGTCGGATTGCACGCTTCGGCGGAGCGTGTCCCGCAGATCCGGCGCATCGTGGCCGCGCACCTGCGCTATTGGCGCCTCGACCTGCACATCGCGTCCGTCTGCCTGGGGGTGACGGAACTCCTGACGAACGTGCACCGCCACCTCGGCCCGGACGCACGGTGCGTTGTCGAAATCCGCTGGTCCGGTCGCCACCTCACGGCCTCGGTGGCCGACGAGGGCCCTCCGCTGCCTCGGCTGGAGAGCGCCGGCGGCGGACTCTCGGCGGTCGCCGCTCTGAGCGACAGCTGGGGCACCTGCGCCACCGCGGACGGCAAAGTCGTCTGGTTCACCCGGCGTGTGGAAGCGGCCCGCGAGACCCCGTTGACAGCCCACGCGCCGCTGCGCAGCGTGCCCGACGCCAAGGGGCAGCCCGCCGCGCCGCCCGCACAGCCGGTCGAGCCGCGGCCCGATGGCGCCCTCGCCGCCCCGCCGGCCCCCGCACCCACGGCGTCGCTCGCCGAGGCCGTCTGACGACACCTCAAGCCGTCCCGGCCCGTACGCAACGTCCCGGGGAGTGCCCCTCCTTCAGGGCCGCCTGGCCGTCACCAACCACGCCGCGCCGCCGAGCATCACACCCTCCGGGCCCTGGTGCTCGGCCAGGGCCTCCCGAAGTGCGGCCAGTGCCTGGGCCTTCTCCCGGCTCTCGCCCTCGGGGAACATCGACCGTGCCATCGGCAGTCCCAGCTGATAGGAGATGACGTCCTCGGGGTCGGCGCCCATCCGCATCGGCTCATCCACGGGCCCGATCGCGATCTCGTCGTAGCCGGCGCCCGTCAATACCTCCCGGATACGGTCGGCGTCCGCGAGCGAGAAGGGGCCCGGGGCGCCCGGCTCCCCGAAGTCCGGCACCGGCAGGTACGGCGCGACGGCGGCGAACGGCACGTTCAGGAACGCGTTCTCCGCCAGCGCGCGCCAGCACAGGAACGCCAGCCTGCCGCCGGACCGCAGCCCGCCGGCGATATTGCCGAACGCGGCCGCGGGATCGGCGAAGAACATCACCCCGAAGCGGCTCAGCGCGCAGTCGAACCCGCCCCTCGCGAAGCGGTGGACCTGCGCGTCCGCCTTCTCATAGGTCACCTGGCGCCACCCGTCCGCCGCCGCCCGCCGCCGGGCCACCTCCAGCAGCGGACCGGACAGATCAACGCCGAGCACCGCACCATCGGAGGCGACGCGGGCCGCCTCGGTCGTCGTCTCCCCGCCCCCGCACCCGATGTCCAGCACCCGGCTGCTGGCCCCGAGCGGCAGTGCCGCCAACAGGTGCGGCGTGAAATGGCGGAGCATCGCATCGTGGCGCGCCGCCTCCTGGGCCCAGTAGCGCCCGTCGTCGCCGTTCCACGCCTGCGCCTGTTCCGCGTTGCCCGCCGCGACGCCGTCGGCCGACCCCGCCGCGTCGCTTCCGTCCGCACTCCGCACCATGACGATCTCCCTTGCCGCTCGACGCGCGCCGAAGGCGGAGGTGCCCGCCTCACACGCCATGTATATGCCGGATGCCCGGTACGCGGGATCCCCTGCCCGCCCCACGTCCGTCCGCTGTCAGAATCGCCACATGGGTGATCACGAGGCCGACCGCGGATACTTGCTGGACAACAGGCAGTCGGAGGCGGGTATCCGCTTCGGCGCCCTCGCCGAGCTTTTCGACCCGGTGACGTTCCGGCACGTCGACCGGCTCGGAATCGGTGCCGGCATGCGGTGCTGGGAGGTCGGCGCCGGTGGTCCCTCGGTGCCCCTCGGGCTGGCCGAGCGAGTCGCCCCGACAGGCACGGTCGTCGCCACCGACATCGACGTGTCCTGGACCCGGGACATCGCCGGTGGCGTGATCGAAGTGCTGTCCCACGACGTGGCGGCCGATCCTCCGCCGCCCGGAAGCTTCGACCTCGTGCACGCCCGGCTGCTCCTGGTGCATGTCGCGGACCGCGCCGAGGCCCTGCGCCGGATGGTCCAGGCGCTGCGGCCCGGCGGCTGGCTGCTCCTGGAGGACGCCGACCCCGGGCTGCAGCCGCTGCTGTGCCCGGACGAGTCCGGTCCCGAGCAGCGGCTCGCCAACCGGTTGCGGTCCGGCTTCCGCACCCTGATGGCGGCGCGCGGCGCGGACCTCGCGTACGGGCGGACCCTGCCCCGAGTGCTACGCGAGGCCGGCCTCGACGAGGTGCAGGCCGACGCGTACTTCCCGATCACCTCGCCGGCGTGTGCCGTGCTCGAGGACGCGACGGTGCGGCAGATCCGCCATCATTTGATCGAGCAAGGGCTCGCCACCGGCGAGGAGATCGACCGTCACCTGGCGAACGTCGCCACCGGTCGGCTCGACCTCGCCACCGCTCCGATGATCTCCGCATGGGGACGCCGCCCGTAGCCCTGCCCGACTGCCCGACTTCCCGGCCGTCGTTACAGGCCCGTACGCGGATCCGCCCACTCCTGATGAACTTCCCGGGGTGGGCGAGCAGGCGGGATATGCGGGCACTCAGCGGTCGGCGAGAGCCAGCTGGACGCCGAGGCCCACGAAGGCGACCGCGAAGGTGCGCCGCATCCAGGCCAGCACCTTCGGCCGGGTGATGATGTGGTCGCGTACGGCTGCCGCGAAGGCGCCGTAGACGACGAAGACGACGAACGTCATGATCATGAAAACGGCCGAGAGCTGGAGCATCCGCGGCAGCGTGCCGGCGCCGGTGGCGGGGACGAACTGGGGCAGGAACGCCAGGAAGAACATGGACAGCTTCGGGTTGAGGAAGTTGATCAGAATGGCCGTTCCCGTGACCCCGGCCGCGGACCTGTCCTTCTTCGTGCTCTCTCCCTCGGTGTCGATCTTCATCGCGCCCTTCTCCTTCAGCGTCTGCCAGGCGAGGTGGAGGAGGTAGGCGACGCCCGCCCACTTGAAACTCTCGAAGGCCAGAGCGCTCGTGTGCAGGATGGCGGCAAGGCCCGCGATCGCCGCCGCCATGTGCGGGACGATGCCGAGGGTGCAACCGAACGCCGCCACCACCGACATACGCAGTCCACGCGTCAGCCCCGTGGCCACGGTGTACACGGCACCGGTTCCGGGGGAGACGACGATGATGAACGCGGTGATCAGAAACTCAACACTCATGCAGGGCCGCTCCTTTGGCTCCCTTGGTGACCGACTCACCCACTTTGCCAGGAGCCCGTATTCCGCGAACCGCATTCCCGGGACGGGCCGGTGGCAGGAGCCGGGAGGCGACAGGGCGTGTGAGTGTGCCGGTGTGAGGTCAGGTGCCCGCCTTCGCGCCGCACGGCAGGCGGCGGGCGTGGGTGCCCGCACCAGCCGCCGACGGCGTGGCAATGTGGACGCCATGTGCGGCCGATACGTCTCCACCCGCAGTCCGCAGGATCTGGTCAACCTGTTCGACGTCACACGCTGGGACCCCGCTCAAGCGTTGGACCCGAGCTGGAACGTCGCCCCGACCGACGACGTGTGGTCGGTGCTGGAACGCGTCGAGCGCGACACCGGCGAGATCACCCGGCAGCTCCGGCAGCTGCGCTGGGGCCTGGTGCCGTCCTGGGCGAAGAGCCTGAGCACCGGACCGAAAATGATCAACGCCAGGGTGGAGACCGTCACGGAGAAGCCCGCCTACCGCCGGGCGTTCGCCAAGCGCCGGTGCCTGCTGCCGGCCGACGGCTTCTACGAGTGGCAGACCGTCGCGGCGACCAGGACCACCAAGAGCCGCAAGCAGCCGTACTTCATCAGCCCCGAGGACGGCCAGGCGATGGCGCTCGCCGGGCTGTACGAGTTCTGGCGCGACCCGGCCGCCCCCGACGACGCCCCGGGAGCGTGGCGGACGACCTGCACGATCATCACGACCGAGGCCACCGACGCCGCCGGACGCGTCCACCCCCGCATGCCGCTGGCCATCGCCCCCGACGACTGGAGCGCCTGGCTCGACCCCGCCCACGAGGACGCCGGGGAGCTCCGCGCCCTGCTGACCGCACCTGCCGCCGGCCACCTGGACGCCCGAGCCGTGCCCACCACGGTCAACAACGTGCGCAACAACGGCCCCCACCTCCTGGACGAGGTCACCGAAGACCCATCCGACGCCTGAGGGCGACGGGCCGGCGTCAGGTCGTACCCGGCCCTCTCCCGGCGCTCTCTCCTGGCTACGTACGAGACGCAGACATCCGTCCGGCGTGCCGCGCCGGCGCCCGCTTTCCCGGCCAGGGTGTTCGTCCTCCGTACGGCCGTCGGTCAGATGCGGGACACCACCTCTTCCCTGGCACTCGTTCCTCTTGGAACACTGCGTGCGACCTGTGTTTCCCACACCACCGCACACGACCGCACAGAACGATCCACCCTTCCGTGAACTCCCCACACCCCAGAGGTTCCAGACTCATGCCAGAACTGAATCGGCGGCGCTTTCTCCAGATCGCCGGTGCGACCGCGGGCTTCTCGGCCCTGTCGAGCAGCATCACCCGTGCCGCGGCCATCCCCGCCGCACGCCGCGCGGGCTCCATCAAGGACGTCGAGCACGTCGTCGTGCTGATGCAGGAGAACCGTTCCTTCGACCACTACTTCGGCGCGCTCAAGGGCGTACGCGGCTTCGGCGACCCGCGCCCGGCGACCCTTCCCAGCGGGAAGCCGGTCTGGCACCAGCCGGACGGGAACAAGGAAGTGCTGCCCTACCACCCGGACGCCGAGAACCTGGGCATGCAGTTCATCGAGGGCCTCAACCACGACTGGGCCGGCGGCCACAAGGCATGGAACAACGGCAAGTACGACCAGTGGATCCCCGCGAAGTCCGCCGGCACGATGGCCCATCTGACCCGCCAGGACATCCCGTTCCACTACGCGCTCGCCGACGCGTTCACCGTGTGCGACGCCTACCACTGCTCGCTGATCGGGGCCACCGACCCCAACCGCTACTACATGTTCTCGGGCCACACGGGCAACGACGGCAAGGGCGGCGGGCCGGTCCTCGGCAACGAGGAGGCCGGATACGGCTGGACGACCTATCCGGAGCGGCTGGAGCAGGCAGGCATATCCTGGAAGCTCTACCAGGACATCGGCGACGGCCTCGACGCGGCCGGCAAGTGGGGCTGGATCGAGGACGCCTACCGCGGCAACTACGGCGACAACTCGCTGCTGTACTTCAACGCCTACCGCAACGCCAAGCCCGGCGACCCGCTGTACGACAAGGCCCGCACCGGCACCAACGCCAAGCAGGGCGAGGGCTACTTCGACGCCCTCAAGGCCGATGTGAAGGCGGGCAAGCTCCCGCAGATCTCCTGGATCGCCGCCCCCGAGGCGTTCTCCGAACACCCCAACTGGCCAGCGAACTACGGCGCTTGGTACGTCTCCCAGGTGCTCGACGCGCTCACCTCCAACCCCGACGTGTGGAGCAGGACCGCGCTGTTCATCACCTACGACGAGAACGACGGCTACTTCGACCACGTCACCCCGCCGTTCCCGCCGGCCTCCGCCTCCCAGGGCCTGTCCACCGTCGACACCACGCTCGACCACTTCCCGGGCAACGCGGGCTACGCCGCCGGGCCCTACGGCCTCGGCCAGCGCGTTCCCATGCTCGTCGTCTCCCCCTGGAGCACCGGCGGCTACGTCTGCTCGGAGACCTTCGACCACACCTCCATCATCCGGTTCATGGAACGCCGCTTCGGTGTGCAGGAGCCGAACATCTCGCCCTGGCGGCGCGCCATCTGCGGCGACCTCACCTCGGCCTTCGACTTCGGCCTGGAGGACACCGAGCCGGTCTCGCTGCCCGACACCGACGCCTACGAGCCGCCGGACAAGGAGCGGCACGACAGCTATGTGCCGAAGCCGCCGGCCAACCCCGTCCTGCCCAAGCAGGAGGCGGGCTCCCGGCCCGCGCGCCCGCTGCCGTACGCGCCGTGGGCCGACGGCAGCGCCACGCCCTCCACGGGGCGCTACACCCTGACCTTCAGTGGCGGCGAGGCGGCCGGGGCGTGCTTCACCGTCACCGCCGGGAACCGTACGGACGGGCCGTGGACGTACACCACGGAGGCCGGAAAGAAGATCTCCGACACCTGGAACACCTCGTATTCCAAGGACGTGTACGACCTGTCGGTCTTCGGGCCGAACGGGTTCCTGCGGACCTTCAAGGGATCCGGAACGAGTGTGGGCCCGGAGGTGACCGCCCGGCACGACGCGGCCACCGGCGGCATCGTCCTCACCCTGACCAACCCGGGCAGCGCCGACTGCCGCCTCACCGTCACCAACGGCTACGGGGGTGCGAGCGAGACGCTCACGGTCCGCGCCGGGGCGACCGTCCGGCATGCGGTCGACCTCAGCGCCGGCAAGCGCTGGTACGACCTGAAGGTGGTGTCCGACAAGGACGCCGGCTACCTTCGCCGCTTCGCCGGCCACGTCGAGAACAGCCGGCCGGGAGTCAGCGACCCGGCCATCCTCACCGGCTGAACCGGATGAACCGGCTGAACCCGGCCGATAGTTGGGTTGGTTGAGCCGTCTGCGGGCCGGGAACGGGGTGCGCGCCGACCTCGCGTGCATCCCGTTCCGCGCCGTGGTCGGCGTGGTGTTGTCACGGCGCACGGGCCGTCCGGCCTATGGGGGTGGCCGCAGCGCGCGAGCGCGTCGGCCCGTCCGGCTGACAAACCCGAGCGGGGCCGTGACGAGCTGACCGGCCCGGGGCGCGTGGCGCCCGGGCCGGGTGGGGGGTCGCGATAGCAAGTGATGGGTGGTCAGATCGCGGTGATGGACCACCAGTTCTTTGCCACGTCGCTGTCCGGTTCGAGGACCACGACCTCGCCGAGCGCGTTGCCGTAATACGGCGTCATGACCTGCCGCGACGAGAGTGACGTGATCTTGTACTGGTTGTCGTACGGTCGCTGCTCGATCAGCCACTGGAACTCGTAGCTGATGTTGCACGCGCCCTGGGTCACATACGTCTTGCCCGCGTACGGGCCGCCCGGTTTGAGGCACTTGCCGGTCTTGGTGTTGCGGATGAGGTAGGAGCCGCCGACGTTCTCGAATCGCCACTGGTCGCCGCCGAGGGTGGCGGCGGGATTCCAGGCGTACATGAAGATGCCGTCGGCGGAGCTGCCGCCGTACCCCTGGGGGAGCAGGCTGCCGCCGGTGGCGTTGTTGAGAATGCGGTAGGCCGGGTATTCGGCCGCGCTCGCCGAACCGACGGTGATCCCGCCGAGCAGGGCGGCGAGCATGCCGAGAACCAGAACCAGCCGACTGAGGGCGCGTTGCATGAAAGACCTCTCTCTTGAGCTCTCGTGCCGTCTCGCGTTGCTGCGTGCGCGTGTGCCGGACCTGCCTGCCCGAATCACCAGCGGTATCCGCTCACCAGTGGCATTCGCGCACTTACGGAACGTAGCGAAGGTGTAACGGTTCGCCTGCTTTGCGGCTGGTCTTTCATACGATCAGGTGTCTTGTGATGTCTTAAACGATGGGGACGGTCCAGGCGGGCGCACAACGGCGTGACGGCGGTCGGGTCGGGGGCGGCGTCCGTCCGGTGAGCGCCACTTGAGTGATGGCTCTGCCCCCAAGGGGCCGAAAGCCGTCGCCGCGTCTGTCCGCGGTGGCCGGTTAGCGGGGGAGGGGAGCGGCCGATCGCGCCGTGCGCCCCCTGCTGCCCACACCTACTCCTCGTCTGCCAGCCGCAGTTGCAGCCAGCACGAGAGCCGGACGTCTGGTTCGTCGAGATCGAGCCCGAACAGCTCACGGGCGCGGCGCAGCCGGTACTTGAGGGTGTTGGGGTGGACGGTAAGCCGCCGGGCGGCCTCCCCGACATTGCCCACCGCGTCGAGCCAGGCGACGACCGACGCCGCGTAATCCGTGTGGCGGCTGCGGTCATGGGCGCGCATCGCCTCGATGCCGGGGTGGCGCAGCCGGGGCCGTCGGGCCAGCTCATCGGCGCAGTGGAGCAGCAGGACGCGGGCGTGCACATCGGTGAGCGCCGCGACTGCCGGGGCGTCCGGGGACGCGGTCGTGACGCGAAGGATGTCGGCCACCTCGGCGCGCAGCTCCGGCAGTTCGGCCGGATCGTCGGCGGGACGGCTGACGGCGGCGCGCAGCGGCGTCTCCAGGGTGCGGCTCAGGGCGGCGACGGCCTGTTCGCCGAGGCGGCGGGCCTCGGCGGGGCCGGCCTGCGGCAGAAGCACATGGACGGTGCGGCCGACGGTGGCCACCGCCGCCTCGTGGTGGACTGCGGCCCAGTGCCGGGCGGCCGCGGCCGCGAGCCGGACCACCGCGGGGCCGGTCCGGTCCACGCCGTACGCCGCGGGCGCGAAGCCGAGGAGCGTCAGCTGCGACCGCTCCGCGAGGCCCAGCTGGAAGCGGATCTCCTGCGGGGTGCCCTCGCCGCGCAGCGCGGCGCGCAGGGTGTCCTCCCGGGCCCGCAGGTCCAGTTCGGCCGAGCTGCGCCGCCGCAACATGTGCAGCGCCGCGAGCCGCGCGGCGTCCAGGAGCGCCCGGTCACCCGACGCGTCGAGGAGGCCCTCCCCCTCGATCGCCCAGATCGTGCCGAGCGGCAGATCGCCCGCCCGGACGGCCGCTGCCGCGCGCGGCAGCTCGTCGGGGGAGAGGACCGGCAGCCGTACCACTCCGGGGGCACCGAGGACCTCGCGGTACTGACGCTGCTGCTCGGGCTCGTCGGGGACCCGCCGCTCCAGAATGCCGCGCCGGCGCAGTTCGTCGATCCGCTGGCCCGGTATCGAGGAGTACGCCAGCACCCGGTGATCGAGGTCCTCGATCGCGACCGAGCCCCCGATGACCGCCGCCACGGCGTTGGCCAGCGCGAACAGCTCCTCGCTCGTGCCGCCGAGGTCCGGCGGGTTTGGCGAATCCGTCATCTCCATGGCCGGACCCTAGGCGATCGCGCCAACGACGAGGAGGGGCGGGGCCTCCAGCATGGTCCCGAGCGCCCCCAGTGGCGGCCGCCCCGCACCGGCCGCCCGCGAGGGGCGCCAGGCGCAGCCACGCCCCGGGCAGCGGCACGCCGCCCGCGTGACGCGCCGCCGGCACACGTCATCCACCCGACCCGAGGAGATCGCCCCATGGCCCCCCGCACCACCACGTCTCCCGCCCGGCCCTCCGCCGATGCGCTGCTCGGGCTGTTCCCGCCCGGCACCACCGCCCCCGACGGGACGCTCCGCATCGGCGGCTGCCCGGTGACCGAGCTGGCGGAGCGCCACGGCACCCCCGCGCTCCTGATCGACGAGGCGGCGCTGCGGGCGCGCGCCCGCCGCTACGCCGACGGGCTGGCCACCCGCCGGCCGAACGCGGCGGTGAGCTTCGCCTCCAAGGCCTTCCCCTGCACCGCCGTCTACCGGCTGCTGGCCGAGGAAGGGCTCGGCGTCGACGTCGCGAGCGGCGGCGAGCTGGCCCTCGCCCTGGCCGGCGGCACCGACCCGGCCAAGCTGATCGTGCACGGCAACGCCAAGACCGACGCCTACCTCCGGGCGGCCGTCGAGGCGGGCGCCGGGCTCGTCGTCATCGACAACTTCGACGACATCGACCGCTTGGAGCGCATTCTCGCCGGCACCCCCGGCCGCGAGCAGGCCGTCCTCGTCCGGGTCACGCCCGACGTACGGCCCGACACCCACGAGGCGATATCCACCGGCCAGCGCGGCGCGAAGTTCGGCCTGCTGCTGCCCGAGGCCCGCGCCGCCATCGCCCGGTTGCGCGGCAGCGACCGGCTGCGCCTGGACGGTCTGCACGTGCACATCGGCTCGCAGATCCTCGACACCGAGCCGTTCGTCCGGGCCGTGGCGGCGGTCGCGGAACTCGGTGAGTTCGCCGTGTACGACCTCGGCGGCGGGCTCGGCGCCCGCTACACGTACGCGGACCACCCGCCGAGCGTCGAGGAGTATCTCGACGCGCTGACCTCCGCGGCCGCCGGACTGCTGCCCGACCGCGCGCGGGTGATCATCGAGCCCGGCCGGTCCCTGGTCGCGGAGGCGGGCGTCTCGCTCTACCGCGTCGTGACGGTCAAGCGTGCCGACGGCGAGACCTTCGTCGCGGTGGACGGCGGAATGGGCGACAACCTCGAAGTCTCTCTGTACGGGCAGCGGTTCGAAGCCGCCGTCGCCACCCGCGTGGTCGGCGGCAGCGACCCGCACGGCGGCGAACTGTGCCGGCTCGTAGGCCGACACTGCGAATCCGGCGACGTGCTCAGCGCCGGGGTGTACCTGGACGACCCGCGGCCCGGCGACCTCATCGCCGTCCCGGCCACCGGCGCCTACACCTACGCCCTCGCCAACAACTACAACGCCGCCCGCCGCCCGCCCGTCGTCTTCTGCCGCGACGGCCGCTCCCGCCCCGTCGTCCGCCGGGAAACCTACGCCGACCTGATGCGCCGCGACCTGCCCTGACGGCACCCCGCCCCCGCCCGCCTGCCCGCTCCCCGGAATGAGACCGCCTTGCGCCCCGAACCCGGCACCACACCCGGCTCCCCGCCCGGCGGCACCGCCCGCCCGGCCGCCGCCACCGATGCCCCGCCCACGGCACCGGCGCCGCCACTGCGCCGTCAACTCCTGCGCCGCAAACCGGTGGCGGCATTCCTCGCGGACGCCGAGGCATCGGCCGAGGGCGGGGGGCTGCGCCGCACCGTGGGCACCTTCCAGCTCACCATGATCGGCATCGGCGCGACCATCGGCACCGGCATCTTCTTCGCCCTCGACGCGGCCGTCCCCGAGGCCGGTCCCGCCGTCACCGTCTCCTTCGTCATCGCCGCCGTCGCGGCAGCCCTCACCGCCCTCTGCTACGCCGAACTGGCCTCCGCGGTACCGGTTTCCGGCTCCGCGTACTCCTACGCCTACGCGACACTCGGCGAGTTCGCGGCCTGTGCGGTCGGCTGGTGCCTGCTGCTGGAGTACGCGGTCTCCGGCGCGGCCATCGCGGTCAGCTGGGGCCAGTACCTCAACGATCTGACCCAGCGCCTCTTCGGCGTCCAGATGCCGGAAGCCCTGTCCGCGCCGCCCGGCGCGGGCGGATACCTCAATGTGCCCGGCGCCGTACTGGTCCTGCTGTGCGGGCTCCTGCTGGTGCGCGGCGCCAGGGAGTCGGCGCTGGTCAACACCGTGATGGTGCTGCTCAAGCTTGCCGTGCTCGCCCTCTTCGTCACGCTGGGCCTGACCGGCTTCGACAGCGCCCACCTCCATCCCTTCGCCCCGATGGGTGTGGCCGGCATCGGCGCGGCCGCCTCCACGGTCTTCTTCTCCTTCATCGGGCTCGACGCCGTCTCCACCGCGGGCGAGGAGGTCCGCGACCCCCGCCGTACGCTGCCGCGGGCCATCATCCTGGCGCTGCTCGTGGTCACCACGGTCTACGTCCTGGTGGCGCTGGTGGGGGTCGGGGCACAGCCGTGGACCGCGTTCGCGGGCCAGGAGGCGGGCCTGTCGGCGATCCTCGCGCGGGTCACCGGGGCGGGCTGGCCGGGAGCGCTGCTCTCGGCGGGCGCGGTGCTCTCCATCGTCAGCGTCACCCTGGTGGTGCTCTACGGCCAGACCCGCATCCTGTTCTCGATGGGCCGCGACGGCATGCTGCCGGCCGTGTTCCACCGTGTCGACCGCCGGACCGGCACGCCGGTGGCGGGCACCCTGATCGTCAGCGGATTCGTGGCGCTGACGGCCGCGGTGTTCCCGCTGGACGTCCTGGCGGACCTGACCAGCCTGGGCACACTGGTCGCGTTCGCCGTCGTGTCGGTGGGCGTGATCGTGCTGCGCCGCACCGCGCCGGACCTCCCCCGGGGTTTCCGTGTCCCCGGATACCCCGTGGTGCCCGTGCTGTCGGTGGCGTTCTGCGGCTATCTGCTCCACGGGCTGCCGGCGGCCACCTACCTGCTGTTCGCCGGCTGGCTCGCCGCGGCCCTCGTGGTGTACGTCCTCTACGGTCGGCACCACTCGCGGCTCCGGCTGCAACCGCCCGCGCCGGACGGCGAACCGGCGGTGCCCGGCGAACCGGCGGTGCCCGGCGCCCGGGGCGGCGCGGACGAGCGGCGCCCCTGAGCCGAAGGAGACACCGGCGGCCGGTGTGGTGTCTCACGGCCCCCGTGCCCGGTACGCCGTTCCCGCCTCGCGTGGCCCACGGAGGGGCGCCCCGCGGCTCTCCGCGGGGCGCGGTAACCGGGCCGGGTACGCCGAACGCCGCCGCTCGGATGGCCGGTCAGCGGTGGCCGGGGTCCACTGTGGTGGGCGGCCCGTCACGGAAGGGCCGCGGCGTGTGCCGCAGCCGTGCGCCGGCGGCCGAAGTGGAGGAGACGCTTGATGACGAAAAGCGCCAGGGCGGCCGCCGCCGCGGCCACCGTCGCCGTGTGTGCCGCCGTCGCCGTCGGATGCTCGGACAGTGGCGACGAATCCTCCACCTCCAAGTCCCCGACCCCCACCGCGAGCGCGAGCAAGAGCGGCTCGCCCTCCGCGGACGCGGGGACGGTGAACTCCCGGTCCGGCAAGCTCGGACAGATCCTTGTCGACGGCCAGGGCCGCACCCTCTACCTCTTCGAGGCCGACACCTCCGACAAGTCCACCTGCTCCGGCGGGTGCGCCAAGGCGTGGCCGCCCGCGACCACCACCGGCACACCGAAGGGCGGCGGCGGGGTCAAGAGTGACCTGCTCGGTACCACCACCCGGGACGGCGGCAGCAAGCAGGTCACGTACAACGGCCACCCCCTGTACTACTTCGAGGGCGACCAGCAGCCCGGCGACACCAACGGGCAGGGGCTCGACCAGTTCGGCGCCGAGTGGTTCGTCCTCGACGAAGCCGGCAACAAGGTCGAGAAGTCGGCGGAGGACAGCAGCAGCGGCGGTGGCGGTTACTGACCGCCTCGCGAGGATCCCCCACGCACATCGGAGACACCATGCCCCTCCTGCGCCGCCGTCCGCACCGTCCCTCCGGGTGCCGCGCCGCCCTGGCAGCCTCGTTCCTGTGCCTGGCCGCTCTCACCGGCTGTTCCGATGGAGGCGGAGGCTCGTCCGGCGACACCACGCCCTCCGCGTCCCCCTCCTCCCCGGCGGCCGGCGGGACGCGGATCACCATCAAGGACTTCGCCTTCGGACCGGCCGACCTGACCGTACGGCCGGGCGCGAAGGTCACCGTCGTCAACGAGGACTCCACGGCCCATGACGTGACGGCCACCGGTGCCAAAGCCTTCAAGACCGGAACCATCGGGCCGGGGCGCACCGCCACGTTCACCGCGCCCGCGAAGTCCGGCAACTACGACTACCTCTGCACCATCCACCCGTCCATGAAGGGCGCACTCACCGTCCGTTGACCCGCTCCCGCGAGGCTTGGAGAAGCCGTGGCACAAGACCTCTCCGCACCGCAGCCGGCTCCCCGGCGGGTGCTTCCCGTGCTGCGGGGCGCCGCCCGGCTGCTGGCCGCGGCCGGCCTCGCCGTGGACGCGTACGTCCATGCCCACCTGGCCGACCGCTACGACGCCATCACGGAAGGCATCAGCCAGGGCACGCTGTTCCGGATCGAGGCCGGGCTCGCCGCGCTCGCGGCCCTGCTCGTGCTGATCTGGCGGCGGCCCGCTCCCGACTTCTTCGCCTGGCTCGTCGCGGCGGGTGGGCTCGCGCTGCTGCTGGTTTACCGCTACGTCGACGTCGGCACGCTGGGCCCGGTGCCGAACATGTACGAACCGCTCTGGACCGCCGACAAGAGACTCAGCGCCATCGCGCAGGCCGTCGCCGTCCTCGCCACCGTCTTCCTGCTGCTCAGCCGCCCCCGGACGCCGGGCAGACGCCGCAGGTGAGCCTCGAAGGATCGGTGCACATGGCGTCGCGCGAAGGACGCTGTGCGCCGGGGAGTGCACGCCGGAGACTAAACGGATGCGTAAATGTCCACGTTTGGTAACACACAAAGGGATTCATCATGAAGCCGGCTGATCGGGCGTCACAGTGTGGATGCCCGGCGAGGTGCTGGGCACTGGGCACCACCGGCACACCCCTTGGGGGTGCCGTATGCAGGAGGTTTCATGTTCCGCTCCGCATCCCGCGTCATCGCCGCCGTGCTCGGCTCGGCAGCCTTGGCAGCCACCGCCGCGCTTCCCGCCGCGGCCGCCGGTCACCCGCACGACCCGCGCCCGCACCGCTCCTCCGTCGTGCTGGGCGCCATCCAGTACGACAGCCCCGGGCGTGACGACGGCTCCCGCCGCAGCCTCAACGCGGAGTGGGTGACAGTCCGGAACACCGGCCGGCACGCGGTGAACCTCCGGGGCTGGACGCTCTCGGAGGGCCGCCACCAGGTCTACCGCTTCGGCCACCTGGTGCTCCGCGGGCACCAGTCGGTACGGGTGCACACCGGCTACGGCCGTGACACCTACCGGGACGTCTACCAGGACCGCCGCACGTACGTGTGGGACAACCGCTCCGGCACCGCGACGCTGCGTAACGACCACCGCCGCGTCGTCGACATCGAGAGCTGGGGCCACCACCACGGCGGAGGTCACGGGCACGGCGGGGGGCACGGTCACGGCCACTGACCGATGAAGGACGGCGACTGATCCACGCGGCCCCCGAAGCCGGACTTCGGGGGCCGTGCCATGTCGGGGCACGTGTGACGCGCCCTCCGGGCGGGGCCGGGGTCCCGGTGGCTCCATCGGCGCGACGGGTGCAACCTGAGAAGGAAGGCAAACCGACAGCGCTTCGGAGCGCGTCATGATCCTGATCCTCGGACTCATCCTGCTGATCGCCGCGATAGTCGTCGGCGTGGCCGCCATCGCCACCAACATGGGCAGCGCGCACGAACTCGCCGAAGCCTTCAAGGTGTTCGGCTACCACATGACCGGTTCCACCGGCATGCTCTTCCTCTTCGGCGTCATCGTCGGCGCCGTGGCCATGCTCGGACTGAGCCTCCTGCTGGGCGGGGTCCGGCGGGCCTCTCGCAGGGGACGCGCCGCACGCCACGTCGGGCCCTCCCGCCGTGAGACGTACTCCGCCGACCGCGACGCCCCGATCGCCGGGAGCGGCACCACCAGCCCTGGCGGCGGAAGCGCACAGGGGGACGACTCGCCGCGCGAGCACGTCGGTTCAGGCAACGGCCACCGGCACAAGCTGCACCTGTTCGGGCATCGCGCCGCTCACCGGTAGGCGGCCGCCAGGTGCGCGGACCGGGGATTCCGGCGCCTGCGCAGGGACGTCACACGGGCGGCCGACGTCACACGGATGGCGTCACACGGCCGGTGGCGTCACACCGGGTGAATGTTCTCCGCGTAGGGGCCCTTGGGGCTCTGCGCGAGGTCGAAGTTCACCTTCTGGCCTGCCTGGAGGGCGACGAGGTCGTCGGCCGCGATGTGCGAGTAGTGAGCGAACACGTCCGCACCGTCGGGCGCTTCCTCGATGAAGCCGAAGCCCTTCGCTGCGCTGAACCACTTCACGATGCCGGTAGCCATTTGCTTTTCTCCTCTTGGGTAGTGGCCGAGGCCCACGCTCGTGAGCCCCGCGTCGCCGCGATGATCGCCTCGCCCGGAGAAACACCGAAGAAATAAAAAAGCGCGCCCACCGACTCCGAAAGGCCAGGGGTGCTGGCAATCGATCGTGCGGAGATAACGGCAGCGCGGCACGACACTAGCACGGCGCCAGCCGACGAGCGGGGCCTCGATATCGGTCCGCCGGCCGTCACATAAACCTTCGGTGTACGGCGGGTTTTTTCCTGCTCCGGCGGGAGGAAGTTTTCGTGCTCACGCTGCGTGAGCAGGCTCGTCGATGTGGGACGGGTGCTGGTCCCGGCGCTGCCAGGGGGCTTGCGGAGCCGCGGTAGGGCCCTGCCGGCAGGGCGCCGGCGACGAATATCTAGGGTCGCCAGTGTAGAAATAACGGGCGTCCCGGTAGCGATTACCGGGCCGCGAAAACCCCCAAAAGCATTGCTGTACAGGGTCCGTCGGGCCGTGCTAGTGTCGTTCGCAGTTGCAGTTGTGGTTCCCAAGGACTTCAAGCGCCTTCGCCGGCGGATACGGCGGGAGCGCTTTTGTATTATCCGGTGTATTTCCGGACGGGGTAATCATCGCGGCGACGCGAGGCGTGCACAGTGTGCGCCTCGGGCATTGCCCCGAAGGAGAAAAAAATGGCTACTGGCACCGTGAAGTGGTTCAACGCGGAAAAGGGCTTCGGCTTCATCGAGCAGGACGGCGGCGGCGCTGACGTCTTCGCCCACTACTCGAACATCCAGGCTCAGGGCTTCCGTGAGCTGCTGGAGGGCCAGAAGGTCTCGTTCGACGTGACCCAGGGCCAGAAGGGCCCGCAGGCGGAGAACATCGTTCCCGCCTGACGCTGACGCGTACAGCGCAAGGGGCCCGCACCACATGGTGCGGGCCCCTTGCGCTGTCCTGGCGCGGTGACGGCGGCCCCGGCTCGGTCCTGACCGAGCCGGGGCCGCCGTCCGTTCCTTCAGGGCGCTGCTACTTCAACGCGCTGCGCTGCTGCCACTGCGGCCAGGTCTCCTGCCATACCTCCAGGCCGTTGCCGACGTCGGTCTTCGTGGTGCTGCTGGTGCCCTTGACCTCGACGGTGGAGCCGACCGGCAGGAAGTCGTAGACCCTCTTGGCGTCCGCGGTGGTCATACCGAAGCAGCCGTGGCTGTTGTTGACCACGCCCAGGGACTTGTTCCACGGGGCGGAGTGCAGAAAGGTCCCGGAAGCGGTCAGGTGCGTGACCCACTTCGAGTCCAGCATCCACTCGTCGCCGTGGCCGATGGTGGAGGAGTCCATCGTCTCGGCCGCGTTCTTGCTGCGGACGGTGTGCACACCGCCGCGGGTCGGGTCCTGCGGCGATCCCGCGGAGCCCGTGACGGTGCCCACGGCCTTGCCGTCCTCGTACATGGTCAGGGTGTGTGACGGCACGTCGATGACGGCCCGGTGGTCGGCGCCGACGGTGAAGGAGAAGTCGTAGTCCCGCGCGAACCAGCCGCCCGTACCGGAGTCGATACCGGCCAGGCCGCCCTTGACGGAGACCTTCGTGCCGGCCGGCCAGTGCTCCTTGGGGCGCCAGTCGATCCGGTCCTTGCCCGAGTAGTCCTTCACCCAGCCCCAGGCCCCCTCGACATGCGGCCGGCTGGTGACCTTCAACGCCTTCTCGATCTCGGCCCGCCGGTCCTCGGCTATGGGGTGATCGAAGAGGATCGAGATCGGCATGCCGGTGCCCACGGTCTGTGCCCCGGCCGGGGTGTTGGTGAGCTTGTTGACCTTGTCGGCCCGCTCGGTGGTGAAGGCCGAGGTGGCGGCGGACTTCTCGCCGTCCGTCGACTCCGCCTCCGTCCGGACGGTGTAGGCCGTCTGCGGCCTGACCTTGCGGTCCGATGTCCACGACGTGCCGTCGCCGGCCAGCCGTCCACCGATCTCGGCGCCCTTGTCGTCCTTGACCTTGACCGAGGTGAGCTGTCCGCCCGTGGCACGCACCGCTATCCGGGACCCGAGTGCGGCCGCCTTGCTGCCGGCCGCGGGCGTCACGGTCACCTTGGTCGCGGAACGGTCCGCCTTCGCCGAGTCGGCCCCGGCCCCGCATGCGGTCATCAGCGCGGCCGCCGCTATCAGGGCAGGTATCAACCGGGCGGGGTGGCGACGGAGTCGGGCATGCACGAGGAATCCCTCCAGAGCAGACAAGCGGCAGTGGCGGGATGCGGCCCCGGCGGCAGTACCGCCGGGGCGCCCTTGCACCCACCGCATAGCCAGAGGGCTTGTCCGCTGAAGTGGTTGTCCGTCGGGCCCGTTATTTACGACACGGTGCGACGGGAGCGGCTTCGCGCGTGACGCGAGGGGAGAGGGAGGGGGAGGGGGAGGGGGCGGGAGACGTCACGCGTACGGGGCGCGCGAGCCCGCGCGAAGAGGCCGGCCCGCCGCGTGACACGGAGCGGTGCTGCGGACCGACGTGCGGGGGGGGGGGGGGGCAGCCTCGCCCGGGGCAGGGGCCGGCTTCTTCCGCCGCGAACGGCAACGCGAACGGAGGCGCCAACGACGTTGCGGGGAACGGCGAGTGGCAGCCGGCCCGGTGCGTGGCCGAACGGGAGGTGCCCAGGACCGCGCGGTCCTGGGCACCTGTCATCGTCCGTCACGGCATAACGGGCCGGGGGCGCTCTCCCACTCCTGCCTGGTGCGCGTCGCGCGGGCGCTCCGCCGCCCAAGCGCGGCGGAGCGCCTCAGAGCCCGCGAGCGCGCCTACCGACAGGCGACGGGGCCGTGCGGGCGCGCCCTACGACTCGCCACCGGGAGCCGAGCCCTGGGAGGCGGAGTCCGGGGCCTCGCTCGGCGGGGCCGGGGACTCGGGTCCGGGCGTGCCACTGTCCGGCGGCGCGGACGAGGTGCCGGGCGCCGAGGGTGGTGAGGACGGCGTCGAGCCGGACGGCCCGGAAGGGGGCTGCGAGGACGGTGTCGGTGACGAGGGGGAGGCTGAGGGCGTCTGCGTCGGGGGCGTCGTCGGGACGTCCGAACCGCCGGTGTCGCCCTTGGGGCGCTGGAACCACTGCCCGGTGTCCGGGTCGACGAGGACGAAGACGTTCACCACCGTCGTGGCCTCCTGCACGACCACCACGTCCGAGGAGCGGTAGGCCGGCCACGCCTTGCCGGCGGTCTTCGGCGTTCCCTTGACGGCCACCGGCGGCGTCAGGGGGTTCCCGCAGGCACAGCGCACCCGCGGCACCCCGCGGGAGTCGACCATGACGGCCGTGCCGGTCTGCAGCACCGACTGGTACGCGGTGGCCTTCCCGTCCTTGAAGCCGTGGTTGGTGACCCGGGTGTCCATACGCAGCTGTACGGGGGTCAGCGACCGCAGGTACGACGGGATCGAGCCGACGTCGATCCCGGCGACGCCGGCGAACGCCGCGGCCTTCGTCCGGTCCTTCTGGAGGAAGCCGATCTGCTGGTCGACGTCGCAGCTCGCGGCATTGCGGCTGCCGCCGTAGAGGCCGGGCGCCGAGCCGCGGACGGCGGCCGTGCCGTTGTCCTCACCGGAGGGCGCAGCGGGTGTCGCCGTCGGGGACGCGGGCGCGGAGGAGTCCTTCGCGGTCGACTTGGTGTAGGGGTCCGGACCCTCCGCGGCGGCCGGCTGCAGGAACACCTCGCCCGAGCCCGAGGTGCCGTCCGGGCGGGTGAGCACCACCGTGAGGATCACGGCCGCCACCACGACGGCGGAGCTGATCGCGACGCGCGGCGCGGACCGCCACCAGGGCTTTCCGCCGCCCTTCCCACCGGACGTGCCGCTCGCGCCGCCGGAGCCGTCGTCCCCGGAGCCCTCACCGCCGGAGCCCCCACCGCCGGAGCCCCCACCGCCGGAGCCCCCACCGCCGGTGCTGCCCGGGCCGCCCGGTGTGGTGGGAGGTCCGGGCGGGGCGGGCTGCTCGGGCCGTCCCTCCTGGGGTCCGGAGCCGACCTGGGTCGGTTCGTGTGAGGGGCCGGCGGGCGTGCCCGAGGAGGGGCCGGAGAGCGGTCCCGACGGCGGGCCGGTCGGGTGGCTGTCAGGCGGCGGTGGAGTTGTCACGGGCCCTCTTCCGACGCGCGTGGGCCATCCGGCGATGCGAATTTTGCCCAGGTTTGCCTATGTCAAGGCCATTGTGTGCTTCGGCACGGCAGTGTCCGCAAGCGGGGCGGCCCGCTCGTGCTTACGGTGGTTCAAGGCGTTCCCCGGCAGCGGCATTCGTCGTCCCGGGCGAATCGTCACCCCTAGGTCCCGCGCCCGGCAGGAGACTTGCGTGAGCCAGATGCGAGGCCCTTCGCAGGCCGGCCCCGACAAGCCGTCACGCCCCGTCGGCGCACCGCCGTTGGTGAGGGCCTGGGCGGAGGCACTGGCAGCGGCAGCGGCGGGCATCGTCGCCATGTTCGTGGTCGCCGCGCTCGGCCTGTGGGCGGCGGGTGCGAGCGATCTGCCCGGCGGGGCGTTTCCCCGCGTGGTCGCGGCCGTGGTCGTCATCGCGGCCGGCGGCTCGGTGGATCTTTGGGGCGACGCCGGCGTCATCGTGCAGGCGGACGCCGCCCTGGAGGTCGTTCCGCTGTCGGTGACCTTGGCCGGCGTCCTGGCCACCGCCACCGTGTTTCTGCTGCCGCTCCGTCACCGGGCGGTGGCCGGCACCGGGGAGCTGCTCGGCCGGGTCGCCCGTACCGCCCTTTTCTGGCTGCTCTTCCTGCTGTTCCTCGCCATGGCCGCACGCCACAGCTTCCGTATCTCGCTCGGCGACGACACCGCCGACGACCTCGGAGCGGAATTCGGCGCGACCCCCACCGTCAGCTTCCGCGCCGATGTCCCCGCCACCCTCGGCCTGGGGCTGCTGTGGCTGCTCGCGGTCCTCGTGCTCACCTTTCTCGTCTCGCGCCGGGCGCCGCTCTCCTCCCGGCTGCTGCACTTCCAGAACTCCGTACGGCCGCCCGCGTTCGCGATGCTGATGGTGCTGCTCGGCTATGCCGTGATCGGCCTGGTCGTCGGCGTGGTGGTGCTCCTCACCAAGGGCCATCAGGCGGAGACCGCCGCCGTCCTCTGCCTCGGGCTGCCGAACCTGGCGTGGATGGCGCTGGGCGTCGGCATGGGCGGCGCCTGGACCGGACACGTCGACAAGGGCATCGGTCTGCCCATGCCGCATGTGCTCGACCAGGCGCTGCGCAGCCGTGGCGGGGACCGCACCCTCGACGTGGGCGCCCTCGCCGCATACGACGGTCGCGCCTGGCTGTTGGTGGCCCTGGCGGCGGTGGTGCTGCTGGCCGCCGGGTTCGTCGCGGCGGTTCGCTCGCCGGCCGGGGTGCCGGCCTGGCGGCACGCCCTGGAGATGGCCGTCGCCCTGGCGCTCACCCTGCTCGTCGTCGGACTGCTCACCGAGATCTTCGCCCACTACGGCCTCTCACTGATGGGCGTCGGGGACCTCGGCGGCGGCCTGGGCGGCGAGATCGTCCTGCAACCGCAACTCCTGTGGCTGGTCGGCCTGGGCGCGGCCTGGGGGCTGGTGACCGGCTGTCTCGGCAGCCTGCTGGCGCGCCGGGTCCGACACCGTGGTCAGGTGCCGTTCACCCAGGCGCGCCGCCCCGGGGCCCCACCCGGCGCCTGACCTCAGGCCACCCCTCCGCTCGGCACCCACGTGTCCGCACGAGCCGAGTCGCTGTATGGCAGAGGCCGATTCCCTGTATAAAAGTGGGATTTTCGGCGCCCGAATCGGCCACCGCCCGTCCTGCGCGGAGCCGACGGCTCATCGGAGGAAAGGTGCCACGGGCACTCTCCGTAAAACTCTCCACACCGATTCCATCGAGAATGCGCCACCTTGCCGGGTAAACCGCTGTGGATGATGGGGCAGCCCTTCACCGGGCTGTTCCGCAACGGCGTGGAATTACCGCCGTGATGATGCGGTGGGAGAGGGGCGACGGATGCGGCCATGGCGCATTTCGTCCTTTCCTTTCCGGCGGCGAATTCTTGCCCCTGCCTGAAGAGCCGCCACGAGACCTAGCGTTTGTCGTGGCCTCGAATTCATCTCTTCGGGCAGCCGCAAATCGGCCGAAGGAGAGCCATTGCACGTCCGTATCCTCCGCGGCGTCCTGGCCGCGGCAGCCGTCGCCGCGGCCGTCAGCGCCGCCGGACTCGCTGCTCCGGCCCAGGCCGCGCCCACCGCGGTGAAGGCCGTCCCGGTGGGGCAGCCGTTCCTGGCGGTGAGTCAGGTGACCGGCAACTACCTGCTGCCGGACGACACCAAGGGAAATGAGGGAACCTACCTCCAGGTCTACCCGAGCGACGCGCCGACGTGGAACAACAAGTGGCAGTTCAATGCGGTCGCGCATTCCGACGGTCAACCCGTCCTCCACCTCAAGAGTTCCCCCGCCGGCCACTGCGCGACCGATGAGAACGGCAACGGCAGCCTGTCCTATCTGCGGACCTGCAGCCGGGGGAACAAGGACCAGTGGTGGCTGCTGAAGCCCGTACCGGGCACCGATCCGCAGAACCCCGACTACGGCATCGTGTCCTACCGGCACGATGACCTGGCCCTCACCGCTCGTGGCGAGGGCGACGCCTACGTCGACCTGAAGAAGATGTGGGGCGGCGAGCCCTCGGCGCGGCAGGGGTGGCACTTCTACCCCGCGACGAGCGACTAGGCCGTCTCCGCCCAGGCCCACCGACCTCCCGGTCACGGCCGGCCCACGGACCTCGCCCCCTCGGGGTCCGCGTGCCGGCCGTTCGGTTGTCACGCGGGTGTCGGACCCCAACCGGCGCGCCCTCGGCGCGCACCCGGCGTCCGGCCGGTGACCGCGGTCGAAAGGAAAGGAACACCTAGCCGGGGCGGCCAGGGAAAACCGGTGTCGCCCAGCGCGATGGGGGAGGGGGCGCCGCGTTGCGGGGGCTGCCCTCTTCCACGCCGACGTCCACCCGGGTCGGCGCATGCTCCCCGGGCGCGGCCGCCGTCGCCCCGCGCGGCGCGGTCCTGCCCGCCGTCCGCAGCGCCGTGACGAACCCGCGGCAGGTCTCGTAGCGGCCCTCCGGAGCCTTGGCCAGCGCCGCGGCCAGGACGGCGTCGACGGCGGGCCGGAGGTCGGGCCGCAGAGTGGTCAGGGCCGGCGGCGGGTCGTACTGGTGCGCCCAGAGCAGCGCCATGTCGTCGTCGCGGCGGAACGGCGGCGCTCCGGTCAGCATTTCGAACAGGACGCAGGCCAGGCTGTAGACGTCGCACCGGCCGTCCACCGGACGTCCCGAGATCTGCTCCGGTGCGACATAGTCCAGCGTGCCCACGAACTGTCCGACGCTGGTGAAGCCGGTCAGTGACAGGGACTTCTTCGTCAGCCCGAAGTCGGTCAGGTAGACATGCTCGGGGCGGTCGGTGTCGGTGCCCTCGGCGACCAGGATGTTGCCCGGCTTGACGTCCCGGTGCACGAGATCGTGCGCATGGGCCGCGTCCAGCGCGGATGCCACCTGGAGAGCGATCCGGCAAGCGGTCTCCAGAGGCAGCCTGCCGTCGCGGTCGAGCAGCGCGCGCAGGTCGCGGCCCTCGACATACCGCATCGCGATATAGAGGACGCCGTCGGTCTCCCCGGCCTCGAAGACCGGGACGATGTGCGGATGGTCGATGGCCGCGGCCACCCGGGACTCGTGGACGAAGCGTTGGCGGAAGGTGTCGTTGCGGGCCAGTTCGGGGGCCAGCAGCTTCACCGCGACGGTGCGGCCGAGCCGCAGATCCTCGGCGCGGTAGACGACGGCCATGCCGCCCCGGCCGATCTCGTCCTCCAGCAGATACTCCGCTATCCGACGCCCCCGCAGCCCGGAGGCATCAGCGGCGGTCGAGCGTTCCCTCGGCCGGTCGGCCGCCGCTCCCTCGCCGCTCACCCGAAGTCACCCGGGCGGCTGGGCGGATGGGTGGGGGGCGGCGGGTGAGGCGTGCCCGGGCGGTCGGCGTCGGATCGCATCGGCCGGGTCTCGTCGGGGTCCGGATCTCCCGGCGGGCGGTCCCGGGCCGGACCGCTCTCCGCCTCCTCCCGCGGCGCCACGGGCGAGGCCCCGGGCGGAAGGTCCTCCGGGCGTACGGCCCGTGTGGCGTCGGGGAGGAGCTCATCAGGGCGTACGGCGGCGGTGGGCTCTGGTGGTGGGTTGTCGGGGTGTACGGCGCGGGTGGCTTCCGGGGGGAGGTCGTCAGGCCGGACGACGCGGGTGGCTTCGGGGGCGGCTGCGGCCGATTGCGGTGGGCCGCGCCGGTCGGCGCCTGCCTCACCGGGTGGCAGGACCGCGGTCTCCTGTGCGTCCGGGCCGGGCTCGGCCTTCGACGGCGAAGGCGTGTCGGCCGCGTCCAGTGGCGTGCCGGGGGGCGTGACGACGGCGGTCGGCGGCGGCTCGGCGGATTGCTGCCGCCCTGATGCGGGCGCTGCGCCGGGCGCCGCCGACGCCCCGTTCGACGATCCCCTGTCCCCCGACGCCCCATAGGGCCGCGCCCCCCGGCGTGACGGCGACGCCTCGTACGACTGCGAAGTGCCGTACGACGGCCGAGCCCCGCCCGCATCATCCGGTGCCGAGGACGTCGAAGGCCCCGCGCTCACCGCGTAGGTCTCCAGCGACAACCCGTCGCAGTAGCACCACCGTTCGTGCCGCGCGTCGTACAGCCAGACCGCTTCGCCGTCCACGACGACCCCCACCCGCATGCCCCGGGTGCGCTGTCCGAACGACTCGCCGTCCAACCGCCCCGCGGCCAGTTCCTCGATCAGCCGCCGGTACCGGCTCAGTTCGCCCTCGACCGCGCCCAGCAGCGGCCGCGGGTCCGCGGTCCGGGACGCGGGCCGGCCTGCGGCCGGCGGGCCGTGCGGTACGGACAGCAGCAAGCGCCCGTCGACCCACGCCGACCAGCCGTTGGAGCACAGCGCGAGCGCCCAGTCGCCCCGGCGCTCGATGACCTGGACCGGCAGCAACGGGTCCAGCGGCACCATCGGCCGGGTGGCGTCCGGTGCCGACCAGGTGGCCATGCCTTCCGGCGGGACGACATGGCTGGGGAGGAAGGCGGGCGCGGTCACAGGCGGCTCCTCGGCGCTACTTGCGCATGATCTCGGGCTCGCGCCGCCGCAGCAGCTTGGTGACCAGGAACCCGAGTACGAGGCAGAGCACGACCAGCATGCCCATGTTGATCAGCCAGGTCCCCGCCGAATGCTGGAACAACGGGTCCGAGGTGATGTCCGTCGGCACGATCCGGTGCAGATCGATCGTGCCCGCCATGGCCCCCAGCGCCCACCGGGAGGGCACCAGCCACGCCAGCTGCTCCAGACCCGGGACGCCCTGGAGCTTGAGCAGCGCACCGCAGAAGACGACCTGCACGATCGCGAGGAGGACCAGTAGCGGCATGGTGACCTCCTCCTTCCGCACCAGGGCGGACACGAACAGGCCGAGCATCATGGCGGTGAAGGCCAACAGCGCCACGGCGAGGGTGATTTCGATCAACGGTGGCAGCAACACCCCTTCCCCACCAGGGGTGTTGAGCTTCACCCCGAACAGCGCCACCATCGTCAGGACCACGGCCTGTACGACCGTGATCACTCCCAGCACCAGCACCTTGGACATCAGATACGCCGAGCGGGACAGGCCGACGGCTCTCTCCCGCTGGTAGATCACCCGTTCCTTGACCAGTTCCCGTACCGCGTTGGCGGCGCCCGTCAGCACCGCGCCGACGCAGAGGATCAGCAGCGCGTTGAGCGCCGAGTCCTTGGTGAGTCGACTGCCGGCAAGGGCGTGCGCCATCGCGCCCATCACGAACGGCAGCGCCACCATGATGATCAGGAACGTCCGGTCGGCGGTCAGTGCCGCGGCGTACCGGCGGACCAGGGTGCGCAGCTGCGCGCCCCAGCTCTGCGCCTTGGGCGCGGCCACCGGGCCACGCGGGGACTCCGGGGTGTGCTGCGGCTGCCGGGAGTCGGCGGCGATGTAGTGCCGGTGGAGGTGTGACTCCCGGAACTGCCCTGCCCAGTCCCGGTCCTGGTCGTTCTCGAAGGCCTCGAACGCCTCCGGCCACTGCTCGAACCCGAAGAACGGCAGGGCGTCCTCCGGCGGACCGTAATACGCGATCCTGCCGCCCGGTGCGAGGACCAGCAGCCGGTCGCAGACGTCCAGGCTCAGCACGCTGTGGGTGACGACGATGACCGTCCGGCCGTCGTCGGCCAGACCGCGCAGCATATGCATGACGGACCGGTCCATGCCGGGGTCGAGGCCGGACGTCGGTTCGTCGAGAAAGAGCAGCGACGGCTTGGTCAGCAGTTCCAGCGCCACGCTGACGCGCTTGCGCTGGCCGCCGGAGAGGCTGTGGATCGGCTGCTTGACGCGCTGGTCGAGGCCCAGCTCATGGATCACCTCGTCGACCCGCGCCTGCCGTTCCGCTTTCGCGGTGTCCTCGGGGAAACGCAGTTGCGCGGCGTAGCCGAGGGCCCGGCGCACGGTCAGCTGGGAGTGCAGGATGTCGTCCTGCGGTACGAGCCCGATGCGCTGACGCAGCTCGGCGTAGTCGCGGTACAGGTCGCGGCCGTCGTAGAGCACCGTGCCGTCGTCCGCGGGGCGCAGCCCGGTCAGCGCGTTGAGCAGGGTCGACTTCCCGGCGCCGCTCGGTCCGACCACGGCGAGCAGCGATTTCTCGCCGACGGGGAAGGAGACCGTGTCGAGCAGCGTCCTGCGCCCCTTGTCGACCCGTACGGCGAGGTCCTGGACGTCCAGCGACACCTCGCCGGTGTCGATGAACTCCTGGAGTTCGTCGCCGACGAGGGCGAAGGCGGAGTGGCCGATGCCGACGATGTCGCCGGGGATGACGGCGGCGCCGGTCACCGGCTGGCCGTTGAGATAGGTGCCGTTGTGGCTGCCGAGGTCGACGATCCGGTAGCCCTCGGGGCCGGCCCGCAGTTCCGCGTGCCGGCGCGAGACCACGAGGTCGTCGATGACCAGGTCGTTGTCCGGCGCGCGGCCGATCCGGGTGGTCCGGGCGGCGGGCAGTGGCCGCACCGAACTCGGCTGCCGGAAGGTATGGGTGCCGGCCGGGTGGGAGACGGCGGACGGCCGCCGGGCGGTCTCCTTGGGCCGGGGGATGCCCGTGAGCACCGCGCAGGGGCCGTCGGCGGGGTTGCCGAACCGGATCACGCTGCCGGGGCCCACCCCGGACCGGTCCACCCGCCGCCCGTCGGCGTACGTCCCGTTGGTGCTGTCCTCGTCCTCCACCAGCCAGTGCCCGGACGCGGCTCGTAGTACGGCGTGATGCCAGGAGACGCGGGCGTCGCTCAGGACGACATCGCTCGATGGATCGCGCCCCACGTGGTAGATGCGGTGCGGATTCATCACCTGCGAGTCGCCGTTGGACTCCACGACGAGTTCAGGTGCGGGAGGGGACCCCGGCCGCTCTGCCATACCTGAGATTTTACGGCGGGGGCCCGGGCCGCGCCTGTTCGCCCGGGGCGCTCCGCTGCCCACGGGCCGCCACCGGCCGAGCGGCGCGGCGCCCAGGGCGACGACGGCGAACGGTGGTGCCTGGCGGGCCACTTACGCAGGGCACGCGGGGCGTGAATGCGGGCGATGGTCCGGAAAGGGGCACATGCCCGTTTCCCTGTCGTGTGGCGCGCTCTTCCGGCTGTGGGGCGGGTGTGGCCCCCGGTTACTCGCGGGAAAGTGCGGGGGTCAACTATGGTGAGCGCTTCGATTGATCCCACCTGCAAATTCCATGGAAATGCCGGAATTTGCTGCGTTGATCGAAGGATGTCCTGTCGAACCAGGACGCAATGTGCAGCACAGGGCTACGTGGTGTCGGCAACACCGCCGAGCGTCGGCTTTGTATGACCCAGCCGGCCCGTCCTGTCATCCGGGACATGACGGCGCCGGGTTCCCTCTTATTCACCTACCTCGTGAAGGCAAGGCAGAGATGGCACGAGTCTCCCGACAATCCTCACAGCAGTTCCCCCGGCAGAGGGCGCACCCGGTCGACGAGGTCCTCCCCGTCGGCAAGCTCACCCTCTACGGGTTCCAGCACGTCCTTGCCTTCTACGCGGCAGCGGTCATCGTCCCGATCCTCCTGGGCAACGCCCTGGGGCTCTCCCACGACGAGCTTGTCTACCTGATCAATGCCGACCTGCTGACCTGTGGTGTCGCCTCGATCATCCAGGCCCTCGGCGTCTGGAAGATCGGCGCCAGGCTGCCCCTGGTCCAGGGCGTCACCTTCACCGCCGTCTCGCCGATGATCGCCATCGGCCTGGGGGCGGGCGGCGGCACCGCCGGCCTGCTCGTGGTCTACGGCGCGGTGATCACGGCGGGTATCGCGACGTTCCTCTTCGCGCCCTTCTTCAGCAAGCTGGTGAAGTACTTCCCGCCGCTCGTCATCGGCACGATCCTCACCATCATCGGGCTCACGCTGATACCCCAGGGCCTGCAGGACGCGGCCGGCGGTGCGCAGTTGATCGGGAAGCCCGAATACGGCGACCCCAAGAACCTCGCCTACGCCCTCGGCACGCTGCTCTTCATCCTCGTGGTGGTGCGGCTCGGCAAGCCCTATCTGAGCAGCCTGGCCGTCCTGCTGGGCCTGGTCGTCGGCACGGGGGTCGCCTGGCTCCTGGGTGACGTGCACTTCGGTTCGGTCGGCGAGGCCGACTGGTTCGGTGTCGCCACCCCGTTCCACTACGGACTGCCGAAGTTCGAGCTCTTCCCCATCGTCGCCATGGTGGTGGTCATGCTGATCACGATGGTGGAGACCACCGGCGACGTGTACGCGATCGGCGAGATCACCGACAAGAAGGTCGACAACGAGACCGTCGCACGGGCGCTGCGCGCCGACGGCGCCGCCACCGTCCTCGGCGGGGTGTTCAACTCCTTCCCGTACGTCGCCTTCGCCGAGAACATCGGTCTGGTGCGGATGTCCAAGGTGATGAGCCGGTTCGTGGTGGTCGCGGCCGGCGTCTTCATGATCATCCTGGGACTGCTGCCGAAGGCGGGCAGCCTGGTCGCCGTGATCCCGCACCCGGTGCTCGGCGGTGCGGCGATCTCGATGTTCGGCATGGTCGCCGCGGTCGGCATCCAGATCCTGGGCAAGGTTGACCTGCGCGAGGAGCGCAACGCCCTGATCCTGGCGGTCAGCCTGGGCGCTTCGATGCTGCCCACGGTGGTCGGGCCGTTCTTCGACCGGATGCCGGACGACGTCCGGGCGGTCCTCGACAGCGGCATCACGCTGGGCGGCCTCACCGCCATCGTGCTCAATCTCTTCTTCAACGTCTTCACGCGCCGCAAGTCGATGGAGATCGACTGGGACGAAATCGAGGAAGACGAGTCGGCGGAGCCGGCCGACCCGTACTTCGGCGCGGCCAACCGCTGAGCCCCGCCACGGCCGCGGGCGGGGGGCACGGCGGACCGCCGGTGCGTTCCCTGCCCGCCGCGGTGTGCCGTGGGGCTCAGCGGGCCGCCGCGGTGCTCAGTGGCCGACCGTGTTGAACGGCGGCGCCTCGCCCGCCTCGCCGATCAGCTCCCAGAACCGGTCGACCAGGCGGCGCAGATACGCCGAGCGCTCGGCCGCGACCTCCTTGAGGCGGGAATCGTCGTTCCGGGCCACCACATGTCCCATGTAGCGCTCGGAGAACTCCTGGAACTCCCCGTTCATGGTGCGCAAGGCGTCACCCACCCTGGTCTTGTTCAGGGTGGTGATCTCCGTGACCGGCCCGACGTGCGCCTTCCAGCGCCCGTCGATGGCCGACCGCAGATGCCGGCCCAGGTCCTCGACCTGGCCCATGACGTCGATCAGCTTGCGCAGCGACAACCCCAGCGCCTCCACCAGGGCCTTGGTCTGCCGGTAGTCGCCGGTCCACTGCTGCGCGGCCTCCGCGGCCCGGTACCTGTCCGGGTCCATGCCGATCAGCTGCGCCAGCCGGTCCGTGCTCAGCTGCCGGGCCAGCCGGTGTTCGGCCAGGGTGCGCGGCTCGACGCCCATCAGGACGGTCGGCGGGCACCACAGGACGTCGGCCAGGACGAAGAGCTGCTGCTCGGTGGGCAGCTGGGAGCCGTACTCCCAGGCCTCGACCAGCTCGGGGCGGACCGGGGCGCCGCACGCCGTCATGGTCTGGGCGACCTGAGCGGTGGTCAGGCCCACTCGGGCGCGCGCGGATCTGGACTCTGCGGGGGAAAACGGAGTGCTGTACACGTGCGGGACACCTCGCTGCACCCGGGAGCGGGGGGCGCTGGGGGGAGGGGGGACATGGAGGAACATCCAGGAGCGGGCAGATTAACAGATGGTTGAGATGTACGAACCGACAGTTCCCCTTCGACTCGAAGGTGGCGGCGCCAACGCGCGGTCCCGGGGGAGGAGATGTGCCTTTTCTGCCGATACACCTCATCAACTCGCTTACCGGGTATAGCAGATCGACCGGTGCGTACCGGTCGGTAAGGGTGCGGGAAGCCGACTCGACGGGATGACGTAATCAGAGCGTTACGCAGACGAAGGGGGAGTGTCACAGTGATCGCGAAGGCTGGCGTTGTCGACGGGCCCCGCGTGCGGGACCCCTCGGCCGCACCACCCCAGACATCCGGTCCTCCCCCCACAATCCGATCAGGATGGGACCCTTCATATGCGAAACCCGCTGGAGCGCCCTCGCGCGCTTCGTGCCTTAGCAGCCCTTCGTCCTGACGCGACAGGCCGATCCCCCCTGAGACGGTCTTTTCCGGCGACCGCGACCCGCACTCTTGTCATGTCTGTGGCAGATGCAAGAGAGGCCGAGCGGCGCTGTCCCCGCATGACGACCAGGCTCCCGCGCGCGCTTCCGCGACCGCACGGGTGAGCTCCCCGCTCCCCGGACAAGCCGGCCACGTCCACGACCGGGCCGTCGTCATCGATCTTCTCGCCTCCGGCAGACGGCGGCCGAGCCGCCCTGCGCGCGCACGGACCTAGCCCCGGGCCGCCGTTCGGCACCCGCCTGCCGCGCGGCCCGGGACCGCTGTGACCCCTGCTGCCGCCTGCCGGCCGGTCCGTGCTGCCGCGCGCCCTCGCGGCCGGGCCGGCTCCGGCGTGCCTCGTTGCAAGAAAGGACACTCCCTGGTGCTCACTTCGCACCCCGAAAGCTCCCCGGGCGCCGCGCCGGCGCCCACCGTCCGGGACGCCGTAACCCGGCCCGCCCCGGCCGCCGACGCCGCGGACATCCCCGCCACCGGCGGCCATGTGCTGGTCGTCGGCACCCCGGGCCCGCGCCGCGACCGGCTGACCCGGACCCTGCGCTCGACCGGGCACGCGGTCACCCATGCCCTGCCCGGCCAGGTCAACCGGCAGGTGCGCCAGGCGCCGCCGGACGCGATCGTCGCCCTGGACGAGCGCCACACACCGCCGGAACAGCACGACCGGCGCGACCCGTACGCCCACGACGCCGCGCCCGTACGCGGCGGCCACGACGAGCCCGACCCGCGCACCGCCCTGGAGGTGATCCGTGAGGTGCGCACCGTCCCCGCCGGACGGGCCCTGCCGCTGCTCATGGTCACCGCCACCCCCGAGCCCGCCGGGGTGGTCGACATGCTGCGCCTCGGCGCGGACGACTGCATATCCGAAGCCTCCGACCCGGTCGAACTGTCGGCCCGGATAGAGGCGAAGCTGCGCCGGGTCCCCGTGCCCGTGGAAAACCTGCTCCTCGATCCGCGGACCGGCCTGTACTCCCTTCCGCACTTCCTCGACGAACTGGACCGGGAACTGCAGCGCCCCGGCCCCGGCCGGCGCGCCGGCGTCCTCGCCGTCGTCGGCGTCGCCGAGATGAGTGCCCTGGAGGCCCGGCTCGGGCAGCGCGTACGCCGGGAGGTCGCCGAACGGCTGGCCGGTGTGGCGGAACGGCTGGGCAGCTTCTGCGACCGGCTCGGGTGGGACGACGACGGCCGTCTGCTCATGCTGCTGCCGGGCGTTGACGAGGAGACGGCCCTGCGCGGGCTGCGGGAGTTCGCCAACACCGTGGCCGGCACCCGGTTCATCGTCGCCGACGAGAATGTCCGGCTGACCCCGGCGATCGGATGGCTGCCGCTCGCCGAATGCGCCGACGGCGCGCACGCCGTCGACCAGGCGCGGGACGCGGTGGCGGAGGCCGTCCACCACCGGGATCTGCGGCCGGTCAGGTACGCGCCGTGGATGCGCGGCACGCCCCACCGGCACCCGCGCCGCCCCCTCAGCTCCCTGATCCGCCCCGCGCTGTCGGCGCTCTCCCCGGCCCTCGCGCTGCTGCTGGGCGTCGCCGTGCCGTTCGTGCTGTACCAGCAGACGTACACCCTGGGCTGGGACCTGGGGTCGGCCATGTACTGGGTGGTCGTGGCCGGCCTGGTGCTGTCGGCGCTGCTGATCGTCCTGGAGTGCCTGTTCTCCCTGGACGCGGCGTCCCGGCCGGAGAAACCCGGGGCGCCCTATCCGCCGGCCAGTGCCGTCATCGCCGCGTACCTGCCCAACGAGGCCGCGACCATCGTCGACACCGTCGAGTCGTTCCTCCGCCTCGACTACCCCAACGAGCTGGAGATCGTGCTGGCGTACAACACGCCGCACCCGCTGCCCGTCGAGGACACCCTGCGGCAGATCGCCCGGCGCGACCCCCGTCTGGTGCTGCTGCCGGTCGCCGGCAGCACCTCCAAGGCACAGAACGTCAACGCCGCGGTCACCCGGGTCCGCGGCGAGTTCGTCGGCATCTTCGACGCCGACCACCATCCGGCCCCGACCGCCTTCCGGGACGCCTGGCACTGGCTGTCGAACGGCCACGACGTCGTCCAGGGCCACTGCGTGGTCCGCAACGGCGACAGCTCCCGCGTCGCGGAGCTGGTGGCGGTGGAGTTCGAGGCGATCTACGCGGTCAGCCACCCCGGCCGGACCCGGCTGTACGGCTTCGGCGTGTTCGGCGGCTCCAACGGCTTCTGGCGTACCGACCTGCTCGCCAGGACCCGGATGCACGGCTCGATGCTGACCGAGGACATCGACTCGACGCTGCGCGCACTCGGCGAAGGCGCCCGGTTCGCCGTCGACCGGACGCTGCTGTCCCGTGAGTTGGCGCCCACCACACTGAAGGCGCTGTGGAATCAGCGCTCGCGGTGGGCGCAGGGCTGGCTCCAGGTCTCGCTCAAGCACCTGTGGAAGGGGCTGCGGTCACCGGTCTTCACCGCCCGTCAGAAGCTGGGCCTGTTCGTGCTCCTCGGCTGGCGGGAGGTGCAGCCGTGGCTGACGCTGCAGATCCTGCCCATCCTCGCGTACTCGGTCTGGCGCGCGGGCGGCGTGGACCGGCTCGACTGGGCGGTGCCGGTCTGTGTGCTCGCCGTGCTCTTCACGATGGCGGCGGGCCCCGTCCAGGCGCTCTTCGCCTGGCGGCTGGCCGTGCCCGAACTTCGCGGCCGCAGCCCGTGGTTCTGGTCCTACCTGCTCGTATCGACCTTCTTCTACAGCCACTTCAAGAACATGGTGGCCCGACAGGCGCACCTGAAAGAGGCGTTGGGCGACCGGCAGTGGCGGGTCACCCCGCGCGCGGCCGTGAAGGCGGTGGCCCGTCGATGAGCGTCACCGCGGTGGCTCCCCGCCGCCCGAAGCCCGACACCCACCGTCCGCCGGAAGGGGCACCTGCCCGCAGCCGAGCCGGTGACATCGACGGCTTCCGCGGCCTCGCGGCGCTGAGCACGGTCGTCTTCCACGTCTGGCAGCAGTACTTCCGCTACGACTCCGAGGGCAGCCACCCACCCGTGGATAACCCCCTCATCGGCGCTGTCCTCTCCTTCGAGGTCATCGACCTGTTCTTCGTCATGTCGGCCTACCTGCTGACGCTGTCGTACGCGCGCGCCGCCATCGACGGGCGGTCCACACGGCCGGCCCGGGTCTTCCTCTTCCGCCGCGCGATCCGCATCCTGCCGCTGTACTTCCTCGCCGTGCTGGTCGTCTGGGCGTCCCGCAACCCGACCCTGCCGGGCAACTGGCGGGACCTGGTCGAACACCTCACGTTCACCCATGTCTTCGACCAGCAGCGGATCTTCTACACCCTGGGCCCCACCTGGTCCCTGTCGCTGGAGGTGATGTTCTACCTCGTCCTCGTCGCGCTCGGCCCGGTGGCGGTACGGGCCTGCCGACCGCTGCGCTCACGCCGGACGCGGGTGGCCGTGTGCGCGGCCGGGTGCCTGCTGCTGTACGCGGCGCCGTGTGCCTGGATCGCCGTCGCGCAGGGCGTCTTCGGGGTGCCGCACACCGACTGGGCGGTCTACTTCGGCCCGCAGGCCCGGTTCGGCGGCTTCGCGGCCGGCATGGGGCTGGCCGTCGTCATGACCGCCCTCGGTGACCGGGGGCGCCTGCGGGTGCGTGCGGCGATACCCCTCGCCGCGCTCGCCGCCGGGGGTCTCTATGCCCTCTCCCTCTTCTCCGCGCCGGAGAATTTCGCGTTCACCTTCTACCACCCGCTCGCCTCCGCCCTGTGGGTGCTGCTGCTCTTCAGCACTCTGCACACACACCAACGCACCCGTTGGAACCGGTTGTTGACGACACGTTGGCTCACCGCCACCGGGCTCATCAGCTACAGCCTCTTCATCTGGCACGAGCCGGTCATGCTGCAACTGCACAAGACCGGCCTGCTGCCCACCGGTCAGGAGGGCTTCCCCTTGGCCGTCGCGATCGTCCTTCTGGTGGCCGTGCCCACGGCGGTGGCGAGCTACTGGCTCGTCGAGTACCCGGCGAGCCTCCTCGGCCGCCTCAAGGACGGCACCGGCCGGCCCCGCGAGTTCTATCCGGCGCCGGTCCGCCTGACCGCGGCGGCGCCCGGCGCGGAGCGCGGCTGACGTCCACCGCCGCGGCCCGGCGTCACCCGCGCCGGGCGGCGGTGGTCACAGGGCCGGTTCGTCCCACTGATCGAGAATGTCCTCGGCGAGCCCGGGACCGGGCTCCCGGTGTCCGGTGTCGAGGTTCTGCTCAGTCCAGATGATCTTGCCGTTCGGGGTGTAGCGGGTACCCCAGCGATCGGCGAGCTGGGCCACCAGGAACAGGCCCCGGCCGCCCTCGTCGGTGAGCGCGGCCCGGCGCAGATGCGGCGCGGTCGCGGCACCGTCCGCGACCTCGCAGATCAGCGCCCGGTCGTACAGCAGGCGGACCCGGATCGGCTGGGCGCCGTAGCGGATGGCGTTGGTGATCAGCTCGCTGAGGATCAGCTCGATGGTGAACCCGATCTCCTCCAACCCCCACGACTCCAGCCGCCGGCTGCACGCCGCGCGCACCCGCGCGACCGCGGCCGGGTCGGACGGTACGTCCCACTCGGCGACCCGCGCCGGATCCAGCAACCGGGTCCGGGCGACCAGCAACGCGATGTCATCGCTCGGCCGGGTGGGGAGCATGGTGGCGAGGACGGCCGCGCACACGTCCTCCGGCGTACGGTCCGCCCCGCCTGCCAGGGCCGACCGCAGCAGCGCGAGGCCGGTGTCGAAGTCGTGCTGACGGCCCTCGATGAGGCCGTCGGTGTAGAGCACCAGCCGCGACCCCTCCGGCAGCGGGATCTCGGCCGTCTCCACCGGAAGACTGCCGCCAAGACCGAGCGGCGGCGCCACCGGCACGTCGGGGAAGGTGACCGTGCCGTCGGGCAGCACGAGGGCCGGCCCCGGGTGGCCCGCCCTGCCGAACGTGGCCCGCCCGTCGACCGGGTCGTAAATGGCGTACAGGCAGCTGGCGCCCGTGATGCCCGCCCGCTCGCCCGACTGCCCGGCCCCGTCGTCCTCGCCCGCCCGGTCGGTGTCGATCCGGCTGACGAGTTCGTCGAGGTAGCCGAGCAGCTCGTCGGGCGGCAGATCCAGGGCGGAGAAGTTGTGCACCGCGGTGCGCAGCCGCCCCATCGTGGCCGCGGCGTACAGGCCGTGCCCGACGACGTCGCCGACGACGAGCGCGACGCGGGCGCCGGGCAGCGGAATGAGGTCGAACCAGTCCCCACCGACGCCGGCCTGCGCCGGCAGATAGCGGTGGGCCACCTCCAGGGCGGACTGCTCCGGCAGGACCCGGGGCAGCAGACTGCGCTGGAGGGTGACGGCGGTGGTGTGCTCACGGGTGTAGCGGCGGGCGTTGTCGATCGAGACCGCCGCCCGGGTGGCCAGCTCCTCGGCGAAGACCAGGTCCTCCTCGTCGAAACCGTCGGACGCGCCGGAACGCCAGAACGTGGCCAGCCCCAGCACCACCCCACCGGCCTGGAGCGGAACGCTGATCAGTGAGTGGACACCGTGCTCCAGAGCCCTGCCGGTTCGCTCGGGATCCTGGGCCTGCCAGCGGTCCGACGTCCGCAGATCGCTCTCCAGCACCGGCCGTCCGCGCGCCACGTCCGACCCCATCGGGGTGCCCGGCAAAAAGCCCGGCAGCTCGCCCGGTGGGTAGAGCGGCGAGTCGTCTGCGAGGCCGCGGACCACCACCCGGTGGGCCTCCTGGTCCGCCCCGGTCGGGCCCTGCCCCCGCAGCACCGCTTCCTTCAACTCCACGGTGGCCACGTCGGCGAACCGGGGCACCGTGACCTCGGCAAGCTCCTCGGCGGTGCGCACCACGTCCAGTGTGGTGCCGATCCGCATCCCCGCGTCGTAGAGCAGCCGCAGCCGTTCCTGCGCCTCCTCCGCCCGGCCGGCCAGCGCCCGCAGCTCGGTGGAGTCCCGCAGCGTCACCGCCGTCCCCGAGGGTCCGCCGTACGGGGCGGTGGGCCGTACGTTCACCGCCAGCAGACGGTCGCCGGACGGCAGGACCTCATCGGTGGCCTCCCGCCCGGAGGTCAGCAGGGCCAGCAACCGCGGTTGCAGCCCCAGTTCCTGCACGTGGCGGCGTTCGGCGTCCTCGGGGAGGTGCAGCAGGCGTCTGGCCTCGTCGTTGGCCAGGACCAGCCGGCCGTCGCCGCCGACGATCAGCACGCCCTCGCGTACGGCATGCAGCACCGCGTCGTGATGGTCGAACATCCGCGTGATCTCGGCGGGATGCAGGCCGTGCGTCTGCCACCGCAGCCGGCGGCTCACCAGCGCCGCGCCGCCCGTCGCCAGCGCCAGCGCGCCCGCGGCCGATCCCAGCAGCAGCGGCAGCTGGTGCCCCACCCGCTCCTGGGTGTTCTGCACGGTGATCCCGACGGACACCAGCCCGACGACGGAACCGTCGCGGTCCTTGACGGGGACGGAGGTGTTGACGGCGGGTCCGACGGACGTGGCGAAGGTGCTTGTGGTGGTCTTCCCGGCGAGCCCCTGCCGGTACGAGCCGACGACGTGCTTGCCGATCAGGCTCGGGTCGGGGTGCGTCCACCGCAGGCCGGTCCTCGGGTCGAACGCGACGATGTAGTCGAGATCGGCCTCTTTGCGGGCTTCCTCCGCCCGCGGCTGGAGCCGTGCTGTGGGGTCGGCGGACTGCATGGCTTCGAGCGTGCCCGGTGCGTGCGCGAAGGTCTGGGCGCCGACGACCGAGCGCTGACGGGCCTCCTCCATGCCCGCGCCCCGGGCCTGCAGGACGAGGACCACCACCGCGGCGACGACGAGGACCAGGGCGAGGGCGAGCTGGAGCAGGAAAACCTGACCTGCGACGCTGTGCTCGCTCAGCAGGGAGCGAAGGCGTCGCCTCGGGGAGAGGCGTGCCGACGGGGGGCCGTCACCCTCTCGCCCGAAATTTTCCGTCATACACCATATCTAGCATTGTGCTCAGGTATACGGCGTTCGGCTGCCGCACGCCACGAGGGCGGGACCTCCGGAAGCGGCCGGGGAAAAGGCCGCACGGCGTCCGGGAGCCGGGCCGCCGGAAATTAATTGCTTGGCGCGGCGGCCGGTGCCCTGGCTATGGTGAAGGCGTTCCACACGGCGCCAGTTCGGGTGCCGTATCCGGCTGTTGACGGACCAGGAGGTGTGACCGATGGCTGTTGTTGCGACGGGCGCTGCCCGCACTCACCGGATCATCAGTTCCGCTTCCGTGGTCTCCGGCTGAACAGACCCACTTCCTTACCTCCCGCGCGGTCCGCGCGGCGCCGGGGCCACCCTTGTGAAGGGTTTCCCTTGAATTACTCCTCTGCTTCCGCCGTCCCCTCCGACGCGTCCTCGACGCGCACGCTGGCCTCCTACGGCTGGGACGACGGGTTCGTGGACAGCTTCGCCCCCTTCGCCGGCCAGGGGTTCCTGCCCGGCCGGATCGTGCGTGTCGACCGCGGCCGCGTGGACGCGGTGGTGCCGGCCGGCCCCGCGGACGACGACGGCGTACGGACCGTCCTGGCGGACACCGCACTGGTGGCGACCGGCGACCCGATGCGGGTGCCGTGCACGGGTGACTGGGCGGTCATCGACCTCGCCAACGGCCGTACCGGCGACCATCTCGACGGCGTGGTGCGGGCCCTGCTGCCGCGGCGTACCGCGTTCGCGCGATCCACGTCGTCGAAACGCTCCGAAGGACAGATCCTCGCGGCCAACGTCGATCACGCGGTGATCGCCGTCTCCCTGGCCGAGGACCTCGACCTCGGGCGGATCGAGCGGTTCGTGTCGCTCGCCTGGGAGAGCGGGGCGCAGCCGCTGGTGGTGCTGACCAAGGCGGACCTGGTCGCGGATCCGGCCGGACTCGCGCACCTCGTGGCGGACGCCGGGACCGCGGCGCCCGGGGTGCAGGTCCTGGCGGTGAGTGCGGAGACGGGTGAGGGAGTCGAGGTGCTGTCCGCCGCGCTGGCCGGGTGCACCTCGGCACTGCTCGGCCGGTCCGGCGCGGGCAAGTCGACCCTGGCCAACGCCCTGCTCGGGAAGGAGATGCAGGAGGTGCAGGCCGTTCGGGACCGGGACGGCAAGGGGCGGCACACCACGACGACGCGGGATTTGCTGCCGCTGCCGTGGGGCGGCGTCCTGATCGACACCCCCGGTCTGCGGGGCGTCGGGATGTGGGACGCGGAAGGCGGCCTGGCCCGGACGTTCTCCGATGTCGAGACGCTGGCCCAGGAGTGCCGCTTCCACGACTGCGCACACGAGTCCGAGCCCGGCTGCGCGGTACAGGAGGCCGTCGCGAGCGGAACGCTTCCCGAGCGCCGGCTGCACAGCTACCGCAAGCTGCTGCGCGAGAACCAGCGCATCGTCGCCAAGACGGATGTCCGGCTCCGGGCCGAGATCCGGCGCGACTGGAAGCAGAAGCAGGCGCTGGGCCGCCACATGATGGAGCGCAAGCGGGGGCCGCGGGCCTGAGGGAGTGTGCTCGGGTTCCGGTGCGGGGCCGCCCGCCCGCACCGGCCCGGGTCGCCCGCCCGGGAGCGTGCCGCCGCTGCCCGCCGGAACGCCGTGTCCGATTCCCGCCAGCTCTCCCCGTCCGGGCCGCGCACACTGGTGGCGTGAGGGATGACGAGGCGAGATACGAAGCGGTGTCCAGCCGGGACGCCCGGTTCGACGGGGAGTTCTTCTTCGCGGTGGTGACGACCGGCATCTACTGCCGGCCCAGCTGCCCCGCGGTCACCCCGAAGCGGGTGAATGTGCGCTTCTTCCCGTCGGCCGCCGCCGCGCAGGGCGCCGGATTCCGCGCCTGCCGGCGCTGCCGCCCGGACGCCGTACCGGGCTCCGCGGAGTGGAATGTCCGCGCCGACCTGGTGGGCCGGGCCATCCGGTTCATCGGGGACGGCGTGGTCGACCGCGAGGGCGTCGGCGGGCTCGCCCGGCGGCTGGGATACAGCGCCCGCCAGGTGCAGCGGCAGCTGACCGCGGAACTCGGCGCGGGCCCGGTGGCCCTGGCGCGCGCCAGGCGAGCGCACACCGCGCGGCTGTTGCTGCAGACCACGGCGCTGCCGGTCACCGAGCTGGCGTTCGCCGCAGGGTTCGCCAGCATCCGGCAGTTCAACGACACGATGCGGGACATCTACGCGGGCACGCCCAGTGAACTGCGTGCGGCGGCCGGACAGGCCGGCGGCGGCCGGCGGGCGCCCCGGCGGGCCGAGGGTGGCGATGCGGGGCAGTCTCCGGGCGGCGGGATCGCCCTGCGGCTCGCCTACCGGGGCCCGTACGCCGCGGCCGAAGTCTTCGATTTTCTCCAGCTCCGCGCGGTGCCCGGTGTCGAGGAAACGAGCGGGGCACGCGGCAGCCGCACCTACCGCCGTACGCTGCGGCTCGCCTACGGCAGCGGGATCGCCGAGGTCGACGAGCACGCGGGGGCGCCGCAGCGGCGCAGGCCGCCGGCCGGGCTGGTCTGCCCGGCGGAGCGGGGCGCCGACGGCGGCTGGCTGGAGTGCCGGCTGCGGCTGACCGACCTGCGGGACCTGTCCACCGCGGTGCAGCGCCTGCGCAGGCTGTTCGACCTGGACGCCGACCCGTATGCGGTCGCCGAGCGGCTGGGGGCGGATCCGCTCCTCGGGCCGCTGGTGGCCCGGCGCCCGGGGCTGCGTTCGCCCGGTGCCGCGGATCCCGAGGAACTGGCCGTGCGGACCGTCCTCGGCGGGCCGCCGGAGCGCGCTGCCGAGCTGGTGCGGGCCTACGGCAAGCCGCTGGACGCGCCGGACGGCGGGCTCACCCACGTCTTCCCTGCTCCCGGCGACCTCACCGGCGCACAGGTCGCGGAGCCGGTGCGCGCACTGTGCGCCGCGCTCGCGGACGGGGCGGTCGTGCTGGACGCGGGAGCGGACCGCGACGCCGCCGAGCGGGCGCTCGCAGCGCTCCCCGGAGTCGGGCCCCGGTCGGCGGCCATCATCCGGATGCGTGCACTGGGGGACCCGGACGTGCCTGCCGCAGAGGCGGCGCGGCCGGAAGGGGCGATGCCGGGCGCCGGATGGCGGCCGTGGGGCGCCTACGCCCTGCACCACCTGTGGCGGGCCGGGCTCTTGCCGGACGGGGAACTGCCCGGGGCGGACCTGTCGGCGTGCGCGCCCGCGGGGGCCTTTGCCGGGTGACAGGGACGGCCTGGGAGCCGGGTGTGCGGCGTGGCCCGGAGGCGGGGGTTGTCGCACGCCGGCCCGCTCAGCCCGCGAGCACGACACCCATCCAGGCGCCGAAGATCAGCAGACAGGCGAACAGTTCCAGCAGCACGCTCAGGCCGATGGTGCGCATGACCGTGCGGGTGGAGGACCAGGCGTCGCCATGGCTGCCCAGCCGGATGCGCTCCAGGGCGTAGAGCCCGCCCACGCCGCCCAGCAAGCACCCCAGGACGGGGAGGACGAAGAATCCCACGATGCCGGCGACCCCGGCCAGGAAGAGGGTGCGGTAGGGCGCTCCGGCGGTGCGCAGGTCACGGGCGGGCAGCAGCCACTTGAGTGCCTGGTTGAGGAGCAGGACGCCGGTCGCGGCGATCAGGACCGTCCAGGCGACCGAGGTCTGCTCGGTCAGCGCCCACCACAGCACACCCGCCCATACGATCAGCGGCCCGGGGATGCCCGGCACCAGCACCCCGAACAGACCGAGCAGCATGACCAGGCCGACCGCGACCAACTGCCACACGCTCATGCGCCGGCCTCACTCCGTTCGGCGGACGCGCGCTCGCAGCCGTGGGCCGTGGAACGCGCCCGGTGCAGCGTGCGCCCGTTCCCGGCTCGTACGCTGCGTTCCCTCATGGCCCAAGCCTGCCGGACGGGGAGCGGTCGCGCCCCTCGGGAACTGCCGCGTCCACGGCTCCGGCGGCGTCCGACTGCTTCGAGGAGGCGCACGCGTCGTGCGCTGCGCCGGAGCCGCCCCGGCTTCCTGACCTGGGACGTCGCCGACCCTGCGCTTACCATGTCCCGGTCAATTCAACTTGGCGGGGGAACCGGGGGACGGAGCGGTAGGCCGAGCAGTCGGCCCGCTTCACCCTCGCAGCCGAGGCGTCACCGCATCCGGTCGGCGCGCTCGGCTCGAAAGCCACATCTGCGAAGGAACGTCATGCGTTTCCACCGAACACTTGCCACCGTCGGAACCCTTATCGCCTTGGCATCGGTTTCCGCCTGCGGGGGCCTGCCCTCCGCGGGTTCGTCCCAGGAAGCCGGGGACCTCCTCCGGTCCGCACTCGGCTGCGAGAGCATCGACATCGCCTCGCCCCGGGAGGTGCAGCAGGTGAGGTCGATGGGTCTCACGGGCGTCAACGGCGGCGGCGAGTGCGAGGATCCGGCGGGTGGCGACGGCGACGTCGACTTCCTCACCGTCGAGGACATGGCGGCGTTCCAGACCTCCGTCAAGGGTGACGAGGACGAACAGGACGACCTGATGGTCGGCGACGACTTCGCCGTCGACCCGAGCAGCGACGATCAGCGGCAGTCGCTCCTCGACGCCGGGCTGCTGTTCCTCAACTGCACCCCGCACTTCACGGCGCCGGAGGGCAGTACGGCTGAGGACGGCGCCGTTGAGGGGTGCACCACGACCGACTATGCGGAGGATGTCGACTGAGGTCCCGGTGCCGGATCCGCGCGGATGTCGTCCGCGCGGATCCGTTCCTCGGTCGCGGATGGCCTTGGCGGGCGCGCTCGGGGATACGCGACAACTCCCCTCCCCAGCAGCTGACTTGGGCCCTCACTGCGCCCTCGCCGTTGGCGCGTGGCGCTCGGCCGGGCAGTCGCGTGGGGTGGTCCGCCCGCCGGTGCTCCTCTTTCGCGCCCTGTTGACGCAGCGCCCATCCATGGACAATACGGTCCATGAACCATCAGGGGGCACCACGCGGCCACGAGGACGACTGGTGGCGGCGGTTGTACGGCGACGAAGACGACGACGGCGGGGGGAGAGGGGGCCGGGTCCGTGGCCCGGCGCGGGACACCGGGCCGTCCGATGCCCCCGACTCGCTCGAAGACCGGGTCAACTCGGCACTGCGGGCGGTGGGTTACTCGCCGACGGGTCCCAGGGGGCCGGTGGGTCGGGGAGAGCAGGCGGACCAACGGGCCCCGGGGGATCCGGCGGACCTGGCGGCCCCGGGTGGTCCCGTGGACGCCGTGGCCCCCGCAGGCCAGGCCGATCCGGCCGATCCGGCCGATCCGGCCGACCGGGCCGGCCCGAGACCGGCGAGGCGGCAATCCACAGAGCGGGAGCGGAATCCGGCGTCCCGGGCCACCGCGGGGCCCGGACCCGCGGAGCGTAAGCCCTGGGAGCCGACCGCGTGGGAGCCGAGGCAGTGGGAGCCGCCCCGCCGGGCCTCGACGCCGCGCCCCCCTCGCCCCTCGGCCCCGATTCCGTTGCAATCCACCGGTCCGGGCTCGCGCGGGAACGCGCCACCGTCCACGCCGCCGCAGTCACGGACGCCCTCGGTCCCCGTGTCCACCAGCTCATATGACGCCCCGGAGGACACTCCACCCGACACACCGACGTCGGGACCCGCACCCCAGGCCCCCGTCCCGCCTGAACCGGGCCCGTCGACAGGGCCATCGTCGGGACCCGTATCCCGGAACCCGGTCCCGCCTGAACCGGAGCTGTCGACAGGGCCGCCGTCGTCGCCCGCCGCCCGGACCCCCACCTCACCCGAGCCGCCGCCGTCCCCGCCACCCGTACCCCACCCCACCCGCGACCGGGCCCCCGCGTACGACCCCGAACCGCTCACCCTGCCCACCGCTGACCCCGCCGCGCTGGACGAGCTGGTACCCGACACCGCGCTGGACGGCGCCCGCTACGGCTCGCTGACGCTCCGGGCCGTCTCGCAGCGCGGGGAAGACGGCCGCTATCGAGGCGAACCCCGGCGGGACGCCCTGCTCACCGCCCGCTTCGGTGCGGGCCGGCATGCCCTGATCCTCGTCGCCATGGCCTCCGGCAGGCCGGACATCGACGGTTCGCACCGCGCCGCCCGCGACGCCTGCGCCTGGATCGGCGGCGCGGTCGGCCGCAGCCACACCCGTCTGTCCGACGACATCCGCACCGGCCACCGCGGTGCCCTGAGGTCCGGTCTCCAACGGCTCACCGACCGCAGCTTCGGCAAGCTGCGAGGCCGGGCGGCCGAGCTGGGCGCGGAGCCGGAGGAGTACACCGCCGCGCTGCGCTGCCTGCTGCTGCCGGCCGACCCGGAGTGCAGCACCCGAGTGTTCTTCGGCGTCGGCGAGGGCGGACTGTTCCGGCTGCGAGACGGCGCATGGCAGGACCTGGAGCCTGCCGGGGTGGACGCCGACGGGAGCGACGCGGCCCACGGCGTCGGGCAGTACGGGAACGGTCCTGGCGGCTCCTACGCGTCCGGGGCCGATCCGCGACCGGACCCCTTCCTCTTCCGGGCGTGTACGGCCCGGCCGGGGGACACCCTGCTGCTCTGCAGCGCCGGCATGGCGGAGCCGCTGGCGGAGGAGCCTTCGTGTGCCGCCCGACTGGCCGCGGCATGGCGGGACGGCCGGCCACCCGGCCTGGCCGCCTTCCTCGCCGCCACGCAGTTCCCGGTCGAGGGGCACACGAAGGACCGGACCGCGGTGGGTGTCTGGGAGATCCCCTAGGCCGTGTCCGCCGCACGGGGGACACCGGAGGCGAAGCCCGGCCGCGCGTGGGTTCATGGGAGGCAGGTGAGCCCGTGCCCCCGGCCGGTGCGCCACCCGCCGGTACGCCCCCGGCGGGCGCCCGTGCCTCTCCCACCCCGCCCGCCACTTGAGGAGCGACAGCGACATGGCGAAGCAGACCGTTGCCGAGCAGTTCGTGGACATCCTGGTGCGCGCGGGGGTGCAGCGGCTCTACGGTGTCGTCGGCGACAGCCTGAACCCCGTGGTGGACGCCATCCGCCGCAACCGTGCGATCGACTGGATCCAGGTCAGGCATGAGGAGGTCGCGGCCTTCGCGGCCGGGGCGGAAGCGCAGCTCACCGGCAAGCTGGCGGCCTGCGCCGGTTCCTGCGGCCCCGGCAACCTCCACCTCATCAACGGCCTCTACGACGCGCACCGCTCGATGGCACCGGTCCTCGCCCTCGCCTCGCACATCCCCTCCAGCGAGATCGGCACCAACTTCTTCCAGGAGACGCACCCCGACCGGCTGTTCACCGAGTGCAGCCACTACAGCGAGCTGATCTCCAGCACCAAGCAGATGCCGCGGGTGCTCCAGACGGCGATCCAGCACGCCGTAGGGCAGAGCGGAGTCGCCGTCGTCTCGCTGCCCGGAGACATCGCCGGAGAGCAGGCCCCCGAACGGCCCATCGAGCACGCGATGGTCACCTCCCGCCCGTCGGTGCGCCCGGGAGACGCCGAGATCGAGCAGCTGGCCCGCATGATCGACGCGGCGGACAAGGTCACGTTGTTCTGCGGCAGCGGCACGGCGGGCGCACACGCCGAGGTGATGGAGTTCGCGGAGCGGGTGAAGTCCCCGGTCGGGCACGCGCTGCGCGGCAAGGAGTGGATCCAGTACGACAACCCGTACGACGTCGGGATGAGCGGGCTCCTCGGATACGGCGCGGCCTACGAGGCCACCCACGAATGCGATCTGCTGCTCCTGCTCGGCACGGACTTCCCGTACAACGCGTTCCTGCCCGACGACGTGACGATCGTCCAGGTCGACGTCCGGCCCGAGCACCTGGGCCGCCGCACCAAGCTCGACCTCGCCGTCTGGGGCGATGTCCGCGAGACGCTGCGCTCTCTGATGCCGAAGGTGCGGCCCAAGCCCGACCGCAAGTTCCTCGATCGGATGCTGAAGAAGCACGCCGACGCGCTGGAGGGGGTGGTGAGCGCCTACACCCGCAAGGTCGACAAGCATGTTCCCATCCACCCCGAGTACGTCGCCTCCCTCCTGGACGAGGAGGCCGCCGACGACGCGATCTTCACGGTCGACACCGGCATGTGCAACGTCTGGGCGGCCCGCTATCTCACCCCCAACGGCCGGCGGCGGGTGATCGGTTCGTTCAGCCACGGCTCGATGGCCAACGCCCTGCCCCAGGCGATCGGCGCGCAGTTCCTCGACCGGGGGCGGCAGGTCGTCTCCATGTCGGGCGACGGTGGATTCTCCATGCTGATGGGCGACTTCCTCACCCTGGTGCAGTACGACCTGCCGGTGAAGGTGGTGCTGTTCAACAACTCCTCGCTGGGCATGGTGGAGCTGGAGATGCTGGTGTCCGGGCTGCCCTCGTACGGCACCACCAACCACAACCCGGACTTCGCAGCGATCGCCCGTGCGGCCGGGGCGCACGGCGTGCGGGTGGAAAAGCCCAAGCAGGTGCGCGGGGCGCTGCGCGACGCGTTCAAGCACAAGGGCCCGGCGCTGGTCGACATCGTCACCGACCCCAACGCCCTGTCCATCCCGCCGAAGATCAGCGCGGAGATGGTGTCCGGCTTCGCGCTGTCGGCGGGCAAGATGGTGCTGGACGGCGGGGTCGGCCGGATGCTGCAGATGGCCCGCTCCAACCTGCGTAACATCAAGCACATGTGACTGATCGTCACGCTCACCAGGTCCCTGGCGCCTACCGGTGCTGCGGGCGCAGCCGCAGTGTCAGGATCTGGAACGGTCGTAGCTCGACGGTCACATCGGAGGTCGGCCCTTCCTCCTCCTCGTGCAGCGGCCGCTCCAGCAGATCGGTGACGGTGGCCCCCTCGACCGCGAAACCGGGGGAGAGGGTGCCGGTGGCGCGGCCCCCGTGGGACTCGTAGAGCCGTACCACCACGTCACCGCTGCGGTCCTCGGCCAGCTTGACCGACTCGACGGTGAGCGCCGGATGGTCGACGCGGATCAGCGGGTCCGGAGCCGGGACCGGCGCGGTCGGGGGAGTGGGCGCCGCGGCGGACCGGAGGGGAAGGTTGAGGGCAAGGCCCTCCGCGACCGCGTCGCCGACCTCGGCGCCCGGCAGCAGCGCGTAGGTGAACCGGTGCGTGCCCTGGTCGGTCTCCGGGTCGGGGCTGTGCGGGGCGCGCAGCAGTGTCAGCCGGACCGTCGTGCCCAGGCCCTGGGCGTGGGGGGACCGGGTGACGTCGTGACCGTACGTCGAGTCGTTGAGCAGCGCGATGCCATAGCCCGGCTCGGCGACCCGCAGCCAGCGGTGCGCGCAGATCTCGAACCGGGCCGCGTCCCAGCTGGTGTTGGCTTGCGTGGGGCGGTGCACATGTCCGAACTGCACCTCCGCGGTGGACCGTTCGGCGTGCACATCCAGCGGGAAGGCGGCCTTGAGGACCTTCTCCGACTCGTGCCAGTCGACGTCGGTGGTGATGTCGACGCGCCGCGAGCCCGCCCGCAGTGTCATCTCCTGGGTGATCTGGGAGGCGCCGAACGCCCTGGTCACCCGCACGGTGGCGGACAGCGGGCCGGGCGCCACCAGCTCGACGGATTCGGCGTCGGTCAGATCGGTGTGCCGGTTGCGGTAGTGCCGGTCGAGGTCCCAGGCGTCGTACTGGTTGGGGTGGTCGGGGTGGAGCTGGAGCAGATTGCCCCGCGTGCCCGGGGCCAGCACCTCACGTCCTGCGGTGAGGTCGCGGACGGACGTCAGCAGCCCGTCGGCGTCGACGCGCAGTCGCAGCAGGCCGTTGTCGAGGGTGAAGGTGCCGCCGTCGCTCTCCGCGCGGACGGGCGGCGGGGCGTGGCCTTCCGGTGTGGCGCCGACGACGGCCGCACCGAGGGCGGGTACGTGAACCGCGACGGCCGTGCGCCCGCCGGGTGTCGGCATCTCGACGATCTCGTCCCGCGCGTACGGCGACGCGTTGAAGACCGTTAGTCCTTCCGCCGCCGCGGCGTCCGCCGGTTCGCCGGCCGCGCCCAGCGCCGCGAGGGCGGCGTCGGTCAGCGCGGTCAGCTCCGCCTCGACGGCGGCGTACGTGGCGCGGGCCTCACGGTGGACCCAGGCGATGGACGAGCCGGGCAGGATGTCATGGAACTGATGGAGCAGGACGGTCTTCCACAACCGGTCCAGCGCGTCGTACGGGTAGGCGTACGCCCCCGTGTCGCCCGCCCGTACGGCGGCCGTCGCCGCCCACAACTCCGCCTCGCGCAGCAGGTGTTCACAGCGCCTGTTGCCCTGCTTGGTCTTCGCCTGTGAGGTGTAGGTGCCGCGGTGGAACTGCAGATACAGCTCCCCCGACCAGACGGGCGCTGCCGCCCCGTACTCCTCGTGGGCCGCCGCGAAGAACCGCGACGGCGGCTCGATCGTGACCGTGGGCGAGCCCTCCAGGGAGCGCAGCCGCCGGGCCCGCTCCAGCATCTCGCGGGTCGGTCCGCCCCCGCCGTCGCCCCAGCCGAACGGCACCAGGGAGCGGGTCGCGCGCCCCTTGTCGGCGAAGTTCCGTTCGGCGTGGGCGAGTTCACGGGCGTGGAACTGGGAGTTGTAGGTGTCGACCGGCGGGAAGTGCGTGAAGACACGGGTGCCGTCGATGCCCTCCCACCAGAAGGTGTGGTGCGGCATCTTGTCGGTCTGGTTCCACGACAGCTTCTGGGTCAGGAACCACTTCACCCCGGCCAGCCGCGCCAGCTGCGGGAAGGCCGCCGTGTAGCCGAAGGAGTCCGGCAGCCAGATCTCCTCGGTCTCCACCCCCAGCTCCTCCAGGAAGAAGCGCTTGCCGTGCACGATCTGCCGCGCCAGTGCCTCACCGCCAGGCATGTTGGCGTCCGACTCCACCCACATCGAGCCGACCGGCGCCCAGTTCCCCGCACGCACCGCTTCCTTGATGCGCTCCCAGAGGTGCGGCTGGTTGTCCCGCACCCACGCGTACTGCTGCGCCTGCGAGCAGGCGAACACCAACTCCGGGTATTCCTTTGCCAGTTGTGTCACATTGGCGAAGGTGCGGGACGCCTTGCGCACGGTTTCCCGCAGTGGCCACAGCCAGGCCGAGTCGATATGGGCGTGTCCGGCGGCCGACACCCGGTGCGCGCTCGCGCAGGCCGGACGGCCCAGCACCTCGGTGAGCTCGGCCCGCCCCGCGGCCGCCGTCCCGGAGACGTCGTGCAGGTCCAGCGCGTCGAGCATGTTCTCCAGCGCCCGCAGGATCTCGTGCCGGCGCGGCCGGTCGGCGGGCAGCTCGTGCATCAGCTCGGAGAGCACCTCGATGTCGAGGATCAGCTGCCAGACGGTCTCGTCGAGCACGGCCAGATCCGCCGAGGCGAAGCGGTACAGCGGCCGGTCCGGCGCGGTGGTGATGTCGCCGAGCGCGGTGGGCCGGAAGTCCCGCAGCACCGCGGGGTTCGCGGCTGCCTCCAGCAGCAGGCGCACGTCCTCACCGCCGCGCGCCGGGGCGCCGACGGGGACGTGCCGGTTGCGCGGATGGATGCCCTTGAGAGGGACGCCGTCGGCGTCGTGGACCAGCCCCTCCGCCTGGAAGCCCGGCCCGTCGCCGCTGAACCCGGGGTCGAGGACGGCCTCCACCCGCAGCCCCGCCCACTCCTGCGGCACCTCGCCCGCCAGCCGGAACCAGCTCGTCGACCAGGGCGGGCCCCACGCGTCACCCACCGCGAACTGCTCGTACCGGGCTCGCAACGCCTCCCGCACCGGCACCGGCTCGCCCGGCACATGCCATGCGGTGAGGCGCAGCGGCACGCGCGCCGCGTACTGCGCGGGCCTGATGAACTGCCCCAGCGCCCGCTCCAGGCGCCCCTCCACCAGCAGTCGGTCGTCGTGCACAGCGGCTCCTCACGCTCGTACGGAACACGTCCCAGGCGTGTCACCGCCAGGCATACCCACTGGCGGCCGGGTCGGCCCACCCGGCGCGCGGAAGCCGTGCCCCCGGCCGGCCGAACACCGAAGCATGGCGCCTTGCCCGATGGGCATGCATGACCGTGAGGCTGTTCGAGGAAGAGCGCCGATGGTTCGTTCGGGGCGGGGGAGAGAATGCGTCAGCCTGTGCGGCGCGAGGAACGGGAAAGACGACAGGAAACGGCCGACCGGAGCCGGCGAGGGGCGTTATCGCCGCCCCCTCCGCGGACGCTGGAACGCAAGGTACGGCCCGCGGACCTGCGCGCGGTCGGCGAGGTACGCAACGAGCTGCGGCAGCTGCTCAGTCGCTGGGCGCCGCCGGGCGGTGGTGAACTCGCGGAGGTGGCGACGCTGCTCACCAGCGAGCTGGTCACCAACGCGTTGGTGCACGCCAAGGGCGGCGCCGTCGTCACGGCCACGGTCACCGACCGGCTGCGGGTGGAGGTGCGCGACTTCGTGTCCCGCCGCCCGGAACCCCGTGCGCCGACCGCTGACGGTACCTCCGGCAGGGGTCTGATGCTGGTGCGCTCCTTGGCCGACGCGTGGGGCATCCGGTCCCACGGCGTCGGCAAGAGCGTGTGGTTCGAGCTGGGTGGCGGACCGGCCTGACGGGCCTCGGGGGGCGCCGGCCGGCACGGTCCGCCACCAGGGACGGCGCGGGCGGGACGGAATGTGGTCACCGCTTAGCCGAATTGCCGTTCGATCCGGGCGAGTTTCTCCTCCAGGGAGTCCAGCCGGGGCAGGGTCTGGGTGTCGTCCTCGGCGGTGAGGTCCACGGTCAGCCGGGTCTCGGCTGCCGCGGTCGCGGCGGCCTCAGCGGCGGACACGGCCTTGAGGGCCGGGCGGGAGCGCACCGGCAGTTCTCCTGCGGAAAGCGGCTGGGACCCGGCTATGGCTGGGTCCTGACCGGCCATCTCGGCAGTCGCGCCCTGCGTCACCGCAAGCCTGCCGCCGCCCCTGCCGATGCCCCAGGAGCGGTGCTGCCGGTTGATGGCCTTGATCCGGGCCCGGTCGAGCTTGCCCTGCTCGCGCCTGCGGTGACGGTTCTGCTCCTTCTCGCGGCGGTCCTCCCGCACCTCTTCGACCGCCTCGTCCAGTGTCCGCACGCCTTCCAGCAGCATCAGCGACCACGCCGCGAAGGTCTCGCGGGGAGCGCGCAGCCAGCGGACGATCCGGATCTGCGGCAACGGACGGGGCACCAGGCCCTGTTCGCGCAGCGCAGCTCGGCGGGTCTGCTTCAGCGCGCGGTCGAAGAGGACCGCGGCCGACAGCGACATCCCGGCGAAGAACTGCGGCGCGCCGGCGTGTTCTAGGCCCCGGGGCGCGTGCACCCAGTTGAACCAGGCCGCCGCGCCGGCGAACGTCCACACCAGCATGCGGGAGCCGAGCGCCGCGTCGCCGTGGCTGGCCTCGCGCACCGCGAGCACGGAGCAGAACATCGCGGCTCCGTCGAGCCCGAAGGGCACCAGGTACTCCCAGCCCCCGGAGAGGTTGAGGTTCTGTACGCCGAAGCCGACCAGGCCGTGGAAGGACAGTGCGGCGGCGACCGCCGCACAGCAGAACAGCAGCAGATACGAAGCCGAGGCGAAGACGGCTTCCTTGCGGCGGCGACGCTCCTCGCTGCGCTCCCAGGAGTCCTCGCCACCGGACCGGGCCGCCGCACGCTTGCCGCGCAGGACCAGCGTCACGGCCCCCAGGACCCCGGCGAGCATCAGGACTGCCGGAATCAGCCAGTCCAGCGATATGTCGGTCATCATCATTCTGGGATCCCTTGCCTCGCGTACGCGGTTTCGCGCGACATCCTGGCGGAAGGCGCGGCCGCAACTGAGGTATTCGGAACAAGGCGACGCCATGGGGTGCGAGGAAGCCGCCCTGGCGTCGAACTACCGTTCCCTCGTGGAGGGTTGAGTTCGAACGAGATCACCCTGGCGGGTGGCGTGGGGGATCGGGGCGCGAGGCTGCGCGTCGCTCGTCGAGGCCGCGTGCACGGGTGGGGAGCCCGCAGGAGGGCAATCCGTCACGACCAGGGCAGTACGAGGGTTCCCCATGCAACGACGGGGCCGAGGCCGACGATGGCACAGGTGTAGCCAAGTACCTGCCGGTAGAAGCGTTGGCGGTCGACACCGCGGGCGTTGCTGAGAACGAGGGCGCCGTTGGTGGAGAAGGGCGATACGTCGACGATCGTGGTCGAGATGGCCAGAGCCGCGATCAGGCCGGCCGGGTTGAGGTGGCTGGACAGCAGCAGCGGGACGGCGATCGGGACGATCGCGGTCAGGATGGCCGTCGAGGAGGCGAAGGCCGAGGTGACGGCCACGGTGAAACAGAGCAGAAGCGCGACGAGCAGCGGTGTGCCTATCGTCGCCATACGCTCCGAGACGTTCTCGATGATGCCCGCCTTCTCCAGCATGGCCACGTAGGTCATCATGCCGGCGACCAGGAGCAGTGTGTGCCAGCTGATGCCGTCGACCGCGTTCTCCTGGCGCTTCATGTCCAGCAGGGCGAGAACCGCCCCTGCCGCGAGGGCGAGGAACCCGATTTCCAGATGGAATCCGAGGGCGCCGACCACCAGCCCGACGAGTGCGACGAGGGTGAGGGCCTGGCGCCAGGTGATCCCTGACGGGCTCTCGGCGGAGGTCTGCTCCTCTTCGGTCATGCCGGCGGTTTCGGTGCGCTTGCGCAGCACCGCGACGGTGATCAGAGAGAGAACCAGGTTGACGACGAAACTCGCGAGGAACAGCGTCACCGGAGCGATGGAGAGTTCGGTGCTGTGCACCAGGCCGAGGACCAGTGCGCCGGAGACGGCGATCGGTGAGAACGCCCCGGCATGCGCGCCGCTGATCACGAGCATGCCGCACATCAGCGGGTTCAACCCGTAGCGGAAGGCGAAGTTCATGGCGATGGGCGCGAGGATCGCGACTGCGGCCGGTGTGAAGGTGCCGAACGCTGTGAGTACGGCGGCCACGAGGAAGAGAACCCATGGGATCAGTCCCACCTTGCCGCGCACCAGACGCACGCCCGCCGACACCAGAAGCTCGATCGTGCCGTTCCTTCGTGCGATGGCGAAGAGATAGGTGACACCGACGATGGTCACGAACAACTGGACGGGGAAACCCTCGAAGATCTCCTCTTCTGTGAGGCCGAGCGACGCGGTACCCACAAGGAAGGTGGCGACGAAGGCGAGGATGCCGAGATTGATCGGCAAAACGGTGCCCACGACGAACATGACGAGCAGGGCGCCCAGGGAGATCACTTCAGCAGACATCATTGTCCTCATGAGGCGGAGGTAGAACAGGGGCTGGGTGGTCGGGCGACGCGGATCAGGCCGCGGCCCGGCGCGGGTCGGGGACGAGGATCGTGGCGTCACAGAGCAGGCGGGCGGCGCGTTGCACCGTGACACGGCGAGGGCCGTTCGAGGCAGAGTCCGTGCAGGTGACCTGAACCACGCCTGCCGGGGTGCCCACGCGCAGGGAAGAGCGGCCTGGGGCGGCAGACGCGGCGAAGACGACTGAGCCGTCGATCAGGTTGGTTGTGGCGACGGCGACGGCTGAGGTGAGTCCGATCGCCGGATGCGGGGTGTTCATGGAGAGCATGCGAACCGAGATGTCGTAATCCTCCGCCGCGATGTGTTCTCCCAACGTGCTGGTGTAGGGGAGCGGCGGTCCGACGAGGCCGGCCTTGGGCACGGCGTCGCCGGCGTCCTGGCCCGGCTTTGACAGGCCCATGCGGGAGGCGGCCGTTCGTCGCACGCCCCGGAGCCAGGGGATGTCGGCGTTGACGCGCTCAAGGGGTTCGGCCCCGGTCCGCCCCGCGCTCACCGCGTCGACCAGGACGACCGGTGCGCCGGCGTCGACCATGCTGACGCACAGGGTGCCGGAGCGCTCCGCGATCTCCATGGGCTCCGCGGCGGCCCCGGTGGGAAGCAGAGCCCCCGTCGAGCGGCCGGCGGGTTCGAGGAAGGTGAGACCGACGGCGACACCGCCTGACCGGGTTCCGGGCACGGTCTGCGCACCGAACTCGTGGACCACGCCGCCCGCGGTGTCCACCACGGCCTCCAGGATCGCGCCGGTGTTCACGTTGCGCATCGCCACACGCGTTAGGTCTCCGGTGATGGGCACCAGGCCCTTGGCCACCGCGTACAGCGCGACACCGGTGGCGCAGTTGCCGCAGTTGCTCCCCCACTCGACGGTTTCGGTGCCGATGCCGACCTGGGCGAAGAGGTAGTCGATGTCCAAACCCTCGTGGGACGACACACCGACCACCGCGGCCTTGGAAGTGGTGGGCGTGGCGCCGCCCACACCGTCCAACTGCACCGGGTCGGCCGCGCCGTACACGCCGACCAGAAGCCGTTCCAGCTCGGAGCGGAGCGAGGGGACATGCACCTGGCTGAAGAGCCAGCACTTACTGGTGCCGCCGCGGACCAAGGTTGCGGGAATGCGCATTTAGGCAGAGTTCTTCCTGTGTTTCGCAAGCATTGCGTTCCGGTGAGTGCGACGACTCTCGCAAGGACGAAACTTCAGCACAATGCCTAAATTCTTCAGTGGGCTTTAGCTGAGCTAAAGTGATGAGCGTGATGAACACACGCCGCCTTCTGCTGTTGACCGAAGCCGCCGAGCGCGGGTCCCTCACCGCCGCCGCCCAGGCCATGGGGATGACCACTTCGGCAGCCTCACAGCAGATGACGTTGCTGGAACGCGAAGCGGGGCAGCCCTTGTTGGAGCGGCTGCCCCGAGGGGTGCGGACCACCTCCGCCGGCGCGGCGCTCGTCACCCGAGGTCAGGCGATCCGACGGGAACTGCGCGCGGCACAGGGGGACTTGGATGCCTTCGCGAACCTCGGCCGAGGCACGTTGCGACTCGGGTCGTTCCCGACCGTCAGCGCTTCTCTGCTGCCACTGGCGCTGACCCGATTCCGGCACGAGTACCCCGACATCCAGACTGTCGTACGCGCCGGAGTGCTGGACCAACTGCGCGACATGCTGCACACCGGCGAGGTCGAGCTGGCTTTGATGTGGGAGTACGGCTGGAACCGCATTCACGAGGACGCCTTCGAGATGACCCATCTGCTGGACGACCCCACGGTCCTGGTCGTTCCGGTCGATTCCGAGCTCTTCGGCCAGGGAACGGTGCAACTCGACGCGCTGGCGGAGCACGAGTGGATCATCCGGGCCGACAACCATCCCGTCGCCGACGTGCTGCGTCGCAGCTGTCGCCAGGCCGGATTCGAGCCCCGCATCGCCTACGAATCACACGACTACCAGGAAGCCCAGGCCATGGTCGCGGCCGGCCTGGGGATCGCCATCGCGCCACGCCTCGCGCTGGCCACCCACCGCAACGACGTACGCCTGGTGCGGTTCGACACGCACACACCCGCCCCCGTGCGCCGAATCCTGCTCGCCCGCTCCAGAAACCGCGCGATGACCCCGACCGCGCAGGCGATGACCCGAATCCTGCGCAAGGCCGCCCGAGAGTATCCCCCAGCCACCTAGCCGAGCGCCGCGTCCGCTCCGGCCGGCGGCCGGTGGCTCAGCCGGGTCGACGGTAACGACGTCGGCGCATCTGACGGGTCGCCATACGGGGCCATGGGGTGGACGTTTGCGGTGAGCAGACGCTCCCCCGCCAAGTGCAGTTCATCGTGGCAATGCTGCCTGAGAGCAGCACCAGCAGCTCGGAGATGCCCGTCGGCGGCGTCAGGTCAGTGAGCTCCTGCAAGACGTGCCGGACGTGCCGGACGTGCCGGAGGCGTGGCGGGAAGGGCCGGGTGCACTCATGGTGGACAGCGGCGCCCCGATTGCACATGCTGGCCGCTTAAGGGATGAAAGAGTAATTTGTGCATCTTGAGTCAGCCCAATCTCTTGACCGACTCCCAGGTCACCCCTAGTGTTCCGGCCTAAGGAAATCTGCTTTCGCATAACGGAAAGCCCGGGAGTTGCCTGATGACTGACATGTGCGACCGGCCAGCCACCAAAGAGACCGGAGCCGCCAGTTCCGTCTTGTATACCTACGACCTTGCTCCCACGAAAAGGGAAGGGCGTCGCTGGAACGCCTACAACGTCTTCACTCTCTGGGCGAATGACGCGCACAGCCTGGGCAACTACGCCTTCGCCCTCGGCCTCTTCGCCCTCGGACTGAGCGTGTGGGGAATCCTGCTGGCCTTCGCGCTCGCCTCCCTCCTGCTGTTTCTGCTGCTGACACTGTCCGGGTACATGGGACACAAGACAGGCGTCCCCTTCCCCGTCATGAGCCGCATCGCCTTCGGCATCAAGGGCGCGAAGATACCGGCGCTCATCCGCGGCGCCGTCGCTGTCGCCTGGTTCGGAATCCAGACATACCTCGCCTCTACGGTGCTGAAATTCCTCATCGTGGCCATAGCCCCCGGGCTCCGGACACTGGACACACACACTGTGCTGGGCCTGTCCGCGCTCGGCTGGGTCACCTTCCTCGCGCTGTGGGGGCTCCAGGTCCTCATCGTGAGTTACGGGATGCAGGTGATCCGGAAGTACATGGCCTTCGCGGCACCCACCACCCTGATCACCATGTGCGCGCTGGCCGTCTGGATGTTCATCCGCGCCGACGGATCCATCTCCCTGTCCAACGCCCACCCGCTCACCGGCGGCGACATGGGGCTGCAGATCCTGCAGGGTGCCGCTCTCTGGGTGGTGATCTACGGGACGTTCGTGCTGAACTTCTGCGACTTCACCCGGTCCGCCAAGAGCCGCAGCTCCATCGTTCGCGGCAACGTCATCGGGATCCCGGTGAACATGCTCTTCTTCGCCCTCATCGTGGTGGTGCTCAGCGGAGCGCAGTTCAAGCTCAACGGGCACATCGTCACCAGCCCCACCGACATCGTCCGGACCATCCCGAACACGTTCCTGCTCGTGGTGGCCTCCCTCGCCCTCATCGTGCTGACCGTCGCGGTCAATCTGCTGGCCAACTTCGTGGCGCCGATCTACGCCCTCGTCAACCTCTTCCCGCGCCGGCTGAACTTCCGCCGAGCGGGCCTGGTGAGCGCCGTCATCGGCCTGGTGATCCTGCCCTGGAACCTCTACAACAGCCCGCTGATCGTGAACTACTTCCTCGGCGGTCTCGGCGCCCTGCTCGGACCGCTCTTCGGCGTGATCATGGCCGACTACTGGCTGCTGCGGAAGTCCCGGATCAACGTTCCCGACCTCTACACCGAGGACCCGCAGGGCGAATACCACTACCGCCGCGGCTACAACCCCAGGGCGGTCTGGGCGTTCGTCCCCAGTGCCGCGATCGCCGTCGTCCTGGCCCTGGTGCCCGCCTTCAGTGCCGTCGCTGGATTCTCCTGGTTCGTCGGCGCCATCGCCGGCGCGGTGCTGTACGCGCTGATCGCAGACCGCACCACCCAATGCCGCGACGTCGACGGCGAGGCCATCGCCGTCCACGCCGAATGACCACTGAGGCACTCTCGGCGAACTGTCTCAGCCCGGGCTGAGGTGCTGCACCGATACGCAGGTGGTCTGCGGGGCGGAGCTCGGGCGTCACGAACGTCGCACCCGCCAGGGGCCGTCCGGCGCCAGAGCGCCCAGGACGGCCGGCAGCTGGGGCGGTTCGACCGGGTCCGGAAGTGAATCCAGGTCCGACCACACCACCCACGCGTGCGTGTCGAGGTTCGCCTGCTCATCGGGAAGCAGGCCCGTCCGCACCAACGCCGGCTGTTCTTCGACGAAATGCGCCACGAAGAACCGCTCCTGTCCTACGTACCGCTTGCCGTTCCACCGCACGTCGCGTTCGACGGGCACCGACCGGTCGACGACCGCGTCCGGGGGCAGCCCGGTTTCCTCGACGAGTTCGCGCCGCGCCGCCTCCAGCGGCGTCTCACCGGGCTCGATGCCGCCACCGGGCGGCTCCCACAACCATGTCCCGGCAAGAGGATCTCGCCAGCGCAGCAGGAGCACGCGGTGAGCGGCGTCCAGGCAGATCACCCGCACTGCGGGGCGATGCGTCGACTCCATCGCCTCAACCTTCCAGTCGAACCTGGCTGCCCTGCGCTCAACTCAGAGCATAGGTCGGCGATTTGGCGATGTTCGACCCCTAGGAGCCGAGCGTCCAGAGGAGGGTGATGACGCCGGCGAGTCCGGTGGCGCCGAAGGTGGTTCCGGCGATGGCGGTCCACAGGCGGCCGGTGCCGAGGCGGGCGTAGTGGATGCCCGTTGCGCCGAGGGTGACGGCGAGGCCTCCGGCGATGATCGCCAGAGGGAAGGCGCCGAGGCCGAACGCGGGCACCCACGCGACTAGGACGGAGAACGTGCCGAGGGCAAGTGCGGTGGGGCCGAGGGCGACGGCGGGTGTGTCGGCCCGGTCGGGCACGGTCGTAGTCGACTCAGGCATGATCTGGTCCCCCTTTTGAACGGGTTCAAAATGTGCGCCGATCGTACCGGTAGGGGGTGTGGTGGACGTGTTCGGGTGGGGCAGGGCGAAGTCCCCGGCCGACGGGCGGGGTTGGGGGGGCGATCGTCGGCGGCGGAGCCTGGTCGTGCGACCGCCTCGCCGGGCGCGCGACGTGCGTCAGGCGGATGCCGTGAGACGGCTGATGCGGTCCGCGTCGCAGGTGCGGGGGCAGGTGACGCAGGTGTCCTCGGGGCGCAGGGTGTAGAACATGCAGCAGCTGGCGCGGTCCCGGGTCGGCAGCGCCTCACCGCGCGGGCCGGTCAGTTCGCGGAACGCGGCACCGCCGACGTACGGCGCGGTCGCGCCCGGCAGCAGGAGCCGCGCCTCGGCCACCGCGCGCGCCTCCTCGCCCAGTAGATGCCCGAGGTACCACAGGCCCTCGACGATCTCGTCGGTCGCCATGCCCCACAGGGCGCGGGGGCCGCGTCGCAGCCGCGGACGGAAGCCGTCCAGTACGGGCGCCAGATGCTCGGCCACCGCCTCCCGGACCTCGGCGCGCAGCGCTTCCTCATCCGGGACCACCCGTGCACCGGGCAGTGTCGCCGCGGGGTCGTCCGGAAGGCACGCGAACGAGCGAACGCGCACTGCCATCCGGCCCAGCTCGCGCTGGAAGGACACGTCCTGCACGGGCAGCCGGGGGACCCGGCGGTGCAGGAACCAGGGGATGGTGATCAACAGGCAGGCGGGCCAGGCGTAGCGGTGCAGTGCGAAGCTCGCGACGACGTCCGGCCGGGCCGACTGCCCGTAGTCCCGCAGGACCTGCGCGTCGTCCCAGGCCAGGAACGCGTCCAGGGCCTCGCCTCCGGCCGCGAGACCGGCCGCGCACACCCAGCCGTCGCCGCTGGGCGGGGCCGCGTCCCACTCCGTGATGCGCAGGCCGGGGAACACCTCGGTGAGCCGTGCGTACGCCCCGGCGACGGGCTGGGTGACGGGCTGCACGAGGGGCGGGGCGGCGAGGGCAGAAGTCATGCGGGAGACCACCGAATCGCGATCGTTAGCAGGTAAGCCTTACCTTACCCGAAGCTTACCCGTGCTCATCGAGGTGTGAACCGCCGGCGCCGGCGCCTATGGTGCTGGGGACGTCAGGAGGAACCGCCATGGAGCAGGGCACAGCGGAACAGCGGCCGCACACAGCGGCGAGGCTGCCCGCGCGGGCAGACACCGTCGCCCCGTGCGGCGACCACGTCGTGCATGAGCGCGCCGCCCATGAGCGCGATGGACTGGACCCCGTTGTGCCCGGCACGCCGCCCATCGCCGCCGGCGGACCGCGGGTGCCCGCGCAGGCCCCGCGGCCGCAGCGGCACTCCGTCCGCGGCCAGGTGCTGACCGCGCTGCGCCAAGCCCTGCTCAGCGGCGAGCTGGCCCCCGGCGAGCTCTACTCCGCCCCCGCGCTCGGCGAGCGCTACGGCGTCTCCGCGACCCCCGTCCGCGAGGCCATGCAGCAGCTCGCGGGCGAGGGCGCCGTCGAGGTCGTGCTCAACCGCGGCTTCCGGGTCTGCGAACGCAGCCCCCGCGACCTCGCCGAGCTGGCGGAGGTCCGCTCCATGCTGGAGGTCCCGGCGATCCTCCGGCTGGCCAGGGCGCTGCCGCCGGAGCGCTGGGAGGAGCTGCGCCCGCTCGCCGCAGCGGGTGTCGCGGCGGCCGCCCACGGCGACCGCGCCGGCTACGCCGAGGCCGACCGGACCTTCCACCACGCCCTCGTCTCGCTCACCGGCAACCACCACCTGGTGCAGGTCACCGACGATCTGCTGGGCCGCACCCAGTGGCCGGCCGGCGGCGCCCGGCTGCGGACGGCCGACCTGCTCGCCGACGCCTCCGAGCACACGGCGCTCCTGGACGCCCTGATCGCCCAGGAGTACGCGGTCGCCGAGCGCATCGCCCGCGCTCACCTCTCGGTGGCGCGCCACCCGCACTGACCGGCCCCCGTCGGCCGGTGCGGGCCCGTGCTCAGCCGGCCAGCAGTTCCGTCAGCGGGGCGGCCGCGACATCGGCCGCGGGCCGGGAGAGATACAGCTCCGCGTGGTAGAAACCGTCGCCTTCCTTGCCGGCGGTGGACAGTCCGTGCCCGGCCAGCGCGGTGAAGGCGGCCTGCCGCTCGCCGTCGTCGGCGAACTGCCGCTGGCGGAACGTCCGCGTGGTGCACTTCTCCGTCACCAGCCCCGCGCGGGCGAGCAGTGCCGAGACCGGCCGGTAGGACACGGTGCGCAGGACGAACGCCGCGACCCATGGCGGTGACTGCACGCAGTCGAAGAGCCGGGCGAAGGTGCGTGCGGTGATGTAGCCGACGCCGCCGGTGACGGTGATCAGGTCGGTACCGGCCAGCGCCCGCCGCAGCGCCGCGCTCGGTTCGGCGTGTTCGAGGTTCTCCGCGAAGCCGTGGTCGAGCAGACCGACCTTCTGCGCGTAGTCGACCGCCTGCTCCGCCGCGTCGATGCCGATCACCCGGGCGGCTCCCGGCCGTCGCCTGGTGGCGAAGAACGTACCGTCCTCGCGCGCGAGTTGACGGGTCGGCGGCACGCCGGGGCCCTGCGCCGCGTACCGGTCGTAGAGATCGCTGAGCGAGAGCCGGTGGTTGAGCAGCGCCGCGTTGACCCCGTATGAGCAGCAGAGGTCGACGACATCGAGCGGCGCGCGGTCCGTCCTGCACCGTTGCAGTGTCTCGGCGACGGTGCGGAACACCGCCTGGCCGTGGTGCGGAATCTGGTAGTCCAGGGGTTGCAGAGTGGTGAAGTACCGCCGGGGATCAGGGCAGTTGTAGATCGCCTCGAAATCCGCCTTGCCCCAGTCGGATCCGGCGGTCTTGTTGATCGCTCCTGCTGCCACGAATGGGCCTCCTGAAAGGCTCTGCCAAAGGGTGGGAACCGGCTGGTCCCGGACCAGCATCCAGGCCCCGCCGCCGCCTCACAGTGCGACTTGCGGCCATTCTCGGGGCGCGTGGGACGGGGCCCGCGGCGTCGGCCCGCGTCATTCAGTGGCGGCCCCACCTCCCTGTTCGTCGGCCGGGTGACCTCGCCGAGGGGGGCGCCGGCCGCTGTGCCGCGGCAGCCTCGGCGACGGGATACCGGCTGATGGGGTCGCTGCCCGCCGTGATCCCCGCCGCCGGGCGGGCCGGGGCCGTGCCGCCGGCCGCCCGCGTTGCCGTGTTCCGGCCGAAACCTCGTGGGGGCCGTCCGATTCCGGCCAATCGGTGTCGGAACCGGCATGGCCGACGACGGGGGGTTGACAGGGCCGGGCGGGGCGCGCGCCGGTCAGCCGCGCGCCCCCGGCCCGGTCGTCTGTCACGGAACCGGCGGGAGCTGCCCGGCGAGCCAGGTCGGGACGCCGCCCATGAGGCGGAACAGCCGGGCGGCCTCGGCGCGCAGTCCGGCTGCCTCGTCCTCCGCGACGGCATCGGCCAGCGCCGCGAGGGCCGGCGCCGTACCGATGAGGAAGCCGAGCTCCTCACGGATCCGCAGCGACTCGGCGAAACCGTGCCGCGCCTCCGTCAACTCCCCGTCGCGCAGGGCGAGTCCGGCGAGATGGCGCCAGGTGAAGGACAGCAGCAGCGAGTCCTTGTGCGCGGTGGCGCCCGCGTGCGCACGGCGGTAGGCGGCGCGTGCCGAATCCGGGCTGTCGGCGATGTGCTCGGCCATCAGCCCGCGGCGGAAGTCCAGCAACGGGCGGCCGGGTGCGGCCGGATCGAGCAGCGCGGCGGCCCTGCCGAGCGCCGAGCGCGCCTCGTCGGCCCGGTCGCGGGCGCCCAGGACCGTTGCGGCGTACGCGAGATGGCCGCGCTCACAGGCCGCGCCGCCCCGCTCGTCATCGTCACCGGCCAGCGCCTCGGCGGTGCGCAGCGCGTCCTCGGCCTCCGCCCAGCCGGTCGCCGTGAACATGCAGCGCTCGACCAGGAGGGCCGCGCGGCGCAGCGCGGACGGGGCGTGATGGACGGAATGGGGTTCCAGGAGCGCGGCCGCGTCGCCCCAGCAGCCGCGGGATCGCAGCCGCCAAACGGCGCGGTCGAGGGGATCGTCCCCCTCGACCGTTCTCGCTGCCGGTACCGCCGGTGGAAATGCCGCTGCCCGCATCGAAAGCGGTTCCGCGGACCTGATGGGGTCCGCGGAATCCGCGGAACCTGACATGGCGGTATCCGCCACATTGCCCTCCCCGAGCGCGCCATTGAGCTGGAACTGGATGCAGTGGGCGAATCTCAGCACGATTTCCGTGGTCGGGCCAAGGGGGTAGGTGAATGAATTCACAATCTTCGGCGGGGTGGTGGAGCCCGCTACGCGGGCCCTGATCGGCCGTGCCAAGGCCGGGCGCGGTCGCCGCGGCGGGCAACGGCGTTGAGCGGATGCCGCCCGATCGAGTTACTCCGCATGGCGGACAACGGCCCGGCGGGCTCCGGCGGATGTCCACGGAAGGGAGCGCACCCGGCGCTCACGGCGCACGCGCCCCGGCGACGGGATCAGCACCCGCGCCACGCAACCTTCCGCGCACCACGGGATCCGCAGTGCGCGCACTCTCCGGTCGACGGAGCGAGCCTCGGGCCCAGTCTCGGACACCGGGCGTCGGGCGTGGTGCGAGCCGACCGGCCCGCATTGGGCCATGGGAGGGATTTTTCCCGGCCGGCGGGGCAGCGAGGCGAGCGCGAGCCGGACGCGGGCCGAGGAGGCGTGCTCCCCGGCCCGGCGGTCGTCAGCTCATCCGCAGGGCGAGGAAGAAGTCGAGCTTGTCCTCCAGGCGCGCCAGATCGCGGCCGGTGAGCTGCTCGATGCGCCCGACGCGATAGCGGAGGGTGTTCACGTGCAGGTGCAGACGGGTGGCGCAGCGGGTCCAGGAGCCGTCGCTGTCCAAGAACGCCTCCAGCGTCGGGATCAGTTCGGCGCGGTGCTTGCGGTCGTAGTCGCGCAGCGGGTCCAGCAGCCGCGCGGTGAACGCCCGGCGGACGTCGTCGGGCACGAACGGCAGCAGCAGGACGTGCGAGGCCAGCTCCTCGTGGCCGGCGGCGCAGACCCGCCCCGGGCGGGCGGCGGCCACCCGGCGGGCGTGCCGCGCCTCCTCCAGCGCGCCGCGCAGCCCCTCCGCGGAGTGCACCGAGGCGCTGACGCCGATGGTCAGCCGCCCGTCCTCCGCGAGACCGCGACCGAGCGGTTCCTGGACGACGCGGAGCAGGTCGTCGGCGTGCAGCCCGGCCACCGCGGGGGCGCCCGACTCGTCCGGTACGGCGGGCAGCGGAACCAGCGCCACCGCCTCGTCGCCGGTGTGCGCGACCGCTATGCGGTCCGACGGCTCGGGGCCGAAGGTGCCCGGGTCGACCAGGACCTCTTCGAGGAGGGTCTGCGCCACCGCCCCGCCGGGGACGTCGCCGTTCTCCCACTCCACCCGCGCGACCACGATCTGCCAGTGCGGCGCGGTGCCCAGGCCGGGCAGCAGCACCGGGGCCGCCACCCGCAGGCGGGCCGCGATCTCGGCGGGCGGGGCACCCGTCTGGACGAGTTCGAGGACCTCCTGTGCGAGCCGCCGGCGGACCGTACGGGCCGCGTCGCGCCGGTCGCGCTCCACGGCGATCAGCTGGGTGACGCCGTGCAGCAGGTCGAGGCGCTCCTCCGGCCAGTCACCGGCGTCCGCCTCGACGGCCAGCAGCCAGTCGGACAGCAGCGTCTCGCGCAGATCCCGGCCGTCGTAGCGGATCGGGAAGAGCGAGTACGTCGCACCGCTCAGGGTGACGCGGTGCGGGCCCCGGCGGCCGGTGCGGGAGGCGGCCAGATGCTCGCCCGCGAGCCGCGCGGCCAGCTCACCGGGCAGCTCGGGCCCGGAGTCCGCCAGCGTCGAGCCGGCGATCTGCCGGCCGGTGGGCGAGAGCACCCAGGCCCGCAGGTCCAGGTCGGAGCCGAGCAGGTCCAGGACGACCTCAGGACCGCCGCCCGCGGGGCCCGACGTCATCAGGCGGCGGTGGCGGTCCACCACGGCGGCCAGGTCGCCTGCCCGCTCGCTGGAGACCTGCCGGACGACGTACTCCGTGATGGACGCGAACGACACGTCCTCGACGACGGAGAACAGCGGCAGCCGGTGCCGTTGGCACGCCTGCACCAGGTCGTCCGGGACCGACCCGAGTTCCGCCTCGCCCGCCGCGAGACCGGCGACGCCCGCGGTGGCCAGGATGCGGACGAACCGCTCGGAGTCCTCCGCCTCGCGCCGCCAGGCCAGACCGGTGAGAACCAGCTCGCCACCGGAGAGATACCGGCTGGGATCGCGCAGATCGGTGGTCATCACGCCACGTACGGTGCGGTCCAGCTCTTCCTCGCCCCCGAGCAGCCGCAGGCCCAGGGTGTTCGTTTCCAGGAGTGCGCGGAGCCGCATGACCTCGCCCGCCGTTCTTTGCTGTCTGGTGTTGCCGGTGGAATGCCGCGAGGTTTCGGTGCCTCGTCTTTCGTTCGAATCTACAAGACGGGCACCTTGGCCAGCCAACCGCTTCATGGTTTCGGTGACTGCACCGGGTGGGTTGTGGCGTCGTTCACTTGGCTCATCCGCGTTAACAAGACATGAACAGCTGCATGGCGACGAGGGCCCGCAGTCCTCACCATGAGCAGCGAACGACTCGAAATCGTAGAAGCAGAAGAGGCCACCCATGGACTTCCTTCGCCCCGCCAGCTGGGAGGAGGCGCTCGCCGCCAAGGCAGAGCACCCCACCGCTGTGCCCATCGCGGGCGGCACGGACGTGATGGTCGAGATCAACTTCGACCACCGCCGTCCCGAGTACCTGCTCGACCTGAACCGCATCGGTGATCTGAGCGAGTGGGAGGTCGGAGAGAAGACCGTACGACTGGGTGCCTCGGTTCCTTACACCCAGATCATGGAGAACCTGCGGACCGAGCTGCCGGGCCTGGCCCTCGCGTCGCACACCGTGGCCTCGCCGCAGATCCGCAACCGCGGCGGCGTCGGCGGCAACCTCGGTACCGCCTCCCCGGCCGGTGACGCGCACCCCGCGCTGCTCTCCTCGGGCGGCGAGGTGGAGGTCGAGTCGGTACGCGGCGTCCGCATGATCCCGATCGACGACTTCTACCTGGGCGTCAAGCGCAACGCGATGGAGGCCGACGAGCTGATCCGCGCGGTGCACCTGCCCAAGGCGGACGGCCCCCAGCAGTTCTCCAAGGTCGGTACCCGCAACGCCATGGTCATCGCGGTCTGCGCCTTCGGTATCGCGCTGCACCCCGAGACCCGCACGGTGCGGACCGGCATCGGCTCGGCCGCCCCCACCCCCGTACGGGCCCGCGCGGCCGAGGACTTCCTCGCCGCGGCGCTGGACGAGGGCGGCTTCTGGGAGTCGGGCAACACGATCCCGCCGGCCGTGGCCAAGCAGTTCGCACAGCTCGCGAGCGGCGCCTGCAACCCGATCGACGATGTGCGCGGCAGCGCCAAGTACCGCCGCCACGCGGTCGGCATCATGGCGCGCCGCACCCTCGGCTGGACCTGGGAGTCCTACCGCGGTAACGACCATGGCACCAAGGGAGGCGCACAGTGCGCGTGAACTTCACCGTCAACGGCCGTAAGCAGGAGGCCGACGACGTCTGGGAAGGCGAGAGCCTGCTGTACGTCCTCCGTGAGCGGATGGGCCTGCCGGGTTCCAAGAACGCCTGTGAGCAGGGCGAGTGCGGCTCCTGCACGGTCCGTCTCGACGGCGTGCCGGTCTGCTCCTGTCTGGTGGCCGCCGGCCAGGTCGAGGGCCGCGAGGTCGTGACCGTCGAGGGTCTGGCGGACTTCGCCAAGCAGCGTGCCGAGCACGGCGGTTGCGCCTCCGGCGCCTGCGGCGGCGGCACCACCGTCGACGCCGCCAAGCAGTGGCAGGCGCGCCCGGCCTCCGCCGACAGCCAGACCGGCGAGCAGGTCGAACTCTCCCCGATCCAGCAGGCGTTCATCGACGCCGGCGCGGTCCAGTGCGGTTTTTGCACCCCGGGCCTGCTGGTAGCCGCCGACGAACTGCTGGAGCGCAACGACTCCCCGTCGGACTCCGACATCCGTGAGGCACTGTCGGGCAACCTGTGCCGCTGCACGGGTTACGAAAAGATCCTCGACGCGGTCCGGCTCGCAGCCGCCCGCGGTGAGGGTGCAGCCTCTGCGACCACCGGACAGGGGGCCTGATCGCCATGGGAGTGACCCGCACACCCACCAACCTCACGCAGGGCGGCAAGACCAAGGCCGGCATCGGCGAGTCGACGCTGCGGCCCGACGGCACCCTGAAGGTGACCGGCGAGTTCGCGTACTCCTCGGACATGTGGCACGAGGACATGCTGTGGGGCTTCACGCTCCGCTCCACCGTCGCGCACGCCGAGATCGTCTCGATCGACACCTCCGAGGCGCTCGCGACCTCCGGTGTCTACTCCGTGCTGACCTACGACGACCTGCCCACAGACGTGAAGAACTACGGCCTGGAGATCCAGGACACCCCGGTTCTCGCGCACGGCAAGGTCCGCCACCACGGCGAGCCGGTGGCCATCGTCGCCGCCGACCACCCGGAGACCGCGCGCCGCGCGGCTGCCAAGATCAAGATCGAGTACAAGGAGCTGCCGCTCGTCACCGACGAGGCCTCCGCGACCGCCGAGGGCGCGCCGCTGATCCACGAGGGCCGCGACGACCACCACGCGGGCCACGTACCGCACCCCAACATCGTGCACCGCCAGCCCATCGTCCGCGGCGACGCCGACGCGGCCGCCGAACGCGCCGATGTCATCGTCACCGGCGAGTACGTCTTCGGCATGCAGGACCAGGCGTTCCTCGGCCCGGAGTCCGGCCTCGCGGTCCCCAGCGAGGACGGCGGCGTCGACCTGTACGTCGCCACCCAGTGGCTGCACTCCGACCTGCGGCAGATCGCCCCCGTCCTCGGCCTGCCCGAGGAGAAGGTGCGCATGACGCTCTCCGGCGTCGGCGGCGCGTTCGGTGGGCGCGAGGACCTGTCGATGCAGATCCACGCCTGCCTCCTGGCGCTGCGCACCGGCAAGCCCGTCAAGATCGTCTACAACCGGTTCGAGTCCTTCTTCGGACACGTCCACCGGCACCCGGCGAAGCTCTGGTACGAGCACGGCGCCACCAAGGACGGCAAGCTCACGCACCTCAAGTGCCGCATCGTGCTGGACGGCGGCGCCTACGCGTCCGCCTCCCCGGCCGTCGTCGGCAACGCCTCCTCGCTGAGCGTCGGCCCGTACGTCGTCGAAGACGTCGACATCGAGGCCATCGCGCTCTACTCCAACAACCCGCCCTGCGGCGCGATGCGCGGCTTCGGCGCGGTCCAGGCGTGCTTCGCCTACGAGGCGCAGATGGACAAGCTCGCCGCGAAGCTGGAGATGGACCCGGTCGCGTTCCGGCAGCTCAACGCCATGGAACAGGGCACGCTCCTGCCGACCGGACAGCCCGTCGAGTCGCCGGCTCCGGTCGCCGAACTCCTGCGCCGCGTCAAGGCGATGCCGCTTCCCCCCGAGCAGCAGTGGCTGTCGGCCGGTGAGAGCGCGGACGTCCGCGCGCTGCCCGGCGGACTGTCCAACACCACGCACGGCGAGGACGTCGTCCGCGGGATCGGCTACGCCGTCGGCATCAAGAACGTCGGCTTCTCCGAGGGCTTCGACGACTACTCCACCGCCCGGGTGCGGATGGAGGTGGTCGCCGGCCTAGCGGTCGCCACCGTGCACACCGCGATGGCGGAGGTCGGCCAGGGCGGTATCACCGTGCACGCGCAGATCGCCCGTACGGAGCTGGGCGTCGAGCAGGTCACCATCCACCCCGCCGACACCCAGGTCGGCTCCGCCGGCTCCACCTCCGCCTCCCGGCAGACGTACATGACCGGCGGCGCGGTGAAGAACACCTGCGAAGCGGTGCGCGAGAAGGTCCTGGACATCGGCCGCGCCAAGTTCGGCACCTACCACCCCGCGTGGGCCACCGCCGAACTGCTGCTGGAGGGCGGCAAGGTCGTCACCGACGGCGGCGAGGTCCTCGCCGATGTGGTGGACGTCCTCGAAGGCGAGGCCGTCGACCTGGAGCTGGAGTTCCGGCACCGCCCCACCGAGGCGTTCGACCTGGAGACGGGGCAGGGCCACGGCCACGTCCAGTACTCCTTCGCCGCGCACCGCGCGGTCGTCGAGGTGGACACCGGCCTCGGTCTGGTCAAGGTCATCGAGCTGGCCTGCGCCCAGGACGTCGGCAAGGCGCTCAACCCGCTGTCGGTCGTCGGCCAGATCCAGGGTGGTACCACCCAGGGCCTGGGCGTGGCGGTCATGGAAGAGATCATCGTCGACCCCAAGACCGCGAAGGTGCGCAACCCCTCCTTCACGGACTACCTCATCCCCACCATCCTCGACACCCCGACCATCCCGGTCGATGTGCTCGAACTCGCCGACGACGCCGCCCCGTACGGGCTCCGCGGCATCGGCGAGGCCCCGACCCTGTCGTCGACCCCGGCCGTCCTCGCGGCGATCCGGAACGCGACCGGGCTGGAGCTGAACAAGACGCCGGTACGCCCCGAGCACCTCACCGGCACCTGAGTCCTCCGGGCGGTGGGTGTCAGGGGTGTCCCTGTCCGTCCTCCTCCGCGCACCGCCCGGAGTCCGTATTCGCACCACGCAGTCGCTGCTCTTCGCACCACCTGAGCAGTACCCAGTTCGTCTCGGGCCGTCCCCCGGGTCGTGCAGCCGAAGTTTCGTCCCAAATCTCGCACTCGATGCGGGGGCCCCTATGAACCTTGGGAGTCAGGCACCATGACCCAGCAGTCCACTGAGCCGAAGACGGTGGCGGAAGACGCGGGTGACGGCTCGCGTCAGCCCGCCGGCCGCTCTTGGCTCGACCGGTACTTCCACATATCCGACAGAGGATCGTCGATCTCGCGCGAGGTCCGCGGCGGCATCACCACTTTCATGGCGATGTGCTACATCCTCCTGCTCAACCCGCTGATCCTCTCGACGCCCGACGTGGAGAAGAACACCCTCGCCCACGCGGGGGTGGTGACCGCGACAGCGCTCGCCGCGGCGGTCAGTACGTTGCTGATGGGCTTCATCGGCAAGGTTCCGCTCGCCCTGGCGGCCGGACTGAACGTCTCGGCGGCCCTGACGACCCAGGTCGTCCCCAACATGACGTGGCCGCAGGCCATGGGCATGTGTGTGATGTACGGCGTCGTCATCATGCTCCTGGTGGTCACCGGCCTCCGCGAGATGATCATGAATGCCATCCCGCTGGCGCTCAAGCACGCCATCACCATGGGCATCGGCATGTTCGTCGCCCTGCTCGGACTGGTGAAGGCCGGCTTCGTCGGCAAGAGCGAAGGCGGCCCCGTCCAGCTCGGCGCCACCGGTCAACTCGTCGGATGGCCCGTCCTGTTCTTCTGCGTCACCCTGCTGCTGATCTTCATGATGCAGGCCCGCAAGATCCCCGGCGCCATCCTCATCGGCATCGTCGCCGGCACCGTCCTGTCCATCGTCGTCAGCAAGATCGGCGGACTCACCGACAAGGACTGGGGCGGCACCGCCCCCGCACTGCACGGCAGCGCCGTCTCGGCACCCGACTTCGGACTCCTGGGACACGTCGAATTCGGCGGCTGGGGCTCCATCGGTGCCCTCGGCGTCGGCATGATCGTCTTCACCCTGGTGCTGGCCGGCTTCTTCGACGCCATGGCCACCATCATCGGCGTCGGCACGGAGGCCAAGCTGGCCGACGACAAGGGCCGCATGCCGGGCCTGTCCAAGGCGCTCTTCGTGGACGGCGCGGGCGGTGCGATCGGCGGCGTCACCGGCTCGTCCGGTCAGACCGTGTTCATCGAGTCGGCGAGCGGCGTCGGCGAAGGCGCCCGTACGGGCCTGTCGTCCGTCATCACCGGCCTGTTCTTCGCGGCCTGTCTCTTCTTCACCCCGCTCACCCAGCTCGTGCCGGCGCAGGTGGCCGCGGCCGCCCTCGTCGTCATCGGCTCGATGATGATGAGCGCCGCCAAGCACGTCGACTGGAGCGACCGCTCGGTGTCCATCCCGGTCTTCCTGACCGTGGCCCTGATGCCGTTCACGTACAACATCACCGCCGGTGTCGGCGCGGGCGTCATCGCCTACACCGCCATCAAGACGGCCCAGGGCAAGTGGCGCGAGGTCGGCGGCTTCATGTGGGCGCTGAGCTTCATCTTCCTCGTCTACTTCTCGCTCAACCCGATCGAGCAGTGGCTGGGCGTCAAGTAACGGCCCGCCCGCTCCACCACCCATAAGGAGACCGACATGCTGGACATCGCCGAAGAGCTGCACCGGTGGGTCGAGCAGGGACGCGACTTCGCGGTGGCCACCGTGGTGGCCACCAACGGCAGCGCGCCCCGCCAGCCCGGAGCCGCCCTCGCCGTCGACACCGACGGCACGGCGATCGGGTCGGTCTCCGGCGGCTGTGTGGAAGGGGCGGTCTACGAACTGTGCCAGGACGCGCTCCAGACCGGGCAGCCGGTGCTGGAGCGGTTCGGCTACAGCGACGAGGATGCCTTTGCCGTGGGCCTGACCTGCGGCGGAATCATCGACATCCTCGTCACCCCGGTACGGACGAGCGCCCCCGGATCCGCCGGCGACAGCGGAGCCGCGGGGGAGCCGGTGGACAGCACTGCCGACACGCTCGCCGCCGCGCTGGCCGCTGCCGCCAAGGGGGAGGCGGCAGCGGTCGCGCGAGTCGTCGAGGGGCCCGCCGAACTCCTCGGCCGCGCCCTGCTCGTCCGCCCCGACGGCAGCCACACCGGCACCCTGGGCGGCCACCCCGCCCTCGACCGCACCGCCATCGGGCACACCCGTGCCCTGCTGGACGCCGGGCGCACCGCGACCGTCGAACTCGGCGGCGGCCGTGGTTCCGAGGACGCGGAGGGCACCGACGGAGCGCAGTGGGGCACGCAGTGCGGACCGCGGGTGCTCCTCCTCGTCGAGAGCTCCGTCCCCGCCCCGCGGATGATCGTCTTCGGCGCCATCGACTTCGCCTCGGCGCTGGTCAAGGTCGGCAAGTTCCTCAACTACCACGTCACGGTCTGCGACGCCCGCCCGGTCTTCGCCACCGACCGGCGCTTCCCGGACGCCGACGAGATTGTCGTGGACTGGCCGCACCGCTATCTGGACTCCCAGGACCTGGACGCCCGTACGGTGCTGTGCGTGCTGACCCACGACGCGAAGTTCGACGTGCCGCTGCTGGAACGGGCACTCAAGCTCCCGGTCGCCTACGTCGGCGCGATGGGCTCGCGCCGCACGCACCTCGACCGGCTGGAGCGGCTGCGCGACATCGGCCTCACCGAGATCGAGCTGAACCGGCTGCGCTCACCCATCGGTCTCGACCTCGGCGCGCGCACCCCCGAGGAGACCGCGCTGTCCATCGCCGCCGAGATCGTCGCCAACCGGCGCGGCGGCACCGGCGTACCGCTCACCGGCGCGCACACCCCCATTCACCATGACACGGCCCGTCCGGTGGGGCGGATCGGGTCGGTGGCCTGACCGCCCGGGACTCCTCCGGGCCCCGGGCGGGACGGTCACCCGGTGCACCGGCGCACTCCTCAACGGGAGCCTGCGCCGGTGCACTTGGGCGTGCGGGGCCTCTCCGCGGAGTCTTCCCGCGGCCGATGCGTGGCCCCGCTGAGGCTTCTGTGGCCCCCGGTGCGCGAGCCGGTCCGGGCGGCCATGGACGAAACGCGGAGCATCAGGGGCCGTTGCGGACGAATTCTGTCCGCGACGGCCCGTACTGTCGTCCGCATGACGCAGCGCACCGCTCCCACACTCACCGCCCGCGCCCTCGGCCGTGCCACTCTGGAACGTCAACTCCTGTTGCGCCGCAGTGACATGACCGCACTCGACGCGGTGGAGCGGCTGCTCGGGCTGCAGGCCCAGTCGCCCCGGCCGCCGTACTACGCGCTCGCCGCGCGGCTGGCCGGCTTCCGCCCGCAGGAGCTGTCCGATCTCCTGGAGAGCCGGCAGGCCGTCCGCATCTCGGTGATGCGCTCCACCATCCATCTGGTGAGCGCCCACGACGCCCTGCTGCTGCGGCCGCTCACCCGGCCGGTGCACGACCGCACGCTGCGCGGCAGCTTCGGCAAGCATCTGACCGGCGTCGACCTCGACCGGCTCGCCGCGGCGGCCCGCGCCCTGGTCGAGGAGCGGCCACTGACCTTCAAGGAGCTGGGGGAGCGGCTCCAGGAGGAGTGGCCGGGCCACGACCGCTGGCCGCTGGCGATGGCCGCCCGTCAGCTGCTGCCGCTGGTCCAGGTCACGCCCCGGGCCCTGTGGGGACGCAGCGGGCAGGCCGCGCACACCACCCTCGACGCCTGGCTGACCGAGGCCCCGGACGCGGCGGTCCCCAGGGCTGCGGACACGGCCGACGGTCCCGAGGCCGGTCCGAGGGAGGCCCTCGCCGCCGTTCTGCTGCGCTATCTGGCCGCGTTCGGGCCCGCCTCGGTCAAGGACATGCAGGTGTGGTGCGGGCTGACCCGGCTGCGGGAGGTGATCGACCCGCTGCGGCCCCGGCTGCGTACCTTCCGGGACGAGCACGGGGTGGAACTCTTCGACGTGCCCGACGGGCCGCTGCCCGACCCGGACACCGAGGCACCGGTGCGCTTCCTCCCGGAGTTCGACAACGTCGCTCTCTCGCACGCCGACCGCACCCGGATCCTCGCGCCCGAACACCAGGGCCGCACCTGGGACCGTAACGTCGCCTACCGGGTGTTCCTCGTCGACGGCGGCATCCGCGGCCTGTGGCGGATCGAGACGGCCGGTGAGAGCGCCCAGCTGACCGTCGAGCCGTTCACCCCGCTCAGCCGCGCCGAGCAGTCCGCGGTCGCGGACGAGGCCGCCGGAGTCCTGCACATGACCGCCCCGGACGCCCGGCACGACCTCCGCTACGGCCAGGTCGCGAAGCCCGCACGGGCGACGCCGTAGGCCGCCTGCGAGCCGGGTGGGACCCGGGTGGGACGAGGACTACCGAGCGATCGTCGGGCGCGCACCGCTCAGGGCCGCCATCAGCAGCACGTCGTGCCACTCGCCGTTCCACGCGAGCGCCTCGCGCATCCGGCCCTCCACCTCGAAGCCGCACTTCTCGTACGCGCGCCGGGCCCGCTCGTTGAAGGTGAAGACCTCCAACTGGACGCGGTGCAGCCGCACGCGGTCGAAGGCGTAGTCGAGGAGCAGCCGGATCGCCTCGGTCCCGATGCCGCGATCGGTGGCGCCCGGCACGAGGGCGATACGCAGCATGCCGTAGGCGTTGTCGGCGTCGATGCCCATCAGTGCGAGGTCGCCGAGGTAGTCGCCGGTCTCCCGGTCCTCGATGGCGAGATCCAGCCGGTCCTTCTGATCTGCGCGACCCGAGCACCAGGCCCGGATGTCCTCCAGGGTGAAGTGGCGGTGGGTGCCGGTCAGCCTGCGGATCTCCGGGTCCAGGGTCGTGGTGTGGAAACCGGTGGCGTGCCGTATGGAGAGCGGCGCGAGCCGGATGCGAGAGCCCGGGAGAACGGGCTTCTCGGAGAGTGCGCAGGCATCGATCATGGGTGGATGATGGCGGGGTCGCGGGCGCCGCGGCAAACGTATTTGACCTCCGGATCGGCAACGCACGGCGCCGTGCGGCTACCGCGGCGGCCGGGTCGGGAAGGGGGCGGCGTGGAGCTGCGACAGGTGCGGTGTTTCCTGACGGTCGCGCAGGAGCTGCACATAGGGCGGGCGTCGGGGCGGCTGGGCATCGAGCAGTCGGCGGTGCGCCGGGAGATCGGGCTGCTGGAGCGGGAACTGCGGGCCGAGCTGTTCGACCGGACGGCTTGCCCGGTCCGGCTCACGGCCGCGGGGGAGCGTTTCCTGCCGGAGGCGCGGGCGCTGCTCGCCGCCGAGGAGCGGGCACGGGCGGTCGTCGCCGGTCCGCCCGCCGCACGGACCGTCACCCTGCGGGTGGGCACGAGTACGGGCCTGGGCGTCCACCTGGACCGGGTGCTGGAGGCCCTCGCCGACCTCGCCCCGCACCTCACGCTGGAGCTGGTCGCGGCTCCCGCCCGGGAGCGCCTGGACAGGGTGGCGCACCGTGAACTGGACGCGGCGTTCGTGCGGGGGGAGCCGGAGGGGGTGGGCCGGGACGGGCTGCGCTTCGTGCCGCTGTGGCAGGATCCGCTGGTCGCGGCCCTGCCGGCCCGCCACCCGGTCGCCGCCTCACCGGGCACGGTCGCGCTCGTCGATCTCGCCGGGCTGCCGCTGGTGCTGACCGAACGCCGCACCCACCGCGCCCTGTTCGACCTGGTGATCAGCGCCTGCCACGACGCCGGGTTCGCCCCCGTGCCGGGCCCGAGGACCGGCTCACTCGACAACACCCTCGCCGCGATCGGCGCTGCCGGTCCGGGCGAGCCGCTGTGGACCGTCGTCTACGCCTCGCACGCCCGCCGGCTGAACACACCCGAGTTGAGATTCCTGCCGTTCCGCAACCCCGGCATGGAACTCACCGCCTACCTCGCCGTACCCCGCGCCGACCCGCCCGCCGGACTCGATCTGCTGCTGCGGGCCTGCGCTCCGACGGGCGGTGGTGAGGTCTTCTGATCCCGTCGCCGCCAGGGAGTTCAACGCCGAGGGCGGGACACGGCCGACGGACCGGGAGCCGACCTCCGCCGGGCCGGTCGTCCAGGGGCCGCCGGGCCGGCTGCCAGGGCCCCGGCCGCTGTCCCGCAGCGCCGGGATCGGCAACTGTGCACGCCCCCGGCTCCCGCCCGCCTCGCCCACGCCAGCAACCCCGTCCTCCACACCTACGGCAACAACCCCGCCCCCCGCGCCGCGATCACGGCTTGCAGGCGGGTGTGGGCCCCCAACTTCCGCATGGCGGAGCGCAGATAGCCCTTCACCGTCTCCGGGCGCAGCCCCAGCCGCTCCGCCACCTCGGCATTGGTCGCCCCCAACGCCACACACGCCAGCACATCCACCTCGCGCGGCGACAGCGCCGCTCCCTGCCCGCCCGCTCGGTCCGCCCGGCCTTCGCCGCCCTCCCCGGCCACCGCGCCGGGCGTCCCGGAGGAGGCCGCCGCCGCGAGCCGGCCGCAGGCCGCGAGCATCTCCTGCCGAAGCAACGGATCGGCGATGCGCTGCGCCAGCGCCCGCAGAGCGCCGTGCGCCTCGCGGACCTCCTCCCACATCGCCGGATCCGCTGCGGCGGGCTGCCGGGCCACCGACAGCAACCGCGCCGCCTCGTCCTCCAGCAGCAGCGCCTGCTCCAGCTCCCGCGCCACCTCCATGGCGGCCGTCAGCGGCCGGTCACCCAGCCGAACGGGCCGGCGCAGCGCCCCGTACAGCACCCCGCGCACCCGCCTGCGGACGACCACCGGCACCGCGAGCACGGACCGCAGCCCCTCGGCCGCCACCGCCGCGTCGTACTCGTGGCTGATCACCGACGAGGCGCTGTAGTCGGTCACCGCGAACGGGCGGGCCAGCGACGCCGCCTTCCCGCCCAGACCGTTGCCCTGGAGAATGTCCAGCCCGCTCAGCACCGCCGTCGCCGTCCCGGACAGCTCGTTGATGCGGAAGCGCCCCGGGGCGGCCAGCAACCCGCCGAACGCCACCGGCAGCCCACTGGCCCGCCGCAGCCGGGACAATGCCGTCCGTACATCCACGGAATCGTTCGCCCCCGATGCGAGCTGCACGCCGAAACCTCCGGTTCCCCCCTTTCGGGGGTGGTGAGACCTGCGCCACTGATTACACGATGGCAGGTAGCGGTGCGGCAATGAGGAGGACACATGACGGACACGGAATCCGGGACGGCGGGTCGCTCACCCGCCGCCACCGAAGAGTTCCGGGCGGCGCGGGACCTCCTGCTCCGGCACCGGGAGGACTACGACGCGGCCCGTACGGCCTTCCGCTGGCCCCGGCCCGCGCACTTCAACTGGGCGCTCGACTGGTTCGACGTCATCGCCGAGGGCAACGACCGCACGGCCCTGCACATCGTCGAGGAGGACGGTGCCGAGACCCGGCTGAGCTTCGCCCAGCTGCGCCACCGCTCCGACCAGGCCGCCAACTGGCTGTCCGCCAAAGGGGTGCGGGCGGGCGACCGCATCGTGGTGATGCTCGGCAACCAGGCCGAGCTGTGGGAGACCGCGCTGGCCGCGATGAAGCTGCGAGCCGTCGTCATTCCCGCGACGCCGCTGCTGGGGCCGGTCGACCTCGCCGACCGCATCGACCGCGGCCGGGCCCGGTACGTCGTCGTGCGCGCCGCGGACACCGAGAAGTTCGCGGCGGTCCCCGGCGACTACACCCGGATCGCCGTCGGCGGGGCGCCGGACGGCTGGCTCGCGTACGAGGAGGTGTACGACAGCCCCGGCGCCTTCGAGCCGCAGGCGCCCACCCGGGCCGACGACGCGCTGATGCTGTACTTCACCTCCGGCACCACCGCCCGCCCCAAGCTCGTCGAGCAGACCCACGCCTCGTACCCCATCGGTCACCTCGCGACGATGTACTGGACGGGCCTGCGGCCGGGCGATGTGCACCTGAACATCTCCTCGCCCGGCTGGGCCAAGCACGCCTGGTCCAACCTCTTCGCGCCCTGGAACGCCGAGGCCACCGTCTTCATCCACAACTACACCCGGTTCGACGCGGCCCGGCTGATGGCCGAGATGGACCGGGCGCAGGTCACCAGCTTCTGCGCTCCGCCGACCGTGTGGCGGATGCTGATCCAGGCCGACCTCTCGGCGCTCGCGCGCCCGCCGCGGGAGATCGTCGCGGCCGGCGAACCGCTCAACCCGGAGATCATCGAGCAGGTGCAGCGCGCCTGGGGCGTGACGATCCGGGACGGCTTCGGGCAGACGGAGACCGCCGTCCAGGTCGCCAACACCCCCGGCCAGCAGGTCAAGCCGGGTTCCATGGGCCGGCCCACCCCCGGGTTCGACGTGGTCCTGCTCGACCCGGTGAGCGGTGCCCCGGCCGACGAGGGCGAGATCGCCCTCGACCTCACCGCCCGCCCGGTCGGCCTGATGGCCGGCTACCACGGCGACGCGGCCCGCACCGCGGAGGCGATGGCCGGCGGCTACTACCGCACCGGCGACATCGGCTCCCGCGACGAGGACGGCTGGATCACCTACGTCGGGCGGGCCGACGACGTGTTCAAGGCCTCCGACTACAAGATCTCCCCGTTCGAGCTGGAGAGCGCCCTGCTGGAGCACGAGGCGGTCGCCGAGGCCGCCGTGGTTCCGGCGCCCGACCCGCTGCGGCTGGCCGTCCCCAAGGCCTATGTGGTGCTGGCGGCCGGCTGGGAGCCCGGCCCGGAGACCGCGAAGCTGCTCTTCGCGCACTCCCGGGCGGTCCTCGCCCCGTACAAGCGGGTCAGAAGGCTGGAGTTCGCCGAGCTGCCGAAGACCGTCTCCGGCAAGATCCGCCGCATCGAACTGCGCGAGCGCACCGCGCAGGGCGACGGCGGCGCCGAATACCGGGAGGAGAACCACCGATGAGCCTGTCGCGGACGGAGCTGTCCTATGCGAGCGGGGTCGCCGAGCTGCCGCTGCTCGGCCGCACCATCGGCGCGGACCTGAGCCGTACCATCGCCCGCTTCGGTGAGCGCGAGGCGTTGGTCGACGTCCCGAGCGGGCGCCGCTGGACGTACGAGGAACTGGGCCGCGCCGTGGACGAGGTGGCCCTCGGGCTGCTCGCCAAGGGCGTCGGCAAGGGCGACCGGGTCGGCATCTGGTCCCCCAACTGTGCCGAGTGGGTGCTGGTCCAGTACGCCACGGCCCGCATCGGCGCGATCCTGGTCAACGTCAACCCGGCCTACCGGGTGCACGAGTTGGGTTACGTCCTGCGGCAGTCCGGGATACAGGTCCTGGTCTCCGCGACCCACCACAAAACCAGCGACTACCGCCGGATGATCGAGCAGGTGCGCGGCGAGAGCCCGGCGCTGCGCGACGTGGTCTACATCGGTGACCCGACCTGGGGCGGGCTGCTGGCCGCCGGCGCCGCCGTCCCGCAAGCCCGGCTCGCGGAGTGCGAAGCGGGCCTGACGGCGGACGACCCGGTCAACATCCAGTACACCTCCGGCACCACCGGCTTCCCCAAGGGCGCCACCCTCTCCCACCACAACATCCTCAACAACGGCTTCTGGGTGGGCGAGACGGTCGGCTACACCGCGGACGACCGGGTCTGTCTGCCGGTGCCCTTCTACCACTGTTTCGGCATGGTCATGGGTAACCTCGGCGCCACGTCGCACGGCGCCTGCATCGTCATCCCGGGGCTCGCCTTCGACGCCGCGGACACCCTCCGGGCGGTCCAGGACGAGCGCTGCACGTCGCTGTACGGCGTGCCGACGATGTTCATCGCCGAGCTGAACCACCCCGACTTCGCCTCCTACGACCTGACGTCGCTGCGCACCGGCATCATGGCCGGCTCGCCGTGCCCGGAGGAGGTGATGAAGCGGGTGGTCGCCGAGATGCACATGGCGGAGGTGTCCATCTGCTACGGCATGACCGAGACCTCGCCGGTGTCCACCCAGACCCGCAGGGACGACGATCTGGAGCACCGCACGGCGACGGTCGGCCGGGTGCTGCCGCACATCGAGGTGAAGGTCCTCGACCCGGCGACCGGCGGGACCGTGCCCCGCGGCACGCCGGGGGAGCTGTGCACCCGCGGCTACAGCGTGATGCTCGGCTACTGGGAGGAGCCCGAGCGCACCGCCGAGGTCATCGACGCCGGCCGGTGGATGCACACCGGCGATCTGGCGGTGATGAACGACGACGGCTACGTCCGCATCGTCGGCCGCATCAAGGACATGATCATCCGAGGTGGCGAGAACGTCTATCCGCGCGAGATCGAGGAGTTCCTCTACACCCACCCGAAGATCGCCGACGTCCAGGTCGTCGGTGTCCCGGACGAGAAGTACGGCGAGGAGATCGCCGCCTGCGTGATCCTGCGCGACCCCGCGGACCCGCTGACCCGGGACGAGCTGGCCCGCTACTGCCGCTCCCGGCTCGCCCACTTCAAGGTGCCGCGCTATCTCGACATCGTCGACGCCTTCCCGATGACGGTCAGCGGCAAGGTCCGCAAGATCGAACTGCGCGAACGGCTGGCGAGGGAGCAGGGCCGGGTGTCATAGCTCTCGCCGGCGATGGGGCCCCGGCGGCGCGTCCGGGGCCTCGTGGAGGCCAACTCCGCGGTACGGGGCGCCAGTTCACCCCCTGGGTGCTCAGGGTGCGTCGACGCCGCTGAGGCGCAGGTAATCCCACGGGTCGTGCGCGTTGAGCACGGTGATCCGCTCCTGCGGAGCACTCCGCCCGTCCGGCGTTTCCCGGCTACCGATCGGCAGCCGGGAAGCGGCGCCGGTTTTGTCGGTGCCCCGCGCCGCGAGGCCCCGCAGACGTTCCTGGTTGGCGATCCGCAGCTGCTCGTCCACCTGGGCGTCCAGCTGGATGATGTCCATCAGCGGGTGGGAGTGCGGCGCGTCGGCGGCGATCTCCCGGTGGTAGAAGTACGCGTCCCCGGCGTGCAGCAGCCAGCGCTCGCCGTCGCGGACCGCCACTCCCGCGTGCCCCGCGCTGTGCCCGCCGAGCGGCACGATCAGCAAGTCGTCCCGCACGCCCACCAGTTGGCGCACCCCGGAGAATCCGCCCCACTCCTCGCCGGTGCCGTCCGCTGCGTAGGTCTGCCAGCGGGGGCCGTGCGCCCAGTGCGCCGGGCGGTAGCGCGTGCTGGGCGCCTCCTTCTCGGCGGCCCGCAGCTCGGCCTCCATGACGTGCACACGGGCCTCGGGGAAGTCCGGCAGACCGCCGCTGTGGTCGACGTCCAGGTGGGTCACCGCGATGTGCCGGACGTCCGAAGCGGCGTACCCCAGACGTTCGATCTGCCGCAGAGCGGTCTCGGAGAGCCGCAGCGCCGGCTGGGCCAGCTCCCTCCACTCCGCGTCCAGCGTCTCCTGCGGTCGCCGCACGTCGTCCGTGCCGAGGCCGGTCTCGATCAGCACCAGCCCGTCCCGCTCGGTCTCCACCAGCAGGCAGTGGCAGACGGCGTGCAGGGGCTGCGGCCCGTCGTAGGTCGCCTCGATGGTCATCATGGAGCCGCAGTTGAGGTGGTGGATCTTCGTGGCGCGCGCTGCCGCGGCCGGGTGCGTGAGGCTCATACGGTCAGTTCACTCCTTGTGCGGCGAGCGCGCCGATGCGGCGTGCGACGGTATGGATGACGGTGCTGTCGCGGCGGACCCGCGCCAGCAGCAGCGCTCCCTGGAGCGAGGACATCGCCAGATCGGCCAGCTCCCGCGACTCGGGCTCGGGCGTGCCCCACGAGTGCAGCCGCTCGGCGAGCCCCGACAGCCACAGCTGGTAGGTGTCGTGGCACGCGTCATGGATGGGACCGGCGTCCCCGGCCTCCTCCAGCGCGACGGTGGCCACCGGGCAGCCGTCGCGGTAGTCGGATTCCTCCAACCCCTGGGCGAGCAGTGCGCCGAGGGCGGCCACGGCGTCGGCCGGTCCGGTCGCGGCGGCCAGCGCGGCGGCCATCCGCTCACCCGTCTCGGCGCCGGCCAGCGCCATCGCTTCGGCGGCCAACTGCTCCTTGCCCTGCGGGAAGTGGAAGTACAGCGAGCCCTTGGGGGCGCCGCTGGCCGCCAGCACCTGGTTGAGGCCGGTCGCGCCGTAGCCCTGGCGTTGGAAGAGGTCGGCCGCGGTGCGCAGGATGCGGGCGCGGGTGTCTCCGCGTGAGGATGCCATGCCGAGCACTCTAGACCGACCGGTCTATAGAGAGCAAGGCGCATGCCGCGGCCGGCGGCAGGCGGTCGAGTCGCGGAGACCTTCACATCCGCGATCGCATAGAAGTACAGTTCAACGCATGAATATGCGGCAAGTCTCCTTCGGTCACCCCGACGCGGTCGAGCTCAATGACCGCGTCCAGCTGGAGTACGCGGCGCGGTTCGGCAAGGACGAGGGCGACATCACGCCCCTCGACCCGGCCATGTTCGAGCCGCCCCAGGGTCTGTTTCTGATCGTCTACGACGACCGGGGCGCCCCGGTCGCCACCGGCGGCTGGCGCGGTCAGGACGAGAACGGCCACGGGTACGCCGACGGTGACGCGGAGATCAAGCGCATGTACGTCATCCCCGAGGCCCGCGGCCGCGGTCTGTCCCGGCGGCTGCTGGCAGCCCTGGAGAACGACGCCCGTGGTGCGGGCCGCGTCCGGATGGTCCTGGAGACCGGCACCAAGCTGCCGGAGGCCATCTCCCTCTACACCTCCAGCGGCTACGAGTCCTGTGCCAAGTTCGGCCCCTACCGTTTCGATGAGCTCAGCCGCTGCTACGCCAAGCCCCTTGCGGCGGTCGCCGGAGAGTCCGCCCCCGGCGCGGCCGCCGGGCAGGAGGCCGCCGCCCTCTGACGCGGTCCTGATGTCTCCCTCGTTCCGCCCTGTCCCCTCGTGCCCCGTCCCGTTCCGCCGGTACGGTCAGCGGCCGCCCGGCCAGTCGAGCAGCAGGCGCTGGGCGCGGGGGAGGGAGGCGACCACGAGGTCGTACGAGTCCTCGATCATGTCGAGGACGAGCCGGTCCGGGAGGTCGCCCGACAGGGAGACGGTGTTCCAGTGCCGCTTGTTGAGGTGGTAGCCCGGCACCACCTCCGGGTGGGTCGCCCGCAGTCGCTCGGCCTCCTCCGGATCGCACTTGAGGCTCACGCTGAGCGGCACCGCATCCACGGTCGTCAGCGCGAAGATCTTGCCGCCGACCTTGAACGTCGCCACGTCCGGATGGCCCGGGAAGGGAAATTCCTCGGTCGCGCCGTTGAATTCCAGGCAGGTGGACCGGAGGGCGTTCGCGTCGATCATCTCCCCAGTATGGCCTGCGCACCCCTTGACCTGACTAACCGTCATATAGCTGACTGAAGCATCCGGACGATCCGCTGGAGGGCTTGTGCTCAGTCTTGAGGGAAAGACCGCTGTCATCACCGGTGCCGCCCGGGGCCAGGGCGCCGAGGCGGCCCGGCTCTTCGCCCGCCTAGGCGCACGGGTTGTGCTCGCCGACGTACGGGACGACCTGGGCCGGGAGGTGGCTGCGGGGATCGGCGCCGGGGCGCACTACGTCCACCTCGATGTCACCGACGCCTCCCACTGGGCCGCCGCCGTGGATGCCACCCGCGAGGTCTTCGGACGGCTCGACATTCTGGTCAACAACGCGGGGGTGTTCCGCTCCCTGCCGCTGCACGAGGAGAGTCCCGAAGCCTTCGAGGAGACCCTCCGCGTCAACCTTGTCGGGCCGTTCCTCGGGATGCGGGCCGTGCGTGCGCCGATGATCCGCGCGGGAGGGGGCGCGATCGTCAATGTCTCCTCCATCGCGGGCCTCACCGGTATCGCCCGCACCGGCGGCTACGGCGCCTCCAAGTGGGGTCTGCGCGGCCTCACCAAAGTCGCCGCCCTGGAATTCGGCGAGCACGGTATCCGGGTCAACTCCGTCCACCCGGGGATCATCGACACCCCGATGGTGGAGGGCATCGCCCCACCTGCCGGGGCCGGAAACCACCCCGCAGTCGCCCTGCGCCGCATCGGCCTGCCACGGGACGTCGCCGGCCTGGTCGCCTTCCTCGCCTCCGACGCCGCCGGCTTCCTGACGGGCGCCGAGGTCGCGGTCGACGGGGGTTCGACGGCGGGTCAGGCGCCGGCGGTCGTGCGGGCGGGCTGAGGGGCGGCGGTGCGGCGGCCTGATCGACGAGACGCGGTCGGCCGGGGGCGACTTGGGGCCTGCGTACGACCGCCGGCGAAGCGTCCCGTCAACGGCGTCCCTTGCGGAGGCTCATCGAGTGTCCGACTGCCGCCGCATGCAGACCCGCGGCCAGGCGTCCAGGCCGAGCGCCGCCTCGTGCGCGCGGATGGCCCGCAGCCCGGGGGTGAGCGCGGCGTCGTCGAGCACCCGGAAGCCGAGCCGGCGGTAGTAGGGCGCGTTCCACGGCACCTCGGCGAAGGTGGTCAGGGTGAGGGCGCCCAGCCCGCTGTCCCGCTCCGCCCGGTCGATGAGGGCCCGGCCGATCCCGCGGCGGGCGTACTCGGGGTGGACCGACACCTGCTCGATATGGGCGCAGCCGTCGACCGGGTCCCACAGCAGATAGCCGGCCGGCCGTCCGCCGGTACCGTCGCCGCCGGTCCCCTCGTACGCGACCAGCAGCCTCCCCGCCTGCAAGTGGTCGGTCAACCGGCGTACGGACGGCGGGTCGTCGTCCGCGATCCGGGTCATGCCCAGTGCACGGAACGGCTCTCCAGCCGCCCGCTCGATGTCGCGCAACGCCGACAGGTCGGCGGGGGACGGCGTGCGAATGGTCATCCGGCCAGTGTCACCGGTCCGGTCGGGTCGGGCGACCGGGTTTCCTCGGTGCGCCATGCGCCGTCGTTCGCCGTTCTGCGGGGCGCGCGGCGGCCGTCGTGGACGGTCCTGCGCCGCCCGACGGGGTCACCGGCCCGGCGCCCCGTACTTGATCAGTTCGTCGGCCGGGTCGTTGACCGGCTGCGGGGTGCCGGTGAGATCCATGACGAACAGCGGTATGTGCAGCTCGTCCGCGCGGGAGCGGGCGTCACGGGCGTACCCCGCGAGGGAGAAGAAGACGGCGATGGCCGAGTCGTTGAGGCCGTTGAGCCAGACGCATTCGATCTCGCGGAGCTCGGTGGCGTGGGTGGTCGGGTCGACCTGTGCCACCACCCCGGTGCCGCGCAGGTCCACACCCGAGGCGGTGCGCTCCTGAGTGCGGGTGACGTCCGTGTAGCCCAGCCACTTCAGATACTGGCCGGCGGCCGTCACGCAGTCGCGGGCGGTGCGGATCGTGACCGGATGGAAGGCGGGACGCAGCACGGCGCGCCGCGCGTTCGGTGCGGCCGCCGGCAGGAGGCCGGTGAGGTCGAGGGACCCGACGGCCGGGAGGGCGGGTGGTGGCGGCGGTGTGGGCGCGGGGACGACGGGCACGCGCACGACCGTGCCGCACACACAGCCGGACTCCGGCGCCGGCCACTCGTCCTGGCGCCCGCAGACGTCGCAGCGCACCTCGACCCAGGATGCCTGCCAGGTGCGGTGGAGTATCTCGACGGGGACCCCGCCGCGCAGCACGGGCATGGTCAGCGGGGCACCGCACGCGCACGGGAAGGTCGGCGGGGTGAAGGCGTTCTCGCGGCGGCATGTGGGGCACCGCACCGGCACACTGTCGGCCATGGTCGGCTCCTGGCGGGTAGGTCGGCAGACAGGACGGCTCTCTGCTGTCGCCCATCGTCTCTCCAAAACCCGGCGGCGTGGGCGGAATTACGGAGAGAGCCGCAGGTCGGGCGAGAAAGTGGGGGAGCGCGAAGCGCACATGGCCTCCCGCACGGCGCGCATGGGACCCGCGCGCGCCGCTCACGCCCGAAGGAGCGGGCCTGCCCGGGGTTTCGCGCGCTGGCGAGACCGGGGGCGGAACGCACACCGGGCCCGCTATCCGTGACCGTACGGATACCGGGCCCAGTGCGAGATGTTCCCGCCCGGCAGCGCGAAAGATGGGCGCGACAGGACATCGCACCACCGGACGGAGCAGTGGAAGAGAGGTGAGGCCCCCGTGGGGGCCGTGGAGGAGGCGGGCTCCGCGGCGGGGGAGTGACTCACCCGTCCTTACCGGGTGAGTGCTGCCACCGCACTGGTTGCTCCCCGGATGCCGCGGAGCTCCGCACTACCTCTCCGTACCGGCCGACCACCCCTCAACGGGCCGACCGGTACGGATGCGCAAGGATGCTGACCTCCCGTCAGTCCTCGCGCAGCTCGCGGACCTTGGCCTCCACACGCTTGCCGTAGTCCGTGTCGGCCGCGTGGAAGTGGGCGAGGTTCTTCTCGATCACGTCGTCGCGGCCGACCTGGGAGAGACCGCCGGCGATGTTGTTCACCAGCCGGTTCTTCTCGTCCTCGGACATCAGCCGGTAGAGCTCACCGGCCTGGAAGAAGTCGTCGTCCTTGGTGTGCGCAGGGGCCTCGTGGGTGCCCACGTGGCCGGCGACGGCGAGCGGAGCCGAGAGCGGCTCGTTCGTCTGCACCGGGCCGCTGTAGGAGTTCGGCTCGTAGTTCTTCGCGCGCCGGTCGTAGGCGTTGGCGGCCATCAGACCGTCCCGGCCGTAGTTGTTGGCTTGGCCACCAGAAACAGCCTTGGGGGCGTTCACCGGCAGCTGGGTGTGGTTGACACCCAGGCGGTAGCGGTGCGCGTCGGCGTAGGCGAACAGCCGGCCCTGGAGCATCTTGTCCGGGGAGGGACCGATGCCGGGGACGAAGTTGTTCGGCGAGAACGCGGACTGCTCGACCTCGGCGAAGACGTTGTCCGGGTTGCGGTCCAGGACCAGCCGGCCGACGCGCTGCAGCGGGTAGTCGCTGTGCGGCCAGACCTTCGTCAGGTCGAACGGGTTGAAGCGGTAGTCCGCCGCCTCGGCCGCCGGCATGATCTGCACGTACAGGGTCCAGGAGGGGTACACGCCCCGCTCGATGGACTGCAGCAGGTCGGTCTGGTGGCTGTTGGGGTCCGTGCCGGAGAGCTCGGCGCCCTGCTCGGCGTCCAGGCAGCGGATGCCCTGGTTGGTCTTGAAGTGGTACTTGACGAAGAAGGCCTCGCCCTCGGCGTTCGTCCACTGGTAGGTGTGCGAGCCGTAGCCGTTCATGTGGCGGTAGGAGGCCGGGATGCCGCGGTCGCCCATGAGCCAGGTGATCTGGTGGGTGGCCTCGGGGGCGTGCGCCCAGAAGTCCCAGACGTTGTCCGGCTCCTGCTTGCCCGTGAAGGGGTCACGCTTCTGCGAGTGGATGAAGTCGGGGAACTTGATCGGGTCCTTGATGAAGAACACCGGGGTGTTGTTGCCGACGAGGTCGTAGTTGCCCTCTTCGGTGTAGAACTTCAGGGCGAAGCCGCGCGGGTCGCGGGCCGCGTCCGGGCCGCCGAGGTTGTCGGCGACGGTCGAGAAGCGGATGAACGTCTCGGTCCGCTTGCCGACGGTGTTCAGGAAGTCGGCACGGGTGAAGCCGGTGACGTCGTCGGTCACCTCGAAGTAGCCGTACGCGCCGGAGCCACGGGCGTGCACGACGCGCTCCGGGATGCGCTCGCGGTTGAAGCGCGCGAGCTTCTCCAGCAGGTGCTGGTCCTGGAGAATGATCGGGCCGCCGACGCCGGCGGTTGAGGAGTTCTGGTTGTCGGCGACGGGGGCTCCAGCCTCCGTTGTGAGAACGCGCGCCGTCGGCGTGGGCTTCGACATGGTGACCTTCCGTACGAGAGCGCGGAAGTTGGCTTCCGCATGTCGGAGCGTAAGAAGAGCTCCGACCAAACGTCAACAGTTTGTTGAAACAAAGCTGGATGGTGTTCCGGACGGCGGCCACGCCTGGGCGCGACAGGACAGGTGTCAGCGCAGCCGCCGCCCGGAAACTCCGGGCTCCGGGCCCCTCAGGGCCCGAAGCTGTACTCCCGCACGGCACCGGCGACCGGGCCGCCGGACGCCGGCACCCCGCGCGCGACCGGAACCTCTACGAGGACCGGCCGCCGCGTGGAGACGGCTTCCTTGCGGGCCCACTCGATGGCCGAGCGGAGATCTGCCGGATCGGCGAGGCCGCGGCCTGCGCAGCCGTACGCCTCGACGAGCTTCACGTGGTCCGTGAGCTGCTCGTCCGGAAAGCCGACCGGAACGTGGTGGGGGTGACCGCCGGTGGCCGAGGCCGTACCGGGGCGACCGGGGGTGAGCACGAGCAGGACGAGGGGCACGCCGTACCGCGCCGCGCCCGACAACTCCTCGGCCAGGAACGACAGGCCGTGACCCTCGATGACCGCGACCACTTCCGCGTCCCGCTCGCCCCGGGACTCCAGGGCCTTGCGGACGCCGATGGCGGCCGGCACCTCCCAGCCGGGCAGGCCGGTCCCCGTACGGAGGTGGTGCAGGCGCCGCGGCGCGCCCACCGCCGTCGCGGCGCCCGGCGAACCGCTGACGACGTGGACCGCCGGGTCCGACGCCGAGCCCGCGCCGAGAATCCTGTCGATCTCCGCCAGGACCGGGAACGCCCCGCCGTCGGGCCGCGGCCCGTCCGGCCGGGTGTCGGCCGTCGGCCGGGCAGCCGACTGCGGAAACCGGAAGTCGAGGACCGGGCCGGCCCCGGAGTCGTCACCGATCTCCGCAGCGGCCACATCGGCCGGCACATCGATCAGGACCGGACCCGGCCGCCCCTCCCGCGCGATCCGGAACGCCTCGCGAAAGGCCCCCGGAATCCGCGCCGGATCCTCGATCCGCTCCGCCCGTTTGGTGACCGGACCGGCCAGCCGGACGAGATCCGGCGGATCGCCGGCTCCTTGGCGGAGCGCGCCGGACCTCCGGCGCGGACCGTCCGCCGGCCGACCGGTGACGCAGACCAGCGGGACCTCGTCCTGCCGTGCCGCGTACAGACCGGTGACCAGCCGCGCGGCCCCCGGGCCTGCGGCCACCGCGGCGACGCCGACCCGGCCGCCGCTCGTACGGGCCCAGCCGTCCGCCATGTGGGCGGCGGCCTCCTCGTGGCGCACCGCGTAGTGCTCGATGCCGCCGGCCCTCCTCATCGCCGCGTACAGCGGGAGGAGGGCGGCACCGGGGGGGCCGAAGACGATGTCGACGCCCTCGTCCTTCATGATCCGGACGGCCGCCTGTACGGCGGGAACGCGCTGCGCCGCCATGGAACTCAGCTTTCGGTGGTGTTTCCGGAGAGGCGTTCGACGCCGCGCAGGAGGGCGGAGTGGTCGAGGTTGCCGTCGCCCTGGGCGCGCAGGGAGGCGACGAGGCCCGCGACGACGGCGCCGACGGGCAGGGCCGCGCCGACGGTGCGGGCGGCGTCGGTGACGATGCCCATGTCCTTGTGGTGCAGGTCGATGCGGAAGCCGGGCTTGAAGTCCCGGTTTTTGAAGTTGTCCTTCTTGCGGGTCAGGACGGTGGAGCCGGCCAGGCCGCCATTGAGGACGTCCAGGGCGGCGGCCAGGTCGACGCCGGACTTCTCCAGGAACACGACCGCTTCGGCGCAGGCCTGGATGTTGACGGCGACGATCAGCTGGTTGGCGGCCTTGACCGTCTGGCCCGAGCCGTGCGGACCGCACAGCACGATGGTCTTGCCCAGCGCCTCCAGGATGGGCTTGGCGGCGTCGAAGTCGGCCTGCTCGCCACCGACCATGATCGACAGTACGGCCTCGATCGCGCCGGCCTCACCACCGGAGACCGGGGCGTCGAGCACCCGGATGCCCTTGGCGCCGGCGGCCTTGGCCAGGTCGATGGAGGTCTGTGGGGTGATCGAGGACATGTCGATCAGCAGCGCCCCGCGCTTGGCGTTGTCCACGATGCCGTCGGGGCCGTAGGCGATGGCCTCCACCTGCGGCGAGGCGGGCACCATCGTGATCACGACGTCGGCGTCCTTGACCGCCTCCGCGATCGAGGACGCGGCGGTGCCGCCGGCCTGCGCCAGCCGCTCCAGCTTGTCGGCCTCCAGGGTGAACCC